>JBEKZZ010000099.1:0-9976 GCA_049509335.1 Bradyrhizobium sp. | reverse complement strand
TTCCTTCGCATTCGTGTCATCTATCCGACATGCCGGGCGGCGGTTGACGCCCGCGAGATGTGTTGACCGCGGAGAATCGACATTGCGCCTGATCAGGTGCCTTACGCTGCTCGCGTTGGGCCTCATGATTTTTGCGGCCACGCCGGCGATGGCTATTGATGCTGTCAGCGTTCGCGGTGACGTGTCTGCGATCGACCTGACGGCGGTGCTGGAGCATCAGCACAGCGACACGGATCGTATCCAGGTTTCCACGGCGCCCGGCCCCGACGGTATCGTCCGCCGCATCGAAGTCCGCGCCCGCGAAGGCGGCCAGTACTGGGTGGTGTTCGCGCTCACCAACAACACCGACGACCAGCTTGATCGTCTCATCGTGGCGCCTCACTACCGCATCGTGTCGTCAGGTTTGCTGTGGCCCGATCTCGGACTGTCGCGCATCGCAACCATCACGCCCTCGACCGGCGACCGGCCCGAGCGCCAGGAGAGCGCCACCGCCGACATCTTCCGCATCACGCTCGATCCCGGTTCGGTCGTTACCTATGTCATGGAGTTGCGCACCGACAAGCTACCGCAGCTCTATCTGTGGGAGCCCGACGCCTACAAGGACAAGGTCAACTCCTTCACCCTTTACCAGGGCATCGTGATCGGCATCTCCGGATTGCTGGCGCTGGTGCTCACCATTCTGTTCGTGGTCAAGGGCAGCATCATGTTTCCGGCCGCGGCCGCGCTCGCCTGGGCGGTCCTGGTCTATATCGGCGTCGACTTCGGCTTCTGGGGCAAGGTGCTCGACATGTCGAACAACGCCGAGCGGGTCTGGCGCGCCGGCGGAGAGGCGATCCTGGCGGCGACGCTGCTGGTGTTCCTGTTCGCCTATCTCAATCTTTCCCGCTGGCATGTGCGCTACTCCCACATCACCGTCGGCTGGCTGGTGTTTCTGGGCTCGCTGGTCGCGCTCGCTCTGTTCGATCCGGCCGTGGCTTCCGGCATCGCGCGGATGTCGCTGGTTCTGATCGCTTTCGCCGGATTTGCGCTGATCGTCTATCTCTCCACGCACGGCTTCGATCGCGCGGTGCTCCTGATCCCGACCTGGTTCCTGCTGGTGGTCTGGGTGATTGCCGCCGGCATGACGGTCGCGGGCAGCGTCACCAACGACATCGTCGGTCCGGCACTGCTCGGCGGCCTGGTTCTGATCGTGATGCTGATCGGCTTCACCGTGATGCAGCACGCGTTTGCCGGCGGCGGCGCCACGACCGGCATCGTGTCCGATGTCGAGCGGCGCGCATTGGCGCTGGCTGGATCAGGCGACCTGATCTGGGACTGGGACGTCTCGGCCGACAAGGTCTTCACCAGCCCCGAGACCGAATCCCTGCTCGGTCTCAAGCGCGGCACGCTGGAAGGGCCGGCCGCCAAATGGCTCGAAGTGTTGCATCCGCTTGACCAGGATCGTTTCCGTGCGTCGCTCGACAGCGTGCTCGACCAGCGTCGCGGGCGCCTGGTGCAGGATTTCCGCCTGCGCACGCCGGATGGGCACTTCATGTGGTTCGCATTGAAAGCCCGTCCCGTCGTCGGCTCCGACGGCGAAGTCTCCCGCGTGATCGGCACGCTGACCGATGTCACCGAGGCCAAGAACGCCGAAGAGCGGATGCTCCATGATTCGGTTCACGACAATCTCACGGGGCTGCCGAACCGCAAGCTGTTCATGGACCGCCTCAACGCGGTGGCCAACTTCGCCAAAAGCATGCCCAACCTGCGGCCGACGCTGATGGTGATCGATCTCGACCGCTTCAAGCAGGTCAACGATTCCGTTGGCATCGCGGTCGGCGATTCCATCCTGCTGACATTGGCTCGCCGCCTGACCCGCATCCTCAAGCCGCAGGATACACTGGCGCGGCTCGCCGGCGACCAGTTCGGCTTGATCCTGATGTCCGAACAGGACCCCGCGCGTATCACCGCGTTTGCCGAAACCATCCGCAAGACCATCCGTGCCCCGATCGCCTTCAACGACCGCGAGATTTTCCTGACCGCCTCCATCGGGCTTGCGCTCTCCGATCCGCAAGTGCAACTCACCGACGAGATCATCAAGGACGCCGAGCTTGCGATGTACCATTCAAAGCGCATCGGCGGCGACCGCATCGACGTCTACAAGCCCGCGATGCGCGCGCGAAAGACCGACCGGCTGACGCTGGAGAGTGAGTTGCGCCGTGCGATCGAGCGCGAGGAGATCACGATCCTCTATCAACCGATCGTGCGCCTGGAAGATCGCTCGATTGCCGGTTTCGAAGCGCTCGCGCGCTGGGACCATCCCAAGCTCGGGCGGATGTCGCCGGTCGAGTTCATCTCCATCGCCGAGGAGATCGGCCTCATCGTCGACCTCGGTACTTTCGTGCTCGACCAGACAGCCAGGCAATTGGCGATCTGGCAGCGGGCGATGCGCTCGCGCGAGCCGATCTTTGCCAGCGTCAACGTCTCCTCGCGGCAACTGCTGAGACACGATCTGATCCACGACATCCGCACCGTGCTGTCACGCTCCTCGGTGGCGCGCGGCACGCTCAAGCTCGAATTGACCGAATCGCTGGTGATGGAAAATCCGGAGCACGCCGCCCAGATGCTGACGCGTATCCGCGAACTCGGCACGGGCCTGTCGCTGGATGATTTCGGCACCGGCTATTCGTCGCTGGCCTACCTGCAACGCTTCCCGTTCGACACCATCAAGATCGACCAGTCCTTTGTGCGCACCACGAGCCGCGGCACACGCCCGGTGATCCTCAAGTCGATTATCGCGTTGGCCCACGACCTCGGCATGGATGTGGTCGCCGAGGGCGCAGAGACCGATTCCGACGCGGTCGAGCTTTACCAACTCGGCTGCGAATATGCGCAGGGCTTTGCCTTCGGCGAGCCGATGGATGCCGACGCGGCGATGCGGCTATTGACCGAAGTCAGGCTCGAGGCCGCGAGCTGATCCCGGTGGTTATTGGGCCCGGCGTACGCCGGGACGACGATTGGAAATTTTCGTGAACCGCACGCACCTGCCGTCCGGAAGCCTGGTCGCGATATAGCCGGCCTCGATGCAGGCTTCACGCTGCGGCATCCTTTCCTGCGGGCTGCGCAAGGTCTCCCACCACGACGCGCGGTGCGCCGCGCGCGGCAGCGCAGCCTCGATGATCTCCTCGATCTGTTCGAAGCTCAGCACGAACTCCGTCTGCTTCTGTTGCTTCAGATAATCACGCAGCGCGTCGTATTGCTTCACAACAGCCTCGATTGGAGAAGTTCGGAAACGAAACGTTAACTCATTAAGTTTGGCATGGAACCCATTTAAGCCGACGGCAACCATTCCGGGCGCATCCCATTCGTTCGGAGCGAAACAATGGGATTTGGACGGCGCAAAGATACGGCCAGCCGGCCCTGGAGGCTATCGGCAAAGTTGCTGATCGTCTCTTCCATTGTCACGGTTCTGGGCTTCTCGGCAATCTGCACCAGCGTCATGCTCGACATGCGCCACAGCGAAGAAGAGCTGGCGCGCCAGACGCTCGAAAATCTCGCTTCCGGCGTCGATTCCGACATCGGACGCAACCTCGAGATTTATGATCTGTCGCTGCGGGCGGTGGCAATCAATATGATATCGCCGGAGATCAACGAGGCCAGCAAGCCGCTTCGGCAACTGATCCTGTTCGATCGTGCCGCGACTGCCGAACATTTTGGCGCGATTCAGGTATTCGATTCCACAGGCAAATTGATCATCGACGCCTCGACGCTCGATCCGCTGCCGGAAGATCACAGCGGTGAGGAATATTTCAAGATTCATCAGGAGCAACCCGGCGCGGGCCTGTTCATCAGCCGTCCGATGCTGCATCACGGCGCATACGCCATCGTGCTCAGCCGCCGGATTACGGGTGAAGACGGCCGTTTTCTCGGTGTGGTCGCGGGCTCGATCCGCTTTTCCTATTTTCACGGCCTGCTCGGCCGGCTGCATCTTGGCGCCAACGATATCATCACCGTGTTCCGGCGCGACGGTACGGTGATCATGCGGACGCCGTTCGATCTCGACCTCATCGGCAAGAACCTGCGCGATTTGCCCGGAGTCAAGCGGGCGCTCTCCGAACCGAGCGGTTCTTTTTCCGGTTCCGGCTCCGCTAGTCATGTGCCGCGGCTCTTTGTCTGGCGCGACGGAACGAGGCCGCTGGTCGTTCTGGTTGGCAAGCCGTGGGCCGATATCTATAGTCTTTGGCGTATCGAAGCGACCCGGATCGGCGCGATCATGGCGGCGCTGGCCGTTTTCGTGCTTGGCGGTTCGCTGTTTCTGGGGCGCGAAATCACCCGCCGTGCCGAAGCCGAAGAGAAGCTCGAGGAACTGGCCACCACCGATGCCCTCACCGGCTTGCGCAACCGCCGCAAGTTCGACGCCTCCATCGAGGCGGAATGGCGGCGCGCGGCGCGGCAGAAACGGCCATTGGCGCTCTTGATGATCGACGCCGACCACTTCAAGACCTTCAACGACACCTTCGGGCATCAGGCTGGCGACGAGGTTCTGATCGGGATTGCGATCTGTATTTCGGATTCGGTGCAACGGGCCGGCGACTGCGCCGCCCGCTACGGCGGCGAGGAATTCGCCGTGCTGCTGCCCGACCTGTTACCGGCGCAAGCGTTCGCGGTGGCTGAAACGATCCGCCTGAAGGTCTCGCAATGGTGCGGCGAAATGGCGATCACCACCGTCAGCATCGGCGTTGCGAGCTTCATGCCGGACACCAATTCCGAATGGACCGCCATGGTCCATGCAGCCGACAGGGCGCTCTACGCGGCGAAGGCCAATGGCCGCAATTGCACCGTGCTTGCCAACAATCCGAAACTGTCGCTGGCCGCTTGAACGACCGTTCTAAACGTCACTTCCCCAGATACTTCTTCATCTCCGCCCGCAGACCATCGCGCAATTCGGCACGCGCCAGGCCGAAGGCGATATTGGCGCGCAGAAATCCGGGCTTTGAGCCGCAGTCGTGCCGCTCGCCGTCGAATTCAACGCCGTAGAACTTCTGGGTTTTCGCAAGTCCGATCATCGCATCGGTGAGCTGGATCTCACCGCCGGCGCCGCGCTCCTGGGTCTCCAGTATCTTGAATATCTCCGGCTGAAGGACATAGCGCCCGGTGATCGAGAGGTTCGATGGCGCGGTGCCTTTCGGCGGCTTTTCGACCATTCCATCCACCTCGAACATCTTGCCGTGGCGCTTGCCGACGCCGCAAATGCCGTATTGGTGGGTGAGTTCGTCGGGGACCGCTTCCACCGCAATCAGGTTGGACTTCTCCCCCAGCTTGCTGGCCGCCTCGATCATCTGCGCCAGACATCCGGGCGTATGGAGCACCAGTTCATCCGGCAACACGACGGCGAACGGCTCGTCGCCGACAATGTCCCGCGCGCACCACACCGCATGGCCAAGCCCGAGCGGCGCCTGCTGGCGCGTGAAACTCATGGCGCCGGCCGCCGGCTGGTCACGCGCAAGAATATCCATCTCCGCCTTCTTGCCGCGCGAAGCCAGCGTCGCGTCAAGTTCGTACATGCGGTCGAAATGATCCTCGATCACGCCCTTGTTGCGGCCGGTGACAAAGATGAAATGCTCGATGCCGGCTTCCTTGGCTTCGTCGACCACGTACTGGATCAACGGCTTGTCGACGATAGTCAGCATCTCCTTCGGCATCGCCTTGGTGGCGGGCAGCACACGGGTGCCGAGACCGGCGACCGGGAAGACGGCTTTGCGGATTTTCATGGGGTGGCACTGCCTTGCAGAAGATCGATTGAAAACGATATTTGGTAGCGGGTTTGCAACGGGGAACAAAGGGTCAAATGGGCGCACAGTTCCAACTGGGCGACTGTTTTTCAGCAAATCCCTAACGCCAAAAGGGCGCCTTTGTTAAGCTGTTGGAAACGACATTTAGGCCTCCTGAAGGAGGGCCTTTGGGCGGATTTTACGGGTGAACGATGACGCGGCTTGCGGAACGGCCTATCAGGCGAACGGGCGCTGTCGCTCTCGCTTTGGCGCTCCTTTGGTCGGCCCCGGCGCCGGCCCAGTCGGCCAGTGGCCCACTCGACTTTCTCGGCAACATTTTTGGCGGCAAATCGAAAGCGGATCCGACCGGCTCCGTGCCTCCAACCCAGCCGGCTTCGACCGGCGGTCCACAACCGTGGAGCGGGGAGGACGGCGCCTCCGGCCATCCCTTGATGACGGCGAGCGCCATCCGCGAGGCGGCGGCGAATTTCGACAGCTGTGTCGCAGGCATGTGGCCGGATGCCGCACGGCGCAACATCTCTCAGGAGAGCTTTCAGCGTTTCACCGCCGGCCTCACGCCCGATCTGCGGATCATGGATCTGCTCGATTCGCAGCCGGAATTCACCAAGTCGATCTGGGATTATCTCGACATCCTGGTCAACGATGTCAGACTGGCCAAAGGCCGCGAGATCCTCGCCAAGTACAAGCTGCAATTCGATGCGACCGAGAAAGCCTACGGCGTCGATCGCTATATCATCGCGGCGATCTGGGGCATCGAATCGAACTATTCGACGCAAATGGGCGATCGCAACGTTATGCAATCGACCGCAACACTGGCCTGCATCGGCCGCCGCCAGAAATATTTCCGCGATGAGTTTCTCTCGGCGCTGGAAATCCTCCACCACGGCGATCTGAGCCCTGAACAGATGCGCGGCTCGTGGGCGGGCGCTTTCGGGCCGACCCAGTTCATGCCGACCGCGTTCAAGCGCTATGCGGTCGATGCCGATGGCGACGGCCGCCGCAACGTCGTCGATGACCCCGCCGATCTGATTGCGTCAACCGCCAACAACCTGAAAAAGGACGGCTGGCAGACCGGCGAGAGTTGGGGCTACGAGGTCGCGGTGCCGAAGGACTTCAACTACATGCTGGCGGACCGCGCCAAGGTCATGACGTTCGTGCAGTGGGAGCATTTGGGACTCACGCGCGCCAACGGCCAGCCGTTTCCGGCGACGAGCGAAAAGGCCTATCTGCTGGCGCCGGCAGGGGCCGAGGGGCCCGGCTTTCTCATGCTCCAGAATTTCCGCGTGATCATGAAATACAATCCTGCGGAAGCCTATGCGCTCGCGATCGGCCATTTCGCCGATCGCCTGCGCGGCGGACCGGCTTTCGTGCAGGCTTGGCCGCGGCAGGAACGCGAGTTGTCGCGCACGGAGCGGCTGGAACTGCAACAACTGCTGGCGCAACGGGGATTCTATCGCGGCACGCCCGACGGTCAGTTCGGCGGCGAGACCCGGGAAGCGCTGCGCGGCTTTCAGGCCTCGGTCGGGGCGCCGGCGGACGGCTTTGCCTCTTCCGAAATGCTCGACCGGCTCCGCGGGCACTGATTCGGCTCTCTTTTGGCCGTTTCGCCAGACTGCGACGGGAAAGCCGGTTCCCTGTGAGCCAGATCGCGCCCTACGAGCTTGCCTTTGACCGTTAACGGTAGCATGTGATGGAATCGTCCGGTGAGGCGGAAAAGCTGCCCGTTTGCGGCCTGATTTTGTTAGTATCTTGAGTGTCCACTTTCCGAAGTTCGTGCTCCATTGCGGCACCCACTCACGCGAACTTCCGAAAGCCATGGGCACTAGCAAACCTATATTTGCTGGTGGTGCTTTGATTCTAACAGTCGCAAAAAGTGACTGCCGAGAAGGGGTGCGACTGTTAGAATCGGACCGCTAGCGACCGAACGATCCGTGGCGACCTGATCGAATGCCGGAGAAAAGACCCTTTTTGAGGCTGTTCACCGAAGCCGGTCCGATGACCGCGCTGGCGGTCGTCGTGATGTTGCTGGTTGCCATTACGGCACCGGCTTCCGCGCAGTTTTTCAATTTCGGCGGCCCACCGCGACCGCAGCCTCAACCGGGCCAGCAACGGGGACCGGGCGGCTGGTTCGGCGGCGATCTGTTCGCACCGTTCCAGCAACAGGCACCCAAGCGCGCGATCGAGAACTATTCCAAGGCCCCACCGCCGGAAAAGCGCGACGCGGTATTGGCCGAACACAACGTGCTGGTGTTGGGCGACGCCATGGCCGACTGGCTCGCCTATGGCCTTGAGGATGCTTACAGCGAGCAGCCCGACATGGGAGTGCTCCGGCGGCATAAGACCGTCTCCGGCCTGATCCATTATCAGCCCAAGGGCGATCCAGCCGACTGGGCGGCGGCTGCGAAGACCATCCTTGCCGCCGAGAAACCCGATGTCATCGTCGTCATGCTCGGCCTTAACGACCGCGTCTCGCTGCGCGAGCCTGAAAAATCCGACACCAAGACGGGTGACACGAAGACGGGCGACAAAAAGAGCGACAAGAAGGACGCCCGCGGCAAGCCGGGCGATGCGAAAGGTGACGAGGCAACCGAGAGCGGCAAGCCCGACGAAAAGATGCTCGACGCCGAGCTGCCGCCTGAGGACGCCGACAACGGCGAAATTCCGCAGGTCATGTCGCCTGAGAAAGGCCGACGCATACCGAACGGCTTGGTCGAATTCCACGATGATCGCTGGGTCGAACTCTACAACAAGAAAATCGACGAGATGATCGGCATCCTGAAGTCAAAGGGCGTGCCGGTCGTGTGGGTTGGCTTGCCGGCCATCCGTGGCGACAAGTCGACCCAGGACGCGCTGTTCCTGGATTCGCTTTATCGCGAGGCCTCCGCCAAGGCCGGCATCACCTATGTCGACGTCTGGGACGGATTCGTCGATGAAGCCGGACGCTTCCTGCAACAGGGACCCGACTTCGAAGGTCAGATCCGCCGCCTGCGTTCCTATGACGGCGTTTATTTCACCAAGCCCGGCGCGCGCAAGCTTGCGCACTATGTCGAGCGCGAAATCACGCGCCTGCTGGCTTCCCGCTCCGCGCCGATCACCTTGCCGAGCGAGCCTGCAACACCCGACGCCAATGCGCAGCCCGGTCAGCCGGCGCCGCGGCCACTGGCCGGGCCGATCGTGCCGCTGGTGGCATCCTCCGTCGGCACCGATCAGTTGCTCGGGGGTCCGGGATCGCGTCCCGCCGCGGTCGATGCGCTCGTGGCACGTACCCTGGTGAAGGGCGAACCGCTGACGCCGCCGGCCGGGCGCGCCGACGATTTTGCCTGGCCGCGCCGGGAAATCGGACGCGAGCAGGCGAGAGGCGACACGCCGGTAGCTTTGGTTTCTCCTGATGGAACGCCGGCCGCGGCGACACCGCCGAAGCCGAAGCGGCCCGCTACTGCTCAGCCCGGCCCGCCGCCACCTCAGGCGGCCCCGCCCGCGTTCCGGAACTTGTTCGGCTTTGGTGCTCCGTCTCCACCGCCTCCGCCGCGACAAATCCAGCCGCCACCCCGCACCGCCCCCGGCCCCAACAACGTACCGCGGCCGCCGGCCAACGTCGGACGGTCGGCGTCGGTGCCGCCGGGTAATATCGCGCAATAAATCCGACGCGTCTGAATACCGAGCTTGCGATCAACGCGCTCCTCAATCCGTTGACTCCGTGCGGACCGGTAGTAGCCTTTGGCTGAAAAGACAGCGGAGAAACCGCTTGCCAGTCAGGGAGGCACGCCATGGCCGTGACGATCCGCCAACTTCATCCGCATTTTTTCGGCGAGGTCTCTGACGTCGATTTGCGAAAGCCGCTCACGGCTGAAGAGGCAAGAGACATCGAAGCCGGCATGGACAAATACGCCGTGCTGCTGTTCCGCGACCAGGACATCACGGACGAACAGCAACTGGCTTTCGCCCGCAATTTCGGCGAGCGCGAGAGCGCCCGCGGCGGCACCGTCACCAAGCGGGAGGATTACCGCCTCACCTCCGGCCTCAACGACGTCTCCAATCTCGGCAAGGACGGCAAGCCGCTGCCGCGCGACCACCGCACCCACCTGTTCAATCTCGGCAACTGCCTCTGGCATTCCGACAGTTCATTTCGTCCAATCCCGGCCAAGTTCTCGCTGCTCTCGGCGCGGGTGGTGAATCCCAAGGGCGGCAACACCGAATTTGCCGAC
>JBEKZZ010000098.1:0-10591 GCA_049509335.1 Bradyrhizobium sp. | reverse complement strand
GGCGCGCACCGCTTGTGGCACGTCGTCGAGCGAGTGTCAGCTAAATTCGAGAAGTCCGGCTTCTAAGTGCTTGATCTTCCATATGTTGCGGGCGTAGTTCAATGGTAGAACGGCAGCTTCCCAAGCTGCATACGAGGGTTCGATTCCCTTCGCCCGCTCCAAGCTCTCGCAAAATTTCGGCGTGCATGGGCCAACGGCCCGGCAACCCTTAAATCCAACCTCAGCCCGGCTTCACATTCAGCCCGCTCTCGCCGGCGATGTCGTGCGAGAGCCGGCGCGATTTAGCGGGACGCCGGGCCGTGTTCCAGTACTCAAGAGGGCTTTGGCCCGTCAGCGGCGGATTGAGAAACGCACCGGCATCCGCGCGTTCATTTCGTCATCGTGAAAACGGCGGCGCGTAACAATCCTCGTCCTCCCTGCGAAGTGTGAATGAACCGACCCAAGGAGGATCACCATGTTCTCGCGCCTTGTTTTATCGCTCGGATTGATCGCCAGCCTGTCGCCGGTGATGGCGAACGCCACTGAGCGGCCCGTCGTCGTCGAACTCTTCACCTCGCAGGGTTGCTCGTCCTGTCCGCCGGCCAATGCCTACCTGAACGAAATGGTCAGGCAGCGGCGTGACGTGCTCGCGCTCGCGTTCCACGTCACCTATTGGGATCGTCTCGGCTGGAAAGACCCGTTCTCGCTTGCAGCCGCGACCGACCGGCAAAGCGTGTATGGCCGTCGCTTTGGCGACGGATCCTACACGCCGGAAATCGTCGTCGATGGCTCAGCCAGCGCGGTCGGCTCCGATCGCGGCGCGGTGGGGCCTGCGATCGAGAACGCCAAACGCAACGGATCCACCGCGGCTGCGGTCAGCGTGATGAAGAACGGCGAGCAGGTATCGATCGAGGTCGGCGCTGGTTCGGGTAGCGGCAGAGTATTGCTGATCGGTTTCGATCACGAGCACACCACCGCGATTGGCCGCGGCGAAAACAGTGGCGCGACCCTGACCGAAGCCAATGTCGTCCGCTCGATCCGCCCCATTGGTCAGTGGTCGGGCGCGGCACTACGCCTCAACGAGCGTTTCCCGGAAGGTCAGGACGTCGCGGTCGTGCTGGAGGCCCCCGATGGCCGCATCATCGGCGCGAGCCGGCTTGGCGCGGGTGGTTCGACCTGACCTGAAGCGGGTTCAGCGTATGAGACTCTTCTCCCTCGCCCTTGCGGGGAGGGAGAAGAGGCTCAGCTTCCTCGCGGCTACTTCGCCGCCGTCACCATGATCTCGACGTTATATTTCGGCGCGGCGAGTTGAACCTCGACGGTGGCGCGCGCCGGCGTGTTGCCCGGTGAGACCCAGGCGTCCCATGCCGCGTTCATCTCGGGAAACGTCTTCATGTCGGTGATGTAGATCGTCGTGGTCAGGAGCTTCGATTTGTCGGTCCCGGCTTTCTTCAGGTGGCCGTCGACGATGGAGAGAATTTCCTGCGTCTGCTTGGTCACGCTTTCTCCGGCGGTGGTGTTGGCCACGATGCCGGCGAGGTAGACGGTGTCGCCGTGGACGACGACCTGGCTCATGCGCGGTCCGGTATCGAAACGTTGAATGGTCATTTTTTGATCTCCCGTGGATGATGCTGCCACTTAGCCTGCCAGCGCATAAATCGCTACTGCCTGCCGTGCATGGCTCCGGTTTTCACAAGACAGCCTTCTACAGAACAGCCTTCGTCGCCGCGCGCCCGGCATTGCGGCCCGAGAACAGGCAGCCGCCGAGAAATGTCCCTTCCAGCGCGCGGTAGCCGTGCATGCCACCGCCGCCAAAGCCTGCCGCTTCGCCGGCGGCATAGAGGCCGGGCATGATCTTGCCGCCCTCGCCGAACACGCGGGAATCAAGATCGGTCTCAAAACCGCCAAGCGTCTTGCGGGTCAGGATGTTGAGCTTCACCGCGATCAGCGGGCCGTGCGCGGGATCCAGAATCCGGTGTGGGGCTGCGGTGCGGATCAAGCGGTCGCCGATATAGCGGCGCGCATTGTGGATGTTGATGACCTGCGTGTCCTTGGCATAGGCGTTTTCGATCTCACGGTCGCGCGCCTCGATCTGGGTCTTGACGGCCTCACACTTGAGCAGATCGTTGCCGGTGAGCGCATTCATCGCCGTGATGAGATCGGCGAGGTTGTCGCGCACGATGAAGTCCGCGCCGTGCGCCTTGAAAGCCTCAACCGGCGCGGGCGCGCCCTTGTTGATGGCTCTGCGCGCGGTCATCAGCCAGCTTTTTCCCGTGAGGTCCGGGTTTTGTTCGGAGCCCGAGAGCGCAAACTCTTTTTTGATGATGCTCTGGGTCAAGATGAACCACGAATAATCGTGGCCGGTGGAGAGGATGTATTCCAGTTGGCCGAGCGTGTCGGAGCCGGGAAACAGCGGCGACGGCAACCGCTTGCCTGATGCGTCGAACCACATCGAGGACGGGCCCGGCAAAATGCGAATGCCGTGGCGTGGCCAGATCGGCGACCAGTTCCGGATGCCCTCGACGTAATGCCACATGCGGTCGCGGTTGATCAGCCGCGCGCCGGCGGCCTCCGTAATCCCGATCATCCTTCCGTCGACATGCTCGGGCACGCCGGAGATCATGTTGGCAGGTGCTTTCCCGAGGCGTGTCGGCCAGTTCTGCCGCACCAGGTCGTGGTTGCCGCCGATGCCTCCGGAGGCGACGATGACGGACTGCGCGCGCAGCGTGAAATCGCCGATGACCTTGCGTGAGCTGCTTTGGCCGCGCTCGACCGGATCAGGCGCGAGGATCACGCCGGAAATGCCGCCGACCGTGCCGTTGGTGATGCTCAGCGCATCGACGCGGTGGCGGAATTTGAACGTCAGCCGTCCTGATTTTTCTAACTCGCTGGCGCGGCGCGCGAACGGCTCGACGATGCCGGGGCCGGTGCCCCAGGTGACATGGAACCTCGGTACGGAATTGCCGTGGCCCATGGCGTCATAGCCGCCGCGTTCGGCCCAGCCGACCACCGGAAAAATACGGTGACCCATCGCCCGCAGCCAGCTTCGTTTCTCGCCGGCGGCGAAGGCGAGATAGGCTTCCGCCCAGCGCCGCGGCCAGAGATCTTCCTCGCGGTCGAAGCCGGCCGTGCCCATCCAGTCCTGGTGTGCCAGCTCAAAACTGTCCTTGATGCCAAGCCGGCGCTGCTCGGGAGAATCGATCAGAAACAGCCCGCCGAACGACCAGAACGCTTGCCCGCCAAGGCTTTGTTCGCCTTCCTGATCGACGACGATGACGCGTTTTCCGGCCTCCGCGATCTCGGTCGCGGCGACAAGACCGGCGAGCCCTGCGCCCACCACGATGACGTCAGCATCGCCTGCCATCGCGCTTCCCCCTGTTGTTTAAAGTCAATGAAGCCCGCAACTCCCCGGATGGTCAACCGAAAGGCAGGCGGTCCAAAATCGGCCGCTGGCCGACCACATCATCAGAAAGCCTTGTTTGGGATATGAACGGGCAGGGTGCAGCGCGCCGGCAACACTCCATGTGAATTTAATTTGAAACACCGCCCCCATCTGGACAAAATAGGCAACTCGAAACACGCTGTCTTACGCATCACACACCGTCGTCGGATTCAGGTCCGGCAGGGTTCGAACCGGGGCTGGACAATGAAGTTCATGATGGGGCTGCTCGCTGCGGTTGTTTTGCTGGCGAGCATGGGGTCAAGCCATGCGGTGGTCCGTATCGGCGAAGACCGCGGCGGCCGGATCGGCACCTACGTGGACAAGTATCAGGAAGTACGCACCTCCGGTGAGATGGTGATCATCGACGGCCTCTGCGCCTCGGCCTGCACCATCGTGCTCGGCGCCATCCCCCACGACAAGATTTGCGTGACCTCTCACGCGGCGCTCGGCTTCCACGCGGCCTGGGACATGGACGATGACGGCCATGCCATCACCAATCCCGAAGCCACCCACATGCTCTATTCGATGTATCCCCCGCCGGTGAAGAAGTGGATCAACCAGCGTGGTGGATTGACCGCGCGCATGATCTATCTGCGCGGCAAGGAACTGACGAGCATGTACCACTCGTGCTTCCTCGACGCCCGCGCCCAGGCGGCGCATTAACCGCCATTATTATTCCCAAGTCTGGATATTCCCAAGTCTGGATCAGCATGACGTGATTTAGGCCGCGGCGCCGGTGCTTGCCGGGGCCCTCGGCAGGCCTTATTTGAACGATGGTAGCCTGAAACGGCACATTGCCGGGTGGGCTCTTCGCGCAGATAGACCGGTCCTAAATGGCGCTTCCCCTTTCCACCCCGAGAGCTTCGGAGCGAGCCTTCGAGCCGGCCAGTCGGCTGGGGCGCGCCGTCGTGGTGGGCGGGGCGGGCCTCGCAGCCGTACTTCTGCTCGCCGCGGCCGTGTTGTGGCTGCATTACGGAACCACGGTCTTCTTTGAGATGATCGCTTCCGGCTTCGCCGCGTGTTTCTAGAACAGGGATTTGGATGATGGATCGGACCACCCGCCCGCTGGTCGTTATTGGAGCGTTCGCCGGAAGCCTGGTGGTCGGGCTTGTCCTGATGCTGTGGGTGATGGGGGGTTTGCGCCATGTCACGGCGCCTGCCGCGATCGGGGGGCCGTTCCAGTTGACGGACCAGGCCGGCCAGACCGTGACCGAGAAGTCCATGCAGGGCCATCCCTCGCTGGTCTTCTTCGGCTTTACCCATTGTCCCGACGTCTGCCCGACGACGCTGTTCGAGATGTCTGAAGTGCTGAAGGCCATGGGCAAGGACGCCGATCGCGTTAACACCTATTACATTTCGGTCGACCCCGAACGCGACACCCAGGCGGCGATGAAGGAGTATTTGTCGAGCTTTGATCCGCGCCTGAAAGGTCTCACCGGCTCGCCCGCGGAGATCGCGAAAGTGCTTTCCGAATACCGCGTCTATGCCAAGAAAGTCCCGTTAAAGGACGGTGACTACACCATGGATCACACCGCGCTGATCTATCTGATGGACCGCGACGGCAAGTTCGTCTCGCCGTTCAACCTCAACCGAAAGCCTGAGGAAGCGGCCGTCGACCTCAAGCGTTATCTCTGAGCGCAGGTATCTTTGAGCGAAGGTATCGCCGCGGGGTTAGTATCGGCCCGCCGGACGGTCTATAAGGCCTCCGAATTTGAACAAATCGGCGAGCGATGCCCCTGAGCGAGACCAGCTTTACCGGACAGAGGCTACGGATACGGGCGGCGTCGGCCTTCCGGCTCGCGTTGCTTTTCCCGGCTTTTGTGCTGACACTCGCAGGCGGTTTCGCCGAGGCCCAGAGCACGAAACCGCCCCCGTCAGGTCAAGCCGCGCCCACCCAGGTGGCGCCGGTTCCACCCGCACCGAGCCCGCCTTCACCGGGTCCAGCCGCGCCCAATCCATCCGCTCCGAAGCCGGTCACAGAGGCCGGCCCCCAGGCGGTGCCCGGCTTCTGGGACCCGCGGCGGCGGCCGGACCGGCCGGATTTGTCGCGTCTCGCCGTGATCCGGTTTTTGACCGAGACCGATTATCCGCCCTTCAATTTCACCGGCCCCGACGGCAATCCCGCAGGCTTCAATGTCGATCTGGCGCGGATGATCTGCGACGAGATCAAGGTCACCTGCACCGTCCAGATGCGGCGCTTCGAGACCTTGCTCGATGCGATTTCGAGCAACCGGGGCGACGCCATCATTGCGTCGCTGGCGGTGACGCCGCAATTGCGGGCCAAGCTGGATTTCAGCGACCCCTATTATCGGGCGCCGGCGCGATTCGTGTCGCGGCGGGATTCGGTGATGCGCGAAGTGCGTCCCGAATTTATCGAGGGCCGCAAGGTCGGCGCCATCGCGGGCACCTCGCATGAGGCCTATCTGAAAGCCATGTTCACGGATGCGGAGTTGCACCCCTATCCGAACGACGAGGCGTTGCGGGCGGGCTTGCGGCGTGGCGAGGTCGATTTCATTTTTGGCGATGCGATCGCGCTCGCGTTCTGGATCAACGGCACGGACTCTGGCGATTGCTGCGCGTTCTCGGGTGGGCCTTTTGTCGAGAGCCGCTATTTCGGCGAAGGCATCGGAATTGCCGTGCGCAAGGGTAACGATCTGCTGCGGCAATCCCTGAACTGGGCGCTGTTCCGGCTCTGGGAAAAAGGCCGCTATACCGATCTGTGGCTGCGCTATTTTTCCGTGAGTCCGTTTTAGATATTTGACTCCGTCATTCCGGGATGGTCCGTAGGACCAGACCCGGAATCTCGAGATTCTCTGGTGTGCAACTGCACACCATAGCTCGATGCTGCGCATCGCCCCGGAATGACAGCTATAATGATTGCTTGAATGCTTCTCGGAGAACTTCACTAAAAATGTCCGTCATCGACCTCACAACCACCCCAAGCGACCTGCGGGCGCTTGCCGAACAATCCAACGCCTGGCCGTTCGAGCAGGCGAAAGCGATTGTGACGCGGCTGAAAAAGAAGCCGAAGGAAGAGGTGCTGTTCGAGACCGGCTACGGTCCGTCGGGTCTGCCGCATATCGGCACCTTCGGCGAGGTCGCACGCACCACCATGGTGCGTTACGCCTTTCGCGTGCTGACCGAGGACAAGATCAAGACGCGCCTGCTGGCGTTCTCCGACGACATGGACGGTCTGCGCAAGGTGCCAGACAACGTGCCGAACAAGGAACTGCTCGAAGCAAATCTCGGCAAGCCGCTCACGAAGGTGCCGGATCCCTTCGGCACGCATTCCAGTTTTGGCGCGCATAACAATGCGCGGCTGCGCGCGTTCCTCGACACCTTCGGCTTCGACTATGAATTCGCCAGCTCGACCGATTATTACACCTCAGGAAAATTCGATGCGACGCTGTTGAGGATGCTGGAGCGGATCGAGAAGGTGATGGCGATCATGCTGCCGTCGCTTCGCGAGGAACGCGCGGCCAGCTATTCGCCGTTTTTGCCGATCTGCCCGCGAACCGGCGTGGTGCTGCAGGTGCCGATCGTGGCCCATGATGTCAAGGCCGGCACGGTCTCCTATGACGATCCCGAAACGAAGGAGCGCGTCACGCTTCCGGTCACCGGCGGCCATTGCAAGCTGCAATGGAAGCCGGACTGG
This sequence comes from Bradyrhizobium sp., assembly GCA_049509335.1. Lineage (GTDB taxonomy): Bacteria > Pseudomonadota > Alphaproteobacteria > Rhizobiales > Xanthobacteraceae > Bradyrhizobium. The sequence continues at coordinate 3,515 of JBEKZZ010000098.1, read as the reverse complement.
GCGATGCGCTGGTATGCGCTCGGCGTCGATTATGAAATGGCCGGCAAGGACCTGATCGATTCGGTGAAGCTCTCCGGAAAAATCTGCGCGGCGCTCGACGGCACGCCGCCCGAGGGCTTCAACTACGAACTTTTCCTGGATGAGAAGGGCCAGAAGATTTCGAAGTCGAAGGGCAACGGGCTGACCATCGACGAATGGCTGCGCTATGCGTCGCCGGAGTCGCTGTCGCTGTTCATGTATCGCGAACCGAAAGCGGCCAAGCGGCTCTACTTCGACGTGATCGAGCGCGATGTCGACGACTACCAGCGGTTCCTCGAAGGTTTTCCGCGCCAGGACGCGCGGCAACAGCTCGGCAATCCGGTCTGGCACATCCACGCCGGTCATCCGCCGAAGGCCGATATGCCCGTCACGTTCCAGCTCTTGCTGACGCTGGTGTCGTCGTCGAATGCCGAGAACGCCTCGACGCTCTGGGGCTTCATCGGGCGCTATCGTCCGGGCGTGACGCCAGAGACGCACCCGAAGCTCGACGCGATGGTCGGCTACGCCATCAACTACTATCGCGACTTCGTGGCGCCGAAGAAACAATTCCGCGAGCCGACGGACGGCGAGCGCGTCGCGTTGCAGGATTTACGCGATGCGCTGGCGAACCTGCCTCCCGAGTCGACGGCGGAGGATATCCAGAACGTCGTCTACGAGATCGGCCGCCGTGAGCCATTCCTCGACGCGGTCAAGAAGGGCAAGGACGGTCGTCCCGGCGTGTCGCTCGACTGGTTCAACATGCTCTATCAGGTGCTGCTCGGTCAGGAAAAAGGCCCGCGCTTCGGCTCGTTCGTCGCGGTCTATGGTCTGGCCAATGCGGTCGCGATGATCGATGGCGCGCTGGCGCGGAGCGCGTAAGTCTCTCCGTTGTCCCTGCTTTCGCAGGGACGACAGCCCAAAGCGCGACAGCACTCCATCCCAATTCGCAGGGCAGGCCTTCTCTTCTGCTGGATGGCTGGGTCAAGCCCGGCCATGACGGGCGCTTCAAATCGCGCTAGGCTTGCCTCAACAACCAGCACCATTCAGGGAGAATGCCAATGCAGTTCAGGGTTTCGCCGGAGACGCTTGCCGATACCAGCGCCGAGCAATGGCAGGCGCGGGTCGATCTCGCGGCCGCGCATCGGCTCGCTTACATGCATGGCTTCAGCGAAGGCATCTTCAATCACCTGACCTACGTGGTGCCCGGTCAGAGCGACCGCTATTATCAAATTCCGTTCGGCACGCACTGGTCGGAAGTCACGGCCTCCTGCTTCATGGAAGTCGGCATCGACGACGGTGAGGTCAAGCGCGGCGAGGGCGACGTCGAGCGCTCCTGCTATTGTATTCATGCGCCGATCCACAAGGCGCTGCCGCAGGCGAAAGCGGTGTTTCACACCCACATGCCCTATGCGAGCGCGCTGACGCGCCTGGAAGATCCGCACATCAAGGAAATCGGGCAGACCGAAGTGGGCATGTCCGGCAAGATCGCCTATGACGACGAATATACCGGCCCCGCGCTCGACCCGGCCGAAGGCGCGCGGCTGGCGCGCGTGATCGGCGACAAGACCATCCTGTTCATGGCCAATCACGGCATCTCGACGGTCGGCCAAACCGTCGCCGAGGCCTACGACCGGCTTTATTACATCGAGCGCGCGGCCCAGGTGCAGATCTACGCGATGTGGACCGGCCAGCCGCTGAAAAAGCTGCCGGAACCGGTGGTCGAAAAGACCAAGCGGGAGATCAGCGGAACGCGCTTTTACGAGGGCTTAAGTCCGGCGCAACGGCACTTCGCGGCGCTCAAGCGCATCATCGACCGCAAGGAGCCGGACTACGCGACCTGATCAGCCGGTGGAGACCGGCTTGATATTTGACGCCGCCCCTGCGAAAGCAGGAATTGACGGCTTCATTCAAAGTGATGTGTCGCGCCGATAGGCGCGGCCAGGGGGACCAGAGACCTTCGTGAACAAGATCTACAAGATCTGCCCGGCTTCGGCCTGGCGCGAAGCGGAGCGGCAGGGTGTGTTCCGGGGCAGCGCCGTCGATGTCCGCGACGGCTTCATTCATTTCTCGACCGCGTCACAGGTGGAAGAGACCGCTCGCAAACATTTTGCCGGCCAGACCGGCCTGTTCCTGATCGCGATCGATGTGGATGCGTTAGGCAACGCGCTGCGCTGGGAGCGCTCACGCAACGACGAACTGTTTCCGCACCTCTATGGCGAACTCGATCTCGGCGCGGTCAGGGGCATCTATACCATGCGCATGCGATCCGACGGCTCTCACGACATCCCGGAGTTCGATCTGTGATCCGCGCCTTTGATGCCGTGTCGCTGCCGTTGCTCCGCTGGCTCGATCCCGAAGACGCGCACCGGCTGGCCGTGCAGGGTTTGAAATTGTTGCCGCCGGCGCGGCCGCGGGCCGACGATTCGAAACTGGCGGTGCGGGCTTTCGGCCTGAATTTTCCCAATCCGATCGGCATGGCGGCGGGCTTCGACAAGAACGGTGAGGTGCCGGATGCGCTGCTGCGCCTCGGCTTTGGATTTGTCGAAGTCGGAACCGTGACGCCCAGGCCGCAAGGCGGCAATCCGCGGCCGCGAATTTTCCGGCTGGAGCGCGACGAAGCCATCGTCAATCGCCTCGGTTTCAACGGCGACGGCGCGGAAGCCGTGCTGCGGCGGCTCGCGGCGCGCGCCCATCTTGGCGGCATTGTCGGCGTCAATATCGGGGCCAACAAGGATTCCGCCGATCGTAACGACGATTACGTGAAACTGATCGAAACCTTCGCGCCGGTGGCGAGCTATTTCACCGTCAACGTGTCTTCGCCGAATACGCCGGGCTTGCGCAACCTGCAACAAGCGAGCGCGCTGGACGATCTGCTGGCGCGGGTGATCGACGCCCGCGAGCGGGTGCGAAAGAATGCCGGCGATTCGCCGATCCTGTTGAAGGTCGCCCCGGATCTCAGCCTTGCCGAACTCGACGACGTGGTTCACATCGCGCGCTCGCGCCGCGCCGACGGCATGATCGTGACCAACACGACGCTCGGGCGCCCCTCGACCTTGCGCGAACAGAATCGCGCCAAAGAGTCCGGAGGGCTCTCCGGCCGTCCGCTGTATCGGCTGTCGACGCGGATGGTGGCGGAGGCCTATGTAAGGGCGGAGGGTGCGTTTCCGCTGATCGGCGTCGGCGGCATCGATTCCGGCGGCGGCGCGCTGACCAAGATCCGAGCCGGCGCCAGCCTGATCCAGCTTTATTCGGCGCTGATCTACAAGGGGCTCGGCCTTGTCGAGGAGATCAAGCGCGATCTGGCCGCGACGCTGTTGCGCACCGGTCGCGATTCGTTGTCCGAAATCGTCGGCGCGGACGCGGCCACGATCACGGCCGAGGACTGGCCGGTCAGCTAGTACCCGGAATCATTGATCCGCGAAACGTGCTTTGAGACGTTTTTGGTGGACTTGGGACTTGGTCCAGACGAACGGTTTGGCGTCGGCGTTGTAGTCATT
>JBEKZZ010000097.1:0-10636 GCA_049509335.1 Bradyrhizobium sp. | reverse complement strand
TCCATCATCGGTGCCACGGCAAAGCGATAGTCTAACATGTTGTTTTCATTGATCTTCGCAGAATGAGTCGGTCCAATCGATTTCTGGACCGACAAATAATCGAAGGCATAGACCTAAAGCATTTTCCTTTCTTTTCAACGGCTTGATCCAACCACTCGATTATTTTCGCTTATTTCAGCCTTGCCCGGTACTGCACGGCAGTACCAAAATCCCCGCGCAGTACTGGTCGGTCGACAAAGTGTTTTGCCAATGCCAACTGCGCCAGATCGTCGAATTTGAAATGGGAATGGGAATCGCGCACTGCCGTGATGCAGACGCCTGATCGGTCAGCGATCGGCTCGAAACTTATGCGGGTTCGTTCGGCATAACCGCCCGATCAGAAAACAGATCACGCGCATCCAATACTTGGTAGCCTATCGCCTGATAGCCAACTTGGCGTTTCGCAGCCATGCGGGCCAGAACCGGCACTCTTATGTCGGCATAGTCGTAAATGATCACCTCGCGCTTAGCATCGTTGAGACGATGCAACCGGCCGGCATACTGGGCGAGCGTGCCTTTCCAAGCAATCGGCATGGTAAGAAAAAGGGTATCGAGGCGGGAATCATCGAAGCCCTCGCCGAGGTAACGTCCGGTCGCGACAATGACACGCTCTTCGGCTTGGGGAATTGCTGCGAGTCGCGCGGCAACGTCGCGGCGCTGCTTCTCGCTTTGCCCACCGCGCAATACGACGACATGCCTTGCGAAACGCTCGAGACGCTTCGCGATGATCTCCAAATGGGCGGTACGCTCGGTTATCACGACGGGTGAACGGCCCGCTTCCAGCGCGCGCAGGACGTCATCGAATATGAGATCATTGCGTGCTTCATCGGTGACCATTTCCCTGAAAACATCCTGGATCGAGGGAGAAACGGTGTCCAATGTGGCTTGAAGCTGGAACCTGGTATTCCTGATCTGCACCACGTGACCGAATGGGCGTTTGGCTGCCTCAGAACGCGCGTCTACGCGATAGCGGACAGGACCACATTGCATAACGATGATCGGGTGATGCCCATCTTTTCGGGTCACCGTTGCCGACAGACCAAGGATGTAACGCGCCTTGCTGCGGCGCGCGACCAGTTCAAAGCTTACCGCCGACAGATGGTGGCATTCGTCGACCACGAGATGTCCATAGTTGCCGACGATATCATCGACTTCTCCCTTGCGAACCAAGCTCTGGATCAGGGCGACGTCAACCTGACCCTTCGGTTTGCGACGACCGCCGCCGATTGTGCCGATCGCGTCACGCGGCATATTTGAGAACGCCGTGAGCCTTTCGATCCATTGATCCATGAGTTGACGGCGATGAACGAGCACCAACGTATTCCGGCCGCGTTCGGCCATGATCCGGATGGCTAAGATCGTCTTGCCGAACGCCGTCGTTGCCGCGAGCACGCCCGTATCGTGCGGCAGCAGAGCTGCGATCGCGATTTCCTGATCGGAGCGTAATGCACCAGTGAAGGCAAGTGGGATCGCCGCACCGGAAAAGCGGCGATCCTCGATCGTTACTGTAATTCCAAGTGACGCAAGCAAGTCTAGTGCAGCGTCGAAGCACCCGCGAGGCAGCGCAACGTGATGGCTAGTCAACTCCGCGCAAGAGATGATCCGGGGCTTGTCATAGGTCGAGCGGCGCATCGCTTGTGCGGCGTAGAATTCGGGATTCTGGAATGCAGCGAGGCGAATAAGGCGCGCGATCAAAGGCGGTGGCAGCGCGTGACGCGGGATGTATGTCTGATCCGCCCGCACGAGAGTGATTGCACTTGGCAATGGTTCGCTGATTGCGATCGGAATCTGTCGACGCGACGGCGTGGCAAGCCACGGTTCTTCGTCTTCATCGACGAGAGGGATACGCACGCCGAGAATTTTACCAGATGCACTTGCCTCCTCGACCAGACGTTCCGCCTTTGCCCGCGGCATAGGCCCAATCGCCGAAAGGAAGGCCCACTGATCCGGATATGGCGAACAAGACTCGTCGATGAACTCACTGTTGCCACAACTTCGCGCGAGTCCCTGAAGGGGCAAGGCAATCAAGTTGCCGAAGCCACCCGCTGGCATTGAATCCTGACTCGGGAAAAACCGATCGTAGGATCCGAATCCGATATCGGGGACGCGTTCCATCGTGTCGGTAATCACGAAGGCTCCAAGACGGCGCGCCAATGCCGCTGGAATCGGCTCATTAAAAAAAATCCAGGCGTGAGCACCGTTTCCGGATCGAGACCGCTCAATGGCAACAGGTATTCCATGACGCTCGCAAGAGTCCCTAAAAGCGAAGGCATCTCTTCGCCATTCCCCTTCGTCGAAATCCGCGGCCAGGAACGAACAGGTGTTGTCCGCAAGCATCGGATAGACGCCCATCACGAACGGGGCGCCGTCCGCGTCGGTCCCGCGTAGATGACGTTCGATTGACACGTCATCTACGGGCAGGAATGCCTGATTTGGACATGCCGAACATTTGACTTTCGGCTTCTCGCAAATCCCACGGCGCCATTCGTTAGCACAGGCGGGTGCGTAGCCGCTCCGCCCCATCGTGCGATTCTCCCACCGGATGGGGAAAACATCTGAGCGGCCGCGGAAAAGCCGGCGGAACAGAGCAATCTTCTTTTCGATTGGCGAATGCCGGTCCGTGGGGTCGCCGGCTCTTCCCGAAGGAACCTTAACAGCCGCGGTCCTCTCATTCTGCACCGGTCGCAATGCGTTGATCTCAGCTACGATCTCTGCGCGCTCACGCTCCAGCGAAGTAAGCCGGGCCATGAGTTCAGAAATTCTGGCATCCGTCTGTGACATTGAGATTGGCAGGCATCAGAACAACAAACTTGAATGTAGCGAATTAGCTCACGGATCGCTAATCGCCGTTGGCCGGCCAGGCGGCGCCGGCGGAAAGGAGTTGCCATAACATACAAAATTTTGTATTTTAGCCCTTAGTAATGACCGATCCGAAGCCCGTAGAATTCCGCGGCAGCGCACTCGACGATTTACGTGGCTTTCCGCAAGCGGCTCGGCGCGAGGCGGGATATCAGCTTGACCAAATCCAGCGTGGGCGCGAGCCGGACGACTGGAAGCCCATGAACGCGGTTGGCCGAGGCGTCCGCGAAATTCGGATTCGCGATGCCGCAGGAGCATTCAGAGTGCTGTATGTAGCGAAGTTCGATGATGCCGTTTACGTGCTGCATTGTTTCCAAAAGAAGACGCAGAAAACGAGCAAAGCGGATGTGAACCTAGCCGCACAGCGTTACCGGGATTTGTTAAAGGAGCTAAGTCAATGAGCAAGAAACGCTTCGCTAATGTGTGGGACGCAATTGAGGATACACCTGCGCAGGCTGAGAACATGAAGCTCCGTTCAGCGTTGATCATGGCTTTGAAGGATCATATCGCCCGAACGGGGCTGAGCCAATCGGAGGCCGCCAAGCTGCTTGGTGTTACGCAGCCGCGTATCTCTGATCTCATGCGCGGCAAGATCGAATTGTTTGGCCTCGATACCTTGGTCAATATGATCGGAGCTGCCGGCCTGCACGTTGAAATGCGCATCTCGGACGCAGCCTGATCAAAAGCTGCTTGCCGACGGCGTGGTACAGCATTTGGTACTGCACGGCTGACCTCTATCCCGCTTAAGCGCTGATGGTAGTTTGCTTTTCCCGCTCAGTCGGTCCAATCCATCATCGGGGCGGTACAGAATCTATGTGATTGATATTTCATCGTTTTTACAGCAAACTCAACTTGTAGATCGCGTCGTGTGCACTCCTTTTTACGCCATGACGCGACGTTTTTATCCGGCTTTTCGACGCCTTAATGCACACAGAGCGCACACGCGTGGCCAGCAGCACCAGGCTGAAATCAGGCTCTTGGAGGGTCCAAGTCCGACGAAAAGGAAAATCTGTCAATGAGACATTCCTTCGTCAGAATGACGCAAAGCAATGGGCGATTGATATCGAGCGGCGGATCAATCGCCTGAGCCGTGCCGAAAAGGGCCGCGATGCGCAGGCCGCGGGTCTCGATCGATAGCCGACCCAAGGCATCGCGCCAAGCGCCGAGTCACCGATGGTCCGGACAGGATTCAGTCGTGAAGGACCAAGTCTTCACTGCGCCCACTGCCCCCGCCCCTTTGCGCAAGAGCGCGCAGCCCGCCTCGCATCTGGCAACGATCAGCCCATAGGATCGCCGGAAAATCCGCGTCCAATGGCAACAAAGCTGTGCCGCCCTCGACGCGTAAAGCGTGCCATCCGGCGGTCGAGAACCGGAAGTCGCCGCCCGGCCGCCACCGTGTCACCTGCTTACACTTTGACGACATGCGCTCATGTTTTGGGCAGCCGCGGGCCCCGCGCCGACAACTAATTGGGCGCCGTCGTGCAAGACGCGCGGGGGCCGAGTGCCGCACCATCGCACGAGCTTGGGAAAGACGATCCCTGCCAGCGCGATCGCACGCTAATTGGTCTGCGCGTCGCTACCTACGATTAACAGACGAAGGAGGATCATATGATTCGGAATCGCGTCGGCGGTGCATGGAAATCGCGCCTTCTGCTGATGGCTGTGGCAATGGCCTTTGCCGGTATACTCCCTGCGGCTGCCGAGTTGCCGGCCACCGTCAAAGCCATCATCGCCTACGACACTGGCGGATCGATGCCGGCGAAAAAATACCGCATCGGCTACCTAACCGAGTGCGTCGACAATCCCTATTGCCTGGCGCGGCTCGAGGGACTGAAAGACGCGGCGAAGAAGTACGGCTTCGAGTTCAAGATCTTCGACGCTAACTTCAATCCGGCGACACAGGCAAAGGTCGTAGAGAACGCCGTCACGGAGGGCTTCGACGGCTATCTCTTCGGGCCCGCCGCCGCGCAGCCAGCCTGCGGACTGTGGAACCGCCTGCTCAAGCCGACGGGCAAGCCCGTCGTTTCCATCGATATCGCGATGTGCGGGGATCCCGACTATACTTCCGGGTTGGCGGCAACCTTAACGATGCAGGGGCCGGCGCATTTTGCCGATTCAATCGACAACGCATTCAAGTCATGCACATCGCCCTGCCAAGTGGCTGCCGTCGGCGGCTTCGTCGGCTCGGACCTCTTTACCTACTGGGAAGGGGCGATCAAGCAGGGCCTTCAGAAATACCCGAATGTCAAAGTCGTCGTCGACGAGCCCGCGAATTTCGACCCGCGAATCGCGCTGAAGAAGATCCAGGATGCGCTGTTGGCGCATCCAGAGATCACAGTCGTCGTGTCGTCTTGGGACGACATGTCGCGCGGCGTCGAACAGGCCGTCGTCACCGCCGGGAAGAAGCCGGGTGTCGACGTGCGAATCTACTCCGGCGGCGCCACCAAGCTCGGCGTCGACAAGGTCAAGGCTGGCATCTTCAGCGCGACCACCGCCTATCTTCCCTATGAAGAGGCTTATTACGGCGCCGTGGCTCTGCTGATGGCGATCGATGGGAAGCCGGTCAACGGATACATCGACGAGGCGCTGTTGCCCAAGATCGTCGATAGCACCGGGACGATCATCATCAACAAGGACAACGCCGACAAGTATCACCCCAACTACTGAAATCCGCGTGTCGGACCGATCCATGCAGCCCGACCGCCCGTATAGCACGACCTCGCCGCACGCGAGTGACCTCGCGATTCGCGTGCGGCAGCTCTCGAAATCCTTTCCGGGCGTACGCGCGCTGCGTAGCGTCAACTTCGATGTGCGGAGCGGCGAGATTCACGGCGTGGTCGGCGCCAACGGCGCCGGCAAGTCGACATTGATCCGCATCCTCGCCGGCGCGACCGTACCCGACGAAGGCGACATCGAGGTGCAGGGCAAGCCCATCACGATCAGCAATCCCCGCCAGGTGCGCGCCGCCGGCATCGCCGCCATTTATCAAGAGCTGACCATCGTCCCGGAAATGTCGGCGATGTCCAACGTGTTTCTCGGTGCGGTTCCGTCACGCGGCTTCTTCACCGACCGGCGGCAGATGGAACGTCGCTTCGCCGAGCTCGCCGGACGCATGGGCCTGAGCATCGGCGCTCACGAGAAAGCCGGAGGCCTGCCGGTGGCCGGCCAACAGATGATCGAGATTCTGCGCGCGGTTCACGCCGACCACAGTGTCATCATCATGGACGAGCCGACGGCGGCGCTCGGCCCCTTCGAGCGCTCGAAACTCTTCGATCTCATCGGTCGGCTCCGTGCGACCGGAACCTCCATCATCTTCATTTCGCACGACCTCGACGAGGTATTGGCGCTATGCGACCGCGTCTCGGTCATGCGCGACGGCGAACTCATCCTGACCGACGCCGCCACGAACCTGAGCAAGGACAGGCTCGTCGCCGCGATGCTGGGGACGCTGCGCGCGGCGCCGACCCGCGATGATCGAGGGCCGCGCGGTCCCGAGGTCCTCGCGGTGCGCGACCTCGGCGTCGAGGGCCGCGTCGCCGGGGTCTCCTTCGTGCTTCATGAGGGTGAGGTGCTCGGCATCGCCGGACTGGTGGGATCGGGGCGCAGCGAAGTGCTCCGCGCACTCGCCGGCGCCGACCCCGCGGCGACGGGCGCGCTGGCCATCGACGGCCGCGCACGCCCCCTCCCGCGCAGCGTGCGGGAGGGCATCGCCATGGGCATCGCGCTAGCGCCGGAAGACCGCAAGCACCAAGGGCTCGTGCTGGGACGAAGCGCGCTCTCCAATCTCACGCTCACCGATCTCCACGCCGTAGCACGCGGCCCCGTGATCGATGAAGGCCAGCGTAATCGTCGCGCGCGGCGCTTGGCCGACGATGTCGGGTTCGATGCGAATAGGCTGGGGGCCCTCGCCGGCACCTTGTCGGGGGGCAACCAGCAGAAACTCGTCATCGGTAAATGGCTGCATCGCCGGCCACGCGTACTGCTGCTGGACGAGCCAACGCGCGGCATCGACATCGGCGCGAAGCAAGAGATCTTCCGCACGATCCGCCGTCTGACGAAAGAAAAAATGGCGGTGGTGTTGGTCTCATCCGATCTGGAGGAAATCGTCGAGCACGCCGATACGGTGCTGGTCATGGCGCGCGGCGCGCAAATTGCGCTCCTCGAGGGCGCCGAGGCGAGCGAAGAGCGCATTCTCAAGCTGATCTTCGCGGTCGAAGGTCGAGCGAACCAGTGATGGCAGGCGCCAGATGAGCCAAGTGCAACAGGACAAGATGACCACCACCGTGACGCCGTCGCTTCGCAACTTTCTGCCGACCCTCATTCGCGTCTATGGCATCATCGCCACGTTCGTCCTTCTGCTTGCGATCGTGACCATCGGGAATCCGGCATTTCTTTCGCTGCACAACATTTTCAACATTCTGTCGCAATGGGCGCCGGCCGGCATCATGGCAGTCGGCATGACATTCGTCATTCTGACCGGCGGCTTCGACTTGTCGGTTGCCTCGGGCTATTCGCTTTGTGCCGTCATCGCCGCCTATGTCGGCCAGACACAGGATCCGGCGTTGTCGTTTTTCGCCGCAATCGCTGCTGGGCTCCTGTTCGGGCTGATCAACGGCGTCCTGGTGGCCGTCGTCCGTATCAATCCCTTTATTACAACTGTTGGAACCGGCTTCATGCTGAACGGCGTCGCACTCGTGCTGACGCAGAACGCGGCGTTCATCGTCTCGAATCCCGATTTTGCCTTCCTCGGCGCCGGACGCTGGTACGGCGTCCCCTACTCCGGCATGCTGCTCATCGGCTTCCTCGTCTTTTTCGGCTTCGTTCTGGCGTTCACAGTCTACGGCGAGGCGATCTATTCCGTCGGCGGAAACTATGAGGCGAGCTGGCTCTCCGGCATGCGGGTGCGAACGACCGTCGCCAGCGCCTATGTCTTGCTCGGCGGCTGCGTCGGCATCGCCGGGAGCATCACCGCCTCGCAGCTGAACTCGGCACAATCGAATCTCGATCCCGCCATCATATTCGACGTGCTCACGATCGTCGTGGTCGGAGGAACCTCGCTGGCCGGCGGCTCGGGCGCCATGTGGCGCACCGCCGTCGGCCTCGGCATCATCGCGACGATCTCGAACGGCTTCGTGTTGCTCGATATCAGTCCCTACTACCAGGACATCATCAAGGGCGGAATCATCGTCGGCGCCCTGGCGCTGGACATGGGGTTGATGCGCCTGATTACGCGGAAGTAGCGGACGACGCCCATAGTGAACGGAAAGAGACGAGGAAGAACGATATGAAGGAATCCGCGAAACGTTTAGGGAGGGTTCGATGACCGATTTCGAGATTTTCGAAGCCGAGAATTTCGCGTTGCAGAAGGGCGGCTCGCTTCCGACGGCGCGTCTCGCCTACAAGACACTGGGCAAGCTTTCGCCGGCCCGCGACAATGTCGTCCTCATCCCGTCGTGGTACTCGGGAACGCATCGCGAGGCCGAATTCTGCATGGTGGGAACCGATCGCGCGATCACGCCCGAGCGGCATTTTATCGTGCTCACCAATCTCCTCGGCGGCGGCGTCTCGTCCTCGCCGAGCAACACGCCCGCCCCTTACGAGGGGCCGCGTTTTCCGCGAACGACGCTCCATGACAACGTTCGGCTGCAGCACATGCTGCTGACCGAGAAGCTCGGCATCGAGCGCATCCGCCTTGTCGCCGGCTGGTCCATGGCCGCCTGCCAGGCCTTTCAGTGGGGCGCGCAATACCCCGACATGGTCGAGGCGATCGCGCCCATCTGTGGCTCGGCCCGGACGGCGCAATTCAACAAGGTCTTCCTGCTGTCGTTGCGCCGGGCGCTCGAGCTCGATCCCGCGTTCAACGATGGCTACTACGAGCGGCCGCCGCTGCGCGGCCTCCAGGCCTTCGCGTCGATCTATGCCGGGTGGGGCTTCTCGGAGCCGTTCTACCGCACCGAGGCCTTCCGCGGGATGAACGCCAAGAGCTACGAGGAATTCGTCGAGTACTTCTGGGAACCCGCCTTCATCCACCACGACGCCAACAATCTGCTGTCGATGCTGTGGACATGGCATGACGGCGACATCAGCGACGGGCCGGTCTATGGCGGCGACTTCGACAAGGCGCTCCGCGCCATCAAGGCCCGCACCATCATTCTGCCCGGTCAATACGATAGTTATTTTCCGCCGGTGGACAGCGAATACGAGGCGAGCCGGGTTCCTGGCGCCCAATGTCGTCCCATCCCGTCGATCTGGGGGCATATGACGCTATGGAACCCTGAGGATGCGCCTTTCATCGATCGCTCGTTGCATGAATTGCTCGGCACCGGCTGAGCCGCTCGACAATGCACAGCTAAGGGAGAAAACGGTGCGACAGGAATTTGTCAGGCGCAGCAGAGGGTATGGTGTGTCGACGCTGGCGACACTCGGGGCGCTCTTCTGAGGACCGCATCATTCGGCGGCTACACCCTTGGCGGCGTTACGCCCGGCGATCAGCTTGCGTGTCAACGGAATCAGCTCCCGGCCGTATTCGATGGTATCGATCAGCGGATCAAAGCCGCGGATCAGGAAATGGCTGATGCCGAGGTCGTAGTAATCGCCGAATACTTCCGCGACCTGTTCGCGCGTTCCAACAAGAGCCGTCGTGTTACTGTTGGCCCCGGTCAGCTTGGCGATCTCGGTCCACAGGCGCTTGTCGATGCGGGTGCCTTGATCTGCCAGCGCAAGCAGCCGCCTGGCGCCAGCGGTGGCATGGCCGTCTGCGGGCTTGCGATAGCCGGTCTTGTCCTGTAGCGCGGCCGCCCGCATCAGGATCGCCTCGGCCTTCTCCCAGGCTTTTCGATAATGCCGCTCCAGCGGGTTGGTTCGCGAAAGACCATGATTGCTGGTCAACGACAGCGCGTCTTCCACAACAGCAATCGCGTTATTGGTCACCGTCAGCTTGATGATTCCCGGCTCGGTGGCGTCGAGTTCATCGCCCTCAAGCGGCAGTATCGCTACTTCCCCGTCAACGACGAAAAGTTCCTGTCGGAACTGCAACGCGCCGCCGATTGGTGTCTGCGCACAAGGTTCTGCCGGAGTCGAGGTCACCGATCACCTCGCCCAGCTCTAAAGCTGGCGTGGATGAGTGCAAACCCGTCTACAGCCGGCAAGCGGGCTCTACACGAGCAGGCCGACCTTCCCGGATTCCAACATCGTTCGCTATTGCCCGTGGCTGACCAGCACTTCCCGGCACGCGGACGATAGCTTTGCACGGTTTTCCTTGAGGCAGCCCAGAATAGTGAAGTCGTCTTGATCGGTCAGCTTGCGGCAGAAACGCTGTACGTCGCGGGTGCATGCCTGTTGCTCCTGCTCCGAGCCGCTATGAGCCAGGGCGCCAGTCGAAACCGGGACCGACACCAGGATGAGTGCCAAGAAGAATTTATGCATGTGTTGCCTCCTGCAGACTTCGGACAGCTCAACGACCTTTCCGTGCCTGGGTCCATTTTGCTATCTCATATAAACTATACCGTATAGTTTTATATTGGGCAAGCTCGTGAAAGGCTTTAATGTTCGAGAATCAGTGTTGGACGGCGGTCGGCGTCGGACGTGGCCGCGGATCAATGCCGGCTACTTGCCGCCGCCATCCGCGGATGCGAGCTTTTGGTCCCACCACCCTCCTCCCATGGCCACCAGGAGCTGGACCGTGTCCTGGTAGCGCTGTGCCTCCGCGCGAACATAGCCGAGCTGCGCCTGTTGATAT
>JBEKZZ010000096.1:0-10930 GCA_049509335.1 Bradyrhizobium sp. | reverse complement strand
CCTATCCCGCGCACGCGCCATTCGGCGGTTACAAGGCGTCGGGCATTGGACGCGAAAACCACAAGATGATGCTCGATCACTACCAGCAGACCAAGAACATCCTGGTCAGCTATTCCAACAAGGCGCTCGGCTTCTTCTAGAGCCTGGTCGTTGTATCAGCAGGCGTGAGCTCAAGCTCACGCCTGCTGTGCTTGCTGCGTGGAGCTTGAGAGAATGGTCAACAGAGTCGAGATTACGGACAAGGCCGTCGAAATTGTTGCGCGCCTGAAAGCGCAACATGGCGCGCTGATGTTCCATCAATCCGGAGGCTGCTGCGACGGCTCCGCGCCGATGTGTTATCCGGCGGGGGACTTTCGAGTCGGCCCGCAGGACGTGCATCTGGGCAAGATCGCCGATTGCGATTTTTATATCGGCGCCGCGCAGTTCGAATACTGGCAGCACACCCAGCTCATCATCGATGTCGTTCCGGGCCGAGGCTCCGGATTCTCCGCCGAAGCCCCGGAGGGCGTCAGGTTTCTGACCCGCAGCCGTGTCTTCACCGACGAAGAAGTCACAGCGCTCGAGGCCGCGGGCCCTCCCGCGCGCGCGGCCTGAGAGCCGGACGGGCGTATCGCAAAACTACGCAGCGGCCGGCCGCTTGCAGACGAGATCGATCTCGATCAGCGCCTTGTAGGCAAGTCCGGTGACGCCGACACAGGTGCGGGCCGGCAGCCGGTCGATCGGAAAATAGCCGCGATAGGTCTCGTTCATGGCGGCATAGTCCTCGTCAAAGCGTGTCAGATAGATGCGCGTCATCACGATATGTTCGAGGCCGAGCCCAACTCCGGCGAGTACGATCTTGAGATTGGCCATCACGGCATGCGTCTGGGCGACGATGCCCTCCGGCAATACGCCGGGCGTTTCCGGGCGATCCGGCATCTGCCCGGTGACAAAAATGAAGCCATCGGTCTCAACCGCGTGGCTGAATGGCGCCACCGGCTTCGGGCCGCCGGCAATCATATGAAATTTCAAGCGATGGTCCTCACTTCGCGGGGCTGGCCGGGTTGTCGAACAGGCTCTTGCGCAACACGGCGTGAACGCCCCAATTTCCGTCCACCACCTGTGTAACGCCGAAATCGATGGCTGCCGACATCAGCGCGATCGCCTCATCCTCGCTCAATCCCTTCACGTTCATCAGGAAGCGCCGCACTTTGCGAAACGCATCCTTCATCGCAAGGTCGAGCGACGATTTGGCGTAAACCTCGCTCTGCCCCTGGGTACCGAATTCGGCGAGATAATTGGGATGGCTGAAGCCGGTCAGCACCCACTCGGTCTCGGTCTCGATCAGAGGGTAAGTCAAATCTGCGAATGGCCGGTCCGCCAACTGGCCCCGCTTGTGCAGGATGATCTGGAAAGTGCCGGTCATCGAGCACTCGATCGCCGTACCGCTGATTTCGCCATCGCCTTGCGCCGCATGGGGGTCGCCGATCGACAACAGCGCGCCCGGCACCGACACCGGCAGATAGATGGTCGAACCCTTGCCAAGCCGCCAGTTGTCGAGATTGCCGCCGAAATAGGACGGCGGCACGGAATCCACGAAGTCTGCTTCGCGCGGGGCGAGCGCAATCACGCCGAAATGCGGCCGCAGGGGAATGCGAATGCCGTCAAGCACATCGTGCCGCCTTTTAACGCTGCGCGGCGACACCGGCACGCCTGGATAGTCATAGGTGTGATGGACGACGCCGAACGGATCGGTCTGCGGCTCCCAGCGATAGGAATAGAGCCCGCGCGCATGCGGCCCCGTCGCATCGTCGAAGATCTCGTAGATCGTCACCACCTCGCGCGGCTTCGGCTCGGCTACGAACTCGTCATAGTGATAGCCCCACCACGCCGCCACGCTGGAGCCGAACACCCGCCCGGCATATTCCGCGCTTTGGCTCGGGCGCGGTACGATGTCGCATATACGCACCTCCAGCACATCACCGGGCTGCGCATCCTTGACGGCAACGGGCCCGGTGCAGATGTGCACGCCAAATCCCTCGCCGGCGCCGCGACCAAACACCGAGGCGTCCATCGGGCCGGCCCCACGCCGGTCCACCGTCTTGCCCTCGCGCGTCCAGCGAAAGATTTCTTCCGCCGCAGTGTCGCCTGCAATCATGCGTTCGGCGTCATCGGAGGCGTGCTGCGTCAGGGTTTCGATTGTGATCGTGTCGCCGGAACGAATTTCGGCCTGCGGCTGCAACGACCGGCTGAAGAACCCCCAATGAACCCGCTCCGCCTTGATCGCCAAATGATGATGGGTTGGCTCGGAAGCGATCTCCGCGTCGTCGTTGGCGGCAGGTAATGCCGCAACCTCACTGGATGCCGTGATCGCCCGCTGCTGGCGAAGCTGAGCCAAGGCGTCCTGCGGCCAGCCGCGATGGCCGACCGCGATCGTCGATGTCGCGATGCGTTCTGCTTCCTGCTGACGGAATTCACGCGGCGAAAGGCCGAACCGGGCGCGGAAGGTCCGGCTGAAGTGCGCGGAGTCGCCAAAACCGTAGCGGTAGGCGATTTCCGAAATCGTATGGTTGCCTTCCGCCGGATTGGCGAGGTCGGCCCAGGCGCGCTGCAACCGCCGCTCGCGGACATAATGGCTGAAATTGTCGCCAACCCCTTCAAACAGCTTTTGCAGGTATCGCTCGGAAATTCCTTCGCTTTGCGCCACGCGTGCCGGCGTCAGGTCGGGATCCTCGAGCCCGCGTTCAATGGTCTGGCAAGCGCGATTCATAATGGCCGCTTTGGTCGAACTGCCACCGTCGCACACCGGCGCCGCCATTTGCCGGGTCAAGGTGAAGAGCAGATCGGCGAGCCCCTGCGCCACCGCATCCCACTCGAGATCAGACAGCGCATCCAGCGACTGCACGGCTGACGTCATTGCGCGGGCAAAAACACCGGCAAAGCCTTGCGGCGCCACCGCGCGCGGCTCAATCCAGCCCACAGCGCCGGTCTTGCGGCCATGGAACGCCTCACCCGTCACATAAAGACCGATTGCGCGCAGGTCGCGTTGAAAAAACAGGGTCCAGTCGCCTTGCGGCGGCAGCACCAGAAGATGTCCGGCCGGAACAATCTGATGTCCGCCGCTGTGCAGCACGACGCCGTCCTCGGTCGGAAGCAATGCAATGGGCAAGGCGTCGTCGCCGGCGCCGGAAAGCGGCGCGATTCCTTGCGAACCCGCCGCCAGCTTGACCAGCGTGACGCCTTTGGCGCTGCGATGGGAGGCGGTGGCATGTCCGGCATAGAAGGTCGGGTTCGACAGCGGTTGCAGCCCCGCGGTACCCAAAACGTCACGCCACGCGTCCGGCCGATCGTGCTCGGCATAGGATTCACTCGTGAACGGACGAAAGCTCATGCGCCTACAACCCACACCACCGCGCTTGAGCGAAGCAACCTCCGTGCCAGCAGCACGGTGTCGCCCGACCAAAGACGGACGTTGCAGTAAAACGTCAGCGATGGCTATTTTTCGTTGTCGTTCAGCTCCTTATTCGCATCTGAAGACGTTTTTCCTGATCGTTCCATGGACACCCCAGTTGGCGTCGACCACTTGGGTGACGCCGAAATCGGCGCCGACCGACATCAACGAGATCGCCTCGTCCTCGCTCAGCTTGTGAACGGTCATCAGGAACCGCCGTAATTTTCGGAAAGCGTCGCGCATCGCCCGGTCCAGGCTCGAATGATTGGCGATCTCGATCTCGGCGCCCGCGCCAAGTTCCGCCAGATAATTTGGGTAGGTAAAACCGTAGACTGACCAGGCCTGCTCATTCTCCAGCATCGGATGAGTGAGGCCTTCCAGCGCGGTCCCTCCCAGGTCGTTCTTCTTGTGAAGGATGAACTCGAAGTCGCCGGTGAGCGAGGTCTCGATCGCGGTGCCGCCCAGCTCGCTATCGCCTTGCGCCGCATGCGGGTCGCCGACCGAAAAGAACGCGCCGGGAACCGCGACGGGATAGTACATCCGCGCGCCCTTGCCGATACGCCAGTCGTCGATATTGCCCCCGGTGTAGCTCGGCGGGATCGAACTGACGAAATCCTGCTCGGATGGCGCAAGCCCCATGGTGCCGAAATGCAGCCGCGCCGGCACCTTGACGCCGGTCAGGATGTTCTCGCGCTTGCGAATGGTGGCGTGATCGACCCGCACGCCGGGGTAATCGATGGTCGCATGTACGATGCCGTCGGGATCGGTTTGCGGGGTCCAGACATAATTATAGACCGCCTTGGCAAACGGTTCCCCTGTCGTATCGAGCTCGAAAATCGTCACCACTTCGCGCGGCTTCGGCTCCTCGATCAGGTCGTGATAGTGAAAACCCCAATTCGCCGCCGCATTGGAGCCGAAGCATTTGCCGGCATAGCAGGCCTTGCAGGCAGGCCGCGGCCGGACGTCGAGGATCCGGACTTCGAGAATATCGCCGGGCTCGGCGTTTTCGACCGCGACCGGACCGGTCAGAAGATGAACGCCAACGCCCTCGCCTGCCCCCCGGATGAACGGGCCCTCGGTCGGGCCTGAGCCGCGACGGGCCATGGTCTTCTGTTCCCTGGTCCAGTGAAAGATGGCTTCCGCGCCAGGATCATCGGCAATCATGCGCTCGTAATCGTCGTTGGCATGGTGCGTCAGCGTCTCGATGGTCGCGCGGTCGCCGGACTTCAGCGTCAGCGACGGCGCGACCTTCTTGCTGAAGTAACCCCAGTGCATAGTCTTCGGAGATACCGGGAGCAGATGATGTTTCATGCGGATAACCTCAGGCGACAGCTGGAGTTTTCAGAAAAGGCGGCAGGCGAGCGGCAGCAACCATGGTCATTCCTCCGCCATCATGGCGCTCAGGAAGCGCTGGGCGACCAGCGTTTTCGGATTGGTCAGCACCTCCCTCGCCGGCCCCTCCTCGACGATGGCGCCGCCCGACAGCAGCAGGACGCGGTCGGCAACCTCTTCGGCAAAGCGCAATTGGTGCGTGGAAATGATCATGGTGAGCCCGTCCTCGATCGCCAGACGGCGGATCACCTCGAGCACTTCGTTGACAAGTTCGGGGTCAAGCGCCGAGGTCGGCTCGTCGAGCAGCAGCACGCTGGGATTGGGCGCAATCGCGCGCGCGATGGCGACGCGCTGTTGCTGGCCGCCCGACAAATGACGCGGCAGGGCCTCGGCGCGCTGGGTGAGGCCGACACGCTCCAGCAATTCGCTTGCGCGCCGGTCGGCATCGGTACGGCTCCAGCCGTGAACCCAACGCAACGGCCCCGCAATATTCTCTTTCGCCGAGAGATGGCCGAACAGGTTGAACTGCTGGAACACCATGCCGACGCCAACTTCGGCGCGTTCATTGGCGAGCGCGCGCGGCGACAATGGCTTGCCGTTGTCGCTGAAGCCAAGGCGCCGGCCGCCGACCTTGATCGTGCCGGCATCCCAGCCCTCGAGATGGTTGATACAGCGCAGCAGCGTACTCTTGCCGGAACCGGAAGGGCCGAGCAGCGCCACCACCTCGCCAATGTGCACCGTCAGATCGACGCCATCGAGCACGGCCTGCTTGTCGTAACGCTTGCGCAAGCCCTCGACGCCCACCGCCACGTTGTTGCGGCGAAGGGTTTCGGCGCGCTTGGCATGGTCGGCCAGATCGAACTTCGGCCGCAACGGCGGCAGTTCGGCAACGCCCGCGTCTTCGATCGTCTCCGGCGCGACTTCCAGCGGCTCGTCCAACGGCTGAAAGCGATACCAGGGCAACAACCGCATCAGGCGTTGGTGCGAGGATTTACGGTCGAGATCGAGCCAGGCCTCGACCACGAGCTGAATCACGGCAACGGCGCCGGTCAGGCACAGATAGATCAGGCCGGAGGCGAAGAAGATCGAAAAGAAATCGAAGGTCGAAGATGCCAATTGCGTCGATCGCAGCGTCAATTCCTGCACAGCGATCACGGAAGCCAGCGACGAATTCTTCAGCGCGCTGACGGCTTCGGCGCCGAAGGCCGGAATCATGGTGCGGATCGCCTGCGGCGCGATGATGCGGTTCATGAGCACGCCGGGCGTCATGCCAAGCGCCTGACCGGCCAGAATTTGCCCGCGATCGACGCCGAGCACGCCGGCGCGCAGGATTTCCGAAATAAAGGGCGACTCATTGGCGGCAAGCGCCGTACCGGCGGCGAGGATCGCCGGCAGCTTGATGCCGATATGCGGAAGTGCGTCGTAGACGAACACCATTTGCAGGATCAGCGGCGTGCCACGGAAAATCACGCTGTAACCACGCGCGAAAGCCGCGAGCACGCGAAAGCGACTCAATTGCATCGCCGCCAGGACTATTCCCATCATCAGCCCGCCGATCAGGCCGAGGCCGGTCACCTGCAAGGTGATCGCGATACCCTCGAGCAGATACGGCAGGCTGAGGTAATGGAGAAACAGCGCCATTACTTGACCGTGAGCAGGCCCGGTTCCTTGAGGTTGGCGGGATCAAGGTCCCACTTCTTCAGAAGCGCGGCCTGGTCACCCGACTTGTAGATCTCGTTCATGACCGCCATCACCGCCTCGCGGAACTTCGGCTTGTCCTTCGGCACGGCGATGCCGACGGAATAAGGGATCGTCACCGCAACGGCCTTCTCCAACTTGTCCGGATTGGCCTTCACCGCCTGATCGACCGTATTGACGTCGTTGACGTACGTGTCGGCACGGCCGGCGAGGATCGCCTGGATGCAGTTGGCGTTGTTGTCATAGAGCTGCAGCGTCGGCTCGGGCTTGCCGGCTTCCTTGCACTTCGGGCCCATATCCTGGACCAGCGGAACCTCGACGAAGCCGGTATTTTCCGCCGCCGCAGCGCCGCACAGCGACAGGTTGATGCCGTCGATCTTCTTCGGATTGCCCTTGGCCACCAGCACGCCGTCAAACACCTTGGAATAGGTGATGAAGTCGGCCGCCTTGGCGCGCTCTTCGGTTGCATAGATGTCTGAAATCACGATGTCGGCCTGGCCGCTCGCCAGCGTCGTCAACAAGGCTGCGAAGGTCACGGCCTTGTAGGTTACCTTGAAACCAAGGCATTCGCCGATCTCCTCGCCGAGATCGATATCGAAGCCGATATATTTGTTCGGATCCTTTGGATCGATCGCTTCATAGCCCGGCGTATGCGGGTTGATCGCATTGACGAGCGTCTTGCCCTTCCAGTCCGGAAATTTTTCCTGCAAGCCGGCGCAGGCGGCCGGTGCCGCCTTGGCCGTCACCGGCGCGCAAAGGCCGGCCAGGACCATGGCGCCGATTACGATACCGCGCGAGCCCACGACATGCAGGCGCCGCTTGAGTTCTCTCATGAACAACCGCTTCCGCATCTTCTTCTCCTTCGACACTGGCATGGCCGCGCCATGCTCCAATTCCGGAGAAGAAGCGTAGGTTCGGAGTTCCCGGTCTGGCTTGTCTTGGGGCGCACAAAAAATTGGATAAGCACCTGCTATAAAAAAGGCAGCGGCTGCAACTAATTTAATCACTCCCGTCAGCGGCAGTGGGATACTTCATTTGCTGGCCCGCAAATGAGAACAGAGAGCGTGAAATGAACAAGTGGCTGGCGGCCGCGGCGATGACATTGATTTTGGCTATAGCGCCCGCGCAAGCCGAGGCGCCCGCAACCAAAATCAGGTTCACACTCGACTGGAAGATCCAGGGCCTTCATGCCTGGTTCTACTGGGCCAAGGCGAAAGGCTACCTTAGGGCCGAAAACCTCGATGTCAGCATCGATCAGGGTGAGGGCGCAGCGGCGACGGTAACGCGCATCCTGTCCGGCGCCTACGATGCCGGTTTTGGCGACGTCAACGCGATCATTCAGAACGCGGCGACAAGACCGGCCGAGGCGCCGGTCATGGTCTATATGATCTACAGCAAGGCGCCGTTCGCGCTGCTGACCAAAGCCAGCGGGCCTTTGAAGTCGCTGAAGGATCTGCCCGGGACCAAAATCGGCGCGCCGGCCGGCGCTGCGGCGCTGAAACTGTTGCCAGTCCTCGCCAAGAAAAACCAGATCGACTATGCGAGCCTCGACATCCTGCAGGTCGCGCCAAACCTGCAAGAACAAATGCTGCTGCGCGGCCAGGTGGACTCGATCGCCGTGTTCAGCGCCACCAGCTATATGAACCTGGTGTCGCTCAAGCTCGATCCCGACAAGGATTTTCGCTGGTTCTTCTACGCCGATCACGGCATCGATCTCTATTCGAACGGCGTCATGGTCTCGCCAAAACTCGCACACGAGAAGCCCGAGGCCGTCAAAGGCCTGTTGAGGGCGATCAACCGTGCCATCAGCGAGACCATCAACGATCCTCAAGCGGCAATCGACCTGTTGGCGACGGAAGAACCGTTGCTGAAGAAGGATATCGAACTGCGCCGTCTGATTTATGTCTGGGGATCGCTGATCGACACGCCGGAGGCGCAACAGTTGGGAATTGGCGACGTCAATGATGACCGGTTGAAATCCTCAATCGACATCATCTCCACGTCCTTTGAACTGCCGCGGCAGCCGGAGGCTTCGCAAGTGTTCGATCGCAGCTTTCTTCCGCCCAAGACCGAGCGACAGCTTCCAGCCATCAATCACTGAAAAAACGGAACGTTAAGATGCGCCAGATCGACTCTGCCCATTTGCTTAACCGAGCAGGCGTTCAGAACAACCAAACGATTGAAATCGACGGCGATCGTATCCATTCGCTCCGCCCGTTCACCGGTTCTTCAAAACCGCGTCTTCTCGCCATGCCCGCGCTGGTCAATGCCCATGACCATGGCCGCGCGGTTCGCACCAGTTCGATCGGCGCCAGCGGCAAGCCGCTGGAGGCCTGGCTGCAATATCTCGCATTATTCCCCTCCGTCGATCCGTACCTTGCCGCAGCCGTCTCGCTCGGCAACAGTGCGCTCGGCGGCGCCGGCGTCGTCATGATGCATTACACGCGCGCGCAGGGTTTTACCGACTTGCCGGCGGAAGCGGCCGAAGTGGCGCGCGCGGCACGCGATGTCGGCGTACGCGTCGGATTTGCCGTTTCCATGAAGGACCGCAATCCGATCGGATACGGGCCGCCTGAACCGCTGCTGGATGCCCTTCCGCAAAACGCGCGCGAGGAAATCGTCAGCCGTTTCGTCCGCCCGCCGCTCGCACCGAAGGATTATATCAAACTCGTCGAAGATGTCGCAGCCGCCGCCGACGGCCCCGCCTTCAACGTGCAATACGGCCCGAACGGTGTGCAATGGTGCAGCGATGCGCTGCTGGAGGCGATTGCCGAAGCTTCACACCTGTCCGGACGGCGGGTTCACATGCATCTGTTCGAAACGCGCTATCAACGCGGCTATCTCGACCAGCTCTACGGCGGCGACGTCGTCAAATCCCTGGATCGCATCGGGCTGCTCTCCCCGCGCCTGACATTGGCGCATTGTGTCTGGACCCGGCCCGACGAGCTGGAACTTCTGGCCGAGCGCGGCGTGACGATCTCCACCAATTCAAGTTCGAACTTGAAATTGCGATCTGGCGTAGCACCGGTCGCAAAGATGCTCGGCTGCGGCTGCCGCGTGGCCATGGGAATTGATGGCGGCGCGCTCGATGACGACGACGATATGTTGCGCGAGCTTCGCCTCACCCACCTCCTGCATCTCGGTTCAGGGTTCACGCCGAAACTGACCGAGAACGACATGCTGTCCGCTGCTGCAAACACAGGCCGCCTGTCTGTGACAAATTCAAAGGACGGCGGCATGATCGAAGCAGGTGCGCCGGCTGATCTTCTGCTGCTGGACTATGACGCGCTCGATAATGACAAGCTTCGCGACGACCTCGATCCGGTCGATCTGGTGTTCGCGCGAGCGACCGCGCGTCATATCCACGAGCTCATCGTCGCCGGACACACGATTGTGCGAGACGGCCGCGTGCTCGGCATCGATCTGGAAGCCGCTCGCCGGGAAGTCGTCCTCCGGATGCGGGCGGGCCAGCCAGCCATGGCGTCGTTTGCGGCAGCGCTGTCGCATCTCGACCGCGCCGTCAGTGAGCAGATGGAGCGGCAATTCAGCTGCACATGAGGCACAACAGGCCCGCACACAAGGCACATCGGAAGGACCCGCCATGCTTCTTTCGTTCGACGTGTTCGGCACCCTCGTCAACGTGCGGGAGAGCTCGTACGAAGCCTTTCGCTCCATCCTCAGCGAATATGGCCGACCGGATGCCGACGTGCGCGCCTTCTGGGAATATTGGGAGGAACGGAACATAGCCCATTATTGGGAGACCTATCGGCCGTACAAGGAAATCTGCGCGCTGTCGCTTGATGAGGCGTTCGCCCACTTCAACGTTCGCGGCAACCCCGGTTTGATTTCCCGGTACTTCGACGCGTTCGCGGAATTCCAGCTCTATCCGGATGTCCTTTCAACGCTCGAAAGCTTGAGCCGGCGGCATCGGCTGGCGATCGTTTCCAACATCGACAACGATCTTCTGGCAGCCACGCCGTTACAGCGCGAATTCGATCTGGTCTGCACGGCCGAAAAGGCACGCGGCTACAAGCCTGACGGCACCCTCTTCCGCTATCTCCTGGCGCACGCTGGAGTTCCCCCGGATCAGATCCTGCATTCCGGACAATCGCAATTTACCGACATGGTCGGCGGCAAGCCGCTCGGGCTGACGATCGCGTGGATCAACCGGCGCAACGTCCAGCTGGCGCCATCCGTGCCAAAACCGGATTTCATTTTTCCGGACATTGCCTCGCTCATACCGCTGATCGAGCGCTTGGCGTAGCGGCCCGCGCAGGCTTCGAAACGCCGGCGAAACTTGAACATCCGATCAACGGGTTCTGCGCAAAATCAGCGGCGGAAGCGCTAGCAGGCTGTTGAAGAAGTCTATGCTCGACACGCGATGAATGGGATGTCGTCTCCGTTGAGGAGGCAGATTTCACCTTCGAGTATGCCGTTATTCTGTAGTTCAGCCCAGCCATTGCCGTTTGC
>JBEKZZ010000095.1:0-11163 GCA_049509335.1 Bradyrhizobium sp. | reverse complement strand
TGAAGATCAATGTCAACCAGACCTATGCGTTGAAGGACGCCGCCAAAGCGCACGCCGATCTTGCGGGGCGCAAAACGACTGGATCGACCGTCTTCCTGGTGTGAGGCACGATGGCCCGCGTTCTCATTCCTCTGCCAACGCGAGACTTCGACCCGAGCGAAGCCGCCATCAGTTGGCAGGTGCTGGCGAACGCGGGCCACACCACCATCTTTGCGACGCCAGACGGTCAGCCGGCGGTTGCCGACGACATGATGCTATCGGGGCAAGGCCTCGATCTCTGGGGGGAGATTCCATTACTTCGGAATTTTCCGCTGATCGGACTTCTGATGCGGGCGAACGGTGATGCGCGAAACGCCTATGCGGCGATGATTGCCGATCGGAACTATTCGGCCCCGCTGCGCTGGGATTCCGTCGATCCCGCCGCCTTCGACGCGCTGCTCCTGCCAGGCGGGCATCGCGCGCGCGGCATGCGCGACTATCTCGAGAACAAAACACTCCAGAGTCACGTGACGGATTTCTTTGAAGCTCAAAAGCCGGTCGCCGCGATCTGCCATGGCGTTCTGTTGGCCGCGCGCAGCATCTCGAAACGCACCGGCCGCTCGGTGCTTCATGGCTACAAGACGACGGCGCTGACCTGGGCGCTCGAGAACAGCGCGTGGAAACTCGCCCGCATCACGCGGTTCTGGGATCCGAACTACTACCGCACCTATCTCGAAAAGACCGGCGAGCCCGACGGCTATATGTCGGTGCAGCAGGAGGTGGCGCGCGCGCTGGCGAGCCCAGCGGATTTTCTCGATGTTCCCCGCGCCGATCCGGAATACCGCCGAAGAACCTCCGGCTTGCAGCGCGATTCCATGGCCGATGCGCGGCCAGCCTTCGTGGTGCAGGACCGCAACTATGTTTCGGCGCGGTGGCCGGGCGACGTCCACACCTTCGCGAAAACCTTTGCTGGCCTGCTGAAATAACGGGCCACGGCGAAGCCGAGCTGTCATCTTCCTAGACCCTAGCCGAGGCCGAGGCTGTTGTGCTTTGATGCACCCAAGGTCGGGGCCCAAAGAGGCCCTCACATCAAGCCGTGCCAAACGGCTGACGACGGTGCAAATCCGTGGCCAACTAGGGAGGTGAGGCTTTGGAAACACAAGGCTTGGATAGAACCGGCCGTACCATGCTGGCCAAGATCTGGGACCAGCACGTCATCGCCTGTATCAGCGATGATACAGACCTTCTCCACATCGATCGCCATTTGCTGCACGACCTCGGAGGTTCGCGCGGCCTGCTTGATCTCAAGAGCCGCGATCTCCAAGTTCACAATCCCGAACTGACCTTTGCCACGCCGGACCACGCGATTTCCACCGCTCGCGGCCGTAGCGGCACCAGCAAGACCGGATTGGAATTGCTGGAGGGCCTGCGGCTTGAGACCACGGCGAGCGGGATCACCATGTTTGATCTCGATCAGCCCGGCCAGGGCATCGTCCACGTCATCGGCCCCGAACTTGGCCTCAGCCTTCCCGGCTGTCTGATCGTCTGCGGCGACAGCCACACCTGCACGCATGGCGGGCTAGGTGCGCTCGCCTTCGGAATCGGATCGAGCGAATTGGCGCATGTGCTGGCGACGCAAGCGCTGATTCAGCGCCGCCCGAAGACCATGCGCGTGAAGTTCGAAGGCCGGATGTCGGCCGGCGTGACGCCCAAGGACCTCATCCTTGCGCTGATCGGACACGTTGGCGCTGCCGGGGGTACCGGTTATGCGGTCGAATATGCCGGCAGCGCGATCCGCGAGATGCCCGTCGAAGGCCGGCTCACCATCTGCAATTTGTCGATCGAACTCGGTGCGAAGATGGGCATGATCGCGCCGGACGAAAAAACTTACGACTATGTCCGCGGCCGTCGCTATGCGCCGCAAGGAGCGATGTGGGAGCGCGCGCTCGCCGCGTGGCGCCAATTGCCGAGCGATGCTGACGCCGTGTTCGACCGTGAAGTGACCATCGATGTCACAAAGATCATCCCGCAGATCACCTGGGGCATCAGCCCCGAACACGTCATCGGCGTCGACGGCCACGTTCCGCGTCCCGCTGAAATCGCCGATCCGGCGCGCCGCACCGCGATCGAAACAGCGATCGATTATATGGGCCTCAAGCCCGGTGCGCCGATCATGGGCACGCCGGTCGATTGGGTGTTCATCGGCTCCTGCACCAACAGCCGCTTGAGCGATCTGCGCGCGGCCGCCGCGATCGCCCGCGGCCGCAAGGTCGCGCCCGGCGTTCGGGCCTGGGTGGTGCCGGGCTCAGAAACGATCAAGCGCGAGGCTGTGGCCGAAGGACTGGACAAGGTCTTCATCGAGGCCGGCTTTGAATGGCGCGAACCGGGCTGTTCGATGTGCCTCGCCGCCAATGGCGAGGTGGTCGCGCCCGGTCAGCGTTCGGTCTCGACCTCCAACCGCAATTTCATCGGCCGGCAGGGACCGCGCGCCCGCACCCATCTCGCGAGCCCGGCGATGGCGGCGGCTGCGGCGATCTCCGGCGCTATCGCCGACGTACGGACCTTGGAGCGATAGATTTGGAGCGATAGATGCCAAAGCCTTTCACCAAACTGAGTGCGATCGCGGCTCCGATCATGCGCGACAATATCGATACCGATGTGATCATTCGCATCGAGCGTCTGGTCGGCACGTCCATTCGCGGCACGCTCGGCAAGTGGGCGTTCGGCTCGCTGCGTTATCTGCCGGATGGTGCGGAGAACCCCGACTTCATCCTGAACCGCGAGCCGTACCGGCAGGCGGAGGTTTTGATTACCGGTCCGAACTTCGGCTGCGGATCGTCGCGCGAAGGCGCGGTGTGGTCGCTTCAGGAAATGGGCATCCGCGCCATCATCGGCTCGGGTTTTGGCGATATCTTTTTCGCCAACTGCTTCCAGAACGGCATTTTACCGATCATGGTCGACAAGGAGATTGTCGATGGGCTCGCCGTGGAAGTCGAGCACAGCCAGGGCGCGGGGCGCGTCGGCATCGATCTGGAAGAGCAGACGATCACGTCGCCGTCTGGAAAGGTGCATCGCTTCGAGATCGATCCGCGCCGTCGGGCAGGCCTTCTGAAAGGTCTCGATGAAATCGCGCTGACGCTGCAGCGCGACGCTGAAATCCTCGCCTTTCAGGCGAGCGACCGCAAGGAGCGGCCGTGGATTCATTTTGCAGGGAATCAAGCATGAGTACGTCGTCGAACATGATGAAGATTGCCGTGGTCGGCGGCGAGGGCATCGGCCCGGAGGTGACCGCGCAGTCCCGGCGCATTCTCGACTGGTTTGCGGCGAAACGTAGCGTGCCGATGGTGCTGCGCGAGGCGCAATACGGACTCATTCCGTATCTGGCGACTGGCAAGGTGCTCCCCGATGACACCGCCGAAGCGATGGAGGAGGCCGACGCCATTCTGTGGGGCGCGACCGGCGGACCCGAAACCAAGGAGGTGCCGGCGGAAGCGCGCAAGGCCGGCGGTTTGCTGTCGCTGCGCAGCAAATACGATCTCTATGCCAATCTGCGCCCCATCAGAGCCAACCCGGCGCTGTCGGAATCGTCACCACTGAAAGCGCGCGTGCTCAAGGACGTCGATTTCGTCATCATCCGCGAGCTCACCAGCGGCATCTATTTCGGCGAGCCGCGGGGGATCGAGAAGCTCGCCGACGGCCAGCGCCGCGGCTTCAACACCGAGCAATATACCACGAGCCAGGTGCGGCGCGTGGCGCGCTCGGCCTTTGAGCTCGCGCGTACCCGAAGAGGCAAGGTCTGTTCGGTCGACAAGGCCAACGTGCTCGAGACCAGCGTGCTGTGGCGCGAAGAAGTCACCGCGTTGCATGCCGAGGAGTTCTCCGACGTCGAGCTCAGCCACATGTATGTCGACAATGCCGCGATGCAGATCGTCCGCGATCCCGCCCAGTTCGACGTGATGGTGACCGGCAATATCTTCGGCGACATTCTTTCCGATTGCGCGGCGATGGCGTCAGGCTCGCTCGGCATGCTGCCGTCGGCCTCGCTCGGCCCGGTCGATCGCTACGGCCGCCGCAAGGCGCTGTATGAGCCGGTGCATGGCAGCGCACCTGACATTGCCGGACGCGGCATCGCCAATCCGCTTGGCTCGATCCAGAGCGTGATCATGATGTTGCGCATGACGCTCGATCGGCCTGAGGATGCGGATCTGCTCGAAAAGGCCGTCGATCTCGCACTCGCAAGCGGCGCGCGCACCGCTGATATTGCCGAGCCCGGCGTCAGGAAGCTTTCAACCAAGGAGATGGGCGACGCGGTCCTGGCCGCGCTCGACAAGGTCTCAAGCGGCGTGAAGGAGAGGGCGTGATGGCGGCCTTTGTGACGCGTCGGTCGGCGCTGACCGTAATCGCCGGTGGCGCCAGCCTCGCCGCCGGCTCGGCGCGGGCTGACGGCATGAGCGGCCGCGCCATCTATCCCGTCGCGGTGCCGATCTATCAGTCCCAATTCGTTGCCGACCGCGCCGGTTACTTCAAGGACGCGGGCCTCGACTGCAAACTCATTCAGGGCGGCAGCGGCGTCAAGACGCGTGAAATCATCGCCTCATCGCAAGGCGATGTTGGCATCGGCGACGTCACCCATCCGATGCAACTCGCAAATCACGGCCGTGCCGGGCGCATCCTGATGCCGACCGATACCCGCAGCAGTTCGGTGATGTTCATCATCCGCAAGGATCTCTGGGACCAGGGCATCACGACGCTGGAAAAGCTCGCCGAATGGAAGCGGCCGGATGGCCGCAAGGCGATCGTCTCGGTGTCGTCGCTTGGCGGCACCAACCACGTCTGGTCGTCTTATTATATGGAGACGATGGGGCTTGCCGAGAAAGTGACGTGGATCGGAACCGGCAATGTCGACACCATGCTGGGGACACTGAAGAGCAAGCAGGCCGATGTGCTCGTGAGTTCGCTCTCGCTCTTGGACGAATCGCAGGAGCAGGGCTGGGGCACGCTTTTGTTCGACGGCACGGACGAAGCAATCTGGAACATGTATATCGGCGGCAAGGTTCCGGTGACCTGCCACTTCACGGTGCAGTCGACCATCGACAAGGACCCGCCCAAGATGCAGGCCTACGCCACGGCGCTATGGCGCGCGGCGCAGTGGATCAAGACGCATTCACCTGAAGAGGTTTATGAGACGATTGAACCTTATGTCGGCAGCACGTCGCGCAAGGCCAACGTGCTGGAAATCACGGCGCTCAAGAAAGTTGCGGATTTCGACGGCCTCATCGATGCGGCGAGCTTCGCGCGCGGCGAGAAAGTCTGGTTTCGCGAGATGACCGGGATCAAACCCCTGACCATGGCCGAAGTCGTCAGCCCAGACTTCGTGAACGCGGCAAGGAAGGCGTATCCGGGTTGAAGGCGCCCTTCGTTGAAGACCGGAACGCCCGAAACCTAAGGAACGGAGAAACAAGAGACGCCATGCCGCTTGATCGATCGCAGGATGTGAGCCGGATCGACGTCAGGGATTTGAACAAGACGTTTCAGCTCGCGGGCACCGCCATCGAAGCGGTGCGCGGTGTATCGTTCAGCGTCCGGCGTGGCGAGTTCGTCGCATTGCTCGGGCCGTCTGGATCCGGCAAGAGCACGGTCCTCAACATGATCGCGACCCTGATCAGGCCCTCAAGCGGACAAATCCTGGTCGACGGAAAGCCGATCGTGCCCGGCAAGGCGACGGCCAATGTCGGCTACGTCTTCCAGCGCGATACTTTATTTCCATGGCGCACTGTCGCGGACAATATCGGTTATGGTTTGCAACTCGCCGGCAGCAGTGAGGCCGAACGCCGGGAGCGCGTCGCGGCCTGTGTGGCCCAGGCGGGTCTGAAAGGTTTCGAGGACGCCTATCCGTCGGCATTGTCCGGCGGCATGCGCCAGCGCGCCGCATTGATGCGAACGCTGGTCGTCGAGCCGCAGATTCTTCTGATGGACGAGCCGTTCGGCGCGCTCGATACCCACACCAAGATCGACATGCACGAAGTCCTGCTGCGCATCTGGGAGCGCGAGCAGCAGACGGTGCTGTTCGTCACCCACGATCTCGGAGAAGCGCTCACGCTCGCCGATCGCATCATCTTGTTTTCGGCCCGGCCCGGCCGGATCAAGGACATGTTCGAAGTGGATTTTCCGCGGCCGCGGGATGCCGTGAAGGTGAGGGAGACGCCGCGTTACGCCGAACTGTTCCAGCACATCTGGCATTCGCTCGGCGAAGAATTCGTCAAGGGGCGCGAGCGATGAAAACGCGAGACGGCTCGCTCAGCCCGCTGGCGTGGCAAGCGCTGATCTGCGCCATCGTGTTGTCGATCTGGCAGTGGGGCTATCAATTGCACGGCCCGTTCCCGTGGCTCGTGCCGGATCTGCTCGATCCTTATTTCATCTCGAAACCTTCGGAGATTTTCGAGCAGTTCCTGATCCTGAGCTGCCTCAAATCCAAGCTCGGCGTCTTCAACGGCTGGTTCAACGGAGACTTTGCCAAGTGCATGGCGCGGACCGAAAACAATCTCTGGATCGCCACCGCCGTCACGCTGAAGAACACGTTCTTCGGCTTCATCACCGGCGTGACCTCGGGCTTTGTCGCTGGCCTCATTCTCGGACGCTCGGACCGGCTGAGCGCGATCTTCCAACCCTTCATCACCGCGGTGAACTCGATTCCCCGGATTGCGCTGGCGCCGATCATTGTGCTCGCCTTCGGCATCGGCGATACCTCCAAGGTCGTGACCTCGTGGATCGTGGTGGTGTTTCTCGTCTTCTACAATACCTTCGAGGGCGCGCGGTCGATCGACGAAGGCTTTATCAATGCCGCGCGGCTGCTGGGGGCCAGTGAATGGCAGATCACGCGCACGGTGGTGATCCCGTCCACCATGGCGTGGGTGTTTGCTTCGCTTACGCCCGCGATTTCCTTTGCGCTGATCGGCGTGATCGTCGGCGAATTCATCGGCGCCGAAAAAGGCATCGGCCGGCTGATCATCGAGTCGGAAGCGCGCGGCGAAGCCTCAGGCATGATGGTCGCGGTGACGGTGCTGATGCTGGTCGGTGTCGTGCTCGCAGCCCTCATTCGGCGGTTGCAGGCCTATCTCCTGCGCTGGCAGCAACACAATCGGGCAGAGTGATATCTTGTCTATTTGGCCGCGAATGCTATGAGCATGCGGCTTGGTTGAATGAGGTCTCCGATGAGCATCACGGTCTACGGGTTCTGGCGGTCGATCGCGTCGTATCGCATCAGGGTCGCGCTGAAGTTAAAGGCGCTGCCGTTCGAGGAAATCTCGATCGACATCCTCCAGGGCGAACAGTTCAAGCCCGGCTATGACGACGTGAATCCGGAGCATGTCGTGCCGACCTTCATCCATGACGGCCATTCGCTATACCAGTCGCTGGCGATCATGGAATATCTCGACGACATCAAGCCGAGCCCGCGGCTGTTACCGGACGATATCAAAGAGCGTGCCTATGCGCGCTCACTGTCGCTCATGACCATTGCCGATGCTCATCCGCTGACCGTGCCGCGCGTCCGCAAGCACCTCGCACAGACCTATGGCGCCGACGCCAAGGCGATCGAGGACTGGTGCGCGCATTGGAACAGCGAGGGTCTCGCGGCTTACGAGCGTTTCCTGACGCGCCGGAGGCCTTCGCCGTTTGCACTCGGCAAAGACGTCGGCCTTGCCGATATCTGCATCGCAGGCCAGGTGGTCGGCGCGCAGTACCTCAAGATCGGACTCGATGCGTTTCCGCTGGTCAAGGAGCTCACGGATCGCTGCTTTGCGATGCAGGAATTTGCGAGCTCGCACCCGCTTCAACAGCCGGATTACAAGGCCTCAGGCGCGCATTAGCCCGAACGGCTACTGATGGCTTCATCCTTCGAGACGGCCGCTTCATTTGCACCATTCGCGACGGCCTCCCTGCCGCTCGGCCTGCTCGGGTACGCGCGGGCTCCTCAGGATGAGGTCGCCTCATGGTGAGGAGCGCGGCTCTGCCGCGCGTCCCGAACCAAGAGACGGGGCTCACACATCCAGCCCCAGCACGCGTGCGGCGTTGCCGCCCGCGATCTGCGCCAGCATGGCCTCATCCATCCCGTGGACGCCCGCGATATGACCGACCGGATTATATTCACCCATGTCGAAGGGATAGTCGGTGCCCATGACGATGCGGTCGGGTCCGAACACATCGATCAGATAAGCCAGCTGGTGATAGCTGAAGACGACAGTGTCGAGATAAACCTGCCGCAGGTAAGTCGTCGGCGGCAGCGGCAGTTCACCGTGAGCATCTTTCCGCGCGCCCCAGGCATGGTCAACACGGCCGGAATAGGCAGGCAGGAAGCCGCCACCGTGAACCGCCATCAGCTTCAACTCGGGGAAGCGCGCCAGCGTGCCCGAGAAAATCAGGTTGTGGAGCGCAAGCGAGGTGTCGAGCGGATTGCCGAATACGTTGTTGAAATAGAAATGGGTCAGGCGCTCGCCATGGGTGAACCCGTTCGGATGCATCATGATGAAAGCGCCGAGCTGTTCGGCGCGCGCAAAGAAGGGGCGGAATTTCGGGTCGGATAATTCCTGGCCGTCGACATTGGTCAGGATCTCGACGCCCTTGAGTTTGAGATCCTTCATCACATAGTCGAGCTCGCGCACTGCCATCTCCGGCTCCTGCAAGGTGACGACGCCAAGCCCGACAAACCGGTCGGGTTTTCGCGCGCAATATTCCGCGACGCCATCGTTGGCGAGGCGATGCGCCTGCTCGGCGATCTTGGGATCGATCGAATAGTAACATTGCGGCGGCGCGGGCGCGACGACCTGGATATCGATGCCCATCTTGTCGAGGTCGAACAGGCGGCGATCGATGGTCGTCATGACCTCGGCGACGTCCTTTTCCTGCTGCGCGTTGATTTCCCGGGTGAGGTCGTCGGCAAAATGCGCCAGCGGGATACGTTTCAGGTCGACATGCGGTTGCGCCAGCTTGGCGGCCTGCGGCACCACGATGTGGGCGTGAATGTCGATCGTGGTCGAGGACGGACGCCGTGCGAGGCCGTCTGCGTCGTTGTTGCGTGCGGCAGTACGGCCATAGCGGTTCTTGGCGTCGATCATGATCAGGACTCTGCTGTTGTATGGGTCAATATGACGATGGAACGGCTTAATTTCCGGGCGGGACTCGATCAGGACTTTGGCTTGCGCCGGGTCCAGTGAACGGAAATCGTGGTGGCGTCGGCCTCGCCGAGTCCGTCCGCTTCCGCCTCCTCAAAGCAGGCCAGCGCGCTTTTCGCAACCGGCAGTTCGGCATGGAGGGAGGCGGCAAATTGCACGGCGGTGGCGAGGTCCTTCTTGGCGGCGGTAATGCCGAAGGCGGTTTCGCCAAGCGGCGCACCGCCCAGCACCCTGGCGATGACGGCGCCCCGGCCCTTCATGGCGGCCGGCGCCCCGGCCGTGTCAGACAAGATATCGATCAGCCGTTCGGGGGGAAGGTTGAGCGGCTTGCAGATGGTCAGGGACTCGCCGAGCGCTTGCCAGTAGACGAGCAGTGGCAGATTAACCGCGAGCTTCAGCGTCGCACCCGCGCCGAGCGGCCCGACATGTTCGATGCGGCGACAGAGCTGCTCGAGCAGGGGTTTTGCACGTGCAACGTCGGCTTCCGTGCCTCCGACCAGACCGAAAAGCTTGCCTTCTTTCGCAGGCACCTTGCTGCCGCCGACCGGGCATTCGACAAAGGCAGCGCCAAGCTTCGTCACCGCGTTGCCCACCGATGTCATCGTGTCGGGGCGGATTGTGCTCATGTCGATCACGAGCTTGCCACCGAGATTGGCCTTCAGCAGGCCGCCGGCGCCGCGATAGACGGCCTCCGTCGCCGCATCGTTCAAGAGCATGACGATGGTGACGTCGCAGCCTTCCGCGAGCGCGGCCGCAGAGGCGAAGGCTTTCGCACCAGCGTCCACCAGCGGCCTCGTCTTTTTCGTATCGCGATTCCAGACCCCGATTTCGTGCCCCACCGCGATCAATCGCTCCGCGATCGATGCGCCCATTCTTCCTGTTCCGCAAACGCCGACTTTCATTTCTTTTTCCTTTGTCTGTTAGTGCGCGCGATACACGCCGAGATGTTGCGTAATCAGATCTTCGTTGATCTCGGCCGCGTTGCCTGCAAAGACGCAACGCCCGGTGTTGAGAATGACGGCCTGATCGGCGACCTCTAGCGCCAATTGCCGGTTCTGTTCGACCAGAACGATGGACTGGCCTTCTTCCTTCAATCGCTTGATGGTGCGGCCGACCTCGGCCACGATCAGCGGTGCAAGGCCTTCCGACGGCTCGTCGAGCAACAACACGCGCGGGTTGCCCATCAGCGCGCGGCCGATCGCCAGCATCTGCTGCTCGCCGCCGGACAGCGTGCCGGCAAACTGCGAATGGCGTTCCTGCAAGCGCGGAAACAGTTCGAAGATGCGTTCGATAGTCCACGGCCTCGCCACGTCGCGCTCGCGCTGCCGGGCGACGATCAGGTTTTCGCGCACCGTCAGCGACGGAAAGATCCGCCGTCCCTGCGGGACCAGGCCAATGCCGAGCCGGGAAATGCGTTCGGGCATCATTCCGCCGATCGCCTCGCCAAACAGGCAGATGTCGCCTTCTTTTGCTGTCAGAAAGCCGACGATGGTGGAGATGCAGGTGGTCTTGCCGGCGCCGTTGCGCCCCAACAGCGCCAGCACCTCTCCCTCAGTCATGCAAAAGCCGACGCCGTGCAGAATATGGCTGTCGCCATAGAAGGCATGCACGTTCGAAAGACGGAGAGCTTCACGCGCCAAGGTACACCTCGCGCGTTCGCTCATCCGCGATCACCGTGTCGCGCTCGCCGTCGACGATGACGCGGCCGTAATTGAGCAGCGTGACGGTTTCGGCGAGGTCAAGCGCAGTGTCCATGTCGTGTTCGATCATGACCACGGTCACCTCTTTCGGTATCGAGGCGATGAGCGATTTCACGGTTCCCCGCTCGTTGTCGGAGAGACCGGCCAGTGGCTCGTCAAGCAGCAGCACGCGCGGCTTTTGCGCCATCGCCATCGCCAGTTCAAGCCTGCGCTTTTCGCCATAAGCGAGTTCGGAGACGGGATGATCGGCGAGGTGCAGAAGGCCGACGCTATCGAGCGTCCGGCGGGCATCCTCCGCCAGATGGCGGTAGGAC
>JBEKZZ010000094.1:0-11325 GCA_049509335.1 Bradyrhizobium sp. | reverse complement strand
AAACAACGTGCTCTGACTGCGGTCGTCGCCAACGACAAAGCGCGTCATCGAATCCTCCAGCCAAATCGCAGGAGAATCATATCATTGAAGGCAGTTTTCACACAGGCTGGGTCATTCGCGTCGTTTCGGCATGTCCGGGATATGTCCGGTTACGAAGTAATCTCGGAACTATCGATTGTCGGATTTGCTGGTTGAAGCGTCGGTCAGATTTATTTCTGATTTTCCGAAATTTTCCTTGACGGTTTGGTAGAAGCAGAACTATAGCGATTCGCATCCCGCCTCCTTTCGAGGGGCGTTTCGCGATCGTCACAAAACGTTGGGCGCGGGATGCGGTGGACGCTTTGGCGCGGCAAGACGAACGCGTTTGAGGCGGACGGCGAAATCGTGTGGTCCTGACGCCCCGACGCTGGCGTCAAGTTGGCGGTGGCAACTCCGCTGACGACGGTGACAAGAAAGCCGGTCGCCGAGGAGAGCGCGAAGGAAACCGTTAAAACCATTGCGCGGGGAATGCCGGGCGAACCGGCGACCTGCGGTGACTAACTCGTGTGCTTTTCTACTTTGCACGCGAGGCTGCGGGTGCGCACGTCGCGCCCGGCATTCCCTGCGCCCTCTTTCTTCGAGGGAGTTGGACTTGCAAAGCTCGGGGCGCGATTGTCGCTCGCGAGATCGCGAAGTTGTGTCGGCGAATAGGGCTGTTTGAAAATCGAACTATTCCCGGAGGAGCGAACGTCAATCCGAGGCCAGTGCTGCCGCTAGTTCGCCAGGCTGCCGAGCTTGACGCCGATCGCGATCACCAGCATGACGCCGCCGGCATAGGCCAGGTATTCGGGGTTGTGGCAGAAGGTCGGTGACAGCGAGCAGGCCTGGCCGGCCCAATCGGTGCCGATCGAAATCTCTTCGGCCGCCCGGCGAAACAGAAGAGCGGCCCCGCCGAGCAAGACTGCGATGATAAAGCAGATTCCAGCCATGGTCGGGCTCGCACGATTTGCGCCGACGCGAAGCGCCCCTCGATTCACTGTCGGCGCGGAAAACTATGCGCTAACCACTTCAGAATGTAATTTCCGGGAAACTACGTAGCCTCAGAAACCTATTCCTGGTCCTGGTCCGGCTTCTTGCCGCCGATGTTCTTCAGCTTGGCAAAGACCGCATCGACGTTGAGGTCGTCGCGTTGCTTTTCCGTGGGTTCGAACTCGGCTTCCTTGCGGGTGGTCTCGGAGGCCGGCAGCAGCGTCGGGCCGCCGTCGCCGATATCGGTCGGCTTTTCCTTGGCCGCGCGCTGCACCTCGAAATCGAGTTCGATCTGCGAGCACAGGCCGAGCGTCACCGGGTCCATCGGGGTCAGGGTCGAGGCATTCCAGTGGGTGCGGTCGCGGACTGACGCAATCGTGGTCTTGGTGGTACCGACCAGACGCATGATCTGCGCGTCCTTCAATTCGGGGTGGTTGCGCACCAGCC
Organism: Bradyrhizobium sp.; assembly: GCA_049509335.1. GTDB lineage: Bacteria > Pseudomonadota > Alphaproteobacteria > Rhizobiales > Xanthobacteraceae > Bradyrhizobium. Next base: position 9,870 of record JBEKZZ010000094.1, on the reverse strand, counting down.
ACAGGATCGCGCTCGGCCGTTCATGGCGGCGCGAGACCGGGGTATAACGCGGGCCCTTCTTCTTGGCCTGGGGCGGCAGCGTCACCTTGCTTTCGGCGATTCTGAGCCGGTAGTTCGGGTCGCCTTCGCCCTTTTCGATTTCGTCGCGGGTCAACTGGCCGGTCGAAATCGGGTCCATACCCTTGATGCCCTGGGCCGCATCGCCATCGGCGATGGCACGGACCTCGAGCGGGTGCATCTTGGTGAAATCCGCCACCTGATCGAAGGTCAGGGCGGTATTATCGACCAGCCAAACGGCAGTTGCCTTCGGCATCAGCGGTGCATTGCTCATGGCAAATCTCCTTTGCGCTTCGCCCACCTCCGGGAGGCGAAGCCACGGTCATCAACGATGACGGGAATTGGGCCCCTTATAAGCCCTCCCGGGGAGTTTACGCAATGGGTGTACCCTTGACAGCGCCCGAAAGCCGTCCCAAGTCCTTGGTTGGATTTCCCGTTGAATCGACCGTTCCACGACCCCGAGGCCTTGGTAAGGCTTGGGGCCGATCCGGTCCGAGGCCGCCTTATGCCAGCCAAACCACCCCTGAGAATCGTGCTTTGTTCTCCGCGCGGCTTTTGTGCCGGCGTGGTGCGGGCGATTGATACCGTCGAGCGGGCGCTCACGATCTATGGCGCCCCGGTCTATGTCCGCCACGAGATCGTCCATAACCGCTATGTGGTGGACAGCCTGAAGACCAAAGGCGCCATTTTCGTCGAGGAACTGGCCGAAATCCCCGATAATACCAATGCACCGGTGGTGTTCTCGGCCCACGGGGTTCCGAAGTCCGTTCCGGCCGAGGCGCATTCCCGCAATTTCTTCTCGCTGGATGCCACCTGTCCGCTCGTCACCAAGGTGCACCGGGAAGCGGCGATCCATTTCAAGCGCGGCCGCGAAATGCTGCTGATCGGTCATTCCCATCATCCGGAAGTGGTGGGCACGCTCGGCCAGTTGCCGCCGGGCGCGGTAACATTGATCGAGACCGCCGAGGACGCCGCGACCTTCACCCCGAAGGATCCGAACAATCTCGCTTTCGTGACCCAGACCACGCTGTCGATCGACGACACCGCGGAAATCGTCGCGCTGTTGAAGGAACGGTTTCCGAATATTTCGGGTCCGCATAAAGAAGACATCTGCTACGCCACCACCAACCGCCAGTTGGCGGTGAAGAAGGTGGCGCCGGTGGTCGATGCGCTGATCGTGGTCGGCGCGCCGAATTCCTCGAATTCACAGCGCCTGCGCGAAGTCGCCGAGCGCGAGGGCTGCCCGATCGCGATCCTCGCGCAACGCGCCAGCGACCTCGACTGGTCGCGGTTCGAGGGTATCACGAGCCTCGGCATCACGGCCGGCGCCTCGGCGCCGGAAGTGATCGTGGAAGAAATCATGGGCGCGTTTGCCGAGCGCTATGAATTGCACGTGGAGACGGTGTCGGCCGCGGAAGAGAACGAGTTCTTCCCGCTGCCGCGTTCGCTGCGGCCCGACGCTGCAGAATAATTTTAGATCAGGATATCGCTCATGGCGGTCTACACCGACGTCGCCGCCGACGAGCTTGCGGACTTCCTGAAAGACTACGAGATCGGCGAGTTGCTGTCCTACAAGGGCATCGCCGAGGGCGTCGAGAATTCCAACTTCCTGCTGCACACGACGTCGGGTTCTTTCATCCTGACGCTCTATGAAAAGCGGGTCGCCAAGGGCGACTTGCCGTTCTTTCTCGCCCTGATGACGCATCTCGCCTCGCGCGGCGTCAATTGCCCGCAGCCCGTGAAAGACAAGAGCGGCGAGGCGTTGCGCACGCTCGCCGGCCGCCCGGCGGCCATCATCACCTTTTTGGAAGGCATCTGGCCGCGCAAACCCAATGCCGGCCATTGCGCCGGCGTGGGCAAAGTCCTGGCGCAAATGCATCTGGCGGGCGCCGATTTTGCGATGTCGCGTTCCAATGCATTATCGGTGTCGGGATGGCGGCCGCTGTTCCAACAGGCCGCCTCCCGCGCCGACGATGTGCAGCCGGGGTTGCGCGACTTTCTCGCGGCCGAACTCGACTATCTCGAAAGCGGCGTCTGGCCGGCGCATTTGCCCGATGGCGTCATCCATGCCGACCTGTTCCCGGATAACGTTTTCTTTCTCGATGATCGGGTGTCCGGCATCATCGATTTCACTTTCGCCAGCACCGACATGCTCGCCTACGATGTCGCGATCTGCCTCAACGCCTGGTGCTTCGAGAGCGATTGCTCGTTCAACGTCACCAAGGCGCGGGCGTTGCTCTCGGCCTATGGCCGCGAACGCCAGTTGTCGAAGGCCGAAGAGGATGCGCTGCCGCTGTTGGCGCGCGGTTCGGCGCTGCGTTTCCTGCTGACGCGTCTGGTCGATTTTCTCAACGTGCCGAAGGGCGCGCTGGTGCGGCCGAAAGATCCGCTCGAATATGTCCGCAAGCTGCGCTTTCATCAAAGCGTATCCTCGGTCCGCGATTACGGCGTCTAGGATGGTATCTTGAGTTCGCTTCCCGCAGTGATCATCCACACCGACGGCGCCTGCTCGGGCAATCCCGGTCCGGGCGGCTGGGGCGCGATTCTCAAATTCGGCGACGTCGAAAAGGAGATGAAGGGCGGCGAGGCCCATACCACCAACAACCGCATGGAGTTGATGGCGGCGATCTCGGCGCTGGAAGCGCTGAAAAAACCTTGCTCGGTCGATCTCTATACCGACAGCCAGTATGTCCGTCAGGGCATCACGGGCTGGATTCACGGCTGGAAGAAGAACGGCTGGCGCACCGCCGACAAGAAGCCGGTGAAGAATGCCGAATTGTGGCAGCGCCTCGACGAAGCCTTGAAGCCGCATGAAGTGCGCTGGCACTGGGTCAAGGGCCATGCCGGCCATGACGAAAATGAGCGCGCCGATCAACTGGCGCGCGACGGCGTCGCGATGGCAAGGCAGAAGGGGTAAGGCCGGGGATTAGTCGTCATTCCGGGATGGTGCGTTAGCACCAGACCCGGAATCTCGAGATTCCGGGTTCGATGCTGCGCATCGCCCCGGAATGACGGAAGAGAATTACAACTGCCCCAACAGCGTGTCGCCGCCGGAAACCTCGACCTTGCCCGGCGCGGGCTCGAGGTTCAGCTTCTTCACCACGCCGTCATCGACCAGCATCGAATAGCGATGCGAGCGAATGCCGAGCCCGTTGCCGGAGGCGTCGAGCTCCAGGCCGATCGCCTTGGTGAATTCGGCGTTGCCGTCGGCGAGGAAGGTCGCTTCATCGCGCTGGTCGGTTTCGCGCTTCCAGGCGCTCATGACGAAGGCGTCGTTCACGGAGACGATCGCGATCGTGTTTACGCCCTTGTCCTTGATGGCATAGGCGTTCAGGAAAATGCTCGGCAGATGCATCTTGTGGCAGGTGCCGGTATAGGCGCCGGGCACCGCGAACAGCGCGACCTTCTTGCCCTTGAAGACGTCGTCAGTGGACTTCACCTGCAAGCCGTCTGCGGTCAACACGCGAAACTTGGCTTCGGGCAGCTTGTCGCCAACTTTGATGGTCATGGTCAATTCTCCTGAAATGATGCGGATGGTTTTTAGACCGGTGTCTTGCGCGGCACAATATTCGTAAGGCCATCGAAACGGCAATAGGCTGTCCCGTTCACCGCTCCGTCATCACACCCCTGGCCCTAGCCGGAAAATCCGCCCTGATCGAGAAAGGCCTGCTCCTCCGGTGTCGTGAGGCGGCCAAGAACGCGGTTTCGATGTGGAAAGCGGCCGAACCGGCGGACGATGTCGGCATGATCCTCGGCGTATTTCAGGTTCTCCGGCCTGCCGGTGTTGCGGAAAAGCTCGACACAACGCAATTGATCGGCCAGATGCTCCGAATGCATGAACGGTAAATAGAGGAATTCGAGCAACTCAGGATCGAGGTGCCGGTCTGCGCCGCGCGCGATCGCGCGGCGTGCGACTTCAAGGGCGAGTGCGTCGCTTGAATAGGCTTTGGGGTCGTCACGAAACATATTACGCGGGAATTGATCGAGCACGATGATCAGCGCCAGCGCGCCGTCATCCGTGCTCTCCCACGAGGACAGCTCGCCCGCGAGCGCCTTTTGCCACAGGCCGAGAAATCGCTCGCGCACGCCGGCGTCGAAGGCGTCGTCGCGCTTGTACCAGCGCTCAACGCCTGCCTCGCGCCAGAAGGCGAGGACATCTTCCGGATTATACGCGCGAACGCCGGTCATCGCATAACAGGTGAAGAACGTGTTGCCTCAGGCGGCCGCCGCCTTTTTCTCGTCACGCAGCTCGCGGCGCAGGATCTTGCCGACATTGGTCTTTGGCAACGCGGTCCTGAACTCGATCTGTTTGGGGACCTTGTAGGCGGTGAGCTGTGTGGTGCAGAACTTGATCACATCCTCGGCGGTGAGGCTTGGATCCTTCTTGACGATGAAGGCCTTCACCGCTTCGCCGGACCTCGTGTCCTCAACGCCGATCACGGCGCATTCGAGCACGCCGGGATGGCTTGCGATCACCTCCTCGATCTCGTTCGGATAGACGTTGAAGCCGGAGACCAGGATCATGTCTTTCTTGCGGTCGACGATCTTGGTGGAGCCGTCCGGGCTCATCACGCCGATGTCGCCGGTGCGGAAGTAGCCGTCCGCCGTCATCACCTTGGCGGTCTCGTCCGGCCTGTTCCAGTAGCCGGCCATCACCTGCGGGCCCTTGGCGCAGATTTCGCCGGCCTGTCCCAGCGGCACTTCGTTGCCGTCGTCGTCCCGGATCGAGAGCCAGGTGGAGGGAACGGGAAGGCCGATCGAGCCGGTGAAACCTTCGATGGTGGCCGGATTGCAGGTCAGTGTCGGCGAGGTTTCCGACAGGCCATAACCTTCCGATAGCGCGCAGCCGGTCACGGCCAGCCATTTTTCGGCGACCGGCCGTTGTGTCGCCATGCCGCCGCCGTTCGAAACTTTCAACTTGGAGAAATCGATCTTGTCGAAACCCGGTGTGTTCAGCAGGCCGTTGTAAAGCGTGTTGACCCCCGGAAAGAAATTGACCTGGTATTTCGACAGCTCCTTGATGAAGCCTGCCATGTCGCGCGGGTTGGGGATCAGAAGATTGGTGCCGCCCGCCCTTGTTCCCAGCAGGTAACAGGCCGTCAGCGCGAAGATGTGATAGAGCGGCAGCGCGCAGACGACGAACAATTCATCGACAATCGGCGGCTTTTTCAGCGCCGGCTGCAACCAGGCATCGTTTTGCAGCACATTGGCGAGGATGTTGCGATGGAGCAGCGTCGCGCCCTTGGAGACGCCGGTGGTGCCGCCGGTATATTGCAGGAAGGCGACGTCGTCGGGTATCAGCCGCGGCTTCTGGAAAGTCATGCTGCGCCCGGCCGCGATCGCATCGTTGAAGGTAACGGCTGCGGGAATCGAATAGGCTGGCACCATTTTCTTGACGCGCCGGACAACAAGATTGACGATAACGCCCTTGAGGCCGAGCAAGTCGCCCATGCTGCCGACGATCACGTGCTTGACCGACGTCTTGGCGATCACCTGTTGCACGGTGGTGGCGAAATTCTCCAGCACGATGATGGCTTCGGCGCCTGAATCCTTGAGCTGATGCTCGAGCTCGCGCGGCGTATAGAGCGGATTGACGTTGACGACCGCGTAGCCCGCGCGCAACACGGCGGCGGTCGCGACCGGATATTGCAGCACGTTCGGCATCATCAAGGCGACGCGAGCGCCCTTTTGCATGCCCTTGCTCTGGAGATAGGCGCCAAGCGCCAGCGACATCTCGTCGAGGTCGCGGTAGGTGATGGACTTGTCCATGCAGATGAAAGCCTTGCGGTCGCGGAACTTCGCAAAGCTTTCTTCCAGTAGTTCGACCAGGGACGAATATTGGTTCACATCGATATCGGCGGGCACGCCGGCCGGATATTGCTTGAGCCAGATGCGCTCCATGTCACTTCCCCTCTCGGTTTGTTTCCTTGAATTTTGCCCGCTTGCTGCGACGGGACATATTATTTTCGGACGATATTGAGCGTTGCCGCTGCCGATGGCAAGCGGCGGCTCGGGCTGGTTTTCCCCAGCCCTCCCGGTTAACAGGTGTCGCTTTTGACCGGTCGCGCCAGCCTTAGCCGTTGGCGTCGGACTTGGGCGCAGGTTTGGCGGCCGGCTTCGCAGCCGCCTTCGGTTTGGCCGGTTTGGCTTCCGATTTATCGGCAGATGGCTTATCGGCCGGTTTTGCCGCTGCATCGGGCTTGGCGTTGGCATGCCTGACCGGCTTGGACTTGGCGCCCTTGTCGGCTTCATCCGGTCCTGCCTCAGGAGGCTTCTTCGCGCCGTGGCGCGCCTTTTTCCCGTGACGCGCTGCGGCGTCCGCCGCCTGCGCGTCGGAATCCGCAGCAACGGCTGCGATCAGCGCCGAGCCGCTGCGGGTCGGTCCGGTATAGACAGGAATTGGCTCGGAGGGGGCGGGTGCGGCAGCGAGGATTTCCGACGGCTTCAAGGCCGGCGTCTGGCCGCCCGTGGCGAAGAAGGCGAGCGCTGATCCGGAGCCGTCGGGGGCGGCGTTGCTGGCGGCGGTGTCGTCCTCGTCGGACGCAGGCCGATGCCGCTTGCCATTGCACATTTCGTCGCGCAGGTCCGGCGGCGAGGCGTCGATCGGCACCAGACTGTCCACCGTGCCGAGCGAGGGCCGCAGCCATGACAGCGTGTCGCTGGAGAAGCCGCGTTCGAGCATCTGGACGGCCTTGACCGCGCGCGCCTGTCCAGAGGAAGCACCGAGCACGACCGCGATCAGCCGCTTGCCGTTACGGGTCGCGGACGCCACGAGATTATAGCCGGACGCACAAATGAAGCCGGTCTTGAAGCCGTCGGCGCCGGGATAGCGTCCGATCAGCTTGTTGAAATTCTGGGTGATCCTGCGACCATAACGGATCGAGGGGATGTGGACGAAATACTCGTATTCCGGAAGGTCGTGAATGATCGCACGCGCCAGGATCGCGAGATCCCGCGCTGAGGTGACATGACCTTCGGCCGGCAGTCCGTTCGGATTGACGTAGTGGGTCTGCGTCATGCCGAGCCGCTGCGCGTTCTCGTTCATCAGCGCCGAGAAGCCGTCGATCGAACCGCCGACGCCTTCGGCCAGCACCACGGCCATGTCGTTGGCCGACTTCACCATCATCATCTTGAGCGCGTTATCGACGGTTAACTGCGTGCCGGGCCGCAATCCCATTTTCGAGGGCGACTGCGAGGCGGCGGTCGGCGACACCGTGAACAGCGTATCGAGGGTGACGCGTCCCTCCTTGATCGCTTTCAGCGTCACATAAGCCGTCATCAGCTTGGTGACCGAGGCTGGATACCAGGGGTTGGTCGCGTTCTCGGCTTGCAGCACCTTGCCGCTATCGGCTTCCACCAGCAGCAGCGCTTCGGCATTCGCTACATGCGTCGCGGCCACAGTGAAGGCTGCAACAGCGACGATCGAACGTAATGATGATCTGAAAAACGACGGGCGATGAAAATGCACTATCCGATTCCGGTCCTTTGAGACCCGCCTTTGAGAGACAAGGAGGTCTTCACTATGACATTCGGGTTTCAAGCGTGTCCGGCGGCCGACGCCAACCTATACCGGCTCGATGCGGCGGCTCAATAACTAATTCAGCGGCGAACGAGGCCGAATTTCGACGATGCTTCCGTCCTGACGCCGATGTGACGTGCTTTACAGCGGTTTATGGCGTCTGAACGCTCACGCGTGCGCTTTCCTGCACCATGAACTGGGCCTTCGCCAGTTCCGCGAAACGGCCGCCTTTCGCCACAAGTTCATCGAAAGTTCCGCTTTCGATCACCCGCCCGTTATCGAACACCAGGATCAGCGTGGCATTGCGAATGGTCGAAAGGCGATGGGCGATGACGAAGGTGGTACGTCCTTTCATCACCTCGTCGAGCGCAGCATTGAGCTTGGCTTCGGTGACCGCATCGAGCGCGCTGGTCGCTTCATCCAGGATCAGGATCGGTGGGTCCTTCAATAGCGCGCGCGCAATCGACAGCCGCTGACGCTCGCCGCCGGAGAGCATCCGTCCGCGCTCGCCGGCATTGGTGTCGAAGCCGCGCTCGCTGCGCTCGATGAATTCCAGCGCTTGGGCGCGGGTAGCGGCGAGCCGCAAGTCCTCGTCCGAGGCATCCGGCTTGCCGACCCTCAAGTTGTCGGCAATCGTTCGGTTGAACAGCAACGCTTCCTGGAACACCACGCCGATATTTCGCCGCAGCGCATTCAGCTTCAGGCCACGGACGTCCATGCCGTCGATCTTGATAAAGCCGGACTGCGGGTCGAAGGCGCGATGCAACAGCGCGATCGCGGTGGACTTGCCGGCGCCGGTCGGGCCGACCAGCGCGATGGTCTGGCTTGGCAGCGCGGTGAAAGAGAGGTCTTCGACCGCCGGCCGCTTGCCGTCATAGGAGAACGACACGTCGTTGAACTCGACGAGGCCGGAGAGGCGTCCGGTGTCGATCGCATCCGGCCGGTCGCGCACGGCGGGCACCGCATCGAGCACGTTGAAGAATTCGGCCAGGCGCGGCGCTTCCATGAACACGCTGTTGATGAAGCTGACCACCTGCTCGAGCTTCTGGATCAACAAGGTGGCGAACGAGACGAACATCACGATCTCGCCGACCGAGGTGAGGCCCTGTTCGTGCAGCACGATGCCGACCGTGAAGATCGCAAGAATAGTGATCGTGGTCGATGCCCGCGTGATCACGGTGACCAGCGCCCACCACGACAACACCGGCATCTGCGCCGCCAGCAATTTGTCGGCAACGAAACGCACCCCCTGCACCTCGGCATCGATGCGCACGAAGCTCTGCACCAGCGCGACATTGCCGAGCGCGTCGGAAGCACGCGCCGAAAGGTCGCCATAATAGGTCTCGACGTCGCTTTGCATGCCGTAGGTCTTGCGCACGACCAGCGTCGTCAAAACGGTGAAGATGACGCAGAGCACGAACAGGATGATCGCCAGCCGCCAATTGATGTAGAGCGCGAGCGGCAGCAGTACGATCAGCGACAGGATCGCGGCGAAATGCTCGCGGAAAAATCCGAGCCACAGCCGCCACAGCGCGTCGGTGCCGTTGAGCATCACCTTCATCAGCCGCCCCGAATGGGTACCGGTGTGGAAGGTGAGCGGCAACTGCATGATATGTTCGAAATAGCTCGTCAGCACTTCCTGGCGCTGACGATGCGCCAGCCGGTCGGCGTGCAACGCCACCGCGGCGCCGCACACGATCGTAAACAGGCCGAAGCCGGCCCAGGCCAGCAGCATCGGCCAGGCCGGTGACGAACCCAGTGAACCACCGGCCGGTTTGCCGGACAGCGCGTCGACGATTTTGCCGAACAGCACCGGTTCTGCGAATTGCGCGCCGGCGAGCAACAGATTGGCGCCGGCCAGGATCCAGCCCAGCCGGGCTTCCTTACCGAGCAGTTCAAGCACGCGCGCATAGAGGCGAAGCATAGATGTGCGATTCCGGCTTTACTTTAAGGATCGTCGGATAGCCGCATCTTAATCAGGGAGCAGCGCGAAGATATAGCCTCCTAGTGGTCCCATTCTATCATTCGCATCCCTTCTCAGCGGCCACTCTTGCGAATGTTAAAATCAGAGGACCATTAGCAAACATAGGTTTCTAGTAGAGTTTTGGATTTGACATTCGCTTTCGAGGTCTGCGGCTAGGTGGGTAGCGAATGTCAAATCCATTCCACTAGCACTACTTTGGCAGATTTTAGCGATTGATTGGCGAAACTGGATTCCCGAATCAGATTTTCAATGATTCATGGGTGGTCGGCTTTTGGAGGGCCGACCATGGTGGACACGAAGTCGAGGTGGG
>JBEKZZ010000093.1:0-11387 GCA_049509335.1 Bradyrhizobium sp. | reverse complement strand
AGCGCTTCGATCAACCATGTCCCGAGATCGCTTGACGTCGAAGCGCCGTTCAGGCCGGCGTCGATGACCGGGTGGCCGCAATAGGTCCGCGGCAACGTGGAGGCCTCGGTCAAGCTGTCGCCGACAATGACGATCGGCTGATCAAGCCGGCTCAACGTGTAATGCACGACGAGTTGGCGTGCCTGCCGGTGTGAATCGGCAACCGTTTCCTTCCTGAGATACGACGCGCCGGCCAAAAGCGCGCCGATCCCAAGAACCGCTATGGCAAGGCGCGTTCCATTCATAATGCGAAAATAGCCGGGAGGTCCTTAAAATATCATTCGCCGGAACTCGTGTTTCCGGCGAAATCGGCCCAGAAAACGCCTATCCCGCGAAACTTGACAGCATCTCTCCTCCGCCCCTCTTCTATAGCCCCAATCAGACAACACGAGAGGAAGCGCCATGGCGCGAAAACTGATCGACATTTCGGTGCCGCTGCAAAATGACGTTCCTGCCGATCCGCCCGGCATCAATCCGCGCATCGAATATCACGACCATCAGCAGAGCCTGCCGCGCATGCTCGGATTTTTCGAGGGCCTCAAGGCGCAAGACCTGCCGGACGGTCAGGGCTGGGCGATGGAGACCGTGCAGCTCTCGACCCACAACGGCACCCACCTCGATGCGCCCTATCATTATCATCCGACCATGAACCGCGGCGAGCGGTCCTGGACCATCGACGAGGTTCCGCTCGAATGGTGCTTTCAACCCGGCGTGAAGCTCGACTTCCGTCATTTCCCCGACGGTTATGTCGCGACCGCCAAAGACGTCGAGGCCGAACTCAAGCGCATCGGTCACACGCTGTCGCCGCTCGAAATCGTCGTGGTCAATACCTCTGCCGGCGCCAAATACGGCCAACAGGACTTCGTCAATTCCGGCTGCGGCATGGGCTATGAGGCGACGATGTATCTTCTGGAGCGCGGCGTGCGGTTGACCGGCATCGACGGCTGGAGCTGGGATGCGCCGTTTGTCTTCACCGCGAAGAAATATGCCGAAACCAAGGATGCGAGCCTGATCTGGGAAGGCCACAAGGCCGGACGCCATATCGGCTATTGCCACATCGAGAAGCTGCACAATCTGGAACTTCTGCCGCCAACCGGCTTCACGGTCTCCTGCTTTCCGGTGAAGATCGAACGCGCCTCCGCAGGGTGGACGCGCGCGGTCGCGATCATCGAGGAGTAATGATCGAGGCCACGTCATACCAAACAGCCCGCTTTGCAACGTTATCGTCTGACAGTTTGCTTCTTGAAACGGCTATAAAAGCGGCAAGGTGAGAGATAAAAATTTCAATTAACGACTGTTTTTGCTTTACTATTTGGCGGCAAAGAAAGCGGCAAAAATGGACGTATCAGCTATGGAACCCCTCCTGCCCGAAGATCGGCAGGACCTCGAAAACTTGGCTACCGACTTGGTTGCCAAAGCCAACGCGCTGGCTGGCCGCCTACATCCGGTCATGCGGGCCTCGGTGGGCTACCTCGTGCGCTCGATGAACTGCTACTACTCAAACCTCATCGAAGGTCACAACACTCTGCCTATCGATATCGATCGAGCACTCAACGACGACCTTTCCAAAGAGCCTGAGCGCCGCAATTTGCCATTGGAGGCGCGGGCTCACATCGAAGTTCAGCGCATGATTGATCGCGGCGAGGCCCCCTCCCCCGTGCTATCCGTCGACTTTATCGTCTGGACACATCGCAATTTTTACGAACGCCTGCCGGAAGAACTGCTGATCGTCGAACATCCGACAACCAAAAAGAAGATCAAAATCGTTCCCGGCGAGCTACGAACGGACCACGTCAAAGTGGGACTACACATTCCACCGCCACCGGAAAACCTGCCCGCATTCTTGAAGCGGTTCGCCGAGGGTTATTCATCTTCCCATCTCTCAAAACTGCGCAAAATCATTGGCGTCGCTGCATCTCACCATCGGCTGGCCTGGATTCACCCGATTCTCGATGGCAATGGCCGCGTGACCCGCCTGTTCTCGCACGCGCTCTTGCGGGAGTTGGATGTTGGTTCTGGGCTTTGGGCCGTTTCGCGGGGGCTAGCGCGGAGAGTCGCCGACTACAAGGCTGACCTTCAGGCAGCGGATGAGCCGCGGCGCGGCGATCTCGACGGTCGTGGCAATCTCACGATGGCGGGGCTTGTTGATTTTTGCCGGTTCTTCCTAAGCACGTGTGACGACCAAATCGATTTTATGGCTGGGCTTCTGGAGCCAGAAGAACTGCTGAGGCGCATGGAGATTTGGACAGAAGAAGAAATACGTGCAAAGCGAATTCTGAAGGGTTCCTGGCCTTTGTTGCGCGAAGCCGTCATGGCCGGTGAATACGCGCGGGGTAGTGCGCCTGCCCTCACTGGATACGAAGAGCGCCAAGCTCGCACGGTCCTAAACACGCTTATCGAAAAAGGCTACCTTGTTTCGCCTACCACGCGCTCGCTGGTAAAGCTTGGATTTCCGACGGTGGTGGTCGACCGCTGGTTTCCGAGATTATACTAGCCGGCTGCTTAGCCGCCACTCGGTAATGAGTTCGTGATTCTTCGCCACAGAGTCGTCTCGATAGATATTCTATAGGTCCGACTAAGAGAGGCCGACGATGACTACGAAGAAAAAGTTGCCAGCCCACGTAAAGGGCTCGGGTAACATTTTCGCGGACCTCGGCCTGCCTAATGCCGAGGAACACCAGCTCAAGGCTGCGCTGGTGGTGCAGCTCAAGCGGCTGATCGCCGAACGCGAGCTGACCCAAACGGCAGCCGCCAAGCTGATCGAAATAAAGCAGCCCGACTTGTCGAAGCTGCTCAGGGGCGATTTCCGCCTGGTTTCAGTCGAGAAGCTGATGCGGATGCTGACGGCCTTCGATCAGGATGAGGAAATCACGATGAAGCCTCACCGCAAACGTGGCGAGGCCGGTCGGATCACATTCATTTCGGCGGCGACACGATAGGCCGGGGAGCCGGTCAGGCCCCCTATTTCGACGCAGGCTCTGCGCGGCGGTCGCGATCATCGAGGAGTAGCCGTGCCAGACGGCTCGCTTTGCAACGTTGTGCTTTTGGACGATGACGAAACTCCGGCGGAGTTCGTCGTGACGGTGTTACAGGATTTTCTCGGGGCTTTGACGAAGCCAACGGGCTCATGCTTCGCGTCCACCGCCAAGGTAAGGGGATCTGCGGCATCTATGAACGCGCGGAGGCTGAAAGAAGGGTATCCGACATTCTGGCGTTTGCGGTCAAGCATGGCCATCCGCTCAAGTGCATCCTTGAACAGGCAGACTGACGTCGGCCACTGTCTTTGGTCAGGACTTCCAATCGCCCGCGCCTGAGCACGTGGCGCCCTTAGTCTTTCGTCTCATCATGCGTGAAGCGTTCGCGAACGCGCGAAACGATCAAATGCCTGCGCCCATCGAAAGCGGGCGCGTTTTCAGCCGATGAAAACCAGTTCCCTCCGGCTACAATCGTAATCTGTTGAATTCAGACAAGAAAGTGCCGCCGCACGACCGGCCCCTGACGAACCGAAACGGCCATTAACGCTGGCCCTGAAAGCAAACCGGCTGCGACGATTTTGGTCTTTCCAAGAGGGTGGCAGGGTCGTACCACCTGTGGGGATTTTTGCCGTCACGATGCAGCGCGAAGGGGTTTCGCTTGCTGGGGATGCGGGCAAGGCTACAATAACCTCAAGGCCGCCAAGGCCAGAGATAACGGAGAGAAACGTCATGACAACAACATATCGAAGTCAGCTGTTCCGTTCGCTGCTAGGCGCAACCGCGCTTGGCCTCGTGGCGGCTTCCGTTCCGGCGCTTGCCGCCGACCCGATCAAGATCGGCGTCATCGCGGAAGCACAAGCCATCGCCGGCGCCTCGATCCCGCAGGCCGCCCAGCTCGCCGCCGACGAGATCAACGCCAAGGGCGGCGTCGACGGACGCCAGATCGAAATCATCACCTACGACAATCACTCCTCCTCGGCCGATTCCGTTCGCGCCTTCCAGCGCGCGGTCAGCGAGGACAAGGTCAGCATCGTCATGGCGAGCTATATCAGCGAAGTCGTGCTGGCGCTGGAGCCCTGGGCCTCGCGCCTGAAGACGCCGTTCATCACGCCGGGCGCTGCCTCCAACGAGATCAGCAAGAGCGTTCACGCCGACTATGAGAAGAACAAATACACCTTCCACGGCTACCTGACCTCGGCGGCGCTGGCGCTGTCGGTCTGCGACGCTGCCAAGGAACTGCTGGTCGATCAGAAGCACATGCAGACCGCGGTCATCATGAGCGAAGACGCCGCCTGGACCAAACCGCTCGATATCGGCTACGAGGAATGCCTGCCCAAGATCGGGCTGAAGGTGCTCGACCATATCCGCTTCTCGCCGGACACCACCGACTTCGCGCCGATCTTCAACAAGATCGAAGGCGCCAAGCCCGACGTGATCATCACCGGCATCTCGCATGTCGGCACCCAGCCGACCGTGCAGTGGAAGAACCAGCAGGTTCCGATCGCGATGTTCGGCATCTCCTCGCAGGCCACCAACGAGACCTTCGGCAAGGACACCAACAACGCTTCCGACGGCGTACTCTATCAGGGCGTGTCGGGGCCCGGCGTGCCCGTGACCGAGAAGAGCGTGCCGTTCGCCAATGCGTTCAAGGCGAAGTTCGGCAACTTCCCCTCTTATGCCGGCTACACCGCCTATGACGAAGTCTATTTCATCGCCGACGCCGCGAAGCGTGCGGGCTCGACCGACGCCGACAAGCTGGTCGATGCGCTGGAAAAGACCGACTGGGTCGGCACCATCGGCCGCGTCCAGTTCTACGGCAAGGACGATCCGTTCACCCATTCGATCAAATACGGCAAGGGCCTGATCACCGGGTTGATGCTGCAATGGCAGGACGGCGCACAGGTCGCCGTCTGGCCGCCGGAAGTCGCCAAGACCAAATTGAAGTTCCCGAGCTTCATCAAGGTCACGTCGAACTGATCTTTCAGGAATGCTCCCGGGGAGTTCTCCCTCGGGAGCATTTTTGTCGCTTACAGTCGTTTTTTAAAGAATAGGCGGCGGGGGCTGCTGCGGCGGGATAAATGCTTGCGCTTCAAATTCTGATCGACGGCTTTGCCATCAGCGCGCTGTATGCGCTGGGCGCAACCGGATTTACCCTGATCTTCGGCGTCTCCGGCGTGCTGAACCTGTCCCACGGCGCCATCATGGTGCTGGCGGCGGTGGCCGCGTGGGCGGCGGCGAGCGTGCTTCATCTCGACACCTATTCAGGCGCGCTGGTCGGCGTGGCCGTGGCGCTGGTTTGCGCGCTGGTCACTTATTTCGCGGTGGTGCAGCCGATCCAGAAATCGTCGCGCATTCCCAACGAAGAAAAAGAGATCTTCATCCTCACCGGCACGCTGCTCTGGGGCATCATGATCCAGGAGCTGATCGCCTATTTCTTCACCAACAACGCCAAGACCGTGCTGCCGATCGTCAACGGCGTCGTCAATATTTTCGGCGAACGCGTGCCGGGAAACAAGATCTTCACCGCTCTGGTCTGCTGCCTTGTGATCGCGCTGCTCTGGCTGCTCGTGAACCGCACCCGCACCGGCAAGGCGGTGCTGGCGGCCTCGATGAACCCGCGCGGAGTCACGCTGCTCGGGCTTGAGCTTGGCAACATCTACATCGTGGTCTGGGCGATCTACGGCATTCTCGCCGGCATCGCCGGCGTGCTGCTCGGCATGTTCCTGGGCGTCAGTTCCTACAGCGTCGGCCCCTTGACCGCGAGCGCGTTCTCAATCGTGGTGCTGGGCGGGCTCGGCAGCGTGTCCGGTTCGCTGATTGCCGCGTTCGTCGTCGGCTATCTCGAAACCCTCACCGCCTACCTCATCTCGCCGGCCTATCGCTCCATCCCGGCTTTGCTGCTCCTGGTCGCCGTGATGTATGTGCGGCCGCAAGGCCTGCTCGGGAGGCGATGAACGTGAGTGGGTTCTTCAAATCCAAGCTGTTCTTTATTTCGCTCGCGGTCGTCATCATCGCCTCGACGCTGCCGCTCTATGTCTCCGGCTACATCCTTGGACTGCTCACGGTCGCCTATTACTTCGGCGTGTTCGCGATGGCCTGGGACCTGCTGTTCGGATTTGCCGGCGAGGTCAATTTCGGGCCGACCTTCCTGATCGGTATCGGCGCCTATACCGCCGGCATTCTCAACAACCAGTACGGCTGGTCGGTTTATCTCTGCATCGTGCTCGGCGCGCTCGCCTCCGTCGTCGCGGGCGTCGTACTGGCGTTACCGGCACTGCGGGTACGCGGCCCTTATTTTGGCCTGACCACGCTCGTCGCCGTGCTGATGTTGCAGAATTTCATCGTGGTGTTCGCCGACCTCACCGGCGGCGAGATCGGGCTGACCATTCCCGATGTCATCACGATCGACGCCGGCGCCAACTACTGGATCGCGCTTGGCTTCATGACGATCAGCGCGCTTATTCTGTACGGCTTGTCGCAATCGCCGATCGGCCTCGTCTTGCAGGCGAGCGGCCAGGACCCGGTTCAGGCCGGCGCGCTCGGCTTCAACATCGTCAAGCACAAGCTCGCAGCTTTCATCGTCTCCGCCTTTTTCTCCGGCCTGTCCGGCGCGCTTCTCGTGTTCTACTTCGGAACTGCTTCGGTCGGCACCGTGGTCGATGTCGCGGTCGGAGTGAACGTGATCGTCGCCGCCGTGCTTGGCGGACGCCGCACCGTGCTGGGCGCAGCCATCGGCGCGATCTTCCTGATTGTCGCCGGCGAATTCCTGCGGCCGTGGGGCGAGCTTGCAACCTTCTACGTCTCGACGGCGGCCCTCCTCGTCGTGCTGTTCTTCCCCGGCGGCTTCCTGGGCGCGGCCCTGTCGCATGAGAGCCGCTAACATGGATGCCATAACCAACAATCCGCCGGTTCTCGAGGTCCGCGGCCTCACCAAGCGATTCGGCGGCCTCACCGCCGTCAAGAATCTCGATCTCGAAGTTCACGCCGGCGAGATCTTCGGCCTGATCGGCCCGAACGGGTCCGGCAAATCGACCGCGATGAAATCGATCATGGGGATCGAGCGCCCGACCGCGGGCAAGGTCATCTTCCAGGGTGAAGACATCGCAGGGCTGCCGGCGCACAAGATCGCGCGCAAGGGCTTCGGCATGGTGTTCCAGCACTCCCGCCCGCTCAATCGGCAGACGGTGCTGGAAAACATCATGGTGGCGCTGCTGCCTGACTCTCTCTTCATGCTGTTTCCGGACAAGGCGCTGACCGAGCGCGCCAAGTGGATCGCAAATCGAGTGGGCCTGGGCGCGGTGATGGATCGCCGCCCGCCGACGCTGCCCTTTGCCGACCTGCGTCGGCTTGAACTCGCCAAGGCGATCGCGCGAGATCCGAAGGTGGTGCTGGTCGATGAGCCCTTTGCCGGGCTGACGCTCGCCGAAGTCGGCACCTTCTCCGAACTTATCAAGAGCTTCCGCGACGAAGGCCGCGCGGTGCTGCTGGTCGACCACAACGTCAAGAGCGTGGCGGCCTTGGTCGACCGGGTGCTCGCGATGTATCTCGGCGAGAAGATCATCACCGGCCGCGCCGATGAGGTGATGCGCAACGAAACCGTGCGGCGCGTCTATCTCGGCGGCGCGATCGAGACCTCGGCACGCCCGGAAACCAATTTCAAAGACAAGGTGCCGCTGCTCCAGGTCGAAAATGTCAGCGTATTCTACGGCAAGGCGCAGGCGCTGGAGAACGTGTCGATCCATGTGCACCAGGGCGAGTTCGTCTCGGTGGTCGGGCTGAACGGCGCCGGCAAGACCACGCTGTTCAACACCATCTCGGGCTTTTTGCCCTATAGCGGCCAGATCGTTCGTGACGGCCAGAAGCTGCGCGGCACATCACCTGCGAAGATCGCGCGCAGCGGCGTCGTCCAATGCCCGGAGTCGCGCGAATTGTTCGGCGAGATGAGCGTGCGGGAAAATCTCGATCTTGGCGGCCAGCATTTGACCGACGAAGTTCGCGAGAAGCAGCTCGCCTGGCTGTTCGAGCTGTTCCCGATCCTCAGAGAGCGTCAGGGCCAGATGGCGCAGACGCTGTCAGGCGGCGAGCAGCAAATGCTGGCGATCGGCCGGGCGCTGATGATGCAGCCGAAAATCCTGATTCTCGATGAGCCGACATTAGGCCTCGCACCGGTCATCCTCGAGCAATTGTCCAAGGCGCTGGAGCGGCTGCGCCAGACCACGCCGATTACCGTGCTGCTCGGCGAGCAAAACGTGACGTTTGCGCTTCCGCATGCCGACCGCGTCTATGTGCTCGAACATGCGCGGATCGTGTGGGAAGGCGATCCCGGCCGTTTCGCGGCCGAGGCTGGCGAAGGTTATCTTTGAAATTCTGATACTCGGCGCATACAACTCGCCTCAACGGGCGTTGACCGTCCGCACCGGTGCGGTCATGCCCGGCTGCGCGGTCTCCACGGGCATGTCCAGGGCGATACCATCGCCGCCGAATTCCGCCTGGACCGCCTGCGATATCCAGACCGAAGCCTTCGGGTGAACGATTGCCAGGGTGATCAGCGCAATCGCCATGAGTACCGGCAGGATGAGAAATCCAGCGCCGCTTTTCGGTTCGGTGCGAGTGCTGCCTTTACGCGACCTGTCGTACGGAGCATGCATGGACGCCTCCACATTGAGGATATCCCCCACGCCACCCTACCCCGGCGCTCATCAAATGCATGTGAGCTGCTTCACAGCCGCGAAATCAATCGCCGTCTTCCGATCCTGCGATTTCCTGCAACGGCTCGATATCCAGCACCACGATCGCCCCGTGTTCGAGGCGAACCCAGTTGCGGGTGGCCCAGGCGCGCAACTGCTTGTTGATGCTCTCGCGGGACATCCCGACCATCTCGCTGATCTCCTGCTGGGTGACCGCGATGGTGCGGCCACCCTGGGCCACCTTGTGGCGTTCCGTGAGGCGGATCAGCGCACTGGCGAGGCGGCCCGGCAGATCCTGCAAGATGATCTGCTCGACCTGGTCAGAGGTCCAGCGCAACCGCGTGCACAGCAATTCAATGAATTTCATCGCGAGCGCCGGCTGGCTTCGCACAAAGGGAATGAATTCGCGGCGGTCGATGATGAAGACTTCACAATTGGTGTTCGCGGTCGCGTCGGCAGTCCGCTCTCGCCCGTCGAGCAGAGCGATTTCGCCGAAGATCTCGCCAGGCCCAATCAGATTCAAGATCGCGCTGCGGCCATCGGGTGAAGAGATACTCATCTTCGCGGTACCCGATATGACCACGTACAGGCTGCTGCCGGGATCTCCTTTGGAATAGATCGTCGCGCCGCGCTTGAGGGTGGCGTGTTTGGCGTAGCGGCCAAGCTGCTCGAACGCTTCCGCGTCGAGGTCGCAGAAAATCGGGTGCTTGCGCAGCACCGCGAGTTTGCTGCTTGCCGCCTGACGGGGTTCGATGGTCTTGTCCTGTGGCACGGCCAACAATTTCTCCGGATGCGAAAGCCGGCGCAAAACCCCGCCAAATGACCATTCGATGGTCCGGCCGGGGCAACGATTGTGACAGCCGGGTGTCGCTTGAAAAACCTGTCCCAGGTGAGGATTCAGGGAGTTTTCTCAGTAGTGCCGCAAAGATCGCCGGGGAACAAGCCCCGTTGTCAACGAAGCCCCCACGGGGCACCTTGTTCCGATGGACACCACCGTCACAGTTAAAGTTAAAACTTCGATAAAGCAGGTCCCGCCGCTCCGGGGCTCGATGACGTGCGAGACAGCGTTCCGGACCGCCGCCACCCACTACCTCAACCAGTTGATGGCGCAGCATAAGGGGACATCTGCGGGCGAGGCCAAAGCCCTGCACGCCATGCGTGTCGCCATGACGCGGCTCAAGACCACGATTGCCTTATTCTCGCCCATCGTTGACGGCGACGAACAAATGCGGCTCGCCGTGGAATTGAAATGGCTGAACGCCCATCTCGGCATCGTCCGCGATCTCGATGTCGCGCTCGAACATCTGGCCAAAGTCAGACATCAAGCAGGGGTAACCGGACGGTCCTGGAAGCGGGAGCGGATCGCCTGCCAAGGGCATTTGACCCGCGCCCTCGGCTCTCCGCGGTATCGGCGGCTGATGGCGGATCTCGCCGCCTGGATCGAGCACGGCGACTGGTCGCGGAAGCGAACGAAGAACGCAGCCGAGCGGCGCGCGCAACCGGCGGACGAATACTGCGCGGGAAAATTGCAGGAGTGGCGGAAAAAGCTTTTGAAGAAAAGCCGCACGCTCACGGAGGTCGGTGCGAAGAAACGCCATCGCGTGCGGCTTGCCAACAAGCGTCTCAGCTATGCCATCGAGGCAGCGGAGAAATTAGCCCCGATCAGCGAAACACCGGCGCGAGAGGCGACGCTGAAATTGTTGCGCAAGGCCCAGAAGTCGCTGGGCCAACTGAATGACGATGCGCGACGCCACGCGCTCGCGGCAGCCCTTGGCGAAAATAAGGTGGACGAGAGCGATCTGTTGCTCGACACTAAACAAAAGAAGCGCCTGCTGCGAAAAGCCGTCAGTGCCTATAAAGAGCTTGCCGGAATTGAGCCGCTGAGGATTTCAAGCGGATAGTTGTTTCACTTTCTCACCCCGCCTTTCGTTCATGCCCAGCTCCGGCCCCAGTTCGACGACGAACACCGGCTGATTTGAATTTTCGGTCCGCGCCTTGATTGCCTTCAAAAGCCGATAGGCTTTCTGCTGAATGGTCTCACTGGTTGAATCGGCCATGTTTGCGTTCAGACCTTGGACTTTAAGCCTCAGGTGTTAGCTAGATTAGCTATCCGGAAACGTGAAGCTCCACGCCTGCCTGCTTTTGCAGATAGCCAATGACGCTGAATAGATTTCTAGCCTGCGGGTTACCCCGCGGCCCGAACATGCGGATGAGACTCTTCGGCGGCGTGTCAGTTGCTTCGCCTAGCTTTTCGAACCCGACCGTCGCCTTGATATAGTCGCGCATGATTGTCTTGCCGGTATCGAGATCGCCGCTCAGCATTGCGTCAATGCCTTCGCGCAGAAGGGCCTCGGCGAATTTCCGGTCGTCCTTTACCTGGCGTTCGACCAAATCCCTGAAGCTTTTTGTCTTTGCCATCCTCTTCTCCGTTCAGCGTCGTTTGGCTTGCTTGTAGTCCTGCCAATAGGCATGCGCCTCGCCGATGTCACGCTGCTGGCGCTTCTTGCTGCCGCCCGTCAGCAAGATCACCAACGTTTGGCCGTCCTGTCCGAAATAAACCCGGTAGCCTGGCCCGAAGTCGATGCGATACTCAAACACGCCCTCGCCGACCGACTTCACGCTGGAAAAATTTCCCTGCTCCAGGCGGACAACCGCGCGTGTAACTTTGGCTCGCGCAACGGCTTCC
>JBEKZZ010000092.1:0-11664 GCA_049509335.1 Bradyrhizobium sp. | reverse complement strand
GTGGATCGACCACGCCGCTATCCTCACTTGGCTTGTAGACCGCTGCGAGCAATTGAACGAACAGGTCAGGTTTCGTGGCAAGCTCTGACATGATCGCCTTCGCCTTGCGCTCCGAGTGCTCGAACATCGGCAAATACTGCCATTCGAGCCGCGCGAGCGTCTCCGTGGACACGTCATCTGCGTTGTCGAGCTGTTTGAAAATCTCTTGGGCGTAGTGTTGGAACATCGTCCGGTCGTTCATGCCCGGCTCGCCCTCGACTGGCTGGCGCACGGCCTCAATCAGCGCTTTTGCAAGGAGATCGGAGGCAAATTTCCGGCCGTCATGAAGGTGATAGCCGATGAAGTGAATGCTGTCACGGGCTCGGCCGACCGCGATCAGCTTCTCGATCGCGTAGACGGGGTCGGCATCATCCTCCTTGCCCCACAAGATAGGGAATCGCTTCCAGTACGAAGCCTCGACGGCCTCGCCGGCCTGTCTTGTCATGGCCCAAACCCAGCCCGTCGCAGGCAACGCCAGAAGGATCGTCAGCAGCGCCTTGTCGCCCCAGGCGCCTTGCAGCGCCTCATCGAACAAGCTTTCGGACCACTCGCGGCTGGCAGCACGGTGCCAGGCCCAGACAAGACCTCGTGCAAAGGCTTGATGCGTGTCGCGCTCACTGCGGAGCGCGCGCACGAGGAGTTCTTTCCGAGTTTTCTCAGGAAGGGTGGCTTCAGCGATCGACTGCCCAAGAAAGCTGGGTTCGCGGACAACATCGATCAACTCGAACAGTTTCTCGGTGCCGTTGTCCCGCAGGAACTTCTCGACGGCAGTGGCTCGCGCGGACTGAAGCTGCTGTTGGTCTTTGCGCCAGTCACCGATCGGGTTGGGCAAGGACACGGAGGTCTCGAACAGCCAGGCAATGCTTTCGATCGGGTCCAGCGGCGCGAGGGCGTCGTAGATCACCTGGAGGTCGGCGATGTCCTCTTTGGGCAGTCCCCAATCAGCGTTCGGGAAACTTCGCTGATGGTGCAACACGCCCCTGAGCTTGGTGCGCAGCAATTCACGGTCGCCCTTGCTGAGGTTGCCCTGGGCGACTTGCTCCAACTGCTTGGCGGCCTTTTGGCGTCTGTCGCCAAGGTCGCTCCACCGGTCAAGCATCGTGACCCACCGTGGTGCGTTCGAGCCTACGTCCTCGAGCAGGCGGTCCAGGAGAGCTTCGGCACCCTTGCAGATCAGCTGATATGTGACGACTTCCGTCTTGTCGGTGGAAAAATCGCGCCATCGCGTGGACGCTGCCGGCGAAAAGGAATCGTGGCCGGTCGGCAGAATGCCGAGCATCAGCTTCCACGCCGGGTTCGAATAACGCTTGCGGATGCGGTCCAGGACCTTCAGGCGCTGGCTGAAGGTAGCATTGGTCTGCGGGCTCCATAGCAAGAACGCGGTGCGTAAGCTCGCGGCTGGCCGGTTGAGATAACGGCTGTTGCCTGGATCGATTTGATCGAGGCGCGCCAGCACAAGTGAAACGTGGAGCAGGAGCTGCGGAGACCACGCAAGCGACTCCAGCGCCCACAACAGGTCCGAGAGATGCTCGGCGCCGCCGAAGATCGGGCTCTCATCGGCGCCGAAGAGTGCTGCGATCGGCGGAGCCTCGTTATCGAGGCTGTCGTCCAGTGCCGACAGGAATTCGTCGGGGGATGCTTCAGCAAGCAACTGGAAATCCCGCGACAAGGACCACCAGCGCTGTCCGTCCGCGCCCCGAAGCACTTTGCGGACCACGATGTCGGCACATTGCGACGCGTGCGGCACCATCGTGGCGCGATCACCGAACAACGCCAGCAGAATGAGGGTTTCGCCCAAGCCATGGCGCAGCAGTGCGGAATATTCCGGCTCGATGCCGCGCATCGAGGCGTACCAGCGGTCTTCGGGGCTCAAGGTGTATCGTGGATCAGCGGCACTCAAAACATCGATGGTGGCGGCGCGGTACCGCTCGATATCCGCGGTCGTAAAATGAGACGCCAGAAGCAGCCAGGCATCGCGGGGCGAGGCGACCTTCCAGGCCTGCCCAACCTTGCGAAGCGGACTGTCAAACTCGCCGACATAGGGCGCGATGCTGGCGATAAAGGCCTCGTAGGGCATCTCCGATAGGCGCGACATGATCGCTTTGTCGGCTTCGCGGCTTTCGTCCCACATGCCGGCCAACAGCGCGGCGAGTAACGGCCGGGAGATCGTGCCCTGAGCCCACTGCGGCAGCCGGCTCGCCACCGCCGGCATCAATCGGCGCAAGATCGCCAGACTTCGCGCAGAGTCGCGCGCGAGGATCTTCGCCTTGTCTTCCTTCACGCCGCCAGTGATCAGAGCTGCCTCGATACCCTCGCGTGAAGGCCGGGAAAGTTTTCTCACGGTGCCATGCAAGCCAGGGTTCGCTCCAAACGCCGCCAGAACATGGTGTCCTCGCGCGGCGATCGCTTCCGCCACGCCCGTCTCGGGTTCGAGGATCACGATGATCAGAGGCGTACGGCTGCTGGCAAGATGCCGGGCGGCATCAGAATTCGATGCGACGAGGCAGCGCGCCAAGTAATGCTCCGCGTTGTCGGCAGGGAGCTGATTGATGGTGGCATAGGCGAACGCCGCCACTTCCTCGGAACTCTCGCCCTGAAAGGCGATCACCGAATTCTCGTCCCGCAGCCAGCGGAGCAGAGCCGCACCGTCTTCATCTCGGTCGCTAAGAACCAGTTCAGGCGGAAGCGGCCATTGCGTGGCAAGCGACCACTCCTGCCACAGGTCTTCCAACTGGCGCACACCGGGCGGGCGCTTGCCAAGGGCAGTCGCCAGCCATTGACCTACTGCTGGGTGTTGCTCGATCCAATGTACCAGATCGGCGCCGTCATAGGCTTTGACATCGTTCCAAGCGCCTTCAGCACGTTTCTGAGCAACCCATTCGTCCTTCTGCGACCATGGCCGGGGCGTTACGAAAACGAAGGTCGTCGCGCTCCGGTCAAGACCCAACGGGTCGGCGGTTCGCTTCGCGTAATCCTTGTTGGCTTTATCTGCGATCCTCTCTCGCTGCGTACCGATCTCCCAGCCCGACGACCCGGCCGGGACGTATTCAGACGGGACCGAAGCCTGGGTCGTGCCATCCCAACCGGCATACTGGACGGCTTCATCGGACGGGAAATGCAGCGACGCAGTGCCGCTGGCGCTAACAAGCTTGGCGATCAGGGTCGGCATGGACGCTTGGCCGTCTCGCCGTTCCGCCCATTGTGCAAGATCGGTGACGTTCACATATCGGATTGGTGCGCCGTTCTTTGTCAGGTCGGCAAGCTTCGGCAGCGCCGGCCCTTTGACAGCACCGCCGTCCGGGAAGGAAATACCGGCGCGCTCGAGCGCAACCCGCATGGCCTCGGCGTTCTGGGGCACCGGGGTTCGCCGGCCCCGCTCGAAGTCGGCAACCGTCGATGTGGCGATGCTCGCTTTCGTGGCGAGGTCCTGCTGGGACCATGCCAAAAGCGCCCGGGCGGCACGGGCCTGAGCCGGGGTGAGGTCGCGGTTCTGGGGGGAACTGGGCTTCTTCATGTCATATGATTTATATGACATCCTATCGATACGTGCAAGATATTAGGCATGAAGAGATAAACGCCCTTATTCCAATCACTTATTGATTGGAATTCCTTGAACATGAAGAGATTAGCCCCATACTCGCGTCGGAAGGGGCGGATCATGGTTTACATTCACGAAAGGGCGGAATGGCCCGAATTCGAGTGGAACTCGGAGGGGGTGTCCAAGCAGCTTGCCGCGGTTCGGCACAAGCAGGGCCGCTTGCTCGGCAGGATGGGAAGTCTCGGCTTCAATCTCAAGGCCGAAGCCTCCCTGCAGACGTTGACCGAGGAAGTCGTCAAATCGAGCGAGATCGAAGGCGAATTTCTCGACCGCGACCAAGTCCGTTCGTCAATTGCTCGGCGACTCGGGATGGACATCGGCGCCCTTACTCCTGCCGAAAGGCATGTTGAGGGTGTGGTTGAACTGATGCTCGACGCCACCCAAAAATACGATCAGGCCCTGACCGCTAAGCGGCTGTTCGACTGGCACGCCGCTCTTTTTCCGACCGGGCGGACCGGCATGCTAAAAATCACTGTGGGGGGATGGCGCACTGAGCAGGTCGGCCCGATGCAGGTCATCTCGGGGCCCATTGGCCGTGAACGGGTTCACTTTGAGGCTCCAGCCGCCAAGCGGCTTGAGACCGAGATGAAAGCGTTTCTAGATTGGTTCAACACCGAACAGGGCCAGGACCCTGTCATCAAGGCAGCGCTCGCGCATCTGTGGTTCGTGACGATCCATCCTTTCGAAGACGGTAACGGACGAATCGCGCGCGCGATCGCCGATCTAGCACTCGCGCGGTCTGAGCAAAGTACCCAACGCTTCTACAGCATGTCCGCGCAAATCCGAAAGGAGCGGAACGCCTACTACGACATCCTGGAGCAGACCCAACGCGGGACGCTCGACATCACCGACTGGTTGGAGTGGTTCCTCAGTTGCCTCGGTCGCGCCTTTGATGGTGCTGAGACGATCATTGGGAACGTCTTACGAAAGGCGGCATTCTGGGAGAAACACGGCACGAGCGGCCTCAACGAACGCCAGCAGCTGATGCTGAATCGTTTGCTCGACGGCTTTGAAGGAAAGCTTACGTCGTCGAAATGGGAGAAAATCGCGAAGGTCTCGCAGCCGACAGCCACGCGCGACATCAATGATCTGATCAAGCGCGGCATTCTCGAAAGAGACGCTGCGGGCGGCCGCAGCACCAGCTACTCCCTCGTACTTAGCGACGCAGATCAAACTGATCAGCCTACTTAACCGCGGCTCGTCTTTTTGGCTGGTAAAGCGTCAATCCGTTTCATTGGATGAGGCAGTCAATGACCGCTCGCGGAACTCTCGGGCTAGCTGAAGATTGCCAAGGAGCTTTTGCGAGTCGTCAGGATCCTCGAAAACCTTGTTCATCGCCTCCATCAAAACTTCGATTGAAGCGTCAAAATCACGTATCGCTGCCACATAATCCGGATTAACGAAACTGGTTCTTGCAACGCCTCGCGTAACAATACTCCGCGCTAAATCAATCCAGAGCGCTATATCATTCCGCAGAATCGAAGAAACTGGCGCGCCCGACACGATTCGAACGTGTGACCTCCACCTTCGGAGGGTGGCGCTCTATCCAGCTGAGCTACGGGCGCTTTGTTGCTTACGCAGTGCTTACGCGGAGTTCTGGCGAGAATGACGCAATCGCCACCAAACTCACAAGTTCTTGTTTTCCTATCCTCTTTCAATCCGCCTGTTTGCACGAACTGGCTTGACATCTGCCTTCGGAGGGCAACGCTCTATCCAGCTGAGCTACGGGTGCGTGGCGGTTGATTTAGCCGATTGGCCCGCTATCGGCAATGGCCGGCAAAGCAACCGCCATCGCGAGAGCGGCTTGCGGGGCCGTTCCCGCTGCCGGCAAAACGGCGGTCAAGCTTGATTTTACCGGGCGAAAATCGTCCAGTATTGCCCACAATCAAGAGACAGGCCGCACCGGGGGGACGGAATCCTGCCGCGCTTCCGGCGCGCAACCACGTTCTCGTACAGGGAGCGGCCAAATGGGAACGGGGGACGGCGTACCATGGCGGATCGATCGAGCTCTTCGCAGCCTTCCACCGGCGACAAAGCGTGGCCGGTTTTTCGCTCGTTGGCCAATTACCGCTTCGCGTTTCTCAGCCGCGATCTGTTCGCCGGACTGACGCTCGCGGCGATCGTCATCCCGGAGCAGATGGCGACCGCGAGCCTTGGCGGCTTCGCCCCGCAAATCGGCTTTTTCGCCTTTGTGGCGGGCTCGCTCGCCTTTGCAGCGTTTGGCAGCAACCGCTTCCTGTCGTCGGGTGCGGATTCGACCATCACGCCGATCTTTGCCGGCGGTCTTGCCGCGCTCGCCGCCACCGGCTCGCCGGAATATGCCACGCTCGCCGCGGCGCTGGCGCTGATGGTCGGGCTGATGCTGACGGCCGCCGGCATTTTTCGCCTGGGCTGGATCGCCGACCTGTTGTCGGTTCCTGTCACGATCGGTTTTCTCGCCGGCATTTCGGTGCACATTCTGATTTCCCAACTGCCGGGAATTCTCGGGCTGCCGGCGCCCGAAGGTCCCACACTGCAACGATTCGCCACCCTGGCCGAACATCTCGGCAGCACCAACGCTTTTACGCTCGTGATCGGCCTCGGTGTGCTCGCCATCATCACCTTGTCCGAGCAGATCGATGCACGAATTCCTGGCGCCTTGATCGGTCTTGGGTTAGCCGCGGCAGCGGCTGTGCTTCTTCATCTCGAAAATCGGGGCGTCAGCGTGCTCGGCAGCATTGCGGTCGAGATGCCGGCGCTCGCCATTCCCGTCGTGTCCGCCAACCAGCTCACCGGCCTGCTGTCGCTTGGTCTTATTATTTCTGTTGTCGTCATGGTGCAGACGGCGGCCACAACCCGATCCTTTCCAACCGATCCCAATGAGCCGCCGGACGTCAATCGCGATTTCACCGGCGTTGGTATCGGCAGCATCTTTGCCGGCGTGATCAGCGCCTTTCCCGTCAACGCAAGCCCACCGCGAACCGCGGTGGTTTCCGAAACCGGGGGCCGCTCCCAGATCGCAGGGCTGGCCGCGGTTCTGATCGTCGTCCTGCTGCTCGCCTTCGGAACATCGTTGCTGCACCGGATTCCGAACGCCGCCCTTGGCGGGGTTCTGTTGTTCGTTGCGCTTCGCATCATCCGCCTTCGCCAGATCGTTGCCGTCGCGCGTCAATCGCTCGGCGAGTTCCTGCTGATCCTGGTGACGGCGGCCGGCATCATCGTGCTCCCGATCGAGCAGGGCGTCGGACTGGGCATCGCGTTGTCGCTGCTGCATGGCATCTGGACCACGACACGCGCCCGCGTGCGGCCGCTCGAGCGCGTTCCCGGCACCTCCATCTGGTGGCCCGTGAGTCCCAATCTTCCAGGCGAACAGGAAGCCGGCGTGATCGTCGCGGGATTTCCCGCTCCGCTGTCGTTCCTCAATGCCTATGACTTCCGGCGCGACATGCTGGCCGCACTGAACTCTTCATCGCAGAAAGTGCGGCTGGTGGTGCTGGAGGCGACCGGCATTGTCGAGATCGATTTTACGGCCGCGCAGATTTTGATCGACGTCATCCGTCAATGCCACTCAGACGGCATCGACTTTGCCCTCGCCCGGCTCGAATCGGACCGCGCGCAGGACGCGATCGTGCGTTTCGGCATCGCCACGCTGCTCGGTCCGGATCGCCAGTTCCACAGCGTGGAAGAAGCGATTCGCGCCCGCGCCGGAAAGACGTAGCAGGGAATGTTCAGGCCGGAACGATCGCCCTGCCGATCGGCCACAACGCAATGCCGGCGAGCTTCAGATGCGCCCAGGCGAACGGGATTCCGATAATCGTTACGGCAAGAACCACCGCCGTGATGAGATGGCCGAGCGCCAGCCACCAACCCGCAAGCACAAGCCAGATCAGGTTGCCGATCAGACCCAGCAGGCCCGTACCGAGGTCGGATTGGCCAGTTAGACTATCGCGTCGCACGGCCCTCTGGCCGAACGGCAGCAGCGTATAGATGGCGATGTTGAACGCGGCCCGCGCCCAGGGCAGGCCGATGATGGTGATCGCCATGATGATCGCAGCAACAACCCAGCCGGCGGCCATCCAGACGCCGCCAAGCAGAAGCCACAGGATATTCAGCAATATCGAGACGGGTTGCATGGAGCCTCTTTTCGCTATCGGCCGTTGGGCGGGAAGATAGCAAAGAAGGGGCTGGGCCGGAATGCCCAGGAGACCGATCGCTATGCTAAAGCGGGAAGAGATTTCGATGAATCTTCATCCCGCTCAGCGGCGAAAACGGGTGGGACGCGCATAAAATTGCCGGCTTTCCTGCACCGGCCGGCTGGTTTCATTGACGCGCGCTTCACTGGCAATCGGCGCGACCAGCCTGAGTTCTTCCAGGAAAATGGGCCGGGCGAAGTAAAAGCCCTGCGCGTAACGGATCCGGGTGGCCGCTTGCAGGTAGGCCAGTTCCTCGAAGGTTTCGACGCCTTCCGCGATCACCGTCATGCCCAGCGCCTCGGCGAGCGATTCAATCGCCCGCAGAATTCCCTGGCTGCGCGGGCGAAGATGGATATCGCTGATGAAAGAGCGGTCGATCTTGATTTCGTCGGCGGTGATATCGGCCAGCGCCGATAACGACGAATAGCCGATTCCGAAATCGTCGATCGATATCCCGACTCCGAGCTCGCGGAAGATCGGTACAATTTCGTCTTGAAATCGCGTCTTGGTAACGAAGGCATCTTCCGTCACCTCGATCATGAAACGCCGGGGAAAGCCGGTTGTCTCCAGCGCTTCCGCGAACGAACGCATGAACGCGGAGTTGTTGGCCTGCTTTGCCGCGACGTTGATGCTGATCTCGGCCGTCGACCCGAAGGTTTCGTTGATGAGGTCGATCGATCTGACGATCTCGGCCAACACCAGGTGGGTAAGTTCGTCGATCAATCCCAATTCTAACGCGAGATTGATAAAAGTACCGGGCGCCTGGATGATTCCGTCATCGTCGCGCAAGCGAACCAGCGCCTCGACACCCTTGACTTCCTTGGTTCGGATATCGACCTTGGCCTGGAAGGCGCAGCAAAAACGCTTCTCCAGGATAGCGTGCCGCAGCGACTGCTCGACCTTCATGCGCGCGAGTGCCTCGCGCTCCATGCTCATATCGAAGAAGACGACCGCACCCTTTCCGTTATTCTTGACCCGATACATCGCAATATCGGCGTTCTGGAGCAACGAGTTATAACTGCGGCCATGGTCGGGAAACAGGCTTACGCCGATCGACGTCGAGGCGAATAATTCCGATCCATCGATGAAGAAGGGCGCCTTCAGCCGCTGCAGCGTCGCCTCGATATATTCGGATACTTCCGCCTCGTTTTCGATCGGATTAAGCAGCAGCAGGAATTCGTCACCGCTGATCCGGGACAACATGTCGGTTTCGCGCAAATGGAGCCCGACCCTCTTGGCGACCTCGGCCAGCAGCGCATCGCCGACCGAATGGCCATAATAGTCATTGATGTGCTTGAAATTATCGATGTCGATAAAAGCGATCGCAAACGCGTAGCCCGGTTCGTAGCGCTGTATCAGGCTTTGTACACGATGTTCGATCACCCGCCGCATCGGCAGGCCGGTCAGTTCGTCAAAATAGGCCGAACGAAACAGATGATCCTCGACGGCTTTCTGTTCGCTGATGTCGGCCGAACTTGATAACAGCAGGTTGCGGCCCGCGATGCGAACCGGCCGGTGGGCCGCGAGAACAACCTGCTCGCCGTTATTGCCGGCGACCGCCGCCTCTGCAAAGGTTGTGCGTCCGGCGCGAAGCAGTTCAAGTCCTTTTTCCCGCCGCTCGCTCAGATATTCCGAGGCGAAGTCCCCGCCCTGCCCCGTGGCAATCCCCAACTGTGACGCCGCGGCTTCGTTGATCAGGAGAAAACGGCCATCTTCGTCCTGAACCGTCACACCGGTCGGGAGCAACCGGACAATGTCTCTCAACAGGCCGAGTTCATCCTCGACCGCAAATTCACCGGCATCGGTCGTGGTTCCGGACGGAATTTGATGGGACGGCGGGTTTTGCATGGCCGCCGGAGGTTGGCAAAGTCTCTTGTAGTTTTGGTTAAGTGAGCCATCACGGATTCGAACATGGCCGCTTTCAAAACGAGCCGAAGAAATCGTCATTAACAGAACGTCAACGATGCCGACCTGCGGCCACCCGGCCCCTGATCAGCCCTTGGGAACGCGGCATTGCATGGTGCAATGGACCCCGCTCTTCAAAAAACTGATCTCGGTCTTGCCATCGAAAGGCCTCAGTGCCGATTCGAGCAATTTGGTACCGAAACCCGGCTCCCCGGCCTTGCCGACCGAAGGCCCTTCGGTCTCATCCCAGGCGATATTCAGCCGGTCGTCAGTCATGGACCAGGACACCTGGAGCAAGCCGCGCTCGGCGGAAAAGGCACCGTATTTCCCGGCATTGGTCGCGAGTTCGTGAAAAATCAGCGCGAGACTGACGGCGAGCTTGGCGGGCAGAAACAATCGATCCCCGTTCAAGGTGAAGCGGACATGGCCATAAGGTCCGAGTTCGGAAAGCAGAAGATCTTTGATGTCGCAGCCGCCGCCGTCCACTCTCGTGATGAGTTCGTCGGTCGCCGACAACGCACGCATGCGACGGTCGATGCTGGCCCACACCTCCGGCTGATTTTGCAATACCTGATGAAGCACGGCGTGGACGGTCGATAGCTTGTTCTTCAGCCGGTGTTGCAGTTCATCGACAACCAGTTTGCGATACTCCTCTTCGCGGATCAGCCGCCTGGAAATTTCCCGCTGATTGGCGGCCACCGACCGGTAGTGCTCGACGCCCCAAATCGTCAGCCCGGACACGATCGCATAGATCGCCAGCAACACCAGCCGCGGGAAAAAATTGCTCGGCGCATCGCCAAAATCCATGGCGACCCCGAGCCCGCCGCCCACAACGGCGGTGGCGATACCGGTGCGATAACCGCCCAGCGCGGTGGCAAAAAACACGGCGGGAAAATACGGCGTGAAATAGACATCCGGCCGTATCATCGCGAGAATCCACCGCGCCGCCGTCGATAACGCGAGGCAGGTGGTCGAAAAGACTACGCTGAACGCCGGCGACGGCCGGGAGATTCCTTGCCAACCTTGTCGAAACTCGTCGATCAAACCTGTCAGAAATCGCATCAGGGGGTATTCCGGATTCGAAAGTAACGTCACCATAGCCGAAATTGGCCGCACGCGACCTGCGGACGGCGAGTTCTCTTCTTTAACACCAGAATAATGCAAGGCATTCCGCGACATGGGAATCCGGGAACCAGCGACCTGCAACGCCTGACTTGCGCTGCTCGGAGAGGACGAAGATAGTCCGAAGGGACCGTGTCAAAAGGAGGACGAGCGATATGGGCAGGCTGGACGGCAAGGTTGCGGTGATCACAGGCGCGACAAGTGGAATCGGGCTACGCACCGCCGAAATATTCGTGGCCGAAGGCGCGAAAATCGTCATCGCCGGCCGCCGCGCCCCGGAGGGCGAGGCGCTGGCCAGGAAGCTCGGCGCCGCCTGCCTGTTCCGCCGCACCGATGTCACTATCGAAGACGACATCCGCAAGCTGATCAATGAGGCCGTCGACAAGTTCGGCCGTATCGATTGTTTGTTCAATAATGCCGGCGGGCCGGCGCAGACCGGCGGCATCGAAGGACTTGAAGCCGAGCGTTTCGATGCCGCGATGGCGACTTTGGTCCGCAGCGTGATGCTCGGTATGAAACATGCCGCGCCGCATATGCGCCGCCAGGGTTCTGGCAGTATCATCAATAACGGTAGCATCGCGGGCCGGCTCGCCGGCTTTTCATCCTCGGTCGTCTATGGCGCCGCCAAAGCCGCCGTCATTCACCTGACCAAATGCGTGGCGATGGAACTCGGCGAAGCCGGTATTCGCGTCAACAGCATTTCGCCGGGCGCGATCGCCACCGGCATCTTCGGCAAGGCGCTCGGACTGTCGGTGGAAGCCGCCGAGAAAACCCCCGACGTCATGCGCGAGGTCTACAAGAGCGCGCAGCCGATCCCCCGCGCCGGCT
>JBEKZZ010000091.1:0-11767 GCA_049509335.1 Bradyrhizobium sp. | reverse complement strand
TTGAAAAGGCCCGCGACGGCCAGCACCGCGCGCAACTCCATACGCATCGGATCGAGCTGGGCCAGCGGCTCGTCGAAATACATCACCTTGACGATCGAGAGATAATAATAGGCGCCGACGACGCTGGTCAGCACGCCAATCACCGACAACGTGAACAGACCGGCGTTGATCGCTGCGACAAACACGTAGAATTTGCCGAAGAAGCCTGCGAGTGGCGGCACGCCGGCCAGCGAGAACAAGAGCATCGCAAAGAAGAAGGCGAGCAGCGGGTTGGTGCGAGAGAGGCCTGCAAAATCGCTGATCTTTTCGACGTGCTGACCGTTGCGCTTCATCGCCAGGATCACCGAGAAGGTTCCCAGCGTCATCGCCACATAGATCGCGATATAGACCAGCACGCCTTGCGCGCCCTCGGCCGTACCGGAGGCGAGCCCAACCAGGGCAAAGCCCATGTGACCGATCGAGGAATACGCCATCAGGCGCTTGATATTGGTCTGGCCGATCGCCGCAAATGACCCCAGCGCCATCGAGGCGATTGAGACAAACACCACGATCTGCTGCCATTGCGGCATGATGCCGGGGAATGCCGTCAGCGCCACGCGGGTGAAAACCGCCATCGCGGCGACCTTTGGCGCCGAAGCAAAGAATGCCGTGACCGGTGTCGGTGCGCCTTCATAGACGTCGGGCGTCCACATATGGAACGGCACCGCCGACACCTTGAAGCAAAGCCCGGCGAGCAGGAACACGATGCCGAACACGATGCCGATGCTGCCGGGCTTGGCGGCTAGCGCGATACCGGCAAAGCTGACCGTGCCGGTAAAGCCATAGATCAGGGACGCGCCGTACAGCAGCATGCCGGACGACAACGCCCCAAGCACGAAATACTTCAGGCCCGCTTCGGTCGATTTGGCGTCGTCGCGATTAGAGGCAGCGACCACGTAGAGCGCCAGGCTCATCAGTTCGAGCCCAAGATAGAGCACGATCAGATCGCCGGCCGAGATCAAAACCATCATGCCGAGCGTCGAAAGCAGGACCAGGATGGCATATTCGAAAATGCGCCGGGACGGCGCGGCGAGAAACTCGGCCGACAGGATAAGCGTGGCGGATGAGCCGATCAGCGAGAGAATCTTCAGGAAGCGGGCGAAGTCGTCGACGATAAAGCTGCCGTTGAAGGTGGTCAGCTTGCCGGACGGCAGCGTCAACTCCAGCACGCCGACGATCACCAGCAGGGCGAGCGCGAGCCAGGTGATCAAGCCTGTCGTGCCCACGCCCCGGTAGGCGCCGACCATCAACAGCGTCATGGCGCCCAACGCGAGCACGAGCTCCGGCAGTACGGGCAGCAATTGATAACCTGCGCTCTCAAAGCTCATGGCACTCTGTCCAGTCTTAGTGTGCTAGCGACGCGGCCTTCACGGCCGTCACTGCGGTATTGTAGTTGTTGACGAGTTGCTGCACCGACGTCGCCGACATATCGAGCACCGGCTTGGGATAGAACCCGAACAGGATGGTGAGGACGACCAGCGGCACCAGTGTCAGGCTCTCGCGGAATGTGAGATCCTTGATGCTGGCAAGCGACGGCTTGACCAGCGCCCCGAAGACCACCTTGCGATAGAGCCACAGCGCGTAAGCCGCCGACAGGATCACCCCGGTCGTCGCGAACGTGGCGGTTGGAATCGAAACCTTGAAGGTGCCGAGCAGCGTCATGAATTCGCCGACGAAACCGGACGTCCCGGGCAGACCGACATTGGCCATGGTGAAGACCATGAACACCAGCGCATAGAGCGGCATGCGGTTGACCAGACCGCCGTAGGCGGCGATTTCACGGGTATGCATTCGGTCGTAGACGATGCCGACGCAGAGGAACAGCGCGCCGGACACGATGCCGTGCGAGATCATCTGGAACACGCCGCCTGCGACGCCTTGCGTGGTGCCGGCGAAGATTCCCATGGTGACGAAGCCCATATGCGCCACCGAGGAATAGGCGATCAGCTTCTTGATGTCTTCCTGCATCAAGGCGACCAGCGAAGTGTAGATAATCGCGATCACCGAGAGCGAGAAAATCAGCGGCGCGAATTCATGCGAGGCCAGCGGGAACATCGGCAGCGAGAACCGCAGGAACCCGTAGCCGCCCATCTTCAGGAGAATGGCGGCAAGGATCACGGAGCCCGCGGTCGGCGCTTCAACGTGCGCGTCCGGCAACCAGGTGTGAACCGGCCACATCGGCATCTTCACCGCAAAAGATGCAAAGAACGCAAACCACGCCCATGTCTGCAGCGAGCGCGGCACGGACGTTTGCATCAAGACCGGGATGTCGGTGGTGCCGGCGTTCCAGTACAGCGCCATGATCGCCAGCAGCATCAGCACGGAGCCGAGGAAGGTGTAGAGGAAGAACTTGAACGAGGCATAGACCCGGCGCGGGCCACCCCACACACCGATGATCAGGAACATCGGGATCAGGCCGCCTTCAAAGAACAGATAGAACAGCACGAGGTCGAGCGCCGAGAAGGTGCCGACCATCAGCGTTTCCAGAACAAGAAACGCCATCATGTATTCGCGAACGCGCATCTTGACGGATTTCCAGCTCGCCACGATGCAGAACGGCATCAGCGCAGTGGTCAGGATCACGAACGGCAGCGAAATGCCGTCCACGCCCATGTGATAGGTGATGGCGTTGGCAAGCCACGGCGCCTTTTCGACGAACTGAAAGTCCGCTTGCGCCGGATCGAAACGCACGACCAGAATCAGCGACACCGCAAACGTCACCAGCGTGGTCCAGAGCGCGATCCAGCGCGCGTTGCGCTGCGCCGCTTCGTCGTCGCCCCTGACTAGATAAATCAAGAGCGCGCCGATCGCCGGCAGGAAGGTAACGACCGAAAGAATGGGCCAGGTCGTCATCGGCTAGCCTCCCACACCGAACATGAACCAGGTGATGAAGCCGGCGACCCCGATCAGCATCGCGAAAGCATAATGATAGAGATAGCCGGTCTGCAGCTTGACGGCGTTCCGGGTGACGTCGAGCACCCGCGCCGACACGCCATCGGGGCCAAGGCCATCGATGATCTTGCCGTCGCCGACCTTCCAGAGGAAACGTCCGATCCATTTCGCCGGGCGAACGAAGATCAGGTCGTACAGCTCGTCGAAATACCACTTGTTGAGCAGGAATTGATAGAGCAGCGGTTGCTGCTTGGCCAGATCGACCGGCAGATACGGCCGGCGAATGTAGAAAATGTAGGAAACCAGAAGGCCACCCAGCATCATCACCGACGGCAAGAACTTGATCCATTCTGGAATGGTTTCCATGTCCTCGATGATATGCGGGTTCATCTTCAGGGAATCGCGGAAGAATTCCTCCACGCCGCTGCCCGCGAACAGTTCCTTGAAGGGCAAGCCGGCCGCGATTGAACCGACCGCGAGCAGGCCGATTGGAATCAAAATCCAAAGCGGCGCTTCATGCGCGGCTTCATAATGTTCCTGATCGTGCGGCTCGCCGCAGAAGGTTTTGAAAATGAGACGCCACGAATAGAAGGAGGTCAGGCCCGCGGCGACCACCGTTGCGAGATAGGCGTAGGTGGCGAACGGATTGTGCGAGACATAGGCGGATTCGATGATCGCGTCCTTGGAATAATAGCCCGCGAAAAACGGAAAGCCGGTCAGCGCCAGCGTCCCGATGCACATCACTGCAAACGTATATGGAATCCTGTG
The DNA here is from genome assembly GCA_049509335.1 of Bradyrhizobium sp. Classification (GTDB taxonomy): domain Bacteria; phylum Pseudomonadota; class Alphaproteobacteria; order Rhizobiales; family Xanthobacteraceae; genus Bradyrhizobium. Next base: position 8,068 of record JBEKZZ010000091.1, on the reverse strand, counting down.
CCGCAGGCCGCCCATGTTTCGAATGTCCTGCTCGTGATGCATCGCGTAGATCACCGAGCCCGAGCCCAGAAACAACAGCGCCTTGAAGAAGGCATGGGTGAACAGGTGGAATATGCCGACGGAATAGGCGCCCGCCCCCATCGCCACGAACATGTAGCCGAGCTGGGAGCAAGTCGAATAAGCGACGATGCGCTTAATGTCGTTCTGGACGAGACCGATGGTCGCGGCGAAGAAGGCCGTGGTCGCGCCAATCAACATGACGAAAGCCTGCGCCGTCGGCGCCAGTTCGAACAACGGCGAGAGCCGCGCGACCATGAACACACCGGCGGTCACCATGGTCGCAGCATGGATCAGTGCGGAGACCGGCGTCGGCCCCTCCATCGCGTCCGGCAACCAGGTATGCAGCAGGAACTGCGCGGACTTGCCCATCGCCCCCATGAACAGAAGCAGGCAGGTCAAGGTCAGCGCATCGGGATGCCAGCCGAAGAAATTGATGGTCTTTCCGGTCAGCCCGGGAGCCGCGGCAAAGATCGTCTCGAAGTCGGTCGAGCCGACCAGCATGAAAACGGCAAAGATACCGAGCGCGAAGCCGAAATCGCCAACCCGGTTGACCACAAAGGCCTTGATCGCCGCCGCATTCGCCGATGGCTTCTGGTACCAGAACCCGATCAACAGATAGCTCGCCAGACCCACGCCTTCCCAGCCAAAGAACATCTGCACGAGATTGTCCGATGTCACCAGCATCAGCATGGCGAAGGTGAACAGCGAGAGATAGCCAAAGAACCGCGGCCGGTTCGGATCCTCGTCCATGTAACCGATCGAATAGAGGTGGACGAGCGAAGACACCGTGTTGACCACTACCAGCATCACGGCAGTCAGCGTGTCGACCCGCAACGACCATGACACCTGAAGGTCACCTGAATTAATCCACGGGAACAGGGCGACCCTGACATCGTGATGATAGAAGCCGACGTCAACCAATGTTGCCCACGACAAGCCGGCAGCCAGCATCAGGCAGCCCGTGGTGATCAATTCGGCGGCGCGTGATCCAGCCGCCGGCGGCTCGACCGCATGGTGGTCGTCTTGGCCGTGATCGTCACCGTAATCATCATGGGCCTCGGCCGCATGCGCGTCCGCGCCGTGCGCATCGTCGTGATGTTCGACCTCATCGCCGCTCGGGTTGCGCGCATGCGCGCCAAAAATCGAGATGGCCCCCGCAATGATGGCGCCGATCAGCGGCAGAAAAACAATTGCCTGGATCATGTGCAGGGTCAGCCCTTCATCAGATTGACGTCTTCAACCGCGATGGAACCGCGATTGCGGAAGTAGACGACGAGAACCGCGAGCCCGATCGCGGCTTCGGCTGCCGCCACTGTCAGCACCAGAAGCGCGAACACCTGGCCGACGATGTCGCCGATAAATGTCGAGAACGCCACCAGGTTGATATTGACGGCGAGCAGGATCAGTTCGATCGACATCAGGATGACGATGATGTTCTTGCGGTTGAGGAAAATGCCGAGAATCCCGAGCGTGAACAGGATGGCGCCGACCGCGAGATAATGTCCAAGACCGATCGTCATTGCACCCACTCCGCAGCATCCGCATCCTGCAGGCCCTGCCCCGAAGCCACTTTGCGCACGGCCATGGCGAGTTCAGGCGTCCGCGCATTCTGAACGTTGATGTCCTGCCGCTTGACGCTCGCCTTGTGCCGCAGCGTCAGCACGATGGCGCCGATCATCGCGACCAGCAGCACCATGCCGGCGATCTGGAAGTAGTGGATGTATTTCGTATAGAGCACGAGCCCCAAGGCTTCCGTGTTGCTGACATTGGTCGGGATCCTGGAAGTGATCGACTTGGTGACGTTGGGGTTGATCACCCAGCCGCCGGCGACCAGCAGCAATTCGAACATGAAGATGCCGCCGATCACGATACCGACGGGCAGATACTGGATGAAACCCTCGCGCAGTTCGGTAAAGTCGACGTCGAGCATCATGATCACGAACAGGAACAGCACCGCGACCGCGCCGACATAGACGACGACCAGGATCATCGCCAGGAATTCGGCGCCCATCAGCACGAACAGCCCCGAGGCGTTCACGAACGCCAGGATCAGAAACAGCACGGAGTGCACGGGATTGCGCGAGACAATCACCATGACCGCGGAGGCCACGCAGACGCTTGCGAATAGCCAGAAGAACAGGGCCGGAAGGATCATGCCCTCACCTCACCGATACGGCGCGTCGAGTTCGATGGATTTCGCAAGCTCACGCTCCCAGCGATCGCCATTGGCGAGCAGCTTCGCCTTGTCATAGTAGAGTTCCTCGCGCGTTTCGGTCGCGAATTCGAAATTCGGCCCCTCGACGATCGCATCGACCGGACAAGCCTCCTGGCACAGCCCGCAATAGATGCACTTCACCATATCGATGTCGTAGCGCACCGTGCGGCGCGTGCCGTCGTTGCGCCGCGGGCCGGCTTCGATCGTGATCGCCTGGGCCGGACAGATCGCTTCGCAGAGCTTGCACGCAATGCAGCGCTCTTCGCCGTTCGGGTAGCGGCGCAGCGCATGCTCGCCACGAAAGCGTGGCGAGATCGGCCCCTTTTCGAACGGATAGTTCAACGTCGGCTTCGGCTTGAGGAAATAGCGCATGGCGAGAAAGAACGCCGAAACGAATTCCGACAACAGCAGCGAGCGGGCGGTAGCGTTGATGTTGATACTCATAGCGACCTCATTTCGGCGCGATCCCCGCCAATTGCAGCACGCCCGCAACGATGATGACCATCGCAAGCGACAACGGCAGGAACACCTTCCAGCCGAGCCTCATCAACTGGTCGTAGCGGTAGCGCGGCACGATGGCTTTCGCCATCGCAAACATGAAGAACATGAAAAACAGTTTCAGTGCGAACCAGATGATGCCGGGCACCCAGTTAAAAGGCGGCAAGTTCACCGGCGGCAGCCAGCCGCCAAGGAACAGGATGGTCGCCATCGCGCACATCGTGGTGATCGCGACATATTCGCCAAGCATGAACAGCAGGTAAGGCGTCGAGCCGTATTCGACCATGAAGCCGGCCACCAGTTCGGACTCGGCCTCGACCAGATCGAACGGCGGCCGGTTGGTTTCCGCCAGCGCCGAAACATAGAACACGACGAACATCGGAAACAGCGGCCACACATACCAGTTCAGGATGGTGAGCTGCGGCAAGCCGATCAGGCTCGCAAGGCCACGGGTGTTCTGTGCCTCGACAACGCCCGACAAATTGAGCGTGCCGGCGCACAGCAAGACGGTGATGATCACAAATCCGATCGAGACCTCGTAACTCACCATCTGCGCCGCCGAGCGGAGCGCCGCGAGGAAGGGGTATTTCGAATTCGACGACCAGCCGGCCATGATGATGCCGTAGATCGACAGTGAGGAAATCGCGAAGATGAAGAGAACGCCGACATTGATGTCGGCGATCACCCAGCCCAGATTGGTCGGGATCACGGCCCAGGCAGCAAGCGCCAGCACGCAGGAGACCAGCGGCGCCAGCAGGAACACGCCCTTGTTGGCGCCGGCGGGAATGGTGGGCTCCTTCAGCACGAATTTGAGAAGGTCGGCAAAGGATTGGAACAGGCCCCAGGGTCCCACCACGTTGGGACCCCGGCGGATCTGCACCGCCGCCCAGATCTTGCGATCGGCAAGCAGGATGTAGGCGATCGCAATCAACAGCACCACGAGCAGCAACAGGCTCTCGGCGACCATGATGATCAGCGGCAACAAGGTGCTGGTCCAGAATTCGGCCATCAGTTCACTCCGCTGCCGTCAGCATGTGCCCGGAGGCAAGACGCGAGCACTCCGCCATCACGGCAGACGCCCGTGCGATCGGATTGGTCAGATAAAAATCCTCGACTGACGTCTTGAACGGCAGTTTCTCGACCTCACCGCTGCGGCCTGCGAGCGTCTTGAGGTCAGCAGCATTGCCGGCCGCGATCTGATCGAGCCGCATCAGATGCGGCACCGCCGTGAAAATCGCCTGGCGCAGCGCTGCGAGCGAGTCGTAAGGGAGTTTCCTGGCAAGAACATCTGAAAGCGCCCGAATGATCGCCCAGTCTTCCCGTGCCTCTCCGGGAGGAAATCCCGCGCGGTTCGCCATCTGGGCCCTGCCCTCGGTATTGACGAAAATGCCGGACTTTTCGGTATAGGCCGCTCCCGGCAGGATGACGTCGGCGCGATGCGCGCCGGCATCGCCGTGGGTGCCGATATAAACCACGAACGTGCCATCCGGCACCTTCACCTCATCGGCGCCAAGCAAGAACAGCACATCCAGCGTACCGAATGTGGTCATCTGCGCGGCGTTCAGCCCGCCCGCTCCCGCTGCAAAGCCGATATCGAGTGCGCCAACGCGCGACGCCGTATTCTGCAAGACGGCAAAGCCGTTCCATCCGTCCTTGACCGCGCCGACATCCAGCGCCAGCTTCGCGGCCTTCGCCAGCACCGCCGCGCCGTCGTGCCGCGAGAACGCGTCGGTGCCGACCAGCACGATCGGATTCTTCGCGTTCTTCAGGACGTCGGCGAACGAATGCTTGCCCGCGGCCAGATCGGCAAGCGACTCCGTTCCCGCGCCGATATAGTCATGGGCATAGGTCAGGTCGGCCTTGGCGCCGATGACGCCGATCTTGAGCTGGCCGGTGCGCCAACGCTTGCGGATGCGTGCGTTGAGGACGGCGGCTTCCTTGCGCGGGTTCGAGCCGACGATCAGAAGCGCATCGGCTTGATCGATACCGGCAATCGTCGGATTGAAAATATAGGACGCGCGCCCCGCCTTCGGGTCGAACGCATCGCTTCCTTGCACGGAGAGATTGACTGAACCGAATTTCGCCAGAAGCTCCTTCAGCGCAAACATCTCTTCCACGGCCGCCAGATCGCCTGCGATCGCGCCGATCCGCTTGCCGTCGATTCGGGAAATCCTGGCGGCGATGGTCTGGAAAGCCTGCTGCCATGAGGCGGCGCGAAGCTGGCCGTTTTCGCGGATGTAGGGACGGTCAAGCCGCTGCGTGCGCAGGCCATCGACGATGTGACGGGTCTTGTCGGAAATCCATTCCTCGTTCACCGCCTCGTTGACGCGCGGCAGGATCCGCATCACTTCGCGGCCGCGGGTATCGACGCGGATCGCCGAACCCACGCCGTCCATCACGTCGACCGAAAGCGTCTTGCCCAATTCCCATGGACGTGCGGCGAAGGCGTAGGGCTTTGAGGTCAGTGCGCCCACCGGGCAGATATCGACGAGGTTGCCCTGCAGCTCCGAGGTCAGCGCGCTTTCGAGATAGGTCGTGATCTCCATGTCCTCGCCACGGCCGGTTGCGCCCATCTCCGGCGCCCCGCACACTTCAGCCGAGAACCGAACGCAGCGCGTGCACTGGATGCAGCGATTCATCGACGTCTTCACCAGCGCGCCGAGATATTTGTCTTCGACCGCGCGCTTGTTCTCGGCGAAGCGCGAGGTATCGACGCCGTAGCCCATCGCCTGATCCTGAAGGTCGCATTCGCCGCCCTGGTCGCAAATCGGGCAATCGAGCGGGTGGTTGATCAGCAGGAATTCCATCACGCCTTCGCGCGCCTTCTTCACCATCGGCGAGCGGGTGGAGATTTCCGGCGGCTCGCCCTTTGGGCCCGGACGGCAATCGCGCACGCCCCAGGCGCAGCTCGCGACCGGCTTCGGGCCGCCCTTCACCTCGACCAGACACATCCGGCAATTGCCGGCGATCGAGAGCCGCTCGTGGTAGCAGAAGCGCGGAATTTCGGCGCCAGCCGCTTCGCACGCTTGCAACAGCGTGTATTCGGCGGGTACATCGATTTCTTTGCCATCGACAATGAGTTTGGTCATTGCTGTCTCAGGTCTTTCCCAGCTTGCAGTCCGGCGGCGCGACGCTGGCGGTTTTCAGGGACGTCTTCACCCATTCCTGGGTGATGGTGGCGTAGGTTTGGAGATAAGCGGGCTCCGCCGCGTTCTTCTCACAGAGGAACGGCAGATGCGGCTTTAGATCGTAGTCGCAGGAGGCAAGCCATTCACGACGGTCCGCGAAGGCACCGAACGCTTCCTCGCAGGCATAGAGAAAGTAGGACACGAAGCTTTCGTATTGAACTTGCTGGTCGCGGCTACCCTTCTTGATCGCGTCGTAATCGGGCGATGAGAATTTCGGATTTCTGAACGCAAGGTCCGTGTAGCCCAGAAACGCCTGGCGCGCGCTGGCGGCGCGATTATTGGAGCGGATTTCGTTGATCTGAAACAGGATCGCCACAAAGCCGAGCAGCGCCACGGTCGCCTGCGCCATCTGCGCGAGCGTCCCGTATTTCTGCCAGAATGTGGCGGGCTGCGACATCAATCCTACTCCGCCGCGACCATATGCGCGGGGTCGAGAACACCCTGATCGTCGAGATCGGCCTTGTGCGAGTATTGGTCGATCCGCTCTTCAATCTCATGACGGAAATGCGCGATCAGGCCCTGGATCGGCCACGCGGCGGCGTCACCCAGCGCGCAAATGGTGTGGCCCTCGATCTGCTTGGTCACTTCCAGGAGCATGTCGATCTCGCGCTTGTGGGCGCGGCCATCCGCCATACGCGTCAGCACCCGCCACATCCAGCCCGTGCCCTCGCGGCACGGCGTGCACTGGCCGCAGCTCTCGTGCTTGTAGAAATAGGAGATGCGGGCAATCGCCCGGATCAGGTCGGTCGATTTGTCCATGACGATGACGGCCGCGGTGCCGAGGCCGGAGCGCAGCTTGCCGAGGCTGTCGAAATCCATCGGCGTGTCGATGATCTGTTCGGCAGGCACCATGCGCACCGAGGAGCCGCCGGGAATGACCGCCTTCAGATTGTCCCAGCCGCCGCGAATGCCGCCGCAATGCTTTTCGATCAGTTCACGGAAGGGAATGCCCATGGCTTCTTCGACGTTGCACGGGCGTTCGACGTGGCCGGAAATACAAAACAGTTTGGTGCCGACATTGTTCGGCCGGCCGATGGCGGCGAACCAGGCCGCGCCCCGCCGCAAGATGTCGGGAGCCACCGCAATCGACTCAACGTTGTTGACCGTCGTCGGGCAACCATAAAGACCGACATTGGCCGGAAACGGCGGCTTCAGGCGCGGCTGGCCCTTCTTGCCCTCGAGGCTTTCGAGAAGCGCGGTCTCCTCGCCGCAGATATAGGCGCCGGCGCCGTGCGCGACATAGAGGTCGAACGGCCAGCCGTTGACGTTGTCCTTGCCGATCAGTTTGGCTTCATAGGCCTGATCGACCGCGGCCTGCAAATGCTCGCGCTCGCGGATGAACTCGCCGCGAACATAGATGTAGCAGGCATGCGCACCCATCGCGAAGCTCGCGATCAGGCAGCCCTCGACCAGCAAATGCGGGTCGTGGCGCATGATCTCGCGGTCCTTGCAGGTGCCGGGCTCGGACTCATCGGCATTCACGACGAGGTAGCTCGGACGCCCGTCCTTTGATTCCTTCGGCATGAAGGACCACTTCATCCCGGTCGGAAAACCCGCCCCGCCACGGCCACGCAGGCCCGACGCCTTCATCTCGTTGATGATCCAGTCGCGTCCCTTGTCGATGATCCCCTTGGTGCCATCCCAGGCGCCACGGCGTCGCGCACCCTCCAGGCCCCAATCGTGCAGGCCGTAGAGGTTTTTGAAGATGCGGTCCTTGTCCTCAAGCATGGTCAGACTTTCCGAAATTGAAGATCGCGCATCAGGTGACTTCCTTCAGCGTGGTCGGCCCGCCTGCCGGCGCAGAGAACTGACGATCGATTTGCGGCCCGGGCTTCGGCGGATTGCCGGAAGCAAAGCCGTCGAGCACCTTGCCAAAATTTTCCTTGGTCAAGTCTTCATAGGTGTCTTTCCAGATCAGGACCATCGGCGCGTTCACGCAGGCGCCGAGACACTCGACTTCTTCCCAGGAAAAATTGCCATCCTTGGACAAATGGAAGGGATCGTGGTGGATCCGGCTCTGGCAGACCTCGATGAGATCGGCGGCCCCGCGCAGCCGGCATGGCGTCGTGCCACACACCTGAACATGCGCTTTCTTGCCGACCGGCTG
>JBEKZZ010000090.1:0-11904 GCA_049509335.1 Bradyrhizobium sp. | reverse complement strand
CAATATAGTGGTTTTCGTTATGCGCGATATCGATGACCGCTGCATGCTGACAGTCGCGAGACGCCCGCAAATGTGTCCCAACAGGCGCTTCGCGGACTCTGAGTCGCGATTTTTGGCAATAAAAAAATTTTCGCGATCAATGCCTGCGCGTCTCATCGACGCTCGCCAAACGCGGATTTTCGGTCGAATCGATTGCGGCTGATTCGGGGCAGCTTGACGCGGCGCATGCCGTGCATCGCCAAACATCGTGAACGATCGGTGACTACGCGTGAGGCCGTGCGGCCGTCGCACGCGTTGCGCGCAACATCGCCCCTCATGGTGAGGAGGCGCGCAGCGCCATCTCGAACCATGAGGCCCTGGCATCGACCTCATCCTTCGAGACGCCGCTTGCGCGGCTCTTCAGGATGAGGGTTGGGAAGTTTAGCCGAACTCAGATGCCGAGTTTTGATTTCAGGAGATCGTTGACGGCCTGCGGGTTGGCTTTGCCGCCGGAGGACTTCATCACCTGGCCGACGAACCAACCCATCAAAGCCGGCTTGGCTTTGGCCTGTGCGACTTTGTCGGGATTGGCGGCGATGATGTCGTCCACCACCTTTTCGATCGCCGAAAGGTCGGTGACCTGCTTCATGCCGCGGGATTCGACGATGACGCGGGGGTCGCCACCCTCCTGCCAGACAATCTCGAACAAATCCTTGGCAATCTTGCCGGAGATCGTGCCCTCGCCGATCAGGTCGACGATCCCTGCGAGCTGTACGGCAGACACTGGCGAGGCGCCGATGGCCAAACCTTCCTTGTTCAGCCGTCCGAACAGCTCGTTGATCACCCAGTTGGCGGCAAGCTTGCCGTCCCTCGCCTTGTCCGCGAGCTTTGCCAGCACCGTCTCGAAGAAGTCCGCGCTCTCGCGCTCGGCCACCAGCACGCCAGCATCATAGGGCGAGAGCGCAAACTCCGCGATGAAGCGCCCCTTCTTCTGGTCCGGCAGTTCCGGCAGATCCGCCTTGAGTTCGGCGACGTAGGCGTCCGTGAACTCCAGCGGTAGCAGGTCGGGGTCCGGGAAATAACGGTAGTCGTGTGCTTCTTCCTTGGAGCGCAACGAGCGGGTTTCGCCCTTGTTGGGGTCGAACAGGCGAGTTTCCTGGTCGATCGAGCCACCCTCCTCGATGATTTCGATCTGGCGGCGCGCCTCGTACTCAATCGCCTGCCCGATGAAGGTGATCGAGTTCATGTTCTTGATCTCGCAGCGGGTGCCGAGCGGCCCGCCGGGCTTGCGGACAGACACGTTGACGTCGGCGCGCAAATTCCCCTTCTCCATGTCGCCGTCGCAGGTGCCGAGGTAGCGCAGGATCGAGCGCATCTTGGTGACATAGGCCTTGGCCTGTTCGGCATCGCGGATATCGGGCTTGGAGACGATCTCCATCAGCGCGACACCGCAGCGGTTTAGATCGACGAACGACATGGTCGGCGACTGGTCGTGCAGCAATTTGCCGGCGTCCTGCTCCAGATGCAGCCGCTCGATGCCGATGGTGGCGGTCTTGCCGCCTTCGAGCTCGACCGTCACCTCGCCCTCACCCACGATCGGCGACTTGTACTGGCTGATCTGATAGCCCTGCGGCGAATCCGCATAGAAATAGTTCTTGCGGTCGAACACCGAGCGCAGGTTGATCTTCGCGTTCAGCCCGAGCCCCGTGCGCACGGCCTGCTTGACGCATTGCTCGTTGATGACCGGCAACATGCCCGGCATCGCTGCATCGACCAGCGACACATGGGAATTGGGCGCGCCGCCGAATTCGGTCGAGGCGCCGGAAAACAATTTGGCGTTCGAGGTAACCTGGGCATGGACCTCCATGCCGATCACGACTTCCCAGTCGCCGGTTGCGCCCTTGATCAGTTTGCCGCTGGTTGCCGTCATGCCTTGCCGCCTCCAAGCGCTGAGGCGATGCGCTCCCACTCCGCTTCAAGCCCATCCTTCGCCAAGGGCTGGCCCGCCTGGCGATACCAGTAACCGGCGTTGGAGAGATCACCCTCGACGCGGTGCAGATAGGCGTGCACCCAGGCAGAATGGGCGTCGCTCTCGTCCTGCACGATCTCGTGCGCGGCGTCCCAGTTTCCTTTCGCGGCCCACCACAATGCCGCGAGCGGCGGCGCGAGGCCGTTTTCCGGAGCTACGTTTGCCAGCGTGGACTTGAGGTCGGCCATTTTAAGGTCCGGCATGGTCACCACCATTTCGGAGGCGTAAAGCGTCCCGCCGCCTGTTCGACCACCTCGCCGAGCGAGAACAGCGTCTCTTCGTCAAACGGTCGACCGATCAGTTGCAGGCCGAGCGGCAAGCCCTGTGAATCTTTACCCGCGGGCACCGCGATACCCGGCAGGCCCGCCATGTTCACCGTCACCGTGAAGATGTCGTTCAGGTACATTTCGACCGGATCGGCGCCGCCCTTCTCGCCGATGCCAAAGGCGGCCGAGGGCGTCGCCGGGGTGAGGATCGCAGTCACGCCCTTGGCGAAGCAATCCTCAAAATCCTTCTTGATCAGCGTGCGCACTTTCTGTGCACGGAGATAATAAGCATCGTAGTAGCCGGCCGAGAGCACATAGGTGCCGATCATGACGCGGCGGCGCACCTCGCTACCAAAACCTTCGGCGCGGGTGTTCTCATACATGTCGCCGATCGCGCGGCCCGGCACGCGCAGGCCGTAGCGGACACCATCGTAACGGGCGAGGTTCGAGGAAGCCTCCGCCGGCGCCACGATATAGTAAGCGGGCAGCGCATATTTGGTGTGCGGCAGCGACACCTCGACGAGTTCCGCGCCCGCCGCCTTTAGCCACGCTGCGCCTTCGCTCCAGAGCTTTTCGATTTCAGCCGGCATGCCGTCGAGGCGGTATTCTTTGGGGATACCGATCTTCATTCCCTTTACCGATTTGCCGACCGAGGCCTCGTAATGCGGCACTTCGCGATCGACCGAGGTGGTGTCCTTTGGGTCATGGCCTGCCATCGAGCGCATCAGGATCGCGGTATCACGCACTGTGCGGCCGATCGGACCGGCCTGATCGAGCGAAGACGCAAAGGCAACGATGCCCCAGCGCGAGCAGCGCCCATAGGTCGGCTTGATGCCGACGGTGGCGGTGAACGCGGCCGGCTGGCGGATCGATCCGCCGGTGTCGGTTGCGGTCGCGCCCATGCAGAGCAGCGCTGCGACCGCCGACGCCGAACCGCCCGACGAGCCGCCGGGCACCAGCGTGGTGTTGGCGCCTTCGCGCCGCCAGGGATTGACGACCGGGCCGAAGCACGAGGTCTCGTTGGAGGAGCCCATCGCGAATTCGTCGTTGTTGAGCTTGCCGAGCAGCACCGCGCCGTCGCGCCAGAGCTGCGAAGTCACCGTCGACTCATAAGTCGGCACGAAATTGCCGAGGATTTTTGAGCACGCGGTGGTTCTGATATCCTTGGTCGCAAAGAGATCCTTGATGCCCAATGGAATGCCGGCGAGCGGACCACCCTCGCCTTTGGCGATGCTGGCGTCAGCGTTTTGCGCCATGGCGCGGGCCTGATCCGGCGTCTCCAGGATGAATGCATTGAGCGCGCGCGCGGCCTCGATCGCCGAAAGATGCGCGTTCGTCAGTTCAAGCGAAGTGAAAGACTTGCTTGCGAGGCCATCTCGGGCCTGGCTAAGCGTCAGCGATGTCAAATCGGTCATTTATTCACGGGGCTACAAAAGAACGGAGAAAGCGTCTTGTCGTTGGCGGGATCGTCGCGTTTCACCTCGCCACGCGCCTGGCTTGCGGTCTCTAGCGCATCGAGCACCGCATCCATCGCCTTGTCGGGATCGGCGACCTTGCCCTGACGCGCCTCGGCATCGAGATATTCCATGTAGGCACGATAGGCCTTTTCATCGTCGCAGAGCATGCACATCGGACATCTCGCTTCAGGGTTTACTCGACGACCTTCGGCACCAGGAAGAAATGATCCTGGGTCTCCGGCGCGTTCTTGACGATGTCGTCGGCAATCTCGCCGTCATTGACCACGTCGGCCCGTTTCTTCATCTCCATCGGGGTCACCGAGGTCATGGGTTCGACGCCCTCGACATCGACCTCCTTGAGCTGCTCGACAAAAGCCAGCATGGCATTGAGTTCGCCCTGAAGATGCGAAACCTCCGATTCCTTGACCCCGATCCGCGCCAGATGCGCGATACGGCGAACAGTGGCAGCATCGACCGACATTATATATGGCCTCAAAACGGGGATTTCAGCCTCGTATAGCAGAGGCCGGTTTTGCACCGCAACCGGGTGTATGCACCTCCCCAATTGGGACTATCGCCTACTTGTTGGAAATACCGCAGGAATTTTGTTATGCGAACCCATGCCTGCGCTCATTTTACCCCTGATCGAAGCCGCCACACACTGGCCCGCGCGCGGCGCGTTGATCGGGCTCGATCTCGGCACCAAGACCATCGGGGTTGCCGTCTCCGACCCCGACCGGCGGTTGGCAACGGGGGTGACGACCATCCAGCGCAAGGCCTTCAAGGCCGACGCCGCCCGCCTGCTCGAAATCGCCACGATGCGCACCGCCGCAGGCTTTGTGCTCGGGCTGCCGATCAACATGGACGGCAGCGAGGGGCCCCGCGCGCAGTCGACGCGAGCCTTTGCCCGTAATTTCGCGAAAATGACGGAGCTCGCAATCGCGCTGTGGGATGAACGGCTTTCGACAGTCGCGGTCGAACGCGAATTGATCGGGATGGACATGAGCCGCGCCCGCCGCGCCGAGGTGATCGACGAGCACGCGGCGATCTTCATTCTTCAGGGTGCGCTCGACCGGCTCGCGAACAATCTATGAACTCGTGAGCAGCATGGTCTGCACCACGGCGGCAAGATTATTGAGACCATGCAGGATAATGGTCAGCCAGGTGGAGTTGCTGCGGTAGCGCACGTAGCCGAGCAATAGGCCGATCGAGAAGACCTCGCCGAGGAAATACCAGTTGTATTGCAGATGCAGGCTGGTCCAGACCAGCGACGACAGGACGATCGCGCCGGGCACCCGCAGAAACGACTCCGACCAGCCGCGGTATAGAAAACCGCGCGCGAAAAACTCCTCCGTGATCGGCGCGGCCACGCAAAAGGCAAACACCAGAAGCCCCACCGCACCGTCCTGCTGGGCCGTTTTCAGCACGTCGCCCATGAAACCGGGTTCGACTTCGCGCCCCGTCGCGCGCGAGATCGCGTCCCACCCCATCACCAGCACGCAGAGCGCGACGACGCCAAGTCCCAGGTTAGCCCATGAGAAGGCGCGAAGCCCGAGGTAGTCGGCAAACCCGGCGCGCTTGAACCGGATCGCGATCCAAAGCACAGCAGCGACGGCCGGCAGACCCGTGATCACCGACAGCGAGATCGTCAGGCCGCTGCTGACGACGATACGAACCGCTTCGCCGAAACTTTCGTGATCGATCGGTTCGCTTTGCCGGAGCAGAAACCAGCCCACGACTGCAAGCTGGCCGGCGAACATCCCGGCGAAAACAGCAATGCCCCACAACGTCGTGCCCCAGAACTTCCAGACGCGTGAGCTGGACGTCAGGGCCGGTACGGCGATGGCGGAAGATTCAGGGGTGAGAGAATCCATCAACTAGCTTTCATGCAGGGAGCGCCCGATCGAGTAACCGGACGATGTCCTCGGGCGCAAGGTCCACAGCGCCGTACATGCTGCCGTGATTTTCGGCAAGACGGGTGGTGGCGAATAATTCGGCGTGACGCGGCGATATTGCGTTCAGCGCGGCCGTTGCCGCCAGCAGGGCAAGCTTTTCAACCGCCAACCGCGCTTTGCCTTCGGCGTCCGGCCGGCGGAAGGACGTGCCGACCGAGGCCGCCGCCTCGCCCGCTCCCGGGAGACCTTTGGTTTCCTGCGCGAGCGTTTTCAGGATCCCAGCCGCTGCTTCGGCTTCGCGCGACAGCGCGCGGAGCACATCGAGGCACATCACATTGCCCGAACCTTCCCAGATCGCGTTCACCGGCGATTCCCGGTAATGCCGCGCCAGAATGCCTTCCTCGACGTAGCCGTTGCCGCCGAGGCACTCCATCGCCTCGTAGAGAAATCCCGGCGCGCTCTTGCAGGTCCAGTATTTGATGGCGGGCGTCAACAGCCGCAGATAGGCGGCTTCGTTCGGATCTACAGGCGCGCGGTCGAAAGCCCGACACAGCCGCATCACAAGCGCAATCGATGCTTCCACATGCAGCGCCATGTCGGACAACACCGCGCGCATCAGGGGCTGATCGGAGAGATGCTTCTGGAAGACGCTGCGATGCCGCGTATGATGCAACGCATGCGCGAGGCCCGAGCGCATCAGGCCTGTTGACGCTATCGCGCAATCCTGCCGCGTGAGTTGCACCATCTGGATGATGGTGCGGATTCCCTTGCCCTCCTCGCCGACAAGCTCGCCATAAGCGCCCAGGAATTCGACTTCGGATGAGGCATTGGAGCGGTTGCCGAGCTTGTCTTTCAGCCGCTGGAACTCGATCGCATTGACCGATCCATCGGGGCGGAAGCGCGGCATGAAGAAACAGCTCAATCCCTGCTCGGCCTGCGCCAGCACGAGGAAAGCGTCGCACATCGGCGCCGACATGAACCATTTGTGACCGGCGATGCGCCAGCCGTCACTGTCACGCTCGGCGCGCGTCATGTTGCTGCGGACATCCGTGCCGCCCTGTTTTTCGGTCATGCCCATGCCGAGCGTCATGCCGCGCTTGGCTGGCCACGGCGCAAAGGTCGGGTCGTAAGCGCGTGTCCCGATGACCGGCATGGTCTTGGCGAGCAGATCCGGCTGCACGGCGAGCGCAGCCACCGAAGCCCGTGTCATGGTGATCGGGCACAGATGCCCGGTCTCGACGCCGGCAACCATGTAGAATTTGGCGGCGCGCACCACCTCAGCCGGCGCGCCAGCGGGGCGGCCGTCGGGGCCCCATGTCGAATTGTGCAATCCG
The DNA here is from genome assembly GCA_049509335.1 of Bradyrhizobium sp. Lineage (GTDB taxonomy): Bacteria > Pseudomonadota > Alphaproteobacteria > Rhizobiales > Xanthobacteraceae > Bradyrhizobium. The sequence goes on along the minus strand of JBEKZZ010000090.1, from coordinate 4,944 downwards.
GCGTGCGTGCTGTGCGCCATCAATTCGTGATAGGCCGGGTGAAACTCGACCTCGTCCCGCCGGTTGCCCCTGGAATCGAAGGTGCGAAGCTTGGGCGTATTTTCGTTCGCAAGCCGCCCGCGTTCGGCCATGGCCGCGGAACCCCAATGACAGCCGAATTCGGACAGTTCCGTGGCTGCCGCCGTCCCGCCGTTGGCGGCCACGGCCTCCACCAGCGCCGTATCCAGCGCAAACAGATCGACATCGACGAATGGCGGCGACTGGTTGAGGACTTCGCGCGTCAGGCTCATCGAAACTCCCCTCTTTGAAAGAGTTCTTCGCGCAATCATACGCGGGAGCCGCGTTAAATATATGGCCCCTCGACCTGCATGGTGGACAAAACCTTGCCCGGATTAACGTTAGCGAGACGGACAGAGCGGGGGATAACTTTTAAGTTCCCTCTTCGCCCTTGCCCGGTGCCGCCCTCGCGCCTATAGCTCTCGCTTTAATGACATCAGCATCGAAATCGACCTTCGTCCTCGGTCACCGGCACTTGCTGGGCATAGAGGGCCTTTCCGCCGCCGATATCACCGGCCTCCTCGATCTCTCCGAGGAATATGTCGAATTGAACCGGCAGGTCGACAAGAAGCGCACCTCTTTGCGCGGCCGCACCCAGGTCAACCTCTTCTTCGAAGCCTCGACCCGCACCCAGTCCTCGTTCGAACTCGCCGGCAAGCGACTGGGCGCCGACGTCATGAACATGTCGGTGTCCTCCTCCTCGATCCGCAAGGGCGAGACGCTGATGGATACCGCCGTCACGCTGAACGCCATGCACCCGGATATTCTCGTGGTCCGGCATCACGCGTCCGGCGCGGTGGAACTGTTGGCGCGCAAGGTTGACGGTTCCGTGATCAATGCCGGCGACGGCGCTCATGAACATCCCACACAGGCGCTGCTCGATGCCCTCACCATCCGCCGCAACAAGGGGCAGCTCGAGGGACTTACGGTCGCGATTTGCGGCGACGTCATGCATTCGCGCGTCGCCCGCTCCAACATCATCCTGCTCAACACCATGGGCGCGCGCGTCCGGGTCGTGGCGCCCTCCACACTGCTGCCGCACGGCATCGAGCGGATGGGGGTCGAGGTCGCCCGTGACATGCGCGAAGGGCTTCAAGGCGCCGACATCGTCATGATGCTGCGGTTGCAACGCGAGCGCATGAACGGCTCGTTCGTGCCCTCGACCGGCGAGTATTTCCACTACTTCGGGCTCGACCAGAAGAAGCTCGCTTACGCCAAGCCCGACGCGCTGGTGATGCATCCGGGCCCGATGAACCGGGGCGTCGAGATTGACTCCATCGTCGCCGACGGCGCGCAATCGCTGATCCGCGAACAGGTCGAAATGGGAGTGGCGGTGCGCATGGCGGTGCTCGAGGCACTCGCCCGCAACCTGCCGAACGCATAAATGTTAACCGATCGCCGCCCCATCCTCCTGGCCAATGCCCGTGTGATCGATCCCTCGCGCGATTTCGACGGCCCCGGCGATGTCCTGATCGCCGACGGCGTGATCAGAGATTCAAAGCGCGGCATTGGGGCTGCCGGCGTGCCCGAGGGCACCGACATCGTCAATTGCGCCGGCAAGATCGTCGCGCCCGGCCTCGTCGATATGCGCGCCTTTGTCGGCGAACCCGGCGCCAGCCATCGCGAAACGTTTGCCTCGGCGAGCCAGGCGGCCGCAACCGGCGGCATCACCACCATCGTCTGCCAGCCCTCGACCTCGCCCGTGATCGACAATTCAGCCACCGTCGACTTCGTCCTGCGCCGCGCCCGCGACACCGCGATCGTCAACATCCATCCGATGGCGGCACTGACCAAGGGTTTGCTCGGCCAGGAGATGACCGAAATCGGCTTGCTGAAAGCGGCCGGTGCGGTGGCCTTCACCGACGGCGACAGGAGCGTGACCAATGCACAGGTGATGCGGCGGGCGCTGACTTACGCGCGGGATTTCGACGCGCTGATCGTCCATCACACCGAAGACCCGCATCTGGTCGGCGAAGGCGTGATGAACGAAAGCGAGTTTGCCACGCGGCTCGGACTGATCGGCATTCCCAATGCGGCCGAAGCGGTGATGCTGGAGCGCGACATGCGCCTCGTCGCGCTCACCGGCGGCCGTTATCATGCGGGCTCGCTCTCCTGCGCGGAATCGCTCGACATCCTCAAACGAGCCCGCGAAGCCGGCCTCGCCGTCTCGGCCTCGGTTTCGATCAATCACGTGGCGCTGAACGAAAACGACATCGGCCCCTACCGGACCTTCCTGAAACTGTCGCCGCCGCTGCGCACCGAAGAAGATCGCCGCGCACTGGTTGACGCCGTCGCCTCGGGACTGATCGACGTGATCATGTCCGACCACAATCCGCAGGACGTCGAGGTCAAGCGGCTGCCGTTTGCAGAAGCCGCGCCCGGTGCGATCGGGCTTGAGACCATGCTGCCGGCGGCGCTGCGGCTGATCCATCAGGGTGAGATGGACTTCAAGACGCTCATTCGCGCGATGTCGACGCGGCCTGCCGAACTGCTGGGCCTGCCCGGCGGCTCGTTACGTCCGGGCTCACCGGCGGATGTGATCGTGATCGACACCGATACGCCCTGGGTGCTCGATCCCGACGATCTCAAATCGCCATGCAAGAACACGCCGTTCGACGAGGCTCGCTTCTCCGGCCGCGTCGTCCGCACCATCGTCGGCGGGCGGACGGTCTATGAGCACGTACAGTAGCGTTTTCGACGCGCTAATAAAATGCGCCAAAAAGAGATAGACTTGACGCAAGTGACAATGGGGAGGCTGTGATGTCCGCAAATGCGTGGCTGCCGCTGGCTTTTGTGCTTGGCTACCTCCTCGGCTCTATTCCTTTCGGCCTGGTTTTGACCCGGCTCGCCGGCACCGAAGATTTGCGCTCGATCGGCTCCGGCAATATCGGCGCCACCAATGTGCTGCGTACGGGAAGAAAAGGTCTCGCCGCCGCGACGCTCTTGCTCGATGCGCTCAAGGGCACGGTTGCCGTGATCATCGCGGGCTATGTCGCAGGCTCCGAAGCCGCGATGCTGGCCGGCCTTGGCGCATTTCTCGGCCATCTCTTTCCGGTGTGGCTGAAGTTCAAAGGCGGCAAGGGCGTCGCAGTCTATATCGGCATCCTGATCGGCCTGTTCTGGCCAGCGGCGATCGTGTTTTGCGCACTGTGGCTCATCACCGCCGTGATCACGCGCACCTCCTCGCTCTCGGCGCTGGTCGCGAGTTTCGTCACGCCGATCCTGCTGTGGTGGCTCGGCCACCTGGCGCTGGCCGCGCTGTTTGCGCTGCTCACCGTGCTCTTGTTCTACATGCACCGCGCCAATATCAGCCGGTTGCTGGCGGGCACCGAAGGCAAGATTGGGCAGAAGTAACGACCACTATGATTTGACGGCCCGCTCGATGAAGCGCGCCGCCGCGATCGCCTTGGCGTCGTCACCATAATCGGCGATAGCCTGCACACCGACCGGCAAATTCCCGTCGGCCATATAAGCTGGCACGTTGACGCAAGGCGTGCCGAGCAGCGTCCATAGCTGGTTAAAACGGGGATCGCCGGTCGAATCCAGACCCTTCGGAGGGACGCCCGGCGCCGACAGCGCGAGCAGTACGTCGACATCTTTCAGTATTTCGCTTAACGCCGCGCGCGCCTTTGCGGCTACGATACGCGCCGCCTCGTAATCGGCCGGCGTGTAATGACGGGTGTCGTCCAGCCGCTTGCGCAACAGCGGCGGCATCGCGTCGTAGTTCTGGCCATACTCCCAGGCGAACGCCTGATGCGCCTCGAACTGCTGCACGACGTTGTGAATGCGCCAGGCTTCCGCGACGATCCCGGGCATTTTCAACTCGCGCACCGAGGCGCCCGCCTTTGCGGCGGCCCGTGCCGCGTGTTGCAATGCTTCCGCGCCGCCAGGCTCGGTGGCGCCGGCAAAATCCTGCGTCACGATGCCGATGCGCGGCGATTTCATCTCGGGCGCGTTCAATTCGCTGCGGCCGGTGATCGCCGACAAGGCAATCGCAACGTCCTCGACGCCAGCCGCGAACAGACCGACCGTATCGAGCGTCCAGGAAAAGCATTTGACGCCGACCGGCGGCAGCAGCCGGTACGACGGCTTGATCGCGGCAACACCGCAGAACGAGGCCGGACGGATCACCGAACCGCCGGTCTGGGTGCCGACCGCGAGCGGAAGCATACCGGCGCCTACGGCCGCGGCCGAGCCGGACGACGAGCCGCCCGGCGTATGTCCGAGATTGCGCGGATTGAGCGTCGGGGTCGGATCGTTGGCGGCAAAGGCCGTGGTCGTGGTCTTGCCGACGACAGTAGCGCCGGCCTGCTTGAGCTGCATCACGACCGGTGCGTCCGCGCGCGGCTGGTTGCCCTTGTAGATGGCCGCGCCCATTTCGGTCGGCATGTCGGCGGTATCGATGATGTCCTTGATGCCGACGGCAATGCCGCGCAGCGGGCCTTTCGTCTGCGCCTTCGGATTTTTCGCCCTGACGACAAAGGCCTTGATGGTCTCTTCCTGCGCCTCGATGGCGGCCAGCGACTCCGCCAATGCGGCGTCGGGAGTGAGTGTGCCCGCTTCGATGCGGCGCAGCTGGTCGGCGAGCGAGATCATGGGATTTGTGTCCTTCGTCATGTCCGGCGTCATACCGGCATCCGCGTTTCGCAAGCATGCCTAGCAAGAGGGGAATGGCCGGGACAAGCCCGCACCTGACGATGGCTGGGTTGCGAGTGGCGCCGTCCCATCAGCCCCTTCCCCACGCGCTCGGGTTGATCCATTCTAGTACCCGGAATCATTGATCCGCGAAACGTGCTTTGAGACGTTTTTGGTGGACTTGGGACTTGGTCCAGACGAACGGTTTGGCGTCGGCGTTGTAGTCATTAATGAATGCATCGATGTGCTCTC
>JBEKZZ010000009.1:0-107878 GCA_049509335.1 Bradyrhizobium sp. | reverse complement strand
CGTAACTGAAAAGCGAGCCGGACCGTTCGTCACTCCCCCGCATCGCGACCCCCAAGTCAAATCCGGGTCCCAGAGAATCATGATACGAAACGCTTCGCTACCGACTTCTTCAACAGCCTGCTAGAGCTTTGGAGTAGTCAGCGATGGCTTGCGTGAAATCCTTTGCGGCGTAGAACGCGTTGCCGCGATCACTGAGCGCGCCAACGTCGTCCGGGTGGAGCTTGAGCACAGCGGAATAGTCGGCGATGGCACCGCTAAAATCAGACTTGCCATAGCGCGCGTCACCCCGGCCATCCAGGGCTTTGGCGTCGCTGGGATCGATCTGGATCGCCGCGGTGAAATCCGCGATGGCATGGTCGTAGTCGGCCTTGCCTTCGTAAGCGACGGCGCGGCCATTGAGTGCGTCCGCATTCTGCGGGCTGAGCTTGATCAATGCGGTGAAATCGTCGATGGCGCCATCATACTGCTTCCGGGCCAAATGATCGCCGGCGCTGTGCTGCAAGGCCAGCAACGTCTTGGGATCGCCATGCAGGTCAGCCGCACAGACGGCTTTGGCGCCGTAGAATCTGCGCCTGGCCGCGATCACGTCCGCCAGCGTTCGCTGACCAAGACTAGCCTCGCCGTCGATCCCGTTTACGAGTTCCAGCAAATTGACGACGCCGGTCTGGCAATAGGTCGCGCGTGAGATCTTTTTCCCGGCATACCTGACCGCAAGCAGATCGTATTGCGCCTGCACCACGTCGCCCGTGACGACTTCGCCGAAGATGGAGTGCTGGGTTGTTGCGCCGAGCATGTCCCGCGCGGCCTTCTCGGCCGCATTGGAGTAGATCGTGAGCTTCGCATCGAATAAAAGACTATCTGCGAGTTCGCTTGCCCGCTTGCACTCGGCACGGGACGCACTCATGCCGGCGATTGTGGCGAGCCATTTTTTCTTTTCGCCGGCCTGTTCCTTGGTGCCCTCGAATGTTTTGGCGACCATCGACAAGTCGGCCTTCGCGGCGCGGCAAAAGTCGGCCGCCGACAGCTGTCTGGCCTTGTATTTCATATCAAGCAAATTGTAGTCGGCGAGCGAAACGTCCGGGCGCAATACCTCGCCGACGTTAAAGCGCGTGGTGGTGCTTTCGAGCAGTCCGGCGGCATCCTTGACCGCCTCGTCGCTGTAGGCCTGCGCATCCGATGGAAGCGCGAGGGCCACAGCGGCCATCATCGCCGAGGAAATGATAACGTGCCACACTGGGAATACGCGGGGCCCGACCGGGGACCTCCTGCGAGCAGTCATGATCGACATACGACCCCCCTTTTCAAATGACGACTAATCCTGCGACGGCGATGCAGAAAACACCGCCGTTTTCGCCCGCTCACAGTCTTGGGCCGGAAGCGCAAAATTGACGCTGCCGTTGCTGCCCCATGGTTGTGCCCATAAGCGAAAACAGCGCGGGATACTGGCGGATTAAATATGATGCGGCCGCCGACGACGATCTTGATCGGATCGATTTATTTTTTCAAGTGCCGGGTATGCTGGATCGGCAGCCGCCGCGCCGCGGCGCAAGCCGAGGATTCCATCGCACGCAGCAAGGGATCTGAAACCATAGGTTGACGCTGTTTCCGAAGTTCATCCTTCGGCAAACATTGCGAGCCAATCGTAAGCGAACGGAGTTGCGACGATGCTCGACCATCTTTTCGGGCTCAATGCCCGGCTCGGACGCCTGCAATATTTGCTAGCCTGCATCGCGATGGGTATCGCGATGGTCGCGATTTCCTTGCTACGTTTCAGGCGTCAATGGATGTATCATTCGGCTTGGAATGGATGAACCACGATGGCCATTCTGCCGTAGCCCGTATGAGCGTCAGCGAAATGCGGGAGCAGTAAAAAGCTCCCCGATATCGCTTCGCTCATCCGGGCTGTGGCATTAGACCCCACTCAACACCCCATCCGCGTAGCCAATTCGCCGAAATCCCTGGCGACAATATCCCAGTCGCCCTTCGCTTCGAGGTCGTATTTCTGCAACGGACCGTATTCGGTCGGCCGGGCGACAAACGCCGTCTTCAGCTCCAGTTTCTGCGCGGCCGCCAGGTCATGATTATGTGCCGCCACCATCATCACCTGCTCCGGCTGAAGACAGAGCAAGCGCGCCGCGCCGAGGTAGGTCTCGGGATCGGGCTTGTAGTGCTGGAATAATTCCGCCGACATGATCAGGTCCCAGGGAAGGCCTGCGAATTTCGCCATCTCGGTCAACAACGCGACGTTGCCGTTCGACAGCGGGCTGATGATGTATTTGGTCTTCAGGCGAGTCAGTCCGCCGACGCTGTCGGCCCACGGATGCAGCCGGTGCCAACCCATCGTGAGGGTGTGCAGATCGACGTCGCTGAGGCCGGAAATCCCAAGCTGCTCGACGAGCTTTTCCAGCGAACGGCGGTGCAGCGTATCCAGAATGACATACCCCCGTTCGGGGTGCTTTCTCACATCGTCCATGGAGGCGACATAAACGGCGCGCCAGCCGTCGACGAGCGCCGTCCAGTCTGCCTTGAAGCCGCGCTTCTCGCCCCAGGCGGTGAAATCCGCGATCAGGCTGGTGCGCCAATCGACCACGGTGCCGAAGACGTCGAAGACGAGGGCTTTCACTTGAGAGATGTCAGACATCCGGATTCCCCCTTGTCGTCATTCCGGGGCAACGCGCAGCGTTGAACCCGGAATCTCGAGATTCTCTGATGTGCAAGGGCACATCATAATTCGATGCTTCGCATCGCTCCGGAATGACCGCTGCTAGCATCAATCCAGATGAAACTTGTCGAGCTGACGATGCTCGGCCTTGATATAGCGCACGGTGCCAGTCACCGAGCGCATGACCACCGTTTCGGTCTGGATCACATCCTTTCGGAACTTGACGCCCGACAGCAGCGAGCCGTCGGTGACGCCCGTGGCGGCGAACAGGCAGTCGCCCTTCGCCATGTCTTCGATCCCGTAGATCATCTTCGGATCGGACACGCCCATCTTGTGCGCCCGCTCGCGCTTTTCCTCGCTGTCGAGGATCAGCCGGCACTGCATCTGACCGCCGATGCAGCGCAGCGCCACGGCCGCCAACACACCTTCAGGCGCGCCACCGACGCCGATATACATATCAACGCCGGTTTCATCGGGCGTGGCACAGTGGATGACGCCCGCGACGTCGCCGTCGGTGATCAGGCGGACGGCGGCGCCCGTCGAGCGCACGCTGTTGATGATGTCGGCATGGCGCGGCCGGTCGAGCACGAGGACCGTAATGGCCGAGGCGTCGACGCCCTTGGCCTTGGCGAGCCGGCGGACATTGTCGGCTGGCGAAGCGTCGAGCTCAACCACGCCCTTGGCGTATCCCGGGCCGATGGCCAGTTTCTGCATGTAAACGTCGGGCGCATGAAGCAACGTGCCGCCGTCCGCCATCGCCATGGTCGCGATCGCGCCCGGCATGTTCTTGGCGCAAAGCGTGGTGCCTTCAAGCGGATCGACGGCTATATCGACCTTCGGGCCGGCCTTAAGTCCGACCGTCTCGCCGATGAACAGCATCGGGGCTTCGTCGCGTTCGCCCTCCCCGATCACGACCGTGCCTTCGATCGGCAGCTTGTTGAGCTCGCGGCGCATGGCATCCACCGCCGCCTGATCGGCCGCTTTCTCGTTGCCGTGGCCGCGCAGGCGCGCCGCCGAGACCGCCGCCCGCTCCGTCACCCGCACGAGCTCGAGCGTCAGGATCCGCTCAAGCAGCAATTGGGGCGGCACGGAAATGTGGGTCGACATCGGTGGACTCCTCCTCAAACTACCTTGCGGGCCTTACGCTCTTACTCATCGCCGGTTCCGGCTGTATCTCTCAATTCTTTTCGATCCGGATGACCTGCGGACGTCCACTGATCACCTTGTCGCGCTGCACAGCATCCAAAGCCCGGTGCACGGCGTCCTCGCTCGTGGCATAGGTGATCAGGATGACCGGAACGGGCGCAGCTTTCCCCGCCATTTGCACGACGTCAACGCCGTCGGCATGACGCTGGACGATCGATTCAATGGAAATTTTTTGTTCCGCGAGGCGCGTGGCGATGGTGGCGGCGGTGCCCGCCAGATCGCGCGCCATCAGGCGAATGTAATAACCGCCCTCGTGGCGCTCCATCGGCGCTTTCTCGATTTTCCGCAACCGTTCCACGGGACGCCCGAACGGCAGAGCGCGGATACCGCGCGCAACGTCTGCAATGTCGGCGACGACGGCGGACGCGGTCGCAGCACCTCCGGCGCCCGGACCCACCAGCGTGATCGGGGGAATGCCTTCGCCGTCGATGGTGACCGCATTGGTGACACCCATGACCTGGGCGATCGAGGATGTCTTCGGCACCATGGTCGGGTGCACACGCTGCTCGATGCCCTTGGAGGTGCGAACCGCAACCCCAAGCAATTTGACGCGGTAGCCGAGCTCAGCTGCGGCGCGCAAATCTTCCGGCGCAATCGACGAAATGCCTTCGACATAGACCGCGCCTTGCGAGACTTTGGTACCGAAGGCGAGGCTTGCCAGAATAGCGAGCTTCTGCGCGGTGTCGTGGCCATCGACGTCGAACGACGGATTGGCCTCGGCATAACCGAGGCGCTGGGCGTCCTTCAGACATTCGGCAAACGACAAACCCTCCTGCTCCATGCGCGTCAGGATGTAGTTGCAGGTGCCGTTGAGAATTCCGTAGACGCGATTGACCGCGGTGCCGGCAAGACCCTCGCGCAGCGTCTTGACGATGGGGATCGCAGCGCCCACCGCCGCCTCGAAATTCAAGGCGCCGCCATGCTGCTCGGCGGCCTTGGCTAGCTTAAGTCCGTGTTTGGCGATCAGCGCCTTGTTGGCGGTAACCACAGACTTGCCGGCCTTGAGCGCAGCCTCGATTGCCGACAGCGCCGGCTCCCCCGCACCCCCCATCAACTCCACGAAACAATCGATTCCAGGATCGCTCGCAAGCTCAAGCGGATTTTTGGCCCAATCGATCCCGCCCAAATCAAGGCCGCGCTTTTTGGCCTTCGAACGCGCCGTGACCGCCACCACGCGCACCGAGCGGCCACAGCGCGCCGACAGCGTTCGGCTCTGTTGCTCGATAAGACGGACCACCTCGGCACCGACGGTACCGAGCCCCGCTATACCCACTTTCAGGGGTGCGACCATGACTGAGAAGAACCTGCCGGAGGTTTGCCCGCGGGAGGCGCGGGCAGCAATTGATTAGCGCCGGTTGGCGAGAGGAACCACGTTGTGCAATGTTTCGATGCCGCTTTCAAGGAAGCGGCGCACCCCGCGGGCGGCCTGCCGGATCCGTTGCTCGTTTTCCACCATGGCGATGCGCACGTAGCCTTCGCCGTGCTCGCCGAAGGCAACCCCTGGCGACACCACGACACCTGATTTCTCGACCATCAGGGTGGCGAACTGCATGCTTCCGAGACCGCGAAACGCTTCCGGCAGCGGCGCCCAGGCGAACATCGAGGCCTCGGGGGGCGGAATCTCCCACCCGGCGCGGCCAAAGGATTCCACCAGCGCATCGCGCCGCTTGCGATAGGTATCGCGCATCTCGCGAATGCAATCGTCCGGACCGTTGAGCGCGGCGGTGGCCGCGACCTGGATCGGCGTGAAAGCGCCATAGTCGAGATAGGATTTCACCCGCGCCAAGGCCGCGATGATCCGCTCGTTGCCGACAGCAAACCCCATGCGCCAGCCCGCCATCGAAAAGGTCTTCGACATCGAGGTGAATTCGACGGTCACGTCGATCGCGCCGGGCACCTGCAACACCGAAGGCGGCGGGTTGTTATCGTCGAAATAGACCTCGGCATAAGCGAGATCGGAGAGAATGAAGATTTCGTGCTTTTTGGCGAAAGCGACGAGATCCCGGTAGAAATCGAGACTCGCGACATAGGCGGTTGGATTGGAGGGATAGCAGACGACAAGCGCCAGCGGCTTGGGGATCGAATGGACGATCGCCCGCTCAACTGCTTCAAAAAATTGCGGGGTCGGCTCCGACGGGACCGAGCGGATCACGCCGCCCGCCATCAAAAAGCCGAAGGCATGAATCGGGTAGCTCGGATTGGGGCACAGCACCACGTCGCCCGGCGCCGTGATGGCCTGTGCGACGTTGGCGAACCCTTCCTTTGAGCCCAGCGTGGCGACGACCTGGGTCTCCGGATTGAGTTTGACGCCGAAGCGCCGCTCATAATACGCGGCCTGCGCCCGCCGCAGACCGGCAATCCCTCGCGAGGCCGAATAGCGATCGGTGCGTGGCTTGCCGAGCGTCTCCTTCAGCTTCTCCAGGACGTGGGCCGGTGTCGAAAGGTCCGGATTGCCCATACCAAGATCGATGATATCGGCACCGGCATTGCGCGCGGCCGCCTTGGCGCGGTTGACTTGTTCGAACACGTAAGGCGGCAAGCGGCGGATGCGATAAAAATCTTCCATTGGACCTTTGGACTCCAGCAATCCCCATGAGGGGTAGATTCGCCAAGGCATCCTGCAACAGATGGCACTCGGTAATTGCCCGTAATTCACAATAAATCAATTACTTAATGCGAATTCGGGTGGAAGTGATTTAAGTTTCGTCCCGACTTGGCGGGGCGATCGAACCAATTCTAGCACGGAGCGCGGTACGCGCCAGCAGCGAGATTATTTCGCGGCTTGGGCCTGGGTTTGGCTCTGGCTCTGATCTTTGCCCTGAGCCTGCTCTTTCGCCGCCGAGGCCTGGCGCTCCCGTGCCGCGATCAGTTCTTTCTGGACCTTGGCGCGCTCGGCCGGATCCATGGCGGCCTCGTCACGGGCGGGCGGCAGCTCATTCACCGGCAAATAGGCGCCGGTCTCCTTGGCGTGGGTATCGGACGAGGCGCTGCCGAGCGGAATTTCGGAAATCGATGTCGAACAACCGCCCAGAGCCAGCGCCGCGAGCAGCAAAGCTGCTCCGGCCAACGCTCCGTTATGGTGTCTCCCCGACATATTAACGACCGATCCTATCCGGGTGCGGCAAGCGCCCACACGATTTTGACCAAACGGCGCCAGCCGCCCAAACGATTGTTACCTGAAATCATTAAAGCGCGCAGAAGAAACCGGGTGTCTGGGGCCTCAATAAGACAAAGCCACCATAAATATCGCAGTGCAACAGCAACTTTTTGCGAGCAAGTTGCCCATTTTCTAGTGTGTCAGAACCGAAACACCGCGCCGATGTCGTCGGTGACGAAGTTGAAATGAAGCTGTAGTCTTAGCCCATGACGAACGTCACCACAGAAGCCCAGACCGAAAACAAGTTCAACGCCGAAGCTTTCGCGATGAACATCGCCAAGGCAATGGAAAGCAGCGGCCAGGCGCTCGCGGCCTATCTCAAGCCGGCTGCGGACGGCGAAGTGCGCGACAAGCCCCCGAACGAACTCACCGAACTCATCAAGACATTCAGCGCGGTCGCAGAATATTGGCTATCGGACCCCGATCGCGCCAATGACATTCAGACCAAGATCGGCAAGGCCTATCTCGATCTCTGGGGCAACTCGGTGCGGCGCCTCGCCGGCCAGGAAACAGCCCCCGTCGCCGCGCCCGCGCCGCGCGACAAGCGGTTTGCCGATCCGGAATGGAAATCGAACCAGTTCTTCGATTTTATCTTGCAGCTTTATCTGCTCACCACAAACTGGGCCAACGATCTGGTCCGCGACGCCGAGGGCCTCGACCCGCACACCCGCAAGAAGGCCGCGTTCTACGTCCAGCAGATCACCAACGCCATCGCACCTTCCAACTTCGTTCTCACCAATCCGGAGGTGTTGCGCGAGACATTGACCTCGAACGGCGACAATCTCGTGCGCGGCATGAAAATGCTGGCGGAAGACATCGAGGCCGGACATGGCACGCTGCGAATTCGTCAATCCGACCCCGGCAATCTCGAAGTCGGCGTCAACATGGCGACCACGCCGGGCAAGGTGATCTTCCAGAACGATCTGATGCAACTGATCCAGTATGCGCCGGCAACGGAAAACGTGCTGCGTACGCCGCTCCTGATCGTGCCGCCCTGGATCAACAAGTTCTACATCCTCGATCTCAAGCAAGACAAATCGTTCATCAAGTGGTGTGTCGATCAGGGCGTCACGGTATTCGTGATTTCCTGGGTCAATCCGGACAAGAGTCTCGGCGCCAAGACCTGGGAAGACTACATGAAAGAAGGGCCGCTCGCGGCGATGGACGCGATCGAACGCGTCACCGGCGAGATGAAGGTCCATACCATGGGGTATTGCGTCGGCGGCACCATGCTCGCAACCACGCTGGCGTGGCTCGCAGAGAAGCGCCGCGTCCGCGTGACCTCGGCGACATTTCTGGCGGCGCAGGTCGATTTCACCCATGCCGGCGATTTGCTGGTGTTCGTCGATGAAGACCAGATCTCGTCCATCGAACGCGACATGAAGGCTTCGGGCGTGCTCGAAGGCGCCAAGATGGCCATGGCGTTCAACATGTTGCGATCAAACGACCTGATCTGGTCCTATGTCGTGAGCAATTATCTCAAGGGAAAACCGCCCTCCTCGTTCGACTTGTTGCACTGGAATTCGGATGCGACGCGGATGCCGGCGGCAAACCATTCCTATTACCTGCGCAACTGCTATCTGGAGAACCGCTTGTCGACAGGGACCATGGTGCTCGATAACACCCTGCTCGATCTCTCCAAGGTCAAGGTGCCCGTCTACAACCTCGCCACCCGCGAAGACCACATCGCGCCAGCCGATTCTGTGCTCTACGGCTCGCAGTTTTTCGGCGGCCCGGTGAAATATGTGCTGTCGGGATCGGGACACATCGCGGGCGTCGTCAATCCGCCCAGTTCCGGAAAATATCAGTACTGGACCAACGACAACATCAAGGACGTGACGCTGGCCGATTGGTTGAAGGCCGCCCAGGAGCACAAAGGCTCGTGGTGGCCGGACTGGCGGCAATGGCTGGAGACGATCGATCCCGAGCAAGTGGCAGCCCGCGAGGTAGGTGCGGCTGCGCTTCCGGCGATCGAGGACGCGCCCGGCAGTTACGTTCGGGTCCGTGCGTAACGTAACGACAGCGGCCCGCGTAGCGTAATGCTACCTGCTGATGTATAAGCGGCTGTCCCAAAGGGAACATATTCTTTAAATCTGGCAGGGGGAAACGATGACGCCTGGATTGATGACGCCTGAACTGTTCTGGCTGACCTTGACGGTGATTTTGACCGGCTTGTTGTGGGTCCCCTACATCCTCAATCGCGTTTCGGTGCGCGGCCTGTTCGGTTCGATGGCCAATCCCTCGCGCAACGACAAGCCGCATGCGGAATGGGCGACACGTTTGATGTTCGCACATGACAATGCGGTGGAAAATCTTGTCGTGTTTGCGCCGCTGGTGCTGATCCTCGCCCAGCTCGACTATTCGACGAAATGGACGGTCTATGCCTGCGCGGTGTATTTCTGGGCGCGCGTGGCACATCTCCTCGTCTATACGCTCGGGCTGCCGGTGTTCCGCACGCTGGCGTTTACCATCGGCTTCATCGCGCAGGTCGTGCTGGCGCTGGCGATCTTCAAGATCGTCTAAGGGGCCGTTTGGGGCATGCGTGAAATAATAGGGGCAGCAAACTAGCTGTCCCCATTTGTCCAGCCAACGCCGCCTTCAATTCCAAAGCGAGCTAAGCATGACGAAGGCGGCATCCATCGATGTCGGAGATCTGATCGAGGGCCAGAGATTCGGCCGTTTCCAGGCCGGTCTGATGGTCTGGATCTGCACCTTCATGCTCATCGAAGGCTACGACATGCAGGTCGTGGGTTACGCCGCCCCTGCCATCATCAAAGCCTGGCACTCGGACAAGGCGGCATTCGGCGCGGTGTTTGGCGCAGGTCTTGGCGGTTTCATGCTGGGAGCCATGCTCCTTGGCAACTTTGGAGACCGCTTCGGCCGCAAGCACATGATCGTCGCGGGCTCGCTGCTGTTCGGCCTCTTCACCCTCGCGAGCGCCTGGGCCGACGGGCTCACATCGCTTCTGGTGTTGCGAACCATCGCCGGCATCGGGCTCGGCGGTTCGATCCCCAATGCCATCGCGCTGGTGGCGGAGTATGCCCCGGCGCGCGACCGCGCAACCCGCGTCGGCATTATGTTTATCGGTTACACGATAGGTTCCGCGCTTGGCGGTGTCATCGCTGCGCAACTCATTCCGGCTTGGGGCTGGCCAAGCGTTTTCGTGGTGGGCCTGCCCATCGCGATTGGTCTTGTTTCAATCTTCGTTTTGCCGGAATCGGTGCGTTTTTTGATGGTGAAGCGCGGCCGCACCGACCTCGTGCTCGATCTGTTACGCCGTGTCCGCCCCGACCTCACCATTCCAGACGACGCTTCCCTCGCGATCGAAGAGGAAATTAGTGAAGGCTTGCCGGTAGCACAGATGTTTGCCGACGGACGGGCGTCGATGACCGCGCTGTTGTGGCTCGCCTATGCCGCCAACATGATCTCGCTGCACTTTTTGACGAGTTGGCTGCCGACCGTTGTCGCCGAAAGCGGCGTGCCGCTCGCTCATGCTGTGATTGCGACGGCGCTTCTGCAAGGCGGCGGCGCCGTTGGAAGCCTCGTGGTCGGCCAGCTGCTCGACCGCCTCGGCACGCCCGGGATCGTTGCCGCCTTCCTGGTCGCGGTGCCCTGCGTTGCGGCGCTCGGCCATGTCGGAACCAGCGAGACGCCGCTTATGGCGCTGGTGATCGTTGTTGGCCTCTGCGTGATCGGCGGCCAGGTCGGTATCAACGCGTTGGCGGGCACGCTCTATCCCACCTATATGCGCTCGACCGGCACCGGGTGGGCCTTCGGTGTCGGCCGGGTCGGATCGATTCTCGGGCCCGTGATCGGAGGGCAATTACTCGCCTTTGGCCTGCCGCTCGGCATGCTGTTTGCGGCCGCTTCGATGCCGATTCTGATCTCGGCAAGTGCCCTGTTCTTCCTGGGGCGGCTTGCGGCCGTCCGAAACCGCGTGCCGGGAACAGCGGCTCAATCAATCGCGACACCCTCGCCGCTTTATCCGACCGCAGAAGGCCACCACCGATGAACGAAGTCCCGCTCACGCTGGCGATCAGCCGTTATGACCATGTAGAGGACCTGGTTTCGGGACGCGTCGTGGCTGAGGGCATCCACCTCACCTGCCTTGACCTGCCGATTGAGGAAATCTTCTTCCGCTTTCTGAAATACCGCGAGTGGGACGTATCCGAAGTGTCCTTTGCGAAATACGCCTCTCTCATTTCTCAAGGTGATCGCTCGCTGACCGCCATTCCGGTCTTTCCCTCACGCATCTTCCGCCACTCTTCGATCTATGTTCGCCGCGATGGCGCCGTCCGCACGCCACAAGATCTCGCCGGCAAGCGGATCGGCTTGCCCGAATGGGCACAGACCGCGGCTGTCTACTCGCGCGGGCTCTTGGCGCATCAATACGGCATCGATCTTGCCGGCATCGAGTGGATACAGGCGGGCGTCAACGAGCCGGGCCGCAGCGAAAAAGTAGCGCTCAATCTGCCGCCCGGCATTCGCCTGATCCCGGCGCCGGCCAAAAGCTTGAGCCGGATGTTGGTCGAGGGTGAACTCGATGCGGTCTTGTCGGCGCATCCGCCCGACTGCTTCGAGAACGGCCACCCAAACATCGCGCGGTTGTTCGAGGACTACATGACGGTCGAGGCCGAATACTACCGCGCGACCGGCATCTTTCCGATCATGCATGTCATCGCGCTCAAGCGCGCGGCTCTCGACGCGCATCCCTGGATCGCCATGAACCTCTTCAAGGCCTTTGAAGAAGCAAAGCAAAGGAGCGTCGCGCGCGCCCTCGAAGTAACGGCGCCGCGCTTCCCCATTCCATGGTGCTTCGAGCATACAAGGCAGGCACAAGATCTATTCGGCCAGGACCATTGGCCCTATGGCATTGAGGCTAACCGCACGACGCTCGAAGGCTTCCTGCAATACGCCCACGAGCAGGGCGTCTGCCACCGCCGCCTCGCGCCGGAGGATTTATTTCCGGAACAGGTTTTCTCCCGGGTCAGGGTGTGAGGAAGCGAAGGATCAGCCGCCTCAGCTTCTGCGTACGACCAGGTGCAACATCGTTGCCGGCGTCTCGTCGAAGCTTTTGATCTCGCTCGTCTCCAAGGCCAGCAGGCGCCGGTCTCCCGCGGCCTCATAGGTCGCCTTCAGCCAGTCCGCTGAAGGATAATTGTAGTAGCGGCCGAGACTGTCGCGGCCATCACCCTCGCCTGCCTTGAAGCTTGCGTAGAAGACGCCCGCCGGTTTCAAGGCGTGGTGGATACGCGCGAGGATTCCCGAGAGTTCCTCTTTCGGCACGTGCAAGAGGCACGCACTCGCCCAAACGCCGTCATAGGCCTGCAGCACGTCGAGATGATCGAAGCGCATCACCTCGACGGATGGTTCAGCCGCTGGGAGGCAACCATCTCGGGTGAGCCGTCGGTGGCGCGCAGCACAAAGCGGCGCGCCAGCATTTCGGCGGCGTGGTTGCCGGCGCCGCAACGGACTCTCGCGGCGCGGCATGAGACGCGAGAGGACGTCTACCACGCATACCGCACGACGCCCTTGCCGGCGTAGGATGAAGTGACGGCCGAGAACTCGCCCTCGAAAGTCGCCGCAGCCGACCAGCCGCTCTTCCATTTCATCTCGATAGAAGCGGTGGTGAGTGCGGAGTCACTGGCCTGCGCCGCGCCGTTGACGACGAAGGAAGTTCCGGGCAACGACTGGAATGTCGCTGCGATCGAGCGATCGGGATCGTAGTCATGCGCCCAGGCGAGGCGACCGCGCAGCGTCAGAATGCCGTCATCGAGTGCAAAGGACTTGTCGGTGCGGAAGCCGAGTTCGCTGCGCGCATCGCTGACGGTTTTGGCTGAATAAGCCAGCGCAAAGTTGTTGGTGCCCGATATCGCCTGCTCCATATAGGCCGGCAGCTCGAACGCGACAAATTGCGCAGCCGCATAAGGCGTAATCCCGACGCCGCCGGTCCACGGCGCGACCAGGCGATAACCGCCTTCAAGCCGGCCCGACCACGCGTTTGCATTGAATTGCGCGCGGAGCTGATCGAGACCGGCCACGGTGACAGTACGATTGGTGGTGATCTCCTGCCAGCCATAAGCGAGCGCAGCCGTGACGTAGGCCGCGCCTTCATTGTGGCGCAGGTACGCGCCGCCCTGAAACAGATCGGAATGACCCGAACCGCCGTTGGCGACCGAAAAACCGGTGCCGCCCCCCGCGAGCGCAAAGCCTGCGACCGTCGTTGGCGAGAACAGGTAGTCGGCACCGACCGCAGTGCCCGCGACAGTGCTCGTGGTGTTGTTCGATCCGACCACCGCATTGCCCGATGTCGTCTGCGAACCACCAAAGGCGGATGCCCACACGCTCCAGCGCTGCTCGAAGGTTGCCGGCGTTCTGGCGACCTTTGCAAAGGCATCGGTTGACGGACCAACGGCGCCGTCGCCCGGCTGATCCGCGTAGCCGATCGCGCTGCCACCCGGGGCAACAGGATTGCTGCGGTTCAAAAAGGGATCGCTGATCACGCCCATGAACTGGCCCATCGCGTTGAAGGTCGTCTGCTGCGAACCGACCGCGGTCTCGCCGGAGATCCGCGTGAGCCCTGCCGGCGTGAGAGAGCCGAACACCAGCGGAATACCGTTGTTCGCGTTGAAGAAATTGACGAGGGTGTTGGCGACGCTTTGCTGGTTCGTGTTCAAGCCGCCGCTTGAGTCGGAACCGGCGCCGGAACTTGAACCGCCGCCGCTAGGCGGCGTGAAGTTGAGCGCGAGATTCAGATAAACATTGTGTGCGTCATAGCCGAGCGAAGTGTGGAAATTCGTCGGCAGGTTGGTGTTCACCAATGAACCAAAGGTGCCGCTGATGCTGGCCGCATTCAGGATCGTGTACTGCTTGTTGACGTAACTGCCGCTCGCGAAGATCGCGCTGACGCTGGCGCCGCCGAGCGTGGCCGATCCGGTGACGGTCGAATAGCTCGCGGTGACCGGGTTTAGGGTGACGACGTAGAGCGCACCCGAAGCGAAAGCGAGACTGCCGGCGATCGTCATCGACGACCCCGCCACGCCAGCAGTGCCGGGCATGAAGGTGCCGCCCGCATTGATCACGCTGTCACCCGTGGTCGCCGTGCCCGTCAGCAAGCCGCCGGAATTGATGACCGGATCGGATACCGTGCCGTTCACGATCAGCGTGCCGCCATTGACGATGACGCTTGTGGTGCCGCTGATTGAACCGGTCACGTCCAGCACACCGCCGTTGATTGTCGTCGCACCCGTGTAGGTGTTATTGCCCGAGAGAATCTCCGTACCGTTCGTGAGGGTCAGGCCGCCGGCGCCTTGCAACGAACCCGCGAAGGTCGTCGAGCCATTGGCAATGGTCAGCGTCCGCGCGCCGAGATTGACAATGCTGCCAGCAACGCCCGCAAGCGTCGCGATCGTGGCGCCGGAGGTGGTGTGCGAGATGTCGAACGTCGCAGTCGAGCCCGAGAGGTTGACCAATTGCGAGTTCGCGATGCTGCCGCCGCCGGACAAGGCCAGCATGCCGCCTTGAATTGTGGTGGCGCCGGTATAGGTGTTGAGGCCCGAGAGCGTCTGCGTGCCGCCTGCGATCAGCAGGCTGCCCCCGGTGCCGCCGCCCAACCCGTTGTCCTGGATCAATCCGGCGAACGTCGTCGAGCCGTTCGTGATCGTCAGCGTTTTCGAGCCCAGGTTCACCTCGCTGTTCGCATCGCCGTTGAGTGCGACGATCGAAGCGCCATTGGTTGTCTTCGAAATATCGAATGCGCCGCTGACAAGATTGAGCTGAGCCGATGTGCCGATGCTGCCGGAGCCGCTCAGCAACAGGAAGCTGTTAGAGACGTTGGTGACGCCCGTATAAGTGTTGTTGCCGCTGAGCGTCAATTCGCCGCCGGCAAGAGCAAGGCTGCCACCGCCGCCGCCGCCGATGCCGCCATCCTGGATGATGCCGGCAAATCCTGCATTCGGCGAATTCGTGATGGTCAGCGTCTTCGAGCCCAGGTCCACCTGGTTGCCCGCGCCACCATTCACCAACGTGACCGCCGCTCCGTTCGTCGTTTGCGAGATATCGAAGGCCCCGCCGGAGCCGCTGAAATCGACAAAGGACGAGCTGATGCTCCCTGAACCTTTCAGCGCCAGTGTGCCGTTGCCGATCTGCGTCGCGCCATTGGCGTTGGCGCCAGTGAGCGTGAGCGTACCGCCGGAGACCGTGGTTGTGCCTGCGTAGGTGTTGTTGCCGGAGAGCGTGAGGTTGCCGCCGGCAAGCGTGAAGTTGCCGAAATTGCCGCCGTCCTGGATCGTGCCGGCATAGGTCCCCGATCCGTTGGTGACGATCAGGGTCTGGCTGCCGAGATTCACCTGGCTTCCCGCCACGCCATTGAGGTTGGCGATTGAAACCCCGTTCGCACCGGTCAGGAGCGGCTCCGTCTGCGAAATGTCGAAGATCGCGCCCGCATGGGTAATATTGACGCCCGACGACTTCGAGATGTCGCCGTTCGTGATGACGCCCATGCGGGGAAACCCGACTGCCAGCGCCAGCGTGCCGCCGCTGATCGTGGTGGCGCCCGTATAGTTGTCGATGCCCGAGAGCGTGAGGGTGCCGCCGGAGACATCGATGGCACTGGTCGCGTTGCCCGAGATCGTGAGCGACCCGCCGGAGACATTGACGGCGCTGGTCGCGTTGTTGCCGGTGAGCGTGAGCGACCCGCCCGTCACCGTGGTGCTGCCGGTATAGGTGTTGTTGCCGGAGAGGGTGTAATTGCCGCCGGTGAATTTGAGGCTGCCGCCGGAGCCGCCAGCGATGCCACCGTCGCTGATGATGCCGCCATAGGTGCCCGACCCGTTCGTGATCGTCAGCGTCTTCGAGCCGAGATCGACCTGGCTGCCCGAACTGCCGGCGAGCGTCGTGATCGACGCGCCCGTTATCGTTTGCGAGATATCGAAGATGGCGCCCGAATTGGCGAGGTTGATCTGGGATGACTGCGCGATGCTGCCGAGGTTGGCCAGCGCTAGCGTGCCACCCTTCACGGTGGTTGCGCCTGTATAGGTGTTGGTGCCGGAGAGCGTGAACGTGCCGGTGCCTGCCTTGGTCAGGCTCAAGGTACTCGGGCCGTCCTGTATGGTGCCGGCAAACGTCGTCGAGGTGTTGTCGCCGCCTGTCGTCAGCGTGGCAGCGGCGCCGGCGTTGATGACGCCGCTGTTCGTGACCAGGCCGTTGCCGCTCAGCGAGCCGATGGTCTGGTTGAAACCCGCAAGATCGAGCGTGCCGCCGGAATTGACCGTGATCATGCTGGTCGCGCCGAACACGTTGGCTGATGCGCCGGCCATCAACGTGCCGCGGGAAACCACCCACGGCGTGTTCTGACCGGGCGTGCCCGTCAGCGTCCATGTGCTGCTGCCGGTCTTGGCGAAGTTTCCAAAACCCTGGAACTGGCCGGTGGAGCTGATCTGGCTAACGTCGAAAGCGCTGTTGGAGTTTCCTCCCAGCGTGAGCGTATCCGCCGCGCTAAAGGCAGCCACATTGCCGCCGAAGCTATAACCGTTTTCCAGCACAAGGTTGTTGATGCCGCCGGTGAAGACGATCGCGTTGGCGCGCGGCCCGCTGCCGCCATCGGCAAAACCGCCGTTAATCACTCCGTCGGTGATGATCGTGAGGTTAGCGCCCATAACGCCGACGCCGGCGGAGCCGCCAAAGCCGCTGGCCCCCGCGCTCTGGCCAGCCGGAGCAGTCCCGCCGGCCCCTCCCGCTCCGCCGTTGCCGCCGATGATCGCTCCGCCATTGGTCAGGGTGATACCATTGCCCACGACCAGAATGCCGATGCCGCCCGTGCCGCCGTTGCCGCCATTGCCTCCGTTATTCGTCGTAGAGAAGCCGCCAGCACCGCCGTCGCCGCCATTGCCGCCGGTGACAACGATCGGGTTGGCCGGAATACCCGTGCTGGCGTTGCTGGTGATGACAGCGCCGTAGCCGGCTTGGCCGCCGCCGCCGCCGCCGCCGGCGTCGCAGTCGCAGGCTTCACCCGTGCCGCCATTGCCGCCGTTGCCGCCGGTGGCACTCCCGGTGATAGCGATGAGACCCCCGGTGAGCGTCCCGCTCCCAGCATTTCCGGAAACGCCACCGCCGCCGCCGCCGGCGCCGCCACCGTTGGCTTGTGTATCGGGCGTCGCGTTCGCACCGCTTGCGCCCGCACCCACCCCGCCCAGGCCACCGGAGCCGAAAGATGCCGAGGTGTTGCCGAGGCCACCGAGGCAGGGAAACGAACATCCTGCGCCGCCATCGGTACCGCCGTTGCCGCCGTTGCCGCCGACGAAGATACCGGCGCCGCCGCCACCGCCACCGCCGGCCCCACCACCGCTGCTGAACCCGCCGTTGCCGCTGAAGCCAATGTTCCCACTCGATGGGGCTCCCAGCCCCCCTGAACCGCCGTTAAAATCGCCGCCGGCCCCGCCATCGCCGTCCGCCGCACGAGCCACGGTGCCGGTCGCGAGCAACGCGATGAGCAGCGGCATCGCCAGCAAGCTTGTGCGCCAAAGCCGCGCTTGAGATCCGATGCATTTTGCGTCGGCTCGACGCGGACGGGATTTCAGAACAAAGGCGCTGTTCGAAATCGATTGATGGATCGCTGACCACAACATCGCGCACCCCTGAAATAGTCGGCAATAAATTGCCGACATATCTTCAGAGCGCTTCGCCGCTCGCTAGGTCCCGGGACGGTCCTAAGACCCGTGAAAGAACGGGCATGTTGCTGTGGGGGCACAGTTTAGACGTGTATCAACATTTCGGCGGCGTGATTGCCCGTGCCACACCCAAGCTCAAGGATCGCGCCGCCCGGCGGCGACAATCCGAGAAAGCTGATCAACCGAATCGATGGCGCCTTCGCCTCAGCTTTCGCCAAGACCCAGCATTAGCCGCATATTTTGCACGGCCGCTCCGGACGCACCCTTGCCGAGGTTGTCGAGGCGCGCCACCAGAACCGCCTGACAATATTTGTCGCTGGCAAAGACATAGAGCTCGAGATTGTTGGTTTCGTTGAGCGCCTCAGGTTCGATCCGCCCGCCTTTGGCCGCCGCATTCTCAAGCGGCATCACCGAAACATAACGAGAGCCCGCATAACGCCTGGCGAGCGCGGCATGCAGGTCGGCCGCGCCGGGTTTTCCCTTGAGCGTGTCGAGTTGCAGCGGCACCGAGACCAGCATGCCCTGCCGGAAGTTGGCGACCGAAGGCACGAAGATCGGACGGTGCGTGAGCTTCGAATAGAGCTGCATCTCCGGCAGATGCTTGTGCTCGAAATTGAGACCGTAAAGCTCGAAGGACGGCGCACGGCCGCCTTCGAAGCTTTCGATCATCGACTTGCCGCCGCCGGAATAACCGCTCACCGCGTTGACCGTCACCGGATAATCGGCCGGCAAGATGCCTGCATCGACGATCGGCCTGATCAGCGCAATCGCGCCGGTCGGATAGCAGCCGGGGTTGGCAACCTTGCGCGCGTTCCTGATCTTGTCAGCCTGATCAGGTGCAAGTTCGGGGAAGCCATAAGCCCAGTCCGGCGCGACGCGAAACGCTGTCGAAGCATCCAGGATCTTCGGCGCGGCTGCACCCATACTGTCAACCAGCGCCACGGTTTCGCGCGCAGCGTCATCAGGCAGGCAGAGGACGACAAGATCGACCTCTTCCATCAACGCGCGCTTGGCACCAGCGTCCTTGCGCTTGTCGTCTGCGATCGCCCTCACCACCACTTCGTTCTGAAGCCGGAGCCGTTCGTTGATGCCAAGACCCGTCGTGCCGGATGCGCCGTCGACGAACACGGCTGGCTTCGTCAAAGCACCGGAACTCCGGTTCTCTCTGGCATCTGAAAGGCTCATGGTGTGTTCCCTTCGAGCTTGCTCGCGAAGGCCTCTGGCCGCGCTTGTTTCATCAAACCGGCAATTTGTTGCGCGCTTGTGTCGGGCCGCACGGCACTATGCCCTTTCATGGAAACAGCGCAATCTGCTCCAGTCCGGTCGCCTCTGGCCAACCGAACATCAGATTCATGTTCTGGATGGCCTGGCCGGCCGAACCTTTCACCAGATTGTCGAGCGTTGAAATCACGATGGCGCGATCCTTGATGCGATCGGCTACCACGCCGATCTGTACATAATTCGAGCCGCGCACGTTCTGGGTTTGCGGCAAGACGCCCTTCTTCGCCACATGCACGAAAGGCTCGCCGCGATAGGTGCTTTCGAGCGCTGCGCGCAGATCGTCTGCGCTCGCGCCCTTGAGCCGGACATAGCAGGTGCAGAGTTCGCCGCGCGCCATCGGTATCAGATGCGGCGTGAAATTTGTCGTCACGGCAGAGCCTGCGGCGACGCCGATCTCCTGGTCGATCTCCGCCGTGTGACGGTGCGCACCAACCGAGTAAGGCGACAGCCCCTCGCCGACTTCCGAGAACAGCGTGGTCTGCTTCAACCCGCGCCCTGCACCGGTCAGGCCCGACTTCGCATCAATGACGAGATCATGGGCATCGATGAGGCCGGCCCTCACCAGCGGCACCAGCGCGAGCAATACCGCGGTCGGATAACAGCCGGGACACGCCACCAGGCGCGCCGCCTTGATCGGTTGCCGGTAAAGCTCCGTCAATCCATAGACCGCCTCTGTTTGCAGCTCCAATGCGCGATGTTCGTGGCCATACCATTGGGCGTAGGACACCTCGTTGCGGAGACGGAAATCCGCGGACATGTCGAGCACCTTAATTCCCGGATTGGCCCTCAATATAGCCGCGATGATCTCCTGCGTCGTGCCGTGCGGCAGGCCACAGATCACGGCATCCAGCTTGGTCCAGTCGGCCTCTTCCCATTCGATGAGCCGCGGCAGCTCCAGTGAAAAGAAATGCGGAAACACCTCGTCCATGGCTTTGCCGGCGTGCGTGTTGGCCGTCAGGACCACAATGTCCACGTTGGGGTGCCGGGCCAGCAGGCGTACGGCGTCGGCGCCGGTGTAACCGGATGCACCGAGAATGCCGACTTTCTTTTTCGGGCTCATGGCTTCCGCCCGTCGACGGCTGGAGGGCCAAAGGCCTGCGGCCGCGCCTCGCGCATCAGGCCTGAGATCTGCCGCGAGCCGGTATCGCCTTGCAAAGCGAGCGCATCGGCAATTGCAACGTAATCGGCCTCGGATTTGTGTTGATTGAGCTTGAAACTGCCTTCGACGTCCACCACCGTCATGACGAACCCGACAATGGCTTTCTTCATCGCCTCCAGTCGAGCGGCCGTCATCTTTGCCGATGTCCACGGTTTTTTCGGCGCCAGCCAGTTTTCGAATTTGGCACTGAGCGTATCGATCTGCACGGCGAGTTCGTCGTCCGATAATCTTCGCACCGGCCCGCTCAGGTGCACCGCCTGATAGAGCCAGGTCGGCACCTGGTCCGGCGAAACGTACCAATCCGCCGACACATAGGCGTCCGGGCCGCTGACCGCCAGCAACCACGAGGCCTTGCCGTCGGCAAGCTGGATCAGCGGATTGCCGCGCGCGACGTGAAAGGCCACGCTCGGCGTGCCGTCGTCCGCATAATCGAGGTAAAACGGCAGCTCGGATGCGACCGGCTTGCCGCCGTCGAAGGCGCACATCGTCCCAAACCCGCGCGCATCGGCAAACGCAAGGCTTGCGGCGCGTTCGGTCTTGAACATTGGGGGCGTATACATCTTCAACTCCTGCTTCGAAGGAGCCGCCAGACCGAACCGCGTATTTTCAGGGAAGCAACGCCGCGGGATGGATCCGGCGGCAGGGGCGAAATCTCAAACCGAAACGATCGCCCATACCGCGGTGGTGCGGCGGCGACGAGCGATAAAGATGGTCGCGAGGTCGGTCATGGCGCGAGCGTATAAGACTTGTGCCCGACAACGTCAAGGTAAACGGGCTTTTCGCGTGGCCAAAGTAGCCGTCAGACCACCCGCCAAAGCCACTCGACGATCTCGGCAATCACGTCGCCGAACAACAGCAGCGCCGCCGACCAGACAAATGCGGAGACGAAATTCGCGACCTGGAATTGCCAATAGGGCATTTCGAAAATTCCGGCCGCAAGCGGCACGGAGGCGCGCAAGGGTCCGAAAAACCGGCCGATGAAAATGCTCGGCACGCCCCAGGATTTCACGAAGGCCTCGCCGCGCGGCAGGATTTCCGGATAGCGCGAAAGCGGCCACATCTGCGCGACGCGTTCCTTGTATTTGAAGCCGAACCAATAGGAGATCCAGTCGCCGAGCGCCGCACCAATGCCGCCGGCAATCCATAGCGGCCAGAAGCTCATGCCGCTGACACCGATCAGGGCGCCGATCGCCACCAGCGCACCCCAGGCCGGAATCAGCAGTGAAATGAACGCTAGTGATTCCCCGAACGCCAGCAGCAGCACAATGGGCGCGGCCCAGGCCTGATGGTCACGCACGAAATCGGCCAGCGTGCGCGTATATTCTTCCATTCCAAAAGGCCTTTCCCGGCAATCGTTCTGTTTAAGCTGGCCCAATTGGGAACATCAAGTCACAATGGCGTCCTGGGCAGGATCAGCCGGCCTTCAATTGCCGCAATGAACATGGGGACCAACACATGATCGGTTCAAAGATGATGCGCGTCGCCGCGGTGGTTTTGGTCATCGGCATGATCTGGGGAATCGAAATGGGCATCCGGCAGAATTTTGCCATGGCGCCTGCGCACGCGCATTTCAACCTGGTGGGTGGCGTTCTCCTATTCGTGTTTGGCCTCTACTACAGACTGGTTCCCGCCGCTGGCGACAGCACTCTCGCAAAATGGCAGGGCTGGCTGCACATCGCAGGCGCCATCCTGTTTCCCATTGGCGTCGCGATCGTCATCGGCAAGGGCGAAGCCTTCATTGCCTTTCCGATCATTGGCTCGCTGATCGTATTGGCAGCGATGGCCCTGTTTGCGCTGATCGTTTTCCGCACCTCGCGAGCTTGATGGATTGGCTGGAGCACGCGGGCGCCTGCCCTTACGGCCGTCACTTTTCAGGCCCATCCGTGGCATAGTCGATCAAGCTGATTCGCCGCGCCAATCTCCACGTCACCTGAAGAACCATGCCCAAGCCACTGAAATCGAACGCCAAAGCAAAGTCATCCGACGATCTCTTTGAGGCCGCCCCGCCGAAGGGCCGCGCGACCGCGAAGGCTGCGCCGCGGTCGGACAATGCCGAGGCGGGCTATACCGCGCGCGACATCGAAGTCCTCGAAGGGCTTGAACCGGTACGGCGGCGGCCCGGCATGTATATCGGCGGCACCGATGAAAAGGCGCTGCATCATTTGTTCGCCGAAGTCATCGACAACTCGATGGACGAAGCGCTCGCGGGCCATGCCACCTTCATCGAGGTCGAACTCGGCGCCGACGGATTTTTGACGGTCACCGATAACGGCCGCGGCATCCCGGTCGATCCTCATCAAAAATTTCCGAAAAAATCGGCGCTCGAAGTCGTCATGTGCACGCTGCATGCCGGCGGCAAATTCGATTCCAAGGCGTACGAGACCTCGGGCGGTCTGCACGGCGTCGGTGTATCGGTGGTCAACGCGCTGTCGTCGCGGCTCGAAGTCGAAGTCGCGCGCGGACAGAAGCTTTATCGCATGGCGTTCGAGCGCGGCCATCCCAAGGGCAAGCTCGAAGACCTCGGCAAGGTCAACAATCGCCGCGGCACCAAGGTGCGCTTCAAACCCGATCCCGACATTTTCGGCGCCAAGGCTGCGTTCAAGCCGCAACGCCTGTTCAAGATGGCGCGCTCCAAGGCCTATCTGTTCGGCGGCGTCGAGATAAGATGGCATTGCGACCCCTCCTTGCTGAAAGGCATCGAGGACGTCCCGGCCGAGGACAGCTTTCACTTTCCCGGCGGACTCAAGGATTATCTCGCAGCCGCGATCCACGCCGACACGCTGGTGCATCCGGATATTTTTTCCGGCAAATCAGGACGCGTAGGTGCCCACGGCTCATGCGAATGGGCGGTGGCCTGGACGGCAGATGCCGACGGCTTTTTGTCCTCCTACTGCAACACGGTGCCGACGCAGGACGGCGGCACACACGAATCCGGCATGCGCAGCGCGATGTTGCGCGGCCTGAAGGATCACGCCGAACGTATCGGCCAGGGCAAACGCGCGGCCTCCGTCACCTCGGAAGACGTGATGGTGGGCGCTGCCGTCATGCTGTCCGTGTTTGTTCGCGAGCCCGAATTTCAGGGCCAGACCAAGGATCGGCTGGCGACCGCCGAAGCGCAGCGCATCGTCGAGCAGGCGATCAAGGATCCGTTCGACCACTGGCTCTCCGGCAACCCGCTGCAAGCCAACAAGCTCCTCGATTTTGTGGTCGAGCGCGCCGAAGAACGGTTGCGGCGCCGCGCCGAAAAGGAGATTTCACGCAAGACCGCGGTAAAGAAGCTGCGCCTGCCCGGAAAACTCGCCGACTGCACCGATACGGCGGCCGACGGCTCCGAGCTTTTCATCGTCGAGGGTGACTCGGCCGGCGGCAGCGCCAAGCAGGCGCGTGACCGCAAGACGCAAGCGATCCTTCCGCTCCGCGGCAAGATCCTCAACGTTGCATCTGCCACCAAGGACAAGCTCGTCGCCAATGCGCAGCTCGCCGACCTGATCCAGGCGATCGGCTGCGGCACCGGCGCACATTATCGGGAAGAGGATTTGCGCTATTCTCGCATCATCATCATGACCGACGCCGACGTCGACGGCGCGCATATCGCTTCACTCTTGATCACGTTCTTCTACCGGCAGATGCCCCGGCTGATCGATGAGGGGCATCTCTATCTCGCGGTCCCCCCGCTCTACCGGCTCAACCATGCCAGCAAGACAGTTTATGCCCGCGACGAGGCCCACCGGGACGCCCTGCTCAAGAGCGAATTCAACGCCAATGCCAAGGTCGATATCAGCCGCTTCAAGGGTCTTGGCGAGATGATGCCGGCCCAGTTGAAGGAAACCACCATGGATCCGTCCAAACGCACCATGCTGCGGGTGGTGCTTCTGGCCGACGACCGCGAAGGCACCGCCGATTCGGTGGAGCGGCTGATGGGCACCAAAGCCGAAGCGCGTTTCGCGTTCATCTCCGACAAAGCGGAGTTTGCGAGCGACGAGCTTCTGGACGTTTGAAGGGGCCTGCAAAAGGCCCTCGAAAAACCGCCGCTCATTTTACCTTCCCTTTGAAATCAAAGAAATTTTTGTGTTTCAAAGTTTTTCTACACCCTGCCGTTTTCCGGCCGGTGTACCCCCCCGGACACAGCTTTTCAGACAATGTCCGCTATAGTTGCGCGCAGGATTCGAAGTCGCTTCCTGTGCTTGCGCATTCGGGAGCTGAATATTGAGGAATTTGGAAATGAAGAAGCTGGCCTTGGCTTTGACCGCGATCGCGGCATTCAGCGGATCGGCGCTCGCGGCGGACCTTCCTGCGGCTCCCGTTTACAGCAAGGCTCCGGTTGTGATGGCGCCGGTGTATAATTGGACCGGCTTTTACATCTTCGGTGGTGCAGGCGGCGGCGTTTGGGACGCTGACCAGAACAGCGTGAATGCGGCTGGAAACGCGACCACCATCAATCAAAGGTCGGGTGGCGACGGCTGGTTCGGCACCGTCGGTGCCGGCTATGACTGGCAGTTCAACAACTCGTGGGTGGCCGGCATCTTTGCCGATGGACAGTTCGGTAGTCTCCGCGGCAATATCAACGACCCCTTCTTGAATTTGACCGGCGGCGTCAAGCTTCAGGATACCTGGGCTGCTGGCGTGCGTTTGGGTTATCTGGTCGCGCCGAACGTTTATTCTTACGTCAATGCGGGCTTTACCGAATCGTTCTGGAACGGCGCCTCGCTTGGTCCCGTCACTGGTACCGGTGGAATCGTGAATACGCCTTCCTTCAACAGTAACGGCTGGTTCGTCGGTGGCGGCGTCGAAAACAACCTGAACATTTTTGGCATCACCGCGCCCGGCTGGTTCATGAAGACCGAATATCGCGCCGCCTATTTCGACCGAGCAACTTTGGCTGAGACTAATAACGCCGGTGTGCTTACGGGCAACTCCACGAGCTTCCATCCGCTCGTACAAACCGTCAGCACGTCGCTGGTCTATCGCTTCAACTGGGGCGGCCCGGTGGTTGCGAAGTACTGAGACCGGTAGATCGAGCCAAGTCGAAATTCAAAAGCCCCGGCATCATCGCCCGGGGCTTTTTTGTTGCGCCCTCTTCGTGGGCGCGGACGCAACCTGCGCGCACAACTTTTTAGATTTCGGCTGTGTCAACTCGGCGATAGCCTTTCTGGCCAGGAATGTGTACGGATAGAAACAAGATTCGAAATTACGCGAGATTTCAGCCGCTAACGGCTTGAGGGGCTTTTAAATGAAAAAGTTGGTATTGGCATTCGCTGCGGTCGCTGCATTCAGCGGATCGGCTTTAGCAGCCGACCTTCCCGCCCACACTTACACCAAAGCCCCCGTCGTGGTCCCTCCTCCCCCGACTTGGACTGGTTGCTATATCGCGGGCGGCGGCGGCGGCGGCGTGTACACCGATAGCAACAGCTTTCTCAAGTTTAATGCAACAGGAGCTGCTGCCACCACTCAAACCAGCCAAGGGGGCAGCGGCTGGCTCGGAACGGTTCAGGCCGGCTGCGACTATCAGTTTGCCGGCACCAACTGGGTTGTTGGCGGATTTGCGGACGGTGACTGGACCAACATCAAAGGAACCCACACTGGCGATAACCCGGCCGCCATCGGTTTGAATACGCAGGGCAACTTGACCATCAACGATCAGTTCGCCATTGGCGGCCGTGTCGGGTATCTCGTATTTCCCACTTTGCTGAGCTATGTGAGCGCGGGCTATACCCAGGCGAACATGAGCGGCGTGACCTACACAAATTTGGCCGGCGGGCTTACTGGCGACAACATTGGCAAGCAGAATTATAGCGGTTGGTTCATCGGCACAGGCGATGAATATTCGCTCGCAAACTGGCTGCCGGGTCTCTTCTGGAAGACGGAATATCGTTTCTCTGATTTCAACACCAGAGACGTGCCGGTTATTGTCACTGCAACCGGTCTGCCGAACGGCTTTTCGGAGCATACGCACTTCTATGAGAACTTGGTTCGTACCGAGTTGGTCTACCGCTTCAACTGGGGCGGTCCGCTGGTTGCGAAGTACTGATCTCAGCTAACATCAAAATTCAAAAGCCCCGGCATTGGCCGGGGCTTTTTTGCGTCTGCATCCAAAGTACCGCGTGACGAAACCCTACGGCCTTCGGTAAAGACGGTGAGCATTTTCAAACTACTTAAAAGCCGCCCACCGGAGGATTCCCCATGCGCACGTTGTTACTGGTCCTTGGCCTCATTGCGCTGGCGATCGGCCTTTTGTGGATCGGCCAAGGCACCGGCATGATCACCTGGCCTGCCTCGAGCTTCATGATCCGGCAGATCCAGTGGGCGGGATATGGCGCAGCACTTTCCGGCCTTGGCCTCGTGCTGATCTGGCAAAGCAAGCGATAGCAACTCAACCGAAGACGTGGATCGTGAAACAGGAGTTGTTCGACCTCCACGGCAAGGTTGCCGTCGTCACCGGCGGCAACGGTGGAATTGGCCTCGGCATGGCCCGCGGGCTCGCGGACAATGGCGCTGCGATCGCCATTGTCGGCCGGAATGAAGCAAAATCGGCCGAGGCGGTCGCTGATCTGGTTAAACGCGGCCACAAGGCAATCGCCGTCAAAGCCGACGTCACCGACGAGACAGCGGTCACAGCCATGGTCGAGCGTGTTCGCCGCGAGCTCGGCGGCATCGATATTCTCGTCAACAACGCCGGCATCAATATCCGTAAAGCTCCCGACCAGCTCTCGCTCGCGGAATGGGACAGCGTGATCTCGACGAACCTCACCAGCGCGTTCCTGTGTTCGCGCGCGGTCCATCCCGCGATGAAGGAAGCGGGCGGCGGCAAGATCATCAACATCGGCTCGATGATGTCGATCTTCGGCGCCAGCTTTGCGCCGGCCTATGCCGCGAGCAAAGGCGGCATCGTGCAATTCACCCGCTCCTGTGCGGTCGCCTGGGCCGCCGACAACATCCAGGTCAACGCGGTGCTGCCCGGATGGATCGACACCGACCTGACGCGGCGTGCCCGCGAACAGGTCACAGGACTGCATGACAAGGTGCTTGCTCGGACGCCAGCCGCACGATGGGGCGGAGCCGACGACTTCGCCGGCATCGCGGTGTTCCTTTCCTCACCAGCGTCGAATTTCGTCACCGGCACGGCGATCCCGGTCGACGGCGGATTTTCGGTGATGGGCTAGTCATGCTCAAGCCACGGCTCATCACGCCGCCGGCGAATGCACGTGCTCCGGACGAACGCCGATCGCGACAAAACGCGCGGTGATACCCTGTAGCCAGGGTATGGCGTTGACGATCCGCGCGAACAGCGGGGCCCGAAGCGGCTGGTCGCCCGGCTTGAGCGCCACGCTGATGATGTTGTTCTGAACGACGACCTGCATGGCCTGCGTCATCCGCACCGGGAATTCGCGCCGGCGGCGCACGGCATCGAGTTCATCCTCGGGAGGACAGCCCCTCGTGCTCTTGAGCGCCGCCAGTTTCGCCGCGAGCAGATTGGCGGTCGCAACGGCATCCTGAATCGCGAGATTGACACCCACGCCGCCGACCGGCGACATCGCATGCGCGGCATCGCCGATGCAGAGCAATCCGGGCCGCGTCCAGCGCTTCAACCGGTTGATCGCGACCGTCAAGAGCTTCACGTCATCCCACGTCTTCACGTCGGACATGCCCGCACCCAGGATGGGCGCCATGCCGATGACGTCGTTGCGAAAGGCATCGAGCCCCCTCGCCTTCACGGCATCGAACTGGCCCTTCGCGATGACGTAAGCGCATTGCCAATAGTCGCCGCGGTCGAAGGTGACGAGCATCTTGCCGGTCTGAACGCGTGCAAACAGGCTCTCATTTTCGTTTGGCCGCCTGCCGGCGCGAAACCATAAGACGTCCATCGGCGCGCCGAATTCTTCCACGTCGAGGCCAGCGTGAGGCCGCACGATCGAGTGCCGGCCGTCGCATCCGATCGTGAGACCGGCACGGATTTCGACGGGCCCTTCCGGCGTATCGGCGGTGACGCCAACCACCGTTTCGCCGGAGCGGATGAGATCGGTGGCATTGACGTTCATCAACACCTGAAGTGAGGTAAAGCGCTTGCCGCTCTCGCGCAGGAAATTGAGAAAATCCCATTGCGGCATCATCGCAATGAACGGGTATTTGACATTCAACTGGCTGAGGTCGGCGATGCGGATGGAGTCCTCGCCGAACAGGCCGTCCATCTTTTGCAGTTGCTGATGCGGCACCTTCAGGAAACCGTCGATCAGGCCCAACTCGTCCATCACCTGCAAGGTCGAGGGGTGCACGGTATCGCCACGGAAATCCCGGAAGAAATCCGCGTGCTTCTCCAGCACGACCGTCTCGATGCCGGCGCGCCCCAACAGATAACCGAGCATCATGCCGGCCGGGCCACCGCCAACGATACAACAATGGGTTTGAATGGTTCGCGGCATCCCATTACTCCCGCAAAATCTGCGCTCGCACTTGCTACCGTTACGGCGCCGGATCGGTAACGGCGGGCCGCTCGCGCAGCCCGCCGCCGTACTATCACTTCTGCTCGACGCCCTCGACCCCCACCCCGCGGAAGCTGCCGTATTTGTTGCCAAACTCCGCCTCTAGCTGTCTCTGTTTGACATTGAATGCCTTCAACGTATCCATATCGGAAAATTGCAAGAGCACCACGCGACTAGGTGGAGGCGATCCACTCATGCTGATCGCTTTGTTAAAGCCGCCGGCGAGATATTTACCGCCGCTTTCCTTGATGTTGGCTTGCGCCTTCGGAAGAAAGTCCTTGGTGTAACCATCCTGATCTTTGACATCGATTTCCACGAACGCATAAGCCGGTAACTTGGCCTGCGCGTGCAAGACGCTGACAGCGCCGCCGCCCATAACAAAGCTGACGATTACAGCCGCCGCAATTTTGTAATTCATTGCCATTCCCTCCTCGTTGCGTGCGCGGATGCCAGGGCGCACGCTGCCCGGTCGAAATCAGCAACGTCGTTTGCGCAAAAAGACCCGTTCTCCCGAACAGGCAGGTGATATCAAAATCGATTAATCTCGAAGCTTAACGGCAAGTCATACGTTCCTGAACGGCGTTTGCCGCTCGCGATGCAGGAATTTCAAACGGGTGGCACTAGCGGCGAAAACTCCTGATTTCCGACACGCTGCCGTCACGATAGGTCAACTCTACCGAGACGAATTGGTTCGAAGGCGACAGATTCAAGTAGGGCTTGGCGTCATAGGGAATGGCGCTCGGATCTTTCATGTCGCATGGCGGCATCTTCAGGACCTGGTCGGGCACGGCGGTATCTATGCCGATGCGCACCTCGCGAATGGCGCATCGATACGACATCAAATGGGTGTAGTAGACCAGAAGCCCGTTGAACTCGCGAAACGACAGCCAACTCGTCGCGGTCATGTCGAGAATTTTGCGCTGATCGTGGATCAACGCCGCTTCCGGTTCGAACTTGACCGGAAACGGTCCTTGCATCTCGCCCGAGGCATCGATGTAACGAACTTGAATAGTCGCCGCCGGCGCGTCTGCGGCGAGTTCTACCGACGGATTGGGCATCCGCTTGCGGGTTCGCGGATCGAGCGTATCGAGAAATCCGGTCTCGCGGAAGTCGCCGGCGTCCCCTATCCGCCACGAAATTCCGAGCGTCGGATCGGCGATCGAAAACACGACTGTCCAGCCGCCATTGTGACGGGAGAACATCGCGATCGGTGCGTTGACGGAGTCTTCTTTCGGCGGCCGCGCGACGACTGCCGGCGACAATGCAGCGACTTGCGGCTGCGACTCGGCGGGTTTCCCGGTATCCTTTGTGGCATCGGCCTGTGCTTTCTCGATGCCGTTCAAAAAGACGTCGTCGACCATCTGGTCGAAATAGACCGGAATCTGCTTGTGGCTCACGCTCTCCGCCATTTCGCTGACAATGCGGCGTGTATGCTGGGCCACCTGCACGAGATTCTCGCCGGGTTGCAAAAGCTCCCTGGCAAAGGTGCGCGTGAATACCGAGTTGGGATTGTTGTCGTTGTTGGAGAGACGATCGAGCGCAGTCTGGCGGGGACCTGCCGAAAAAACCGAAAACACACCTTCCGGCAATTGCGCCATCGGCGCCAGTCCACCACCACCGGCAACCGCACGCGTTCCCGCCCGCTCAAACGGATTGTTGCGGCAGGCATCGAACACCAGGATCGCCGTGCGCACCTTCCCGTTTTGCAAGCGCTCGATGATACGGTCGGCGAGTACGGAGGCGTCACGCACCAGCTCTTCCTGGCCTTCGGTAGCTGCTGGAACGTCGGTCGGCAGCAGGAAGTTCTGCCCGGCGATCTCAAAACCATGACCGGCATAAAAGAAAAACGCCGTATCGCCTGGCTCAACCGCCTTGTCGAAAGCGAGCAACGTTTCGCTGAAGGCCTGCCGGGTCTGGTTTTCCGCCAGCATCACGGAGAAGCCGAGTTGCTTGAGCGTCTCGCCCATGGTGCGGGCATCGTTGACCGCCTTTTGCAGCTTCGGCACGTTCTTGTAGTCGTTGTTGCCGATGACCAGCGCCACGCGCTTGGCCGCCTGCGCCGGGACAGCGAGCGCCAGAAGCGGCCCAATAATGCCGAGCAGCACCATCGCGAGCCTCAACGATACCAGATGCCTCATCCTGATCCCTGCGCCCGCAGAAAATACCCTTGTCTCATAGTCGGCCCTGATATCTGAAGGTTCAACCTACCTTCGTCCGGCGCCACCTCTCCAGCACCGGCTGGGTGAAATTGAGGGCAAAGCCCCATAGAGCGATCCGCGGATCGACAAAGCTCAGCACAATGGCAAGCAGCGAGGAACCGGCCAGGAACGCCGAGGAGGTTTGCCGTTGCCGCAGACGATCGCCGCGCTCGATTTCCGGTGTCAGCGCAACCATGCGCATGCTGATCAAGGCGATCAACAACGTATGGCCGGCGTAAAGCCAGATCGCGGGCGCGAAATGCGCGTAACGGCCCACCACAATGGTCGAGAACGGCACAAAGGTGATCAGCAAAAGATAGAGCAGCCACCAGTTCACGTAATTACGAGCAAAGTGCTCGTTGCGGCTGCGAATTTCGATGCTCGCAATCCAGCGCAGGCCGAGCACGCCGAAGCTCAACACGTAGGGCAAGAACTTCGGCCAGAGACTGACCAGCCCGTGCAGAAGCTCGCCATCGTTAGCGGGATGGAAGTCCTCAGGCAGACGGACGTCGAGCACGAGCAGCGTCATCGCAACGGCAAATACGCCATCCGTCAGGGCATCGAGTCGGGTTTTTGCAAACATGGCCATTCCCCCATGGCGGATAAGTTGCCATGTCCATCCGGGATTTGAAGGCGAAATGACAAAGAGGCGGTTATTTGTGCGAAAACATTAAGCTTTTTCGGCCTTTTGCCTCGTTCCAAGATTGACTTTGGCCGTTTCGACCCTATGTTCGCGCCAATAGCGGATTTGGATCGAATGCGATTCTAGAAGTTGATCCGCCCGCTGGTCAGCGTCCTTCCACCGCCCCTGAGCTTCATGAAGCGCGCCGTTCGGGGCCGAACGCGACCGCCTTTTACTCTCGATTCCGAACGGCGGTTTCGATTAGAGGCTCAATGTCATTTTCCCATCTCGGCCTGTCCGATAAAGTGCTCGCCGCCGTCGCGGCTACCGGTTACACGACCCCCACCCCCATTCAGGAACAGGCGATTCCTCACGTTCTGGCCCGCCGGGATGTTCTCGGGATCGCCCAGACCGGCACCGGCAAGACCGCTGCCTTCGTCCTTCCGATGCTCACCATCCTGGAGAAGGGCCGCGCCCGCGCCAGGATGCCCCGCACACTGATCCTGGAGCCGACGCGCGAACTCGCCGCCCAGGTCAAGGAGAACTTCGACCGCTACGGCGCCGGCCAGAAACTCAACGTGGCGCTTTTGATCGGCGGCGTTTCCTTTGGCGACCAGGACTCCAAGCTCACCCGTGGCGTCGACGTTCTGATCGCAACGCCCGGCCGGCTGCTTGACCACACCGAACGCGGCGGATTGCTGCTCACCGGCGTCGAATTGCTGGTGATCGACGAAGCCGACCGGATGCTCGATATGGGCTTCATTCCCGACATCGAACGCATCTGCAAGCTGGTGCCGTTCACCCGCCAGACGCTGTTCTTCACCGCAACCATGCCGCCGGAAATCCGGCGCATCACCGAGACCTTCCTGCATAACCCGGAGAAGGTGGAGGTCTCAAAGCCCGCGACGACGGTTGCCACCATCACCCAATTGCAGGTCGCGTCGGGCCGCGAAGCCCGCGACAAGCGCGACGTCCTGCGCCGCCTGTTGCGCGAGGCCAAGGATCTCAACAACGCGATCATCTTCTGCAACCGCAAACGCGAAGTCGCCGTTGTGTACAAGTCGCTGCAAAAGCACGGCTTCAGCGTCGGCGCGCTGCATGGCGACATGGATCAATCCGCCCGCACGGCAGCGCTCGATCAATTCCGCAAGGGCGAAATTCCGCTTCTGGTCGCCTCCGACGTTGCCGCCCGTGGCCTCGACATTCCGGCCGTCAGCCACGTGTTCAATTTCGACGTTCCCCACCACGCCGACGACTACGTCCACCGGATCGGCCGTACCGGCCGGGCGGGCCGGGCCGGCACCGCGATTTCCATTGTCACCCCGCCCGACCAGAAGTCGCTGGCAGCCATCGAAAAGCTGATCGGACAAAGTATTCCGTTCGCCGAAGGCAGCTCGATTGCACAAGTCGCAGAACAAGCGGCCCCTCGGGAGCATCAGGAGCGGTCTCGGGATAGCGGGCGAGAAGGTTCGCGAGGCGGCCGCAAGCGGCGCCGCGAGCGTGAACCCGGCAGCGCCGGAGGCCGCAACCCCGCTCCGACGGTACAACCTGCGATTGCTGTCGCGACTGCGCCGCCGGTCACGTCGTCCGCCCCGCCACGGGTCCCTTCCATTGGGCGGCCGCATGCGACCCAGAAGCCGTCGCCCGCTGCGGAACCGGCGGATCATTCTCATCTTCCAGCGTTTTTGCTTCGTCCCGTACGCGCCCGCGTCTGATCGTTCCCGCGTCGGCAGTATTTAGGTACGGGTCGTTTGTTTACGACCCGTTCATCAACCCCCGGTAGTTTGATCATCATAGTTTATGAGATTAGCGCGATGCGATCCGCGCACACTGTCGCTTGGGGGCGAGTTCAGTGCTGGATGAACACGAACGCACAATGGCCTTTGCGGAACTTGCGCTCGGCCAGATCAGGTCCCTGCGGCAACCAGCAATCCCGCGCAATTATGAAATCTGGTACGTCTACGCTACTGGATATAATTCGCAGCTCAACCAGGTCATCAACGAGACGCTCGCTCGCAGCGGCAAGCTGACTG
Source organism: Bradyrhizobium sp. (assembly GCA_049509335.1). Classification (GTDB taxonomy): domain Bacteria; phylum Pseudomonadota; class Alphaproteobacteria; order Rhizobiales; family Xanthobacteraceae; genus Bradyrhizobium. Next base: position 74,416 of record JBEKZZ010000009.1, on the reverse strand, counting down.
AAGCCGACCTCGAGCAGATCTACGAGACCTATCTCTCCCACATCAAGACCACTGACCGCATCGACAAGGTTGGCGCGCGCGTCATCGGCGAAATCGATGATGTGATGCAACTGATCGGCGACGCGCTCGGCATGTCGGCCGCCTACAATGCGAGCCTTTCCGGCGCCACCGAGCGGCTTTCAAAAGCCGCGGACCGCGAACAGGTCATGAAGGTGGTCGACTCGCTGGTCAAGACGACCCACGAGATGCGCGACACCACCAAGGCCCTGGAAGAGCGATTGGCGCTCTCGAAAACGGAAATCAACAATCTCCAGCAGAGCCTCGAAGCGATCCGGGCAGAAAGCCTCACCGATCCCTTGACCGGCCTCGGCAACCGCAAATATTTCGATCGCTCGCTTGATACGGCAGTTGCGAACGCGCTGTATACCGGCGAGCCACTGTCGCTCTTGATGTTCGATATCGACCACTTCAAAGCCTTCAATGACTCCTATGGTCACCTCACCGGCGATCAGGTGTTGCGGCTGGTCGGGATGTCGCTGAAGCAGTCCATCAAGGGACAGGACATTACGGCCCGCTACGGCGGCGAGGAGTTCGCCGTCGTGCTGCCCAACACGGCGCTGCGCCAGGCCCTGACGGTCGCCGATCACATTCGCCGTGCGGTGATGTCGAAGGAATTGAAGAAGAAGTCCACCGGCGAGATCTTGGGCCGCGTCACCATCTCGGTCGGCGTGTCGATGCTCAAGACCGGGGATGATATCGATTCCTTGATCGAACGGGCGGATGCCTGCCTCTATGCCGCCAAGCGCGCCGGACGCAACCGTGTCGTCTGCGAGGCCGATCCGGAATATATGGCGGAAACTCGGGGCCAGGTCGCCTGAAAATCAAACCCTCATGTGAGGCGCCGCCGCCCGAGCAGGCCGAGCGACAGCGAGGCCGTTAGCGAACGGCGGCACAAAATGGCGCGCGTCTTCCGGACAATACTTCGTATTGCCGGGAGAACGCATGAGGCCACCTCGTTCGCCACCATCCTTCGAGACGCACGCGACGCGTGCTCTTCAGGATGAGGACCTTCTCCGCTGCGCCTTCTTCTGCGCCGGCCGTTTTTTCTTCACCGCGGACTTCTTGATAGCAAACGCTTTTTTGGCTTTGACCTTTTTCGCGCTCTTGTGCGTCCTTGAGCGCTTGCTCAGCGCGGCGCGCTGTGCCGCCGCCAAAGCCGCCCTCGCCCAGCCGGCCAACTCCTCCTGGTCGTCGAACAGCCGCGCCGGCAATTCCCAGTATGAATTGACGGTAACGACCTTCGCCGTCGATCGCTGTTGATACTGAAACGGCTTCGACCCTTCCGCCTGGAATTGCGGAATGGTCTCTTCGTCAGCGCGGAAATAAAGCCCGGCGCGCAACGCCAGCGCAAAGTTGGTGCCGTCAACGGAAATGCCGTATCCGGAGAACATCCGGCGCAGCGTCACGGGGCCAAAATCGGAAAACAACTCGATCAGGAAATCGCGATCCATCGGTAGCCTATCTGGTCTTCTGCCTCGAACATTCATGTCCTCTCTTGGAGGCTACTTCTGCGAATGTTAGAATCAGATAGACCACCGGCAAGTCGAATATAGCCTTCTGATGGATTCACAAACGCTCCGCCAACAGGCACGCCATGAAGAAGCCAACCCGTCAGGATGCTTGCCTCGCCGCCGCTGCCACAAGCGCGGAAGCACCGACCGTGCCGAAGCTCGAAGACGCGTCCATGAGCGATATCATCAGTGCTTTGGCCAGCGGGCAGGTCACCGCCACAGCGCTGATCCAGGGCTATCTCGCGCGCATTGAGGCCTATGACCGCGACGGGCCGACGCTCAACGCCGTCCGCGAACTCAATCCGGACGCGTTCATGATCGCGGGCAAGCTCGACGACATCATGCCGTCGGCCAAACGGCCGCTGGCCGGTGTCCCGATTCTGGTCAAGGACAACATCGCCACCGATGACAAACAGCCGACGACGGCTGGCTCGCTTGCGCTCGCGGGCGCGCGCGCCAAGGGCGATGCCACCGTCGTCAAGCTGCTGAGGAACGCCGGCGCGGTGATCCTGGGCAAGGCGAACCTGACGGAGTTCGCCAATATGCTCGCGATTGACATGCCCTCGGGCTACTCATCGCTGGGCGGTCAGGTGAAGAACCCTTACGCGCCGACGCTGATCGACGATCTAGGCAACCCGGTCGTGACCCCCGGCGGCTCGAGCTCGGGTTCGGCGGTCGCTGTGGCGGCCGGCCTATGCGCGGCCTCGATCGGCACCGAGACCTCAGGCTCGCTGCTGTACCCGGCCAGCCAGAATGGCCTCGTCACCGTCAAGCCGACCGTCGGACTGATCAGCCGAGCCGGTATCCTGCCGATCTCGCACAGCCAGGACACCGCAGGGCCGATGACACGCACGGTGCGCGACGCCGCGCTGCTGCTGAACGTGCTGGCCGCCAAGGACCCGCTCGATCCGGCGACACAACGGCAGCGGCGGCCGGCCGATTACACCGCGGGCCTCGCAACCAATGCGATGAAGGGTGTCCGCATCGGCGTACCGAGCGATCCCACTGATCCGCTGAACGATCGCTTCTACGGCAAGCTGCTACCCAACTGGACCAAGGTGACGGCCGACGCGATCAAGGTGCTGAAGGATCTGGGCGCCGTCGTCGTGCGCGCCAGCATGCCGACGGCCGGCTGGATTGGCGGACCAGGCACGACCATGGCTGTACTCAATCGTAATCCGCTGAGCCGCAGCAAGGGCAATCCGGCGACGCCGCCGATCGTTTTCGTCTACGAGCTGAAGCGCGATCTCAACCTCTATCTGAAGGATTGGGCCACCAATACAGAGATCAAAACCATCGCCGACATCGTCGCCTTCAACGAAGCGAACGCCGGCAAGGCGCTGCGGTTCGGTCAGGACCTGTTCCTTGCCGCTAATGCGACCAAGGGCGATTTAAGTGAGCGCGAGTACAAGTCGGCGCGTGCCATGGACCTGCTCGCCGCCAAGACGCGTGGCATGGATGCCTACATGAACCAGCACAAGCTCGACGCCGTGCTGTTCCCCGGCAGCACGGGCTCCGCAATCGCCGCCAAGGCGGGCTATCCCAGCGTCATGGTGCCCTGCGGCCTCGTCTCGGGGGTTGACGGTAAGGACACGCCGGACTTTCCGCTTGGGATCACTTTCGCCGGCCGCGCCTGGAGCGAGCACAAGCTCTTACGTCTGGGCTACGCCTTCGAGCAGGCTTCCTGCATGCGCAAGCCCCCGCCGGGCTTTTAGACCGTCGTTGCTTTAACTGTCGACCTCGGCCGGCTTGAGCTGCACGGATTCACCACAGCCGCAAGCGCCGATCTGGTTCGGGTTATTGAAGATGAACTGCGCCTGCATTCTATCAGCCTTGTAGTCCATCTCCGTGCCGAGCAGGAACAGTACCGCCTTGGGGTCGACCAGGATCTTGACGCCCTTGTCTTCGACAACCTCGTCGGTCGGGCGCACGTCATGGGCATATTCGACCGTATAGGACTGCCCGGCACAGCCGCCGTTCTTGATGCCGACCCGAAGGCCGACGATCTCAGAATCGGCACGTTTGGTCAGTTCCGCAATGCGCTGGGCGGCGGCTTCCGTCAGCCTCATGACTTGCGGACGAGGACGCCTTGCCTTCGTTGGTTCCTTTGGAGCCGGCGAGGTCGGGTTCATCTCAGTCATGTGGTCAATCCCAAAGCCAATTCAATAAGGCCGCGCTCTTGCCGATCAACACTCACCACATATTGAGGACGAGCCGCGCCTCATCCGACATGCGGTCCGGCGTCCACGCCGGTTCCCACACCAGGTTCACGTTCACGACGCCCACGCCAGGTACGCTCGCGACCGCGTTCTCCACCATCTGCGGCAACTCGCCCGCCGCCGGGCAATTCGGCGTGGTCAGGGTCATCATCAGATCGACGGAGCGATCGTCCTTGAGTTCGACCTTGTAGATCAGGCCCAACTCGTAAATATCGGCCGGAATTTCCGGATCGAACACGGTCTTTAGCGCAGCCACGATGTCGCCGCTCAGCCGCTCGGTTTCCTCCGGCGGCAGCGCCGACTGGGTTTCCATGTTGGAAGTCTTGGCTTCCAAATTGGACTCAGGATTCTTGGTCTCAGGATTCTTGGCTTCGACAGTGTCGGTCATGCGAACAATTCCCGCGCCTTGATCAGCGCCTGTGCCAGATGGTCGACTTCTTCGCGCGTATTATACATCCCGAACGAGGCTCGGCATGTCGCGGTTACGTTGAACCGCTCTAAAAGCGGCATCACGCAATGGGTGCCGGCCCGGACCGCAATGCCCTGCCGGTCGATCACGGTCGCGACATCGTGCGGATGCGCGCCCTTCATCTCGAAGGAGATCACCGGCCCCTTGCCCTTCGCCGTGCCGATCATCCGGATCGAATTGATTTCGCGCAAGCGCTCCTCCGCGTAGGTCAGAAGGTCATGCTCGTGCACGGCGATACGCTCCTTGCCGATCGAATTGACGTAGTCGATCGCAGCCCCAAGTCCGATCGCTTCCACGATCGCGGGCGTGCCCGCCTCGAATTTATGCGGCGGGTCGCCATAGGTGACCCAATCCCGCGCCACTTCGCGGATCATTTCGCCGCCGCCGTTATAGGGCCGCATCGCGACGAGATGATCGTATTTGGCGTAGAGCACGCCGATTCCGGACGGCCCATACAGCTTGTGGCCGGTGAAGACGTAAAAATCCGCGCCAATGTCCTGCACGTCGATCGCAAGATGAACCGCGGCCTGGCTGCCGTCGACCAGGACCGGAATTCCCTTCGCGTGCGCGATCTTCACAACTTCCTTCACCGGCACGATGGTGCCCAGCGCGTTCGACATCTGCGTGATGGCGACGAGTTTTGTCCGCGGCGACAACTGCCTTTCGAATTCCTCGATCAGGAAGTTGCCTTCGTCGTCGACATCGACCCACTTGAGGACGACGCCTTGGCGCTCCCTGAGGAAATGCCAGGGCACGATGTTGGAATGGTGCTCCATGATCGAGAGCACGATCTCGTCACCCTCGCCGATGTTTGGCGCGCCCCAGGAGGACGCCACCAGGTTGATCGCCTCCGTCGCGTTGCGGGTGAAGACAATTTCCTCAGGTCTTGAGGCGTTGAGGAATTGGGCGACCTTGGCACGTCCGCCCTCATAGCCCTCGGTCGCGGCGTTGGCGAGGTAATGCAGCCCGCGATGGACGTTGGCGTATTCGCTTTTGTAAGCCTCGGTCATGCGATCCAGCACGGCGTTCGGCTTCTGCGCGGACGCGGCATTGTCGAGGTAGACAAGCGTCTTGCCATAGACCTTGAGCGCCAGCGCGGGAAAATCCTCCCGCAGGCGGGCGACGTCATAGGAGCCATTTGAGACCGCCGGGTGCATGCTCATCCCCGTGCCGCCAGCCAGCGCTGCGCGGTCGAAATCGCCAATTCGCGCAAGGTATCGCTGGCGATGGACTCGATAGCCTCGCCGACGAAGGCCTGGATCAGAAGCGCCTGGGCCTCCTTCTCGGAAAGGCCGCGGGCGCGCAGGTAAAACAGCAGGCTTTCGTCGAGCGCGCCGGTGGTGGCGCCGTGGCCGCAGGTCACGTCGTCGGCGAAGATTTCCAGTTCCGGCTTGTTATCGGCCTCGGCCTCATCTGAAAGTAGCAAAGCCCGCGTCATCATCTTGGCGTCGGTCTTCTGCGCCTTGGGCTGAACGATGATGCGGCCCTGAAACACCGAACGGGCGCGATCATCGACCACGGCGCGGAACACCTCGCGGCTGGCGCAATTCGGCACCGCGTGATCGAGGAACAGCGTCGTATCCGCGTGCTGCCGTCCCTTGAGAAGATTGACGCCATTGGCGGTCACTTCGGAACCCTCACCCGCAAAAGTGAGGTAGCCCTGATAGCGGCTGAGGCCGCCGCCGCTCGTCATGTTGAAAGTGTCGAGCCGCGCTTTCGCACCAATCGTGAAGACAGCGGTTGTGATGTTGGTCGCATCCGCACCATCCGCCATCAGCCGCACATGCTGAAGCTGGGCGTCGTTACCGAGCGAGAGGATGACGGCATCATTGACCTGATAGGACTTGGCATCGTCGGCAGCGACAAAGCTCTCCACAAGCGTCGCCTGCGCAGCCTTGCCGAACTTCAGGAATGAGCGGGTGTAGCTCGCTGCCGACGAGCGCGTCGCGACGTGCACGATATGAATCGGCTCGGTGAGCACCGCGCCATCGGCCACCGTGATCACGGCGCCATCGGCCGCCATGGCCGCGTTCAGCGCAACCATCGGGCCCGACATCGCGCCGTTCTCCAGCAGATCGGCACGGGCAGCGTTGCCGTCGTCTTCCAGCACCTCGCGCAGCGTTTGCACCGCTACGCCTGATTCCAGCGCGCCCAGATTCGAGAGCGAGGGTGCCAGCACGCCGTCGATCAGCACCAGACGACGGCTGTCCGCCGCCGCGACCGATTTCAGTACTTTTTTAGCACGCTCCAGGGCCGCCTCATCCGGCGTAGCCGCGAACGGAAGCACCGCCGGCATCAATGCCCGCAGGTCGGTATATTTCCAGTCTTCCAGACGTCGATTAGGCAGGCCGGCGCGCTCGAAAGCATCGAACGCCTGCTGGCGCACATCGGCAACCTTGCCGGTGCCGGGCAGCCGATCGCGCGCCGCGGTGAATATGTTCTCCACCGCGCGTCCGCCTCCGGTCTTTGCCAAAGCAACATTCATAATATTCGTGTCCGTCAGGCCGCATCTTCGAACTGCGCGTAACCGGAAGCTTCGAGTTCCAGCGCCAGCTCTTTGCCGCCACTTTTGACGACCTTGCCCTTCGACATCACGTGGACGAAATCGGGAATGATGTAATTCAGGAGTCGCTGATAATGCGTGATCACGACCATCGCGCGATCCGATGAGCGCAGCGCATTGACGCCGTCGGCCGCAACCCGCAACGCATCGATATCGAGGCCGGAATCCATTTCGTCGAGAATGCACAGGCTCGGCTCGAACAGCGCCATCTGAAGAACTTCGTTGCGCTTCTTCTCGCCACCGGAGAAGCCGACATTGACGCCGCGCTTGAGCATGTCCTGCGGGATATTCAACCGCTTGGCGACTTCGCGCACCTTCTTCAGAAAGTCCGGCGTTGAGAACTCGCCCTCGCCGCGCGCCTTGCGCTGCGCGTTCAGCGCCGTGCGCAGGAAATTCATGGTGGCGACGCCGGGAATTTCCACCGGATACTGAAACGCCAGGAACACGCCCTTGGCAGCGCGTGCATCCGGCGACATCTCCAGCAGATCTTCACCCTTGAACAGGATCTCGCCGCCGGTGACTTGATAGCCCGGCTTGCCGGCGATGACATGCGACAACGTCGACTTGCCGGAGCCGTTCGGCCCCATGATCGCGTGCACCTCGCCCTTGTTGACGGTGAGCGACAGCCCATGGAGAATCTCGCGATCCTCAACGCGGACTTGCAGGTTTTTGACTTCGAGTAATGACATTTTTCTAACTCTTCAATTCTCGTTCCCGGCTGACAACTTCGCAAATCCGCACATGGTCACAGTGTATTCGCCGGGGGATTCGGGCTGATATATCGAGTCTTTTTGAAGCTCCACGGTCAGGTCCCGATTTTGTCCAAGCGCATAAAACAAGGCTTCCGGAATCCCACAATCCCCGCCGCCATATCCCGTCACGATCGTCACGTCACCAAGTGGGACATCTCCCTTCTGTACCGAACTCACGTCGAGATGCGCGACGACCACGCTCCGTTCGCCTCGCTTGGTACTAGTGTTCGCGTGAACGTCCGTCACTCTCCCCGTCACGACGGTCTTCGCGCGATCAAAACTCCAGGCACTCAATTCCTCTTTCGTCATATGCCCCGCATTCGCTAGCAGTTCGCAAGAGCACGCTGAAGCATCACGAACGCTTCCACCGAGAGAAACAACAGCAACGACCAAGGCGAAGACGCGCGGCAGAATCCTCATCCAACGCTGCCTTCCAGCGAGATCGAAATCAGCTTCTGCGCTTCCACCGCGAATTCCATCGGCAGTTGCTGCAACACGTCTTTGACAAAGCCGTTGACGACGAGGCCAACCGCCTCTTCCTGGCTCAAGCCGCGCTGCACACAGTAAAACAGCACGTCCTCGGAAATCTTCGAGGTCGTCGCTTCATGCTCGAACAATGCGGATGAATTCTTCGCTTCCACATAAGGCACGGTGTGCGCGCCGCATTTGTCGCCGATCAGAAGCGAGTCGCAGGCGGTGAAGTTGCGCGCGCCGGTGGCTTTGCGGTGCGCCGTGACAAGGCCGCGATAGGTGTTCTGCGACACGCCGGCGGCGATGCCCTTGGAGATGATCCGGCTGGTCGTGTTCTTGCCGAGGTGAATCATCTTGGTGCCGGAATCGACCTGCTGGTGACCGTTCGAAATCGCGATCGAGTAAAATTCACCACGCGAGTTATCGCCGCGCAGGATGCAGCTTGGATATTTCCAGGTGATCGCCGAACCGGTCTCGACCTGGGTCCAAGAAATCTTCGAATTGACGCCGCGGCAGTCGCCACGCTTGGTGACGAAATTGTAGATGCCGCCCTTGCCTTCGGAATTGCCGGGATACCAGTTCTGCACTGTCGAGTATTTGATCTCGGCATCATCCAGCGTGACCAGTTCGACGACCGCGGCATGGAGCTGGTTTTCGTCGCGCTGCGGCGCCGTGCAGCCTTCGAGATAGCTGACGTAAGCGCCCTTGTCGGCGATGATCAGCGTGCGCTCGAACTGGCCGGTATTGCGCTCATTGATACGGAAATAGGTCGACAGTTCCATCGGGCAGCGCACGCCCGGCGGCACATAGACGAACGAGCCATCGGAGAACACGGCCGAGTTCAGCGTGGCGAAGAAATTGTCCGAAGTCGGCACCACCGTGCCGAGATACTTCTTCACGAGTTCGGGGTGCTCGCGGATGGCCTCAGAGATCGGCATGAAGATCACGCCGGCCTGCTTCAGTTCCTTCTGGAAGGTGGTCGCGACCGAAACCGAGTCGAACACGGCGTCGACCGCGATTTTGCGCCCGCTTGCCGCAGCCTCACCCTCAGGGCGCACGACACCTTCAAGCACCGCGACTTCGCGCAGGGGAATGCCGAGCTTCTCGTAGGTCTTGAGGATTTCCGGATCGATCTCATCGATCGAGGCAAGCTGCTTCTTCGGCTTCGGCGCGGAGTAGTAGTAGAGGTCCTGATAATCGATCTTGGGATAGTTGACGCGCGCCCAGCTCGGCTCGGTCATGGTCAGCCAGCGGCGATAAGCCCCCAGACGCCATTCCAGCATCCAGGCCGGTTCGTTTTTCTTCGCGGAAATGAAGCGGACAGTATCTTCCGACAGACCCTTCGGGGCCTTCTCGGACTCGATCAGCGTCTCAAACCCATATCGGTACTGATCGACGTCGATCTGGCGAACCCGATCGACCGTCTCTTGTACGGCAGCCATCTATTCCTCCGCTCGCGGTTTCAAGGACCGCGGTGGATCACAATTCAGAAAGGGTCTCTTACGATGTTTCCCGGACGAAATCACCTGCTTAGAATGGTTCAAGCTGTGTTTCGTCGCTGACCCTTAAGTAAGCTGTCGGCAAGCTTTCGCCAACCCTCCAGGCACCGATCGACGTCCGCATCCCGCGTGGACCAGCCCATACTGAGCCGCACTGCGCCTTGGGCGATTTCAGGGTCAAATCCCATCGCTTCCAGCACATGGGACGGCTGCACCTTGCCGGAGGAGCAGGCTGACCCCGAAGACACGGCGATTCCGGCCAGATCGAAGCCGATGACGGCGGTTTCGGCCTTGAGGCCTGGAACTGTAAACAGGGTGGTATTCGGCAACCGGTCGATGGAACTAGAAAACATGATAGTGTCGGGGGTTAGCCGCAGGCCGTCCTCCAACCGTCTTTGCAAACCCTGCATGCGCTCGGCCTCTGCCGGCAAATGAACCATGGCGGCCGTCACAGCAGCGCCAAACCCGGCGATGGCAGCCACATTCTCGGTTCCCGCCCGGCGGCTCAACTCCTGCCCTCCGCCGCGCAAGAGCGGCTCGGGCCCGGTCAACCCCTCCGTCAGGATCAACGCGCCAACGCCCTTGGGGCCGCCGATCTTGTGCGCCGATATCGTGAGAAGGTCGGTGCCCAATTCGCTCATATCGAAAGGTATCTTGCCTAAGGCCTGAACCGCATCGACATGCAGGAGACCGCCGTTGACGTGAACGATTTCGGCCGCCTCCGCGACCGGCTGGATGGCGCCGGTTTCGTTATTGGCCAGCATGATCGACACCAGCGCGGGCGGAGAACCGCGAAGCAATTCACGCAAATGGCCGAGATCGACCACGCCTGTGGGCGTGACGCGAACCGTTTCGATCAGTTCTCGCGCAAACCGTCCGCCAGCCAGCACGGACGCATGTTCGATCGCCGATACCACCAGCCGCTCGGCCGCCGGACCCGCGCCGCGCCTGAGATTAGGTGCAAGCGCGAGCGCATTGGCTTCGGTCCCGCCGGAGGTGAAGACAACGTTTCGCGGCACGGTCCCGACGGCCTTCGCAACCGCGGCCCGCGCGCCCTCGATCCATTTCCGCGCTTCGCGGCCTTCCGCATGGACCGAGGATGCATTGCCCGGAAGATCCAGCGCATCGCCGATCGCTCGCCGCGCTTCGTCACGAAGCGGGGTCGTTGCATTCCAGTCGAGATAAACGCGGTCATGCATTACGTAGTATAATACCTTCGCTGCTCGCGGGCCGTCCGATATGCCGAGCCTTATGCCAGTTGGCGAAGCTTCCGTCTCAGTGCAATCCCGGAAAGCCATCCAACATCTTGAGCAAGCGAGCGGATGTTGAAAACCCTTGCTTTTTGCCCCTTGCTCTATGTTAGAACGCGGCCTCCATCACGAGCCGTCGTTCGCGCCTCACCCCAACGTCTGCTCCAGCTTTCCTCTCCGCGAGGTCTTCCAGAGCGCTAGATGATGCCAGCGACACACCGGTCGATTTCGCCAAGGACTGTCCATGCCTGAAGTTATTTTTACCGGCCCCGCGGGCCGTCTCGAAGGCCGTTATCACCCGGCGAAGCAGAAGAATGCACCGATCGCGATGATCCTGCATCCGCACCCGCAGTTTCATGGCACGATGAATCATCAGATCGTCTACCAGTGCTATTACGCCTTTGCCCATCGCGGGTTTTCGGTTCTGCGTTTCAATTTCCGCGGCGTCGGCCGCAGCCAGGGCTCGTTCGATCACGGCACCGGCGAACTGTCGGATGCGGCGTCGGCGCTCGACTGGGCGCAGACGATCAATCCGGAAGCGCGCGCCTGCTGGGTCGCGGGCTTCTCGTTCGGCGCCTGGATCGGCATGCAGTTGTTGATGCGCCGACCGGAGGTCGAAGGTTTTATTTCGATCGCACCGCCCGCCAATCTCTATGACTTCTCGTTCCTGGCGCCCTGCCCGTCTTCGGGCCTGATCGTCCATGGCGAGAAGGATGCGGTGGTGCCGCCGAAGGACGTCAATACGCTGGTCGAGAAACTCAAGACGCAAAAGGGCATCGTGATCGATCAGCAGATCATCCCCGGCGCCAACCACTTCTTCGACGGCAAGTTAGAGCCGTTGATGCAGTCGGTGACCGCCTATCTCGACATGCGGCTCGCCAACGTTCGCTGACATAGCGTTTTCAAGCGAAGTGTGTAGCGGTTCGCGTGAAGAAAGCGCGTCAGAAAAAGACTCTCATGGCCGCGCGACAATGCCGCCCGTCATCGGAAGCGGCACGCCTGTGGTGGCAGGATAACTGAGCGGCAGGCCTTTCAGGCCACGCGCGGCCAGAAAGCCGAAAGCCTGCGCTTCGATCGCATCGGTCGACCAGCCGAGCGCATCGGCCGCCTCGACGGTTGCGGGACTGAGCCGCTCACGCAGCATCCGCATCATGGTGAGGTTGCGCGCCCCGCCGCCGGCGACGACCCAGTTCTTCGGCCGCTTCGGCAGCAACGGAACGATCCTGGCGATCGCCGCCGCAGTGAAGGCGGTCAGCGTGGCCGCGCCATTGGCGGGAGAGGAATCGCGAAGCACCAGTTTGGCGAAATCGTTGCGATCGAGCGATTTTGGAGGCGGCAGCGCAAAGAATGGAAGCGTCAATGCCTGCGCGACCCAATTCTCGTCGACCGAACCTTGCGCCGCCATGCGGCCATCGCAATCGAAGCGCTGGCTGGTAGCGCGGTACATGAAATCATCAAGCAAGGCGTTGCCGGGTCCGGTATCGCAGGCAATCAGGGTATCGCCGTCGATGTATGTGATGTTGGAAACGCCGCCGATGTTGAGCACCACAATCGGCCCCTCGCGCTCCAGCGATTGTGCAAGCGCCCGATGATAGACGGGGACGAGCGGTGCGCCCTGCCCGCCGGCAGCGACGTCGGCGGCGCGGAAGTCATGCATCACCGGAATGTGGATCGCCTTGGCCAGGGCTGCGGCATCGCCGATCTGCACCGTCAGCTTGTCGGCCGGGCGGTGCAGCACGGTCTGGCCATGGAAGCCGACGATATCGATGTCTTCGCTGGTGATGCGGTTCTGGCTCTTGAAGCTGGCGATAGCTTCGGCATGCGCCACGGTAACGATCCGCTCGGCCTCCAGAAGGATACCTGGCCGCGCCTCACGCGCCTGCAAGTGAGCGGCCTCGGTCAAAGCCTGGAGCAGCAGGCGCCGTTCGACGTCGGTATAAGGTCGATAACCGGACGGGCCGAACGCCCTGACCCGCTTGCCATCGGTTTCGATCATGGCGACGTCAACCCCGTCCAGCGAGGTTCCGCTCATCAGGCCTAAGGCGGTCAGCATCATGGTATTCTGGCCTCAGCCCCACCTTAGGGATCAGCTACCCGTTCGGCTTGGGCGTTTACCTTGTGCCGAACGGGCACATCTTATAATGCCACAGCGCACGCGTTCCAAGCAGCCCAACATGGTTAAGTTCCGCCCATTTGCTGCAAATACCGTAAAACAAAAATGATCAGGTTCGAAGAAAGATGACCGCTTTCAAGTCTGACTTCCTCAATGTTCTGAAGGAACGCGGCTTTATTCACCAAGCCTCGGACTTCGAGGGCCTGGATGCACTCGCCGCCAAAGGCGAGGCCACGGCCTATGTCGGCTACGACTGCACCGCACCCTCGCTGCATATCGGCAATTTCCTGACCATGATGATGCTGCACTGGCTGCAGCAAAGCGGCAACAAGCCGATCACCCTGATGGGCGGCGGCACCACCATGGTCGGCGACCCCTCCGGCAAGGACGAGACGCGCGCCATCCGCACGGTTGCGGAGATCGAAGCCAACAAGGCCTCGATCCGCGGCGTGTTCGCCAAGGTCCTGCACTACGGATCGGGGAAAAGCGATGCGATCATGCTCGACAATGCGGAATGGCTGACCAAGCTCAACTGGATCGAGATGCTGCGCGACATCGGCAAGCATTTTTCGGTCAATCGCATGCTGACCATGGATTCGGTGCGGCTCAGGCTCGAGCGCGAACAGGAGATGAGCTTCATCGAGTTCAACTACATGGTCTGTCAGGCCTACGACTTTGTCGAACTCGCGCGGCGCACCGGCTGCCGCCTGCAGATGGGCGGCTCCGACCAATGGGGCAATATCGTCATGGGCGTCGATCTCGGCCGCCGCATGGGCACGCCGCAACTGTTCGCGCTGACGACCCCGCTGCTCACCACCGCTTCCGGCGCCAAGATGGGCAAGACCGCGCAGGGCGCGGTCTGGCTCAACGCCGATCAGTTCTCGCCTTACGACTTCTGGCAATATTGGCGCAACACCGAAGACGGCGACGTCGTGCGGTTCCTGAAACTGTTCACGACGTTGCCCATGAGCGAGATCGACAAGCTCGCTGAGCTGAAGGGCGCGGAAATCAACGAAGCCAAGAAGGCGCTGGCGAACGCCGCAACCACGCTGCTGCACGGTGCGGAAGCGGCGCGCTCAGCTTCCGAAACCGCGCGGCAAACCTTTGAGGAAGGCGCCATCGCGGAAAACTTGCCGACGGTGGAAGTTTCCGGTGGGGAACTCGAAGCCGGTATCGGCGTGCTCGCCTCCTTCGTCAAGGCAGGGCTTGTCGCCTCGAACGGCGAGGCACGGCGTCAGATCAAGGGCGGAGGCCTGCGCGTCAACGACATTGCAGTCACCGACGAAAAGATGCTGCTGAAGCCGTCCAACCTGACACCGGAAGGCGTGATCAAGCTGTCGTTCGGCAAGAAGCGCCACGTCCTGCTCAAGCCCGCATAGGCGTATTCGCTTTTCACGCTTGCGATGGTTAGCTGAAACGCGCTCTCTCGGAGGAATGGATCAAACCACGCCGCTGAAGGAAACGCTACCTAAGCCGATGCGCACCGCGCTCGGCGTGCTCGCGATATGTTTCGCGCTCTCGGTGCTCGGGCGCGGGTTGGGCGAAAGCTTTTCGGTATTCCTGCTGCCGATCTCGGAAAGCTTCGGGTGGGATCGCGCGGACGTCGTCTCGGTCTATTCGCTGAGCGCGCTGGCGGGCGGCCTCGCCTCACCGCTGATCGGACGGCTGTTCGATTATTCCGGACCGCGCAGCGTCTATTCACTCGGCCTGTTGCTGTTCGGCGGCGCATTCCTCTTCGCCGCTCATGCCACCCGGCTTTGGCAAATTCAATTCAGTGTCGGCCTGTGCGTTGGCCTCGGAATCGCGTTGATCGGCAACGTGCCGAACTCGATTTTGCTTGGCCGCTGGTTCGGCCCCAAGCTGCCGACCGCGATGGCCGTGGTTTACTCCGCGACCGGCGCTGGCGTATTGGTGCTGCTGCCCGCCTCGCAATTGCTGATCGACCACATCGGGTGGCGCGGCACCTATCAGATCTTTGGCGTCGCTGCGCTCGCATTGTTGCTTCCGCTTCTGATCCTGCCGTGGCGGCTGTTTTCCGAAGGACAGCCGCATCTCACCCGGGCGGCCACGGATGATGCTGCGGACGAAGGCTGGACGCTTGGCCGCGCCGTTGGCCACCACGCCTTCTGGGCTTTATTCTCGACCTTTTTCTTCACGGCGATCGGCATGTATGCGATCGCGCCGCAGGTCGTTGCCTATTTGATCGATGCCGGCTTCCCGCCCTTGCAGGCCGCGACCGCCTGGGGTTTCTCCGGCGTTGTGCTCCTGTTCGGCATGCTCGGCGTCTCCTGGCTCGACGGTATGATCGGGCGCAGGCCGTCGGTACTGCTTTCCTATGCGATGTCGATCTTCGGGATCTTCCTGCTCTGGCTGCTGCAATGGTATCCGAACATCTGGGTATTGACCGGCTTCGTCGTCTGCTTCGGCAGCATGATCGGCTCGCGCGGTCCGCTTCTCACCGCGACCGCGATGAAGCTGTTTCGCGGCAAGCGCGTCGGCACGATCTACGGAAGCATCTCGATCGGCAGCGGGTTGGGGTCGGCGTTCGGCTCATGGAGCGGCGGTCTGATCCACGACGTCACGCACAGCTACAATCCGCTGATCGTCTATGCACTGATCGCCGTCGTTCTCGGCATGATCCCGTTTCTGGTCGTCCCGGCGTTGCGGAGCTAGAATCAGACTACCAGGGCGAAGGCGGAAGCTCAGTTCGCGGGGAATTCGACAAAACCGTTCTGCTTGCCGGTATTGAACTCCATGATCTTCCTGGAGACGCCGGGGAATATCGCCGAGATCGGATTGACGCGCAGCGTCGGCTTATCCGGTGTACCGACAACCTCATAGGTGAGGCCGAATACCCCTTCATTGCTCCCGCCGAAGAACAATCCGACAACCGGGACCTGATTGAGAAGGTTGTTCAACCCGTATAGCGGAACGAAGGTACCGCTCATGCGCACCTGGTTGGCGGGATAGTCGATACTGCCTTCGATCGTACCACCGATGGTCGCCCCCTTGAGGACACCTTCCCTGATCGTGAGCTGCCCGTTCTGGCGAACGAATTCCGCGCGCAGCCGCGAGAAGCCGATGCCGCCTTGCGCCCCCACCGTACCGCCCGCCACCAGCCCGTCGAGCGAGGGCTCCCCTTTAACGGTGAAGTCCCTGACGTTGAGCAAGCCTTCCCTAGGGCCCGGTTCGGCGGTCGGCGCATCCAATGCCAGCTCAAGCTGGCCGCCGACGACCTTGGAATAGGTGTCGGTGAAGCGCAGGAATGCACCGGCATCGTTGGTATCGAGATAGACCACTTCGCGGCCCTGCGCGCGGCCGCGCAAGTCTGCCGTCAGCGGCGTATCGCGTCCGAGCTTGCTGGAGAACGTAAAGCTTTTGATCGTCCCGCCGCGGCGGGACATCTTGGCATCGACGCTTCGCAACGCCTCCCCGAAGAAGCCGGCCACCGCTCCCAGCTTCACGTCGACGTCGAAATCGATGTTCTTGGTCTTGCTCCTGGAATCGGCCTCCTTGCCGGAGATCGCGGTTTTCAGAAAGCTGCGGCCGTCGAAGACATCGCCGCGCATGGTAACCTTGATGACGCCGTCTGGTCCGCGCTCGGCCCGCAACGACGTCTTGTCGCCTTCCGAGGGCGCGTAGGTCGGGAAATTGGCATTGACGAGATCGCCGTTCTGATCGACTTCGACCGATCCCTTCATGGAGGCGCCGCCGCCTTCGATCACGATGTCTTCCAGACGTGTCGATTGCGGCTTCTGAACCACGTTGAATGTGGCGTGTGTCGACTTGCCCTGCGCCTTGACCCAGCCGGGGAGAATATTGTCGAGCTTCAACTGGGTGAGGTCGGCATCGATGCCGAGGCGGGTATCGCCGCCGATCTTGCCGATCAGCTTCACGGGAATCTGGCCGGATACCGCCGGCCCAAGGTCGAAACCGAGCCTGGCGCGGCTCGCATCGTCAAGCGTCGCCAGCAGCTTGATATCTGCGTCGCCATCATTCTGCTTGCGGTAGTCGAGCGAGGCCGCCTGCCCGTTGATTTTCACGTCACCCTTGACTTGATATCCCTGATTGTTGGCGACGACCTTCAGCGAATTGGCCTCGACTTTCTGGTTCATCATCAACCGGTCGGCAGAAAATCCTCCGAGATCGGCGGTCACGGTGTAGCTCGTTTCGTTGCGTGCAATGTTTTGCTTGATCGGCAAGGCAAGGTTGACGACGGCAGAAGCCGTTCCCTTGCTCGCATTCGGATCAATCAAGGTCACGGAAAGGTCGCTCAACTTGTCCGAGGCGAGAATTTCGGCCGCCGCCGGCACCGGACCGTCAATCCGGAACTTCACCTTGGCCTGCATCGGCTTCGGCGCCATATCCGGCACCTCAAACACAGCGTCGGAAACGTTGAGCTTGCGGCCCGTCGGCGTGTCGGCCGCGCCCTGGGCGATGCTGACATTTGCGGTTCGGCCGGTGATATGCGCCTTCAGATCGGCATCGCGAATGGCCGGCAACCCGTCGACCGGCCGCAACGTCACCCCACTGGCGACAATGTTGACGTTGAGGCCCTCGTCGGGAATCGGCGGACCTTTTCGCGAGAGGTTTTTGACCGGAGAATTGACGCCAATTTCGATGCGCTGGATCGCGCCGCGTTCGACCCGGTCAACCACCCACTGCCGAACATCGGCAACGACCAAAGCGGGCCAAATCCGCTTGAGCGCCGATACCGGCATCGGGCTGCCCGCAAATACCAGCATCATGCGGGGCTCGCCGGAATAGTCGACGCCGCCTGAGCCCGTAACGCTGATTTCGCCATTGCTGAAATCGGCCTGCGTCAGGGTCAACCGCTTTTTGTCGATCTCGAAACGCACACCGATCGAGACGCGATTGAAGATAACCGGCGGCTCGGTGTTGTCGTTTCCGGCGAGCAAGACGGTACCCCCGCTCAAGCCCAACTGCCAGTCGGTGATATTGTCGTTCGGAGGTTCAAGGGTGGCGAGCAGCGTGATCCGGCTCTGGCCGGAGATGATTTTAAAGGGGGCTGCCAGCACCCGCTTGCCGGCGTCCCATTCGAGATTCACTTCCACCGAATCGATAGCCATCGGAAATTCAGGCGTATCGCTGTCGACGATCTCTCCAGCGCCCGCCGTGATCTTGCCGCGGAAGTAGGTAGGCAAACCGTCGCGGCCGAGTTCGCCCTTCAATTCACCGCTCAACGGCAGGTTCGCGCTGTAGTTTATATTTTTCAGCCGTAGCGCCAGAAGGATATTGGTGGTCGAGACCCTGTCGGCCTTGACGTCCACCGATCTTACGCCGTTGGCGGGTGGGCCCACCGCCACGCGCAGCGACCAGCCCTGTGCGCTCTCTTCAGCAACACTCAGCGCGACCCCGCCACCGCTTGGCCGGCGGAGGCTGAGCGAGATGTTCTGGAAATTCCATTTGTTGCCGCGCTGCTGATCATCGACAATCAGGCTGCCGTTCTTCAAACCGATCTCGTTGAGATTCTGTCCGTCAAGGCCGGTCAGGCTCAGGCTGTCGAGCCAGTCGAGGCCCGCGAGCAATCCCGCCTGCGCGCTGTCGGCAGCCAATGGCGCAGCGGCAGACTGGTTCGGCTGAGGCGGAGCCGGCCCGTTCGGCGCAGCCTGACGCGGAAACGTCGCAGGAAGCCCCGCGTCCTTTTTCGAGGCAACGCCGGTGGCGAGCGGCCGCGCGTTGTCGCCGGTGGACACGGTGACATAGCCGTCCGGCGTAATGCGTACGCTGAGCTCGGCATCCACCAGGTTCAGGCTTTCTGCACGCAGCCGCCCCATCAACAGCGCAGTGCCGGAAAGCCTCACTTCGGCCTTCGGCGCGCTCGCAACGATCGCATGATCGCGATCGCGCACGATGATGTCGCGGATACGCACCGCGATCCTGATACGGCCGGCCCGTTCGATCTGCGTGCCGCCGACCTCGACCGTGTTACCGTGACCGATGTTTTCCTCGATCGCCGCGGCAAGCCAGGGCGTCACCATGTCGAGGTTGATCGGGCCGGCGCCCAGCCGCCACCACAGGCCGCCGAAACAGCCGGCAAAAATCACCAGCAGGGAAACGACAACGACGGCGAGCCGCCAGAACCAGCGCTCGCCGGCAACATAGCGCCGTACCGATCCCAGGCGATCGGAAAGCCGGTAGAAGCGAGTATTCGATTGGGACAATAACCGGCGGGCCCTGCGCCCCGCGGCCTCATCGTGCTCCTCCGCATGCCAATCGGCGCCGTCCCACTGCGGGGGCCGGGCGTCAACGGACGGACTGGGATCCTGGGTCGACCTATGTCTTACCATTGCCTCTCGTTGCCGGCGCCGATGATAGGCCAGGATGAACAACAACGGCGCCTTGCGCCAGTATTGCTCCCCTCCTCATTCCCGTGGAACCGATTTGACATCCGCTACCCATTTTGGCCGAGGCTCCCAGGCGAATCTCAAATCGCGAACTCCACTAAACCCCATATTTGCAAATAGTCCTTCGATTCCCGTATTTGCGAAAGCGTCTGCGCCCGTGTGATAGCGTAGCGACGAGGCATCCGCTTCGTCTCCAGCCAAAAGCTACGCAAGCGCACCGGTAGCGTGTCAAAATCCCTTTGAGCATAATCCGGGAAGACTGGACTAACCCGCCCGGTCAATCGACCTGATCCAATACCTCAATGATTGAGCCGCGGAAAGCGACGAAAGGAAGGCGTATGTCCAAGAAAACGCGCAAGAAATCCGATAAACCACGGGCGTCCCGCAAGCCCGGCGCCGCGGCGTCCAAGGCAGCTGCCAAGCGGCCTGCTTCGAAAGCCGGACGCGCACCGGCAACCAAATCAAGCAAGAACTCAAAAAATAGGCAAACCAAAGCAACGGGGCCTTCCAAAGTCTTAAAGCCCGCAGCCGCTACAACATCGAAGACCGCCACGCAATCCGTCCTCGTCGAGGGCGCGAAAGCCCCCGCCTTCCATCTGCCTCGCGATGGAGGGAATACGATTTCGCTGAAAGACTATGCAGGCCAAAAGCTCGTCCTGTTTTTCTACCCCCGCGCCGACACGCCCGGCTGCACCAAAGAGGCGATCGATTTCACACGGCTGCGGGATGCCTTTGCCGCGGCGGGAACGGCCGTCGTCGGCGTGTCAGGGGATGCACCCAAGGCGCAGGAAGCGTTTCGCAACAAGCACCAGTTGTCGGTCCCTCTTGCGTCGGATGAAAAGCACGAGATGCTTGAGGCCTATGGTGCCTGGGGCGAAAAATCCATGTATGGCAGGACGTTCGAGGGCATCTTTCGCACGACGGTTCTGATCGGGGCGGATGGCAAGATCATCAAGATCTGGCGTAATGTGAAGGTCGACGGACACGCCGACGAGGTGCTTGCCACCACCAGGACGGCTTGATGGGAAAGCCTCATTCGCGAAAAATTAACCATGACCGGGTCAAATCTCCCCCGCAAATTGCGCCGTAAGGAATCGACTTCCGACCGGCACGGGAGTGCTGATGTCGTATCGTTCCGGTCTTCAGTCCGAGTATCGCCAGCCGTCTGATCCCGGCCGGCAGATCGCCCGCCAGCCGACCAGCCCAGCCGCCGAGAAGCGCGACGACGAGAGCGGCTATACGCTGCGCCACGCCGGCAAGCAGGTCCGTTTCGGACCTGTCGCTTTCTGGATCGTGGTGGGTACGGTCACGACGCTTGGAATGTGGTCGGCAGCCACCGCCACCTATTTCGCATTTCGCGATGACGTACTGACGCGGCTGATCGCGCGGCAGGCGGAAATGCAATACGCCTATGAGGACCGGATCGCGGAGCTTCGCGTCAAGGTCGATCGCGCAACCAGCCGGCAGTTGCTGGATCAGGAACAATTCGATCAGAAGCTCGATCAGATCTTGCGCCGGCAGACCGCGCTGGAATCGCGGGCGACCGCCATGGGCGCCATTCCCGATATTACGGGATCGATCAGGACGCCGCCGCGAGGCGCTGCCGCGGCTGAGCCGTCAACCTCGGGCATCCCCAAGCCGTCCCCCATTAGTGACACCGCCGTGTTCGTCGCACCGCCCGATCGCGAGGCGCGGCTGGAATCGCGCGCGCCGATCATCGTCAACGCGCCCGCGACCAAAGCTGCTAAAATCCAGGGTGTCGACAATGTGATCGTGCGCCTGCAAAACTCGCTCGATCAGGTCGAGCGGCGCCAGCTCGCTTCCCTCACCTCGCTTGAGGACAATCTTGAATCACGGCAGCGGCGCATGCGCGGCGTATTCGCCGATCTCGGTCTCGACGTCGGTCAGTTAGAGGCTGCAACGCCGCGCGCGGGCATGGGCGGGCCTTTTGTACCCGTAAAACTTTCCGCCGATGCCGGTGCCTTTGAGCGTCAGCTCTACCGCATCAATATCAGCCGTGCCCAGGTCGAGCGCCTCAACCGGACGTTGGCGCTGGTGCCGTATCGAAAGCCCGTCGTCGGCGAGGTTGAATTCACCTCCGGATTTGGAATTCGTTCCGACCCGTTCCTCGGCCGTCCGGCGATGCATACCGGGCTCGATTTCCGCGCAGCGACTGGCGATCCCGTACGCGTCACCGCCAATGGAAAAGTCGTATCCGCCGCTTGGGCCGGCGGTTATGGCCGGATGGTCGAGGTCGACCACGGTAACGGCCTGTCGACCCGTTACGGGCATCTCTCCGAGATCAACGTGAAGGTCGGTGACGTCGTCAAGATCGGACAGGTGATCGGTCTGGTCGGGTCGACTGGCCGCTCAACGGGCCCGCATTTGCACTATGAAACCAGGATCGACGGCGAAGCGGTCGATCCGCAGAAATTCCTGCGCGCCGGCGTGCGGCTCAGCGCCGGCTAATCCACATCCTCGACCGCGCCGGCGTCCGTGCCAAAAGCGCGTTGCGCCAAGGTCGACGCCATGAATTCGTCGAGGTCACCGTCGAGCACGCCTGAAGTGTCCGAGGTCTGCACGCCGGTGCGGAGGTCCTTCACCATCTGATAGGGCTGCAAAACGTAGGACCTGATCTGGTGTCCCCAGCCGATGTCGGTTTTGGCCGCTTGATCGGCGGCGGCCTGCACCTCGCGCTTCTTCAGCTCGATCTCGTAGAGCCGGGCACGCAACATGTCCCAGGCCTGCGCACGATTCTTGTGCTGCGACCGCCCAGCCTGGCAGACCACCGCAACACCGGTCGGAATATGCGTGAGCCGAACGGCGGATTCGGTTTTGTTGACGTGCTGGCCGCCCGCACCGCCCGAACGCATCGTGTCGGTGCGTACGTCGGATTCCTTGATGTCGATCTTGATGCTGTCGTCAATGACCGGAAAGATTGCGACGCTCGAAAACGAGGTGTGCCGGCGGGCATTGGAATCGAATGGCGATATCCGCACCAGCCGATGCACGCCCGCTTCCGTCTTCAACCAACCGTAAGCGTTGTGGCCTGAGATCTGGATAGTCGCCGATTTGATGCCGGCTTCTTCTCCTTGCTGCTCCTCCAGATACTCGATCTTGAAGCCGTGTTTCTCGGCCCATCTAGTGTACATCCGCAAGAGCATCTGGGCCCAATCCTGGCTCTCGGTGCCACCGGCGCCGGCATGCACCTCCAGATAGGAATCAAAGCGATCGGCCTCGCCCGACAGCAGCGCTTCCAGTTCGCGGCGAGCGACTTCCTTCTTGATGCCCTTCAGCGCAGCCTCGGCCTCCGCCACGACGGCCGCGTCGTTCTCGGCCTCGCCGAGCTCGATCATGCCGATATTGTCTTCGAGCTCGCGCTCGACCTTGCCGATACCGGACAACGCATCCTCCAGGGAGGTGCGCTCCTGCATCAGCTTCTGCGCTTTTTGCGGGTCATTCCAGAGATTGGGGTCTTCGGCGAGCTGGTTCAGCTCAGCGAGGCGCGCGGTGGATTTTTCGACGTCAAAGATGCCTCCTCAGCAGCCCGACTGACTGCTTGATCTCTTCGACTAGGCGTTCGACTTCGGCGCGCATGAATTTCTCTGATCTGTAGGAAGACGTGGCTAGGCTTGCGCCCGATGTAACGGCGGAAGTCGTAAAGCGCAACCAAGCTTAATATAATCCGCCCGTGCCGGGACGGAACAGGCCGCGGTCGGAATCGGGTTGCTGCTGCGGCAAAAGCTGACGTCCATCGGGATCGGCAACCGCAATATTATCCGGCGGCGCCGTTCCCGGCTTGAAGGCTTCAAGGATAGACCTGCCGCTGTCGCCGGGACCGACGCGCATGCCGCTCTTGGCATCGACACGGATCAGCTTGATTCCCGCCGGGATCTTGAAGGGAATCGCCGGCTTGTCGGCGAGCGCCAGCTTGAGGAAGTCGCGCGCGATCGGGGCTGCGAGGTGACCGCCGGTGGCGGCGTTGCCCCGGCCCAACGGACGCGGCTTGTCGTAACCGAGATAGATGCCGACCACGATATCCGGCGAGAATCCGATGAACCAGGCGTCCTTTGCCTCGTTGGTCGTACCCGTCTTGCCGGCGATCGGCTTGCCGACCTCCTTGACCGCGATCGCGGTACCGCCCTGCACCACGCCCTCCATCATGGAGGTGATCTGATAGGCGGTCATCGTATCGAGCACCTGCTCACGGCGATCGATCAACTGTGGCTCGGGCTGGTTCTTCCAGCCGCCGGGCGCATCGCAGTTACGGCACTCACGCGCGTCATGCTTGAAGATGGTGTGGCCGTAACGGTCCTGGATACGGTCGATCAGGGTCGGCTTCACGCGACGCCCGCCATTGGC
This sequence comes from Bradyrhizobium sp., assembly GCA_049509335.1. Classification (GTDB taxonomy): domain Bacteria; phylum Pseudomonadota; class Alphaproteobacteria; order Rhizobiales; family Xanthobacteraceae; genus Bradyrhizobium. Next base: position 50,779 of record JBEKZZ010000009.1, on the reverse strand, counting down.
GATCATCGAATAGGCCGTGACCATGCGCATGACCGTGGTTTCGCCGGCGCCCAGCGCGTAAGACAGATAGTTCGGCAGTTCATCGTAGACGCCGAAGCGGTGGGCATATTCGCCGATCAGCGGCATGCCGATATCCTGCGCCAGACGCACGGTGACGGTATTGAGCGACAGCCGCAACGCATTACGCAACGTCGTCGGCCCCTGGTACTTTCCGTTGGAGAAGTTTTCGGGCCGCCAGACGCCGGCCCCCTGCCCTTGATCGATTTCGATCGGCGCGTCGACCACCTGGGTCGATGGCGTGTAGCCGTTGTCGAGCGCCGCCGAATACACGATCGGCTTGAACGACGAACCCGGCTGCCGATAGGCTTGGGTCGCGCGGTTGAACTGACTCTGATCGAAGGAGAAACCGCCGACCATCGCGAGCACCCGCCCGGTCCATGGGTCCATCACCACCATCGCGCCGGACACTTCCGGCAATTGCCGCAGCCGGTACTGGCCTTCAACCGGGTTGCCATCCCTGAACAGCGGATCGGCATAGATCACGTCACCCGGCGACAACACCTGCGACATCGCGGTCGGCGTCCTGCCCTTGATCGGCCCTGCCACAGGCTTCGCCCATTTGACGCCCTCAAGCGTGATGATTCCGGTCTGCCGCTCCTTGCTCACGGCGCCGCCGAGTTCGCGGCCCGGCTGAAAGCCGATCCGTGCCGACTGGTCGCTGGTGTCCAAAACCACCGCAAGCCGCCACGGCGAAATATCCGACAACGATTTGACGTCGGCGAGCTTGACGCCCCAATCGCCGGAAATATCGAGCTTGCTGGAAGCGCCGCGCCATCCCTGAGCCTCGTCATAATTGACAATACCGGCGGCCATGGTCTTGCGCGCCATCACCTGGATTTTCGGATCGAGCGTGGCGTGAACCGACAGACCGCCCTGATAAAGTTTCGTCTCGCCATATCGCTCGAAAATATCGCGGCGAACTTCTTCGGCAAAATATTCGCCGGCGAAGATATGCGCCGCGTTGGCGCGGTTGGTCACGGTCAACGGGTCCTTGCGGGCCTTGTCCGCATCGGCCTGCTTGATCCAGCCATTTTCCAGCAGGCGGTCGATCACATAGTTGCGCCGTTCGATCGCACGGTCGCGGTTGCGCACCGGATGCAGCGCGGCCGGCGCCTTCGGCAGCGCGGCGAGATAGGCAGCCTCCGCGACGGTGAGTTCGTTGACCGACTTGTCGAAATAGACGAGCGAGGCCGCGGCAACGCCATAGGCGCCAAGACCCAGATAGATTTCATTGAGATAGAGTTCGAGGATCTTGTCCTTCGAGTAGGTCCGCTCGAGCCGCATCGCCAGCAAGGCTTCCTTGATCTTGCGGGTAAAGGAGACCTCGTTGGTCAAGAGAAAGTTCTTGGCGACCTGCTGGGTGATGGTGGAGGCACCTTGCGGCCTGCGGTTCGAACCAAAATTCTGGGCGTAGAGCATGGCCGCGCGCGCCATGCCCGAAAAGTCGATGCCGCCATGCTCGTAGAAGTTCTTGTCCTCGGCAGCGAGGAACGAGTTGATGACAAGCTTTGGCACGGCCTGGATCGGCAGATAGAGACGCCGCTCCTTGGAATATTCGCCTAAAAGCGAACCGTCTGCCGCGTGAACGCGCGTCATCACCGGCGGCTCGTAATCCTGAAGCTGGGAGTATTCCGGCAAATCCTTGGAAAAGTGCCAGATCGCCCCTGCGACGGCGGCGACCGCTACAAGGAACACAACGGTTCCCGCGGCGAACACGAAACCCAAGAACCGCACCAGCAAGCGCATAATCTAAATTCCGTTAGTCCTTAGTGCCGAGATGATCGGCGTCCTTTGGAGGTATTTTCCGCTTCCTGCCGTCAACGGCCGGTACGCCATTCCATCATACGCCGCCGCGTGGCGAATTGTGCAGATTCCTCAAGATTTCGCGCCGTTTATAGTGCCGCCGCTGTGGCCAAACTAGGGCTTTTGGCTTTGGCAAGGCGCGGCGGTTTATCTCAGGCTCAGTTCAGTTCGCGTTCCCCGCTGTTGCCAGTCGCTTGGCGAAGAACGTGTCGATGGCATGCGCCACCGCGCCCACGGTGCGCAAGCGCCAGCTATCCGATACCAGGTGCTCAAGATCGTCCTTGTTGGAAACATAGCCAAGCTCGACAAGAACCGACGGCACGTCCGGCGCCTTGAGCACCCTGAAACCGGCCGATTTGAGCGGGTTCTTGTGCATCCTCGTGACCGTCTTCATGTCGCCCATCAAGAGGTGTGCAAAGCGATTGGAAAACGTGCGGGTTTCGCGCTGAGCGAGATCGATCAGGATATCGGCGACATCAGTCGGGGCTTCGGTCAGATTGACTCCGCCAATGGCATCCGCCTTGTTTTCAGCTTCGGCCAGCCTTTCGGCCTCCGCGTCTGAAGCGCGGTCGGACAATGTGTAGATCGAAGCTCCCTGGGCGTCGCCTTCGTGGCGCGGCAGCGCATCGGCATGAATGGATACAAATAGCTGGGCCGACTGGCTGCGTGCGAACTTCACGCGGTCATCGAGCGGAATGAACGTATCGTCGGTACGGGTCATCACGACGCGATATTTGCCGCTTTTATCGATGCGATCGCGCAAGGCGAGCGCAAAAGCCAACACCAAATTCTTTTCACTCGCACCGTCCCATTGCGTGCCATTGTCGGGGCCGCCATGGCCGGGATCGATGACAATGACAGGGCGTGGATCGGGGAGCGAAGGCCGCGCGGCGGGTTTCTCCGGCTCCGCAGGTTCGGCCGGCACCGGAAGCGGTGCTTCGCGGGCGGCGGCGATCGCCGGCCTGAGTTCGGGGCGGCTTTCCGGAGATAGCGACTGAACGAAGGTCGTGCGATCAACTTGTTCCAGTTCGAGTACTAGCCTCGCCGGTTGGCCATTGGCTGCGTCCAGCACCGAGACATTGGAAATTTTGGCAGGTCCCGCGAGATCAAAGACGATCCGCGAGCCGCCCGGCATCACGAGGCCGTAGCGGTAGGCCTTGATCAACCCCCGTCCCGCGGTGCCGATTCCAGGTGGAAGCTGAAAAGTAACCTGCGGGATATCGACGACCACGCGATAGGGGTCGGCCAGGGTGAAAGCGTGGACTCCAATCGGCTGGTCGAGATCGAGGACGAAACGGGTCTGCTTATCGTCGCCCGCCAGCCTGGCGCCGGAAGCGAGGGGAAATCGGGCGGACACAACAGGTTTCGGCGGTTGGCTTTCGACCGCAGCCACCTTGCCGGGGAGCAGCCACAAATATGCTGCGGCGCACAACAGCGCGAAACCCGACAATACAAGGTGATTTGCGCGGCCCGCCAACGAATCCGTGCCTCCGAGCGGCTCTCTTAGCGCAATAGGACCGCAGGGTTAATCGTGCCTTAAAACAATGGCGTAGAAAAGGAGCGAGTGTTGCCATAGGACATCTGGTCGACGCCTCCCTTGCAGCCGAGGGCCGATCCACGTATGTAGGAGATGCTGACGGCCAAAATTCACGGTTGTGTCGCGTTCAGCCTCCCGGTGCAGCGCAGGAACCTCCAAAGGAGGAGATTTCAGCGTCTTTCCGGCCACTCCGGAGCCAGCGCAGCGCGCGGCTGACAGGAGTGGCGGTTTCAAGCCCGGGCGGCGTCCGCTCCCAGGTCACCAGCTTGTTCCAGGGACGGATCGAGATTCGACCTAACCGATTATCGGGCCTCAAGGCCCCGATAGATGATTGAGGCGTGCGCTTTTTGGCGCCACGCCGAGCCTTTAGCGACTGATAAGCGGTCTCTTTGCCGCCCAAAATTACTCAGACGGGCCGACGCTTAATGCGCCAGACTGTATTGCCGGCACTCCAGGGAAAAATATCGCCGATGCGGGGCGCAAGCCACGCACGCCGTTGTCCATCCCGGGAATCATGTTCGGTAAGGCGCTCCAGCTTGCGTTTCGGCCTTCCCCTCACCCCCGAATCAGGTGGACCGTCGCGTCACCCGGCCGTGCGATTTGCGCGCGCCGCCCTGCGCGCCCGCCGCCGTGAAGAGTTCCAAAATGCCCAACAAGATGCTTATCGATGCCACCCACCCGGAAGAAACCCGGGTCGTTGTGGTTCGCGGCAACCGCGTCGAAGAATTTGATTTCGAGACCGCGCAGCGTAAACAGCTACGCGGCAATATCTATCTGGCGAAGGTCACGCGGGTAGAACCGTCGCTGCAAGCCGCTTTCATCGAATATGGCGGCAACCGCCACGGCTTCCTCGCTTTCAGCGAAATTCACCCCGATTATTACCAGATCCCCGTCGCCGATCGTCAGGCGCTGATCGAAGCCGACGAGCGCGCCCACCGCGAGGCGGAGGAAGAATCCGAGAATCGCTCCAGCCGCCGCCGCTCACGCCATCGCAGTTCGCGCCGGCGCGGCCATGGCGAGCGTGTTCAAAGCGAGGTCGTCGAGCACGCGAGCCCGGAGGCATCCCCGGAGCTGCAAGAGGCTCACGCCCACACCGACGAACATCACGATGAACACGCCCATGATAGCGGGCATCATGACGATGCTGCCGGTCACCACGATGAAGCAGCACATCATCATGACCACGACGAGCATTCGCAGGATCACGACCATCATCATGATCATGACGTGCATGCCGAGGGCGATGAGCATGGTGCGGGGCATGTCACGCCAGCACCGGCTCCCGAGCCCGTAGAAGCCATCGCCGATATTTCCGGGGCGCTTCAGGAGGCTCCGGAGGAAGGCGCGCACGAAGACGACGTGCACGAAGAGCATGCCGATAGCGAGGCACGCCGGGATGAGGTCGCGGCCGAAAACGCCGCTCATGCCGCCTATGCGAGCGAAGCTCAAGCCACTTCGTCCGACGAGGCACATCCGGCGGCCGATGGCGAAGAGCCTCACGAGGATGACGAAGGCGACGAAGCCGAGGAAGAGGTTGTCGAATCCGTCGGCGGCGACGACGTGATGGAAGAAGTGCCGGAACGAGCGTTCCGCCCGCGCCGCCAGTACAAGATCCAGGAAGTCATCAAGCGCCGCCAGGTCATGCTGGTGCAGGTCGTCAAGGAAGAGCGTGGCAGCAAGGGCGCGGCGCTGACCACCTACCTCTCGCTCGCCGGCCGCTATGCGGTTTTGATGCCGAATACCGCCCGCGGCGGCGGCATCAGCCGCAAGATCACTTCCGCCCAGGACCGTTCGCGGCTGAAAGAAGTCGTACAGGACCTCGATGTGCCCGAGGGCATGGGAATCATCCTGCGCACCGCGGGCGCGTCCCGTACCAAACCCGAAATCAAGCGCGACTTCGAATACCTGATCCGGATGTGGGAGACGGTGCGCGACATGACGCTGAAGTCGCAGGCGCCGACGCTGGTTTACGAAGAGGGCTCGCTGATCAAGCGCTCGCTCCGCGACCTCTACAACAAGGAAATCGACGACATTCTGGTCGCGGGCGAAGCCGGTTACCACGAAGCGCGCGACTTCATGAAAATGCTGATGCCCTCCAATGTGCGCGCGGTGAAGCAATATCGCGACGGCCAGCCGCTGTTCTCGCGGATGGGCGTGGAAAGCCAGCTGGACGCGATGTTCTCGCCGACCGTGCAGCTGCGATCAGGCGGATACATCGTCATCAACCAGACCGAGGCGCTGGTTTCGATCGACGTCAACTCCGGCCGCTCGACGCGTGAGCATCACATCGAGGACACAGCGCTCAAGACCAATCTCGAAGCAGCGGAGGAAGTCGCACGGCAGCTCAGGTTGCGCGACCTTGCCGGCCTGATCGTGATCGACTTCATCGACATGGACGAGAAGCGCAACAACCGCTCGGTCGAACGCAAATTGTCCGATTGCCTGCGGCAGGACCGCGCGCGGATCCAGGTGGGACGCATCTCGCATTTCGGCCTGCTCGAAATGTCACGCCAGCGTATCCGCGCCAGCGTGCTCGAAAGCTCCACCGAACCCTGCCCGCAATGCGGCGGCAGCGGCCACGTCCGTTCGGTCTCCTCGGTGGCGCTGCAATTGCTGCGCGGACTTGAAGAAGTCTTGATGAAGGGCGCAACCCACAATCTGGTGGTGCGCACCCGTACCGATGTCGCGCTCTACGTTCTCAACCACAAGCGCGGCCATCTGCGCGATCTCGAAAACTCCTTCAAGGTCACACTTGCCGTCATCGCCGATCCGACCGTGAGCGGCCAGCAATCGTTCGTGATCGATCGCGGCGAACAGGTCCACACGCTGGAAGCGGCCAAGGCGCTGCTCGCAACCCAGGTTGCGGCGGTTCCTTCCCAGACCGAAGAAGCCTTCGACGACGACGAGGAGCTACTCGACGCCGAAGCGGAATCGGAAGTGGAAACCGACGAGACCGAAGGGCTTTCGGGCGAGTTGGCTGCCGGTGGAGAAGCGGGTTCCGAGACGGCAGGCGAAGGCCCTCGACGAAAGCGGCGCCGCCGACGCCGCGGCCGCGGTGGTAGCGAGGCGCGCGAAAATGGGGCGCCGCGCGAGGAGAGCTCCGTCGCGCAGGAGGCATTTGTGCCGCCGGCCGACGCTGAGATCGGCGACGAAGACGAAACCGACGACGATGAATCCGGTGAACAGCCGAACCCGGCCCGCTCCGATCAGGCGGGCGGCGGCGAACGGCGGCCGCGCCGTCGCGGGCGCCGTGGCGGACGGCGCCGTCGTGGCGGACCGGAAGACGGTCTCGCCGGATCGATATCAGATGAACTGGGGCCCGTTCCGGCACCCGAAGCCGCAAGCGCGGTCGCCGATTTCGATGGCGTTGCTTCGCAGCCGGCACCGGTTGAACGTGAAGCCCACACCGTCGAACCACCGGTGGTTCAACCGCCGGCACCCTCCGTAGCGGAAACCGAAGCGCAAGCGCAGGAATCCGATCGGGCCGCGCGGCGGCGTTCAACGGTGCGCGAAAAAGTCAGCTTTGGGGTTAGTCCTCAGGCTGAAACGACAGCGCCCGATCATCATCAGCCCGCGCCAGAGCCTGCCGGAATGCACACGGAGAGCGCCCCCGAAACAACGGCTGAGGCCGCCCAACCCCGCCGCGCGGGATGGTGGTCACGGCGCTTCGGCGGCGGCGAATAAATTCTCAGGCTGACCCAAGAAAAAACCGCCCGGCAAAACCGGGCGGTTTTTATATTGGGAACAGCGTACTCGACGCCGTAAACCTAGCTCGTCGTGACCGCGGTTTCGATATCGGTCGGATCGATCTGCTTGTTGAGATTGGCCACCAGGCGATCTCGATCGAGTTCCCCTTCCCATGCCGACACCACGACACAGGCGATGCCGTTGCCGCAAAGATTGGTCAGCGCGCGGCACTCGCTCATGAACTTGTCGATGCCGAGCACGATCGCCATGCCCGGCACGAGACGGGGATCGACCACCGCAAGCGTCGCGGCCAGCGTGATGAAACCTGCTCCGGTGATGCCCGAAGCGCCTTTGGACGTGAGCATCGCGACGACAAGGATCGTGATCTGCTGCCCGAGCGTGAGATCGAAGCCGAGCGCCTGCGCGATAAACAGCGTCGCCAGCGTCATGTAGATGTTGGTGCCGTCGAGGTTGAACGAATATCCGGTCGGCACCACCAGGCCTACCACCGACTTCGAACAGCCCAGCCGTTCGAGTTTTTCCATCAGAGACGGCAGCGCGCTTTCCGACGACGAGGTGCCGAGCACGATCAAGAGTTCGTCCTTGATATAGGCCAGGAACTTGAAGATCGAGAAGCCGAGGAGACGAGCGATGATGCCGAGCACCACGATCACGAACAGCGCCGCGGTGAGGTAGAACGTCGCGATCAGACCGACGAGATTGAGGATCGCACCGGTGCCGAACTTGCCGATGGTATAGGCCATGGCGCCGAAGGCGCCGATCGGGGCGGCCCGCATCACGATCGAGATCACGCCGAAGACGCCCTGCGCCGCATCGTCGATGAAGGAACGCAGCGTATGGCCGCGCTCGCCGAGCGCCATCAGCGAAAAGCCGAACAGGATGGAAAACAGCAGCACCTGCAAAATCTCGCCGGAGGCGAACGCGCCGACCACGGTGTCCGGAATGATGTGCAGGAAGAAATCGACGCTCTTCTGGCTCTCCGCCTGTTTGGCGTAATTCGCGACCGCCTGTGCATTGGCCGCAGCACTGCCAAAGCCTGCGCCGGGGCGAACGATGTTTCCGACCAGAAGACCTATGACGAGCGCGAAGGTCGATACGACCTCGAAATAGACCAGCGCCTTGATGCCGATGCGGCCGACCTTCTTGGCATCCTGGATGTGCGAAATACCGGAGACCACCGTGCAGAAGATGATCGGCGCAATCACCATCTTGATCAGCTTGATGAAGCCGTCACCGAGCGCCTTGATCCAGTCGCTGGTGGCAAAATCCTGAAAGTACGCGCCGACGAGAGCGCCGAGCACGATAGCGATGAGGACCTGGATATAAAGAACCTTGTACCAGGGTTTCGCCTCGCGGACCGGCGCTGGTGCGGTTACTGTCGTAGGCGCCATCGAACTCCCCCTCATCAACCTTTTTGGTTCAACCTAAATTCCATAGCACGAAAAGTGCGCATGAGTGTCAATGGCACTAGCTGCTTTTTGCCGCGTCACTTCAGCCAGCGGGCAATGCGCTCCACCGCCTCGCGCATTTCCTGCGCGGATCGCGCATAGGAAAAGCGGATGAACTGCCGGCCATGCACGGGATCGAAATCGACACCCGGGGTTGCCGCGACATGGGCCTTTTCCAGCATTCGGCCTGCGAATTCGAAACTGTCGGAGGTGAAGTCCGAAACGTCGGCGTAGAGATAGAAAGCCCCATCGGCCGGCAAGAATTTGGCAAGGCCGGCCCGCGGTAAACCCTCGATCAGGATGCGCCGATTCTCCAGATAGCCGCGCTTGATCGCCTCCATCTCGGCAGCCCCGTCGAACGCCGCCTCGGCGGCGATCTGCGACAAAGTCGGCACCGAAATGGCGAGGTTTTGCTGGAGCCGTTCGATCGGCCGCACCAACGGCTCTGGCACCACCATCCAGCCGACACGCCAGCCGGTCATGCAGAAATATTTGGAGAAGGAATTGATCACGAGTGCGTTGGGAGAGAGTTCCGCAGCCGTCACAGCCGGGAAGGCGTAGTCGAGGCCATGATAGATCTCGTCCGAAATAAATCGGATGCCGGCAGCCTCGGAGGCCGAGATCAGGCCGCTCAGGGCATCGCGGGACATCATGGTTCCCGTCGGATTGGCCGGACTTCCGACCAGCACTCCCTTGAGTGGCGCCTTGCGATGGGCGGCGAGCAGGGCCTCGCCTGTCAACGCATGCCGGGTTTCGCTCGATGTCTCGATCAACACCGGTTCGCAGCCGAGCGCCGTGAGAATATGCCGGTAAGGAGGATAGCCCGGGATCGTTACCGCGACCCGGTCGCCGGGTTCGAACATCGCCAGAAAGGCCAAAATAAAGGCACCCGAGGAACCCGTGGTGATCACGATCCGCCCGGAATCGACGGCAATGCCGTAACTCTCGCGGTAATGGCGCGCGATCCGCTCACGCAGGCTCGGGGTTCCAAGTGCGGAAGTATAGTCGATGCGCCCGGACTCGAGCGCCGCATGGGCCGCCAATATTGCGGTTTTCGGTGCGGAAGCGGCCGGCTGCCCTACTTCCATGTGGATCACATGACCGCCGGCCGCCTCGATCCGGGCGGCAGCCGCCATCACATCCATCACCATGAAGGGCGGAACGTCGCTGCGGCCGGACGCCGTCGTCAACAGGCCGTTGGCGCGTTCTCTGAGTGTCGCTTCAAGCATCGATATCTGCTATTTTCAAGTGTGCCCCAGACTAGCCTCAATCCACGGATTGGTAGGGCATATCGCGTATCCGAGCCGCCGCCAATCGATAAAGACTGATGATGCTGACCAGTTTCGCCTCCCTCCGGACAACGACGAAAATGACCGCGATCGCGACGGTGATCGCCCTTGTTGCCGCCCCTCAGGTGGCGCTCGCGCAGGAGCAGAAGCTGGCGATCCTGCGCGACACCGAGACCGAACAGCTTCTGCGAGAATATACAAAGCCGATCCTGCGCGTGGCGGGCCTTGAAAAGCAGAATATCCAGGTCACGATTATCAATGAGCCGGTCTTCAACGCGTTTGTCGCCGACGGCCGTCGCATTTTCGTGAACAGCGGCGCCTTGATGCAATCGGAAACCCCGAACCAGATCATCGGGGTGCTGGCACACGAAACCGGCCATTTGGCTGGCGGCCATCTCGCCCGGCTGCGCGAGCAATTGGCCACGGCGCAGACACAGATGATCATTGCGATGCTGCTTGGCGCTGGCGCCCTGGCGGCCGGCGCGAAAAGCGGTATCGCTTCCGGAGGTACCGGCCTTGCGGATGCGGGCGCGGCCACGCTCACAGGCTCGCAAAACATGATCATGCGCTCCCTGCTTTCCTATCAGCGCCAGCAGGAGGAAAGCGCCGACCGTGCCGGGGTCAAATTCCTTACCGCGACCGGTCAATCCGCCAAGGGCATGTACGACACCTTCAAGCGCTTCACCAATGACAGCCTGTTTTCCGCCCGCGGCGCCGATCCCTACTACATGTCGCACCCGATGCCGGCCGAACGTGTTGCCGCCCTTGAAGAGATCGCACGCACCAGTCCCTATTGGGACAAGAAAGACGATCCCGCGCTGCAATTGCGCCACGACATGATCCGCGCCAAGATTTCCGGGTTTCTGGAACGCCCGGACACGGTCTATCGGCGTTATGCGCTATCCAATACCAGCCTGCCCGCGCGCTATGCGCATGCGATCTCGACTTATCTCCACGGCGATTTGAACAATGCGCTCACCCAGATCGATTCGCTGATTCAGACCCAGCCCAACAACCCGTATTTCTATGAACTGCGGGGTCAGGCGCTGACCGACGGCGGCAGGCCGACTGAAGCCGTCCCGGCGCTGCGTAAAGCCGTCGCCCTGTCCAATAACGCACCACTCATCGAGATTTTACTTGGGCAGGCGCTCGTGGCGTCCGACAACAAGGCCTACACTGAGGAGGCGATCAACATCTTGCGCAACGCGATGGCCCGTGAAACCGAGCAGCCGATCGGCTATACCCAGCTGGCGATGGCCTTTGCGCGGAAGGGAGATCTAGCGGAGGCCGATCTCGCATCGGCACAGGCGGCGTTTCTGCGCGGCGACAACAAGACCGCGAAAGACCTCGCCTCGCGCGCCAAGACCCGCTTCGCCGTCGGCACACCCGGTTGGGTCAAGGCCGACGACATCGTGTCGGCCAAGCTGCCGGCAGGACAGAAGAAAGACAATTCATCTCGATTTCAGTTTCAAGTAGGTCCCCAGGATCGACCGGGCCGTCCGGGTTCACGTCCGGGTCCTGAACTCGGTTCAGACGCAAACTAAATCTAATAAAGAACTCGATCCAATAAGACCCAATTCAAAAGGAAGCATCATGTCCCCGCTCCGTCTGCTCTCTCCCGCTCTGTTCGCGCTGGCGCTCTGCGCGGCACCTGCCTCGGCGCAGACCTTCTCCGACGGTCAGCGCGGCGAGATCGAGACCATCATCAAGAATTACCTCGTCACCCATCCCGAGGTGCTGGAAGAGGCTATGGCGGAGTTGAACAAGCGCCAGGCCGCGGCAGAAGACGAAAAACACCAGGCAAGCATTGCGCAGAATTCGGATGCGATCTTCAACTCGCCGCGCAACGTCACGCTCGGCAACAAGAACGGCGACGTCACCTTTGTCGAGTTCTTCGACTACAACTGCGGCTACTGCAAACGCGCGATGGCCGACATGCTCGACCTGATGAAATCCGATCCGAAGCTCAAGGTCATTTTGAAGGAGTTTCCGATACTGAGCGAGAGTTCGGTGGAGGCGGCAAAAGTAGCTGTCGCGGTGCGGATGCAGGATCCCGGCGGGGCCAAATATCTCGACTTCCACCAGCGGCTGCTCGGCGGCCGCGGCACGGCCGACAAGGCGCGTGCCATGGCGGCGGCCAAGGACGCGGGGCTCGATGTCGCCCGCATCGAAAAGGACCTTGCCAGCCCCGAGGTCCGCGCCACGATCGAAGAGAATTTCAAGCTCGCCGAAGCGATGGGCATGAGTGGTACGCCGAGTTATGTGGTCGGTAAGCAGGTGGTCGTGGGCGCCATCGGTCTCGATGGCCTGAAGGAGAAGATCGGGCTTGCGCGCTGCGGCAAGGCGACTTGCTGACCTTCGCTTTCGACGCTCCATCGCCCTGTTAAAATGAAGGTCGGCGAATCCGCCGGCCTTTTTCTTTGAGGTTTTTTGCGGCGCGACGGTTCATCACGCATTCATCAAACAAATCGGGTGGAACCGGCAAAGCGCTGGAACATCGCTGATCCCCCTTCGTTGTCGGGCGGGCATCGAAACACTGAGGAGAGATTAGATGATGAATCGTTTGATGATATCAGCGGCGACCGCGGCATTGATCGCCGGGACCGGTCTTGCCAATGCGCAAGGCAACATGGGCCGCGAAGGAGGAACTGCCGGCGGCGCCGGCATGCAGCAGAGCGCGCCGTCCTCGCCCGCCACGACGAATCGTGAGGGCGCCGAAGGCACCAAGGCCAGCCAATCCGAGGAAAAGGGCGCGGTTAAAAACCAGCGTGCGCAGCAGGATGTGAAGCCCGGCGCCGCCACGGGAGAGAAATCGGCTCAGGAAGCCCCGAAGGGTGACAAATCCAAGAGCATGAACTCGCAAAATGAAAAGGGCGCCCCGGCCAAGGACATGAAGGCCGAGGACCAGGAGCGTAACGGCAGCATGCGTAACGGCAGCATGAAAGCCGAAGGCCGCGACAATAACAGCCGTGAAAACACCGCCGGCGCGAAGCAGGAAGAACGTTCGCAGACCACCGGTCAGGCTGGCGCGGGCGCCAAGCTCACGACCGAGCAGCGCACACGTGTTACGACCGTTATCCGCGATCAGCACGTGGCACCCGTGACCAACGTCAACTTCTCGATTTCGGTCGGCACCCGCGTGCCGCGCGAGATCGGTTTCCATCCGCTTCCGACCGAGATCGTGACGATCTATCCGGATTGGCGAGGATATGAGTTCTTCCTCGTCCGCGACCAAATCGTGGTGGTGGATCCGCGGACCCTCGAGATCGTGGCCGTGCTTGAGGCGTGATCTTGGGCTAAGTCTTTGCGAATCCGGGGCGGGCCAGTTGTGGCCCGCCCTTTTCGTTTCGGGGCGGCGCGCGGCGGTATTCGGCCGCGCCGGTACGGACCATCCTTTATGGTTAATGAATGGTTTCCGCAGATTCTACCGGGGTTTTCACCAAGTAGATGAGGCATTTGGGAGCCGCACGGTCGGCCCTTGAGGCTTCCCTCCCGGCCCGGAGTTACCTATAACCGCGCGACCACCTCACATTGCCGGGACCGGGATGGCCAAGACAGAAACGATCTACGTGCTCAACGGCCCGAACCTCAATCTCCTGGGAACCCGCGAGCCCGAAACCTACGGCCCCGCCACGCTCGCCGACGTCGAGAAGTTGTGTACTGAGGCTGCCGCCAAATATGGCCTCAAGGCCGATTGCCGGCAGTCGAACCGTGAGGGCGAACTGATCGACTTCATTCACGAAGCCCATGCCAAGAAAGCGGCCGGCATCGTGATCAATGCCGGCGGCTATTCGCACACGTCGATTGCGCTTCACGACGCGCTTGTCGCGGTGAATATCCCGACGGTCGAAGTCCATATCAGCAACATTCACGCCCGCGAGAGCTTCCGTCATCACTCTTTTACCGCCAAGGCCGCCTTCGCCACCCTTGCCGGCTTCGGTATTGACGGGTACTGCCTTGCCATCAGTGGCCTTGCGGCCAAGCTCGGCGTCAAGACCAAGTCCTGAAACCACCAGACAGAGTTCCGGATCAATATCATGGCGCGCCAGCCTGACGATAAAGCAGCCGCAAAGTTTACAACCAGCGACGGAGCGCTCATTCGTGAACTCGCTTTGCTGCTGGATGAAACCAGCCTGACAGAAATCGAAATCGAACGCGCAGGGCTCAGGGTACGTGTGGCGCGCAATGTCAGCATTGCCGCATCCGTGCCAGTCGCCGCACCCGTCGCAGCGGCGCCGTCGGCTGCGCCCGGTCTGGCAACTGCGGCAGCAGCAACGACAGCCGATTTCAGCAAGCACCCGGGGGCCGTCCCCTCCCCGATGGTCGGCACCGCCTATCTGGCTTCTGAACCGGGCGCCAAGCCCTTTATCGATGTCGGTAGCAAAGTCTCGGTCGGACAAACGCTGCTGATCATTGAAGCCATGAAAACGATGAATCAGATCCCCTCAACGCGGGCGGGCACCGTTACGCAAATTCTCGTCGAGGATGGCCAGCCCGTGGAATTCGGCGAACCACTGGTAATTATTGAATAGCGAATAGTGAGTGGCGAATAGCGAGTAGTCTTCCTATTCGCTACTCCCTACTCGCTATTCGCCCCGAAGGGCACAATGTTCGACAAGATCCTGATAGCCAATCGCGGCGAAATCGCACTGCGCATCCTGCGTGCGTGCAAGGAGCTTGGCATTGCGACCGTCGCGGTACATTCCACCGCCGACGCCGATGCCATGCATGTGCGCCTCGCCGACGAAAGCGTCTGCATCGGCCCGCCGCCGTCAAAGGACAGCTACCTCAACGTCCCCGCGCTGCTCGCGGCCTGCGAAATCACCGGCGCGGATGCAGTGCATCCCGGCTACGGGTTCCTGTCGGAAAACGCCCGCTTTGCCGAAATTCTCGCGGACCACAATCTGCGCTTCATCGGACCCAAGGCCGAGCACATCCGCCTGATGGGCGACAAGATCGAAGCCAAGAAGACCGCCAAACGCCTCGGCATTCCCGTGGTGCCGGGCTCGGACGGCGCGGTCGGCGCCAATGACGATGCCATGTCGATTGCGGAATCGATCGGCTTTCCGGTGTTGGTCAAGGCAGCCTCCGGCGGCGGCGGCCGCGGCATGAAGGTCGCGCAAACCGCCCAGGACCTGATGCTGGCGCTTTCGACGGCCGCCAATGAAGCCAAGTCCGCCTTTGGCGATGCTTCCGTCTATCTCGAAAAATATTTGCAGAAGCCCCGCCACATCGAAATTCAGGTGCTTGGCGACGGCCGCGGCGGCGCCGTCCATCTCGGCGAGCGCGACTGCTCGCTGCAACGCCGGCATCAAAAGGTCTGGGAGGAAGGCCCCTCACCTGCGCTCGACCCAGCTGCCCGCGCGAAGATCGGTGCGACCGTGGCGCAGGCGATGCAAGAGATGAAATATCTCGGCGTCGGCACCGTGGAATTTCTTTACGAGGACGGTGAGTTCTATTTCATCGAGATGAACACCCGCATCCAGGTCGAACATCCCGTCACCGAAATGATCACCGGGATCGATCTCGTGCTGGAGCAGATCCGGATCGCCGCTGGCGGCGATCTTCCGGCGACGCAGGATCAGCTCGTGATCAACGGCCATGCCATCGAGTGCCGCATCAATGCTGAAAACCCGGTCACCTTCCGTCCCTCGCCCGGCAAAATCCTGCAATACCATCCACCCGGCGGTCTCGGAGTGCGGATCGATTCCGCGGTGTACCAAGGCTATACGATCCCGCCTTATTACGACTCGCTGGTCGGCAAGCTGATCGTGCACGGCAAAACCCGCACCGAATGCCTGATGCGGCTGCGTCGTGCCCTCGACGAGATGGTGGTCGAGGGCATTGAAACAACGCTACCCCTGTTTCGGGCGCTGGTACGGGAAACCGACATCATCGAAGGCGACTATCATATTCACTGGCTCGAGCATTATCTCGCTGGCCAGTCGCCCGCCTGAGTTCTCCATAGCACGGGCAGCCAGCCGGAAAATGTCCATCGCATGGAACCAAATACGGTGTCGGGTGTTATGGAGGCCTTGGGGGATCGTAAGCTGTACCCGCCAGAGGGCTTTTGATTTCAATCCGCAAGGCCATGGGAACGCGTGAAGCCCGGCGCAGCCGCGCCCTTGGTCAAAGCCTGCTGCTTGCAGCCGCGTTCCTGGTGCTGGTCGCGATTAGCACGCTGTCGGTCGTGCTGGTCGATCGCGCCCGCGAAGATAACGCCTGGGTGGTGCATACCGTCGAGGTTGAAAACCAGATTTCAACGCTGCAGTTGCGGATTCGCTCCGCCGAAAGCACCGCGCGCAGCTATCTGCTGACGGAAGAGCAGCGGTTTCTCGACGAGCATCAAGCCGCGGCGGCCAATATTCTGCCTGACATCGACAAGCTGGTCAGCCTGACCCGTGACAATCCCGTCCAGGTCGACGGTTCCAGCCAATTGCGGGAGCCTGTTCAGGCGCGGCTCGATGAATTCGCCAAGGCGATCGACTTCGCCAAACGGCACGACATGGCCGGCGGAATTGCGATGTTGCGCACCTCGGACACAGGCATATCTGCGCGGCGGATCGAACAAATCACCGGCGCGATGCGGATGGAAGAGGAACGCCTGTTTGCGCTACGCACCCAAACCGCTGATCGAACCGAGCAACTCGCCTCTATCGTGACGGTCGCAGGCTCCGGCCTCGTGGTATTGCTGGCCGGCACTTCCATTTTCCTGGTACGGCGGTCGACCCGCGCGCGCGACGAAGCTGAAGCCCAATTGCGCGACAATAACCTCAACCTCGAAGCCACGGTGGACGAGCGCACCGCCGACCTTCGCGAGGCCAACAACGAAATTCAGCGCTTCGCCTATATCGTGAGCCACGATCTTCGTTCGCCTCTGGTCAACATCATGGGATTTACCAGCGAACTCGAGGAATTGCGTGGCGATATCTTCAAGAGGATCGCTTCGTTACGCATTGCCGCTACCTCCGCCCCTCCTCCGACGCTCGACGACGGCGAAGACGCTCTCGAAGCTGAAGACAAGCAGTTGCTCGAGGGGTTTTCCGAAGCCCTCGAATTCATCAAGTCATCGATTGCGAAAATGGACCGGCTGATTTCAGCGATCCTCAACCTTACCCGCGAGGGACGGCGCGAATTCGAGCCGGTCGCGATCGATATGCGAGAATTGATCGAAGCGATTGTGACGACGGTCGCACATCAGGCATCCGAAGCGCAGGCGCAAATCCGCATCGAACCGCTGCCTGAAATTACCACCGACCGTCTCGCGGTGGAGCAGATTTTCTCCAACCTGATCGACAACGCCCTGAAATATCTCAAACCCGGCGTTCCCGGCGACATTTCGGTGCGCGGCCGCACCAAACTCGGATATGCGATCTTCGACATTGCCGACAATGGACGCGGGATCGACCCGAAGGATCATCAACGAATTTTCGATCTCTTCCGGCGCGCCGGGCCACAGGATAAGCCGGGACAGGGAATTGGCCTTGCGCATGTTCGGGCTTTGGTGCGACGGCTCGGTGGAACCATGTCGGTCACATCCGAACTTGATCAGGGAAGCACCTTCACTGTAACCCTTCCCATCAACTGGAACGCCAACTATCGGAACAGGGATACATGAGCACACCGGTTACCATCATCATGATCGAGGATGACGAGGGTCACGCCCGTCTGATCGAACGCAATATCAGGCGCTCGGGCGTCAATAACGAAATTGTGCCGTTTACAAGTGGCACGACCGCCCTGCAGTATTTGTTCGGCAGCGATGGCTCCGGCCGCGGCCACAAGGGCGAGGCGCTCTTGATCCTGCTCGATCTGAATCTGCCCGACATGGGCGGGATCGAAATTCTGCAACGGGTCAAGGAAGACAAGCATCTCAAATGCACGCCGGTAGTGGTGCTGACCACCACCGACGACTCCCAGGAGATCAAGCGTTGCTATGAACTCGGTTGCAACGTCTACATCACCAAGCCCGTCAATTACGAAAGCTTCGCCAACGCCATCAGACAACTAGGATTGTTCTTCTCGGTCATTCAGGTACCCCCTGCTGTCACATGAACACTGAGACGCCGACCCTCCTCTATATCGACGATGACAAGGCGCTGACGCGCCTGGTCGACCGCGGCCTGTCACGGCTTGGGTTGAAGGTCGTCCATGCCGGCAGCGGCGCCGAAGGTCTGGATCGGCTGGCGCAAGGCGGCATCGACGTCGTCGCGCTCGATCAGTACATGCCCGGCCTCGACGGCCTGGAAACGCTCGATCGGATCATGGCGATTGCGAACGCGCCGCCGGTGGTATTTGTCACCGCCTCGCAGGATTCCAAGATCGCGGTCACCGCGCTGAAGGCCGGCGCGGCCGACTATTTGGTCAAGGACGTGCAGGGTGACTTCATCCCGCTGCTCCATGTCGCCGTCGAAGGCGCGCTGCGGCAAGCGCGTCTGCAAAAGGCACGTGACGATGCCGAGGCTGAGGTCCATGCTTCACGCGACCGCTTTGCTGCGCTTGCTGCCGAGCGCGAGGTATTGTTGCGCGAGGTCAATCATCGCGTCGGCAACAGTTTGCAAATCATCGCCTCGCTGTTGCATCTGCAAGCAAGTTCGACCGACGAACAGGACGTCAAGGCCGCGCTCACCAACGCCATGGGACGGGTAGCCGCCGTGGCCCAGGTCCATCGCCGGCTTTATACGTCGCATGACTTGAAGAGCGTGCTGCTGAACCAGTATCTCGATGCCCTGCTCGAGGATCTCCGGCGATCGGCCGAGGGCAACCGAATGTCACGGTTGACGTTAAAGGCAGAGCCAATCGAAATCGATCCCGACCGGGCGGTTGCGATCGGAATCATCGTCAACGAACTGGTGATGAATGCGGTAAAATACGCCTATCCCGACGGCGCCGGCCCCATCCACGTCGATCTCACCGCACGCGTTGACGAACTCGTCCTGTCGATCGCGGACAACGGCGTCGGTCTCAATGCCAAGACTGATCCGCGCTCGACCGGGATGGGACAGCGCATCGTCGCGGCGATGGCATCCAAGCTTGAGGCAACGGTCGAGCGGGATCCGGCCCATAACGGCACCCGGATCGTGCTGTGCTTTCCGCGCACCGGCAATGCGGCGGCCAAAGGCGGCCTCAAGGCGGCGAGCTAATAAGAATCGCCGGCCCGGACATTCACTTTGCGAGGCGGTCATGCGGCCTGCTATCCTTCCACCATGACGTCGCGCGCTAATTCCGAAATCACGCCTGAAGTGCTGCTGCGCGCCTACGCCTGCGGCATTTTCCCGATGGCCGAGAGCGCGGACGATCCGAGCCTGTTCTGGGTCGAGCCGGAGATTCGCGGCGTGATTCCGCTCGACGGATTTCGTATCACCTCTCGCCTCGCCCGCACCGTGCGCTCCGATGTCTTTACGGTCACCGTCGACCGGGCCTTCAAGGCCGTCATCGCCGGCTGCGCGGCACCGCAGGCAGGCCGTAACGACACCTGGATCAATCAGCGGATACGCGATCTCTATGTGGGGTTGCATGAGCTCGGGCACGCCCACAGCGTCGAGGTCTGGCAACACGACGATCTGGTCGGCGGTCTCTACGGCGTCAACCTTGGCCGGGCATTCTTCGGCGAAAGCATGTTTCACCGCGTCCGCGACGCCTCGAAAGTGGCGCTGGTGCATCTGGTTGCGCGCCTGATCGCCGGCGGCTTCGAACTGCTCGACACGCAATATGTGACCGAGCATCTGCGCAGTTTCGGAGCCGTCGAAATTCCGCGCCGCCGCTACATCGCTCTGCTCGACCAGGCGCTCAAGGGCGAGGCTGATTTTTGCAAGCTACCTGCCGATCGGCCACTCAGTGGCGCGCACGCGCTCGAAATCGTCGCCGCGCGCAGCTGAATACACCGCTCGTGTCCCGGACGCGGTGCAGCGCCCCCGGGCTGCGCAGCATCCCCAGGGCATATCACAATTCTACTACCGGAAAATTCCGAACAGGCCGCCGGATTCCTGCGGCGGGGGTTGCGGCTGCGGCGGAGGCGGCTGTTGCTGGTACTGAGGCTGCTGCGGCGGCGGCCGAGGCGCCTGTTGCGCCTGCTTCGGTGCCGGCGGCTTTTTGGGCGCTACTGGCGGAGGCGGCGGCTTTGGCGCATCGGTCTGCACGCTGACGACGGTCGTATCCGGCACTTTGCAGTCGGTCAGCCAGATATCGTAAATCGGATGCTCGACGCCGTGCAGGCCGGGGCTCGCGGCAAACATCCAGCCTGAGAAAATCCGCTTCACCTCGCCCTGCAATGTGATCTCATCGACCTCGACAAAGGCATCGGTGTTGGCCGCTTCCGTCGCGGGACGGGTATAGCAGGCGTCGGTCTTCACGCGCAGCGCGCCGAACTGGACGGTCTCGCCGATGTCCTCATCGAAATTGATGATACGGCCGGTGATCTTGTCGAGGCCCGAGAAGCTCGCCTTCTTGTTGACGATCTTCTGCGCGGGCGGCTCGGTCACCACCTCATCTCCCGGCTGCAACGGAGCCGGCGGTTGCGGCAGGCCGTTTTGCGGCGGACGCTGCCCCGGCTGAACGTTGACGCCGGGCGGCGCGGCCGCGACGCCCTGATTGGGCTGCACCCGGCCGGGTTGCGGCGGCGTCACCGCGATACCAGGGGGCTGATTTTGGGGAATGACCGTGGTGCCGGGCGGTGGAGGAAGTGGCTGCGACGTCACGGCTCCCGGCGACATGCCTTGCCCCGGCAACGGACGGTTGGGCGCCGGCAACAAACGGCCGCGCGGCAATTCCGGAACTTCTTCTTCGTCGTCGGGAACGGCCTGCTGCTGGCCGCCACGGGGCACGCTGCCCGGCGGCCGCGGGGGCTGATCGGAAAAGATATTGCCAATCTGCGCGTGCGCCGGCGGCGCAAGCGAGATGGTGGCAACGGCGGTAAGAGCCGCAAAACCGGTCAGCAGAAGGGTTCGGATCATCTCGCTAATATTACAGGCGAATCGGGCGGGCGACACGGAAAAGCTACCGCCGCGCGCAGGCCTTCGGGTTAACACGCCGAATACGGCGGGGAAAGGGCGGCTTTAAGCCGCGTCGAGGCTGGTCAGGCGGTGCGGCCGATGGAATAGTTGGGCGATCACTTCCCAAGGTTCCCATCCATGCCCGTCACCCTCGATCCCGATGCGGCCTTTGTCTACAAGGTCTTCCAGGAGGCCGGCAGGCCCGCTTATGAGACGCTCTCGCCCGCGGAAGCGCGCGAATATTACCGGCAGGCCCGCCTCGTCACCAATCCCGAACCACCCCTGCTGAAATCGGTCGAACCGTTGGCGATCACGGCTGCTTCCGGTGTCATCCCGGCGCGCCTCTATACGCCCAGGACGCTCCGGCAAACAAACGGCCTTGCGCCGTGTCTGGTTTTTTTCCATGGCGGCGGCTGGGTGATCGGCGACCTCGACTCCCACGATATCGCCTGCCGCAAACTCGCCGACGAAGGTCAGCTCATCGTCATATCCGTCGACTATCGGCTCGCCCCTGAACACAAATTTCCGGCCGCCGTCGACGATGCCATCGCGGCGACAGCATGGATCTCGGATCACGCCAAAGACCTCGGTATCGATGCTGCGCGTCTTTGTGTCGGTGGCGACAGCGCCGGCGGCAATCTTGCCGCGGTCGTCTCGATCGCTGCGCGCGACGGCCATGGGCCGGCGATATCGGGACAGGTGCTGATCTATCCCGCGACCGATTTTGCGATGACGCATCCATCGCATCGCGAGCCGGAAACCAGCATCCTGCTCACGCATACGGTGATCCGGTGGTTTCGCGATCACTACCTCAACAGCGCAGCCGACGTGGATGATTGGCGCGCGTCGCCGGCGCGGGCTGAAGCTCTGGCCGGCCTGCCGCCCGCCTACGTCCTGACTGCGGGCGCCGATCCCTTGCGCGACGAAGGCGAAGAATATGCCCGGCGGCTCGAAAAGGCCGGCGTGCCCGTGACGTACAAAACCTTTCCGGGCCAATTCCACGGCTTCTTCACGATGGGCAAGCTGCTCGATCAGGCCAATGTCGCGGCGCGTGACATCGGCGCATGGCTGCGCGCTTTGAAATAACGAGACGCGTAATTAGTATTAGTGAGTGATCTGCCGCTCGCCCGGTTTGCACGGGCCGAGTCTGCGCGCCACCGTCACCGTGTCGCTATCCGGAATCGGGATGGTCTGCCCATTGGGCATCTTGATCACCGTGCCCTTGGTTTGCACCTTGCTGGTGAAGGCGTCGGGACCGGTCACCGTGATCGTCCCGCTCGAGGTCATCATGCTGCCGTTGATGTTACACTGCATCGAAAAGGAAGTGACGTCGCCGACGGTCTTGAGGCTGTCCATCTTGCAACTGGCGCCGGGAAGCTTCGCCAACGGCCGCATCATGGTGTTTTCATCGAACGTCTCGTCGACGGGAAAACAAGCGACCAGCGGCTGCCCCTTGTCGATGATGGTCTCCCACTCGCCCGCGTGCCTGACGGGCGCGGCTGAGACCGCAGTTATGGAGACGGCGGAAAGAACGGCAACGAATGCGGCGGGTTTCAGCATCGCGGTTTTCTCGTCAAACTGTGAGTGTCGTTCGAAAAACTGACAAAAATGAGATCGACTCAAGCTTCAACCATGAAGCCATCCGAGTACATGGCTCACGGCGCAAGCCCGCCATGCCAAACGGGCTTGCCGATGGAAACGAATCATCTAGTGGCTTAAGCCTCTGCCAGAGGCTTGAGCATCGCCTCGATCTGAAGAGTGCCGATGAACCGCAGAGAACGCCGGGCCCAGAAGTCGAAAACGGAAGCGCCCGCGCTCACGCCCGCCGCGCGATGCCAGGCCGGTCACCGCTATCTGCAATCGGGACAACCTCTCGAAGCCCAGTTCTGCTGTGAGAGCTTGCTGACAGCCGACCCCAACCACGCCGGCGCCCTGCACCTGATGGGCCTGATCGCGTTACAGAACAAACAACCCGATCACGCGCTGCAGTGGATCGCCCGCGCCATCGCGCAGGACCCCAGGCCGGGCTATCTTGCGAGCCTGGGGGCGACGCTGTCGCAGCAAGGCCGGCACGAAGAGGCGCTGAAGGCTTTCGACAAGGCCGTGCAACTCAAGCCCGAGGACGCAGCTCTCTGGAAACAGCTTGGCGACGCGCTTCTGCAACTTCAGCGGTACGATCATGCACTGTTGAGCTTCCAGCATGTGCTCAAGCTCGATCCGCGCGATCAGGACGCGGCCTACAAAAGCGGCGTTCTGCTTCATGACGCAGGAAGGTTCGAAGAGGCCACAACCATTCTCAATCTCTGCGACGAATTGCTGCCCAACCATGCCCCGACCTTGCAGGCCCGCGCACGCGCGCTGCTTGGTCTGAGAAAATTCGAGCAGGCGCTGTCGGATAATTTGCGAGCCAACACGCTTGCCCCTGATAATGCCGACACACTCAACAATATAGGCGCCTGCCTGCAATCGCTCGGCCGGGAGGAAGAGGCGCTGGCCTGGTTCGATCGCGCGCTGCAACGCTTGCCGGACGCCATCGAGATCCTGAACAACAAGGCCAACATCCTTCAGCAGCTACAGCGGTTTGAGGAAGCGCTCGCGCTTTACGATGACATCCGCGCCCGTCACCTGAACAATGCGACGACGGACTGGAATTTGGCGCTGCTGCAAATGCTGCTCGGCGATTTCGAAGCCGGCTGGGCCGGGCGCGAGGCGCGCTGGAGCATCTCCGATCCCTCCCCTTACCCGAAATTCAGCCAGCCGATGTGGCTCGGAAAGGAGCCGATCGAAGGCAAAACCATTCTCATCCATGTCGATGAAGGATTGGGAGATACGATTCAATTCGTGCGCTACGTGCCTGACGTGGCCGCACGCGGCGCGCGGGTCATTCTGGCCGTCGAACGTCCGATCGTCTCCCTGCTATCGGAATTTCCCGGCGTCTCAAAGTGCCTCGCGTTTTCCGATCCCCTGCCCGCCTTTGACATGCACTGCCCGATCGGCAGCCTGCCGCTGGTGTTCGGGACGCGGCTTAACAGTATACCGGCAACGCCAAGCTACCTGCCCTCACCGCGAGAGGAACGCGTTCAAGCCTGGGACGCACGTCTTGGGCCTCATGATCGCCTGAGGGTTGGACTGGTCTGGTCGGGCAGCCGAACCCATCGCAACGATCACAACCGATCGACCTCGTTGCGGGTGCTATCGCGCATTCTCGACGTCGATGCCACCTTCGTCAGCCTTCAGAAAGATATCCGGGAGAGCGACAGAGCCGAGCTTGCCGACAGCAATCTCCTCGATCTCACCGCGGAACTCACTGATTTTGCCGACACGGCCGCGTTGGTGAAATGCCTCGATCTCGTGATCTCGGTCGACACCAGCGTCGCCCATCTGGCCGGCGCGCTCGGATGCCCGACCTGGATCCTGTTGCCGTGGACGCCGGATTATCGCTGGTTGCTGGGCCGTGAGGACAATCCCTGGTATCCGAGCGTGCGCCTGTTCCGGCAAAGCGAAACACGGGATTATGCTGATGTGCTCGACCGGATGCGGGCCGAGTTGCTCAAACTGACGGCTACCATATCCTCCTCATAGAGCCGCTGGCGTCCACATTTCCATTTCCGCGCTGAAGGTGGTATTTCTCTGCCTTGATCTGTAGATTGGCCGGACAGTTCGCTAAGGGCGGCACATGGTTGAGATGAACGAACGGGTAAAAATCTCGCCGCCCGGCGGCGAAAAGCGCGTACTGCTGCACTCCTGTTGTGCGCCTTGCTCCGGCGAGGTGATGGAGGCGATGCTTGCCTCGGGGATCGACTACACGATCTTCTTTTACAATCCGAACATCCATCCGCAAAAAGAATACCTCCTGCGCAAGGACGAGAACGTCCGCTTCGCCGACAAGCATGGCGTGCCCTTTGTCGATGCCGATTACGACACGGAAAACTGGTTTGCGCGGGCCAAGGGCATGGAATGGGAGCCCGAGCGCGGCGTCCGCTGCACGATGTGTTTTGACATGCGCTTCGAGCGCACCGCGCTGTTTGCCCACGAAAACGGTTTTCCCGTCATGACCTCCTCGCTCGGTATCTCGCGCTGGAAGAATATGGCGCAGATCAACGATTGCGGGCAGCGCGCGGCAGGCCGCTACGAGGGCCTGAGTTACTGGGATTTCAATTGGCGCAAGGGCGGCGGCGCCGCGCGCATGATCGAGATCAGCAAGCGCGAAGAGTTCTATCAGCAGGAATATTGCGGCTGCGCCTATTCGCTCCGCGACACCAACCAGCATCGCCGCGACCGGGGACGCGACCCGATCACGCTCGGCACCCAGTTCTATCGCCAGAGCGGCGACAGCTGACGAAAATCGCTTTGAGCATTTCCGAGATATTCGACGACAAGCCCGGCAAGCTGAACGCCAAAACGGCTGTTCTCTATGTCGTCCTCATTTCTGCAAACGTGCTGGCATGGCTCTGGGCATTCGTGCAATTCAGCGACCAGCCAATCCTGCTCGGCACCGCTTCGCTGGCCTACACTTTCGGGCTTCGTCACGCGGTGGACCCCGATCACATTGCCGCCATCGACAACGTGACCCGAAAGCTGATGCAGGAAGGCAAGCGGCCGATCTCGGTCGGGTTCTTCTTCGCGCTCGGACATTCCACCGTCGTCGTCATCGCCTCGTTGCTGGTGGCACTCTCGGTTGGAGCGCTCGAAGCAAGATTCGCCTGGTTCGAGACAATGGGCAGCGTCATAGGAACCGGCGTTTCCGCCGCGTTCCTGTTTCTCATCGCTCTCATCAACGCTTTGATCCTGATCTCGATCTATCGCGCCTTCACGGCGCTCAGGCGCGGAGAGAGAGTAACGGAGGACGCGCTCCACGATCTGCTGTCCCGGCGAGGATTTTTCTCCCGCATTCTGCGTTCGCTGTTCGGCATCATCAGGCGAAGCTGGCACATGTACCCGCTCGGCTTTCTGTTCGGCCTGGGTTTCGACACGGCGAGTGAGATTGGATTGTTGGGAATTTCCGCCGCGCAGAGCTCGGCCGGACTCTCAACCTGGTCGATACTGGTCTTTCCCGCGCTGTTCACCGCCGGCATGTCACTGATCGACACCACCGATGGTGTGCTGATGGTGCAGACCTATGGCTGGGCTTTCATCAAGCCGGTCAGGAAGCTCTACTACAACCTTACCATGACGCTGATTTCGATCGTCGTGGCACTGTTGATTGGTGGCGCTGAAGCGCTCGGCCTGCTCTCGAACAAGCTTGGGCTGCAAGGCAGGTTTTGGAACCTCGTCGATCAGATCAATGGAAGCTTTGGCCTTCTCGGATACCTCATCATCGGCATCTTTGCCGCTGGCTGGATCATCTCCGTGCTGATCTACAAAATCCAGGACCTGGACCAGGTTGAAGAAAGCCTCTCGCACACTGGCGATTGATCGCGCCGACGCTTGCCTGATTAACCTGCACGCAATCACATCAGCCTCGGCGGTAAGGGGTTTTTCGGAAATCGCCAGTAACAAATCCCCAGCCGTCGGGTCAGAATTCGTTAACCATCCTTGTCCAAGTATTGGTTCATATTTCCTGGGCAGGGACAATTTCATGTCGTCGATTTCAGCGCTCGGATCGAACCAGCAGACCTACACCAGCCCGCTTCAGCAACTGGAGGCAGAACTTCAATCCGAAGTGTCGGCTGGCACGGTGAGCTCATCTGACCAGTCAGCGCTGTCGTCTGCCCTGACAGGCATCAATAACTCGCTGACGGCTGGTCAGTCCTCGCCCACCGGATCGACGGACGGCAGCGGAAATACCGGCCCCGGTGACATCCAATCCAAGATCAACAGCCTCATCCAGGCCCAGGTCTCCAGCGGCGCTCTGACGAGCTCTCAGGCGACCGAATTGCAGAACCTCTTTGCCAACACGTTTGGTAACGGCCCCGGAGGTCAGGATGGTTCTGGCGGACCTGGTAGTCCGCAAGGGTTTGGTGGACCTCCTCCCGGCCCGCCGCCGTCCGGGGGCAGTTCGAGCGGCTCGTCTTCGAGCAGCTTGAACTCGGCGATCGAGCAGCTACTCGACAGCTCGTCTTCAACGGACTCCTCATCGAGCGACAGCTCCTCGACGGACGGCAGTTCGTCGAGCAACGCCTTGCAGGATTTCCTGACGCTGCTTCAAAACGCTCAGGCCTCTTCGTACAGCGCAAATGGCACGGCGGCAGCGTCGAGCTCGCTCGCCTCGACGCTGATCAATTATCAGGCCTGAGAGGGTCCGAAATTTTCCGGTTTCGCCGTTGAGAACCTTCGTCGGCGACAGCTACCGGGCAATTGTCGCCGCGTGATGCGAGCATCCCGATGGGGCTTGCCTCAATTATTTCACGCGCGTTGTTGGCAAAATTCCATCATCCCGAACGGCGATTGCAATCGCTCTCTACCTTCTGACCTGGCGAAATTCCGGAAGTTGGTTCTTTAGTTGGATGGCGGGTGGACTTGCGGGTTTCAGGGCCTTGGCCCACAATCACGTCCAGCCAAGGGCCGTGAAGCGCTGAATCAGACATTTCAGCGTCTATCCGGTCCAGTAATAATGCAAGAAACGAAAAATCCAGGGAGAAAGAGACATGCGCAAAATTATGATGGCGCTGGCCTTTGTGTTGCCGGTATTCGGTGGCGCGGCCACGGCGCAGGAAACACTCAAGATCGGCTACATCGACCCGCTGTCCGGTGGGGGCGCCAGTGTCGGCGAACTCGGCCTGAAAACCTTCCAGTTCCTGGCCGACGAAGTGAACGCCAAGGGCGGCATCCAGGGCAAGAAGGTCGAGATCGTTCCGCTCGACAACAAGACCAATCCGCAGGAAAGCCTGATCCAGGCGCAGAAGGCCATCGACGCCGGCGTGCGCTATCTCACCCAGGGCAACGGCTCGTCGGTCGCCGGCGCACTTTCCGACTTCGTCACCAAATACAATGAGCGTAACCCCGGCAAGGAAGTGCTGTTTTTCAACTACGCCGCGGTCGATCCGGTCCTGACCAACGATAAATGCAGCTTCTCGCATTTCCGGTGGGATGCCAACTCTGACATCAAGATGGAGGCGCTCACCAATTATATGAAAACCCAGCCGGCGATCAAAAACGTCTACCTGATCAATCAGGATTATTCGTTCGGCCAATCGGTACGCACCACTGCGAGATCCATGCTCGCGGCCAAGCGGCCGGACGTCAAGATCGTCGGTGACGAACTGCACCCGCTTCTCAAGATCACCGATTTCGCGCCTTATGTCGCCAAGATCAAGGCCTCGGGTGCCGATACGGTCGTGACCGGCAACTGGGGGCAGGATTTCGCACTGCTGCTGAAGGCGTCCGCAGACGCAGGTCTGAAGGTGAACTGGTACACTTATTATGCCGGCGGCCCCGGTGGACCGACTGCGATCAAGCAAGCCAACCTCGATCATCAGGTGTTCCAGGTCGCCGAGGGCATTGGAAATATCGACAATCCTTCGTCGCAGGCGTTCGAAAAGGCACTCCGCGCCAAATACGACTTCAGCCTGTTCTATCCGCGCGCCGTCAACGAGATGCGAATGCTGGCGGCTGCGGCCGACAAGGCAAAGTCGATCGACCCGGTCAAGGTCGCGCTGGCGCTCGAAGGCATGGAAGTCGAAGTGTTCAACGGCGGCAAAGGATTCATGCGCAAGGAGGATCACCAGTTCTTCCAGCCGATCTACATTGCCTCGCTTGGCGACCGCACCGAAAGGGAGCCGTTCGACGAGGAGAAGACCGGCTGGGGCTGGAAGCTGGTGGCCAAGATCGATACGCCCGCGACCATACTCCCTACCACTTGCAAGATGGAACGGCCGAACTGACCGTTCGCGCGTAAAGAGTCCGTCCCGAAACAGTTGTCGGGACGGATGCGTCTCCTGGTTACAGGCGGTGTCTTGTGCTTGAACTCATCGTCATATCCACGCTCAACGGCATCCTGTTCGGAATGCTGCTGTTTCTGATGGCGAGCGGCCTCACCTTGATCTTCAGCATGCTGGGGGTGCTCAATTTCGCTCATGCGAGCTTCTACATGCTCGGCGCATTCTTCGGATTCCAGATCAGCCGCTGGCTCGGCTTCTGGCCCGCATTGTTGATCGCACCGCTACTGGCGGGTGCGATCGGCGCCGGCGTCGAGCGCTTCGGCCTGCGGCGGGTCCACAAGAACGGCCACGTCGCGGAACTGCTCTTCACATTCGGCCTCGCCTTCGTGATCGAAGAAGTCGTCCAGATCATTTGGGGCAAGAGCCCGGTCGATTTCCGCGTTCCCGCGCTACTGGATTTCCCGGCATTCACCGTCTTCTCCACGAATTATCCCGCCTACAAGATGTTCATGCTGCTGGTGTCGATCGTCATTTTCGCGGGCCTTCTGATCGTGTTGAAGAAGACGCGCATCGGCCTGATCGTGCAGGCAGCCCTGACCCATCCGCACATGGTCGGCCATCTCGGTCATAACGTGGGGCGCATCTTCATGCTGGTGTTCGGCCTGGGCACCGCACTTGCCGCGGTCGCAGGCGTGATCGCAGGGCCCGCGCTGGTCACGCAATCGAACATGGCCGGACTGCTTGGCCCGATCCTGTTCGTCGTGGTCGTGGTCGGAGGACTGGGCTCGTTGTCCGGCGCGTTCATTGCCTCACTGCTGATAGGGCTGGTTCAGACCTTCGCGGTCTCGATGAACGGCTCCCTGGCCGGCGCGTTCGGTCCGCTCAGTCCTGACTACGCTTCGACATGGCTTGCCGACATCTGGGAGGTCACCGTCGCACAGATCGCGCCGATCATGCCCTATCTGCTGCTGGTGCTGATCCTGATATTCCGCCCGATGGGCTTGCTCGGGACACGCGACACATGAGCGAGATCGCCTCACACGCAGCGCCCCCGTTGCCGGTTGTTGCCGACAAACTCAAATTCTATGGCCTTTGGGTGGCGGCCGCGGTCGCGCTGGTGCTGCTGCCGTGGATATTTACCTCGGGCGGGTCGTTGACCACTTTCAGCCTGATCGGCATCTCCATCATCTTCGCGCTGTCCTACAATATCCTGCTCGGGCAGACCGGCATGTTGTCGTTCGGACACGCGGTGTATTACGGGCTCGGCGGCTTCCTTGCGATACACTCCATCAATATCATCAGCGCCAACAAGCTGCCGATCCCACTGCCGCTGGTCCCACTGATCGGCGCCTTGACCGGACTTCTGTTCGCAGCCCTTCTTGGCTGGGTCTCGACCCAGCGTTCCGGTACGGCGTTCGCGATGATTTCGCTTGGTGTTGCCGAGCTGATCGCCTCATCCGCGCTGATCCTGCGCACCTTCTTCGGGGGCGAAGCCGGCATCTCGGCCAATCGCACCAAATTGCTGAAATTGTTCGGTTGGAATTTCGGCCCGCAAATCCAGATCTATTACCTCGTCGCGGCATGGACGCTGATCGCCGTGATCGCGATGTATGCGCTGACCCGCACGCCGCTCGGCCGGATGTGCAATGCGGTGCGCGACAATCCCGAGCGCGTCCAGTTCGTCGGCTACAATCCCCACGCCGTCCGTTATCTGGCGTTCTGCTTCTCCGGATTCTTCGCCGGGATCGCAGGCGCGCTCGCCGCGATCAATTTCGAAATCGCCAACTCGGCTTATCTCGGCGCGGTGCAGTCCGGGACCGTGCTATTCGCAACCTATATCGGCGGTGTCGGATTTTTCATCGGCCCGATCGTCGGCGCGATCTTCGTCACGTTTCTTTCGCTCGGCCTCAGCGATTTGACGCCGGTCTGGCAGCTTTATTTCGGCCTGATCTTCATCGCCGTGGTGGTATTCGCGCCGGGCGGTATCACCGGCCTTTTCATGATGCATCGCTCGTTGCTGAAAGCTGGTACACTGACCCGGGTACTTCCGAGCTACCTAGTCACCCTGGTGCCGACGCTGGCGATGATCGCAGGCCTGATCCTTTCGATCGAAACCATCGTCCATTTCACCGAAAATCCCGGCGAAGACTCCCACATCAAGGCATTCGGCGTCAGCTTCGACGCGGCGAGCCCGTATATCTGGGCGTTGGCGGCAGCATTGCTGATCGGCGGGTTCCTGGTTGCGCGCAAGACCTGGGCCTTTGTCGGACAAGCCTGGGACGGCGCCACCAGCGTGGCGCGCGAAAAAGGAATTGCCGCATGAGCGCCGCCATCGAATTGCGCGGGGTCGAAAAAAGATTCGGCGAGATATCCATCATCAAAAACATCAATCTGAGTGTGGCCCAGGGCGAACGCCACGCGCTGATCGGCCCGAACGGCGCCGGAAAATCGACGACTTTCAATTTGATCAGCGGATACATGGCGCCGTCCTCGGGCAGCGTGTTGCTGCGCGGCCAGGAGATTTCCGGCCTGCCGCCCTACCAGATCAATCGCCGCGGCCTGTCGCGCAGCTTCCAGGTCACCAATGTCTTCGCCAATATGAGCGTGTGGGAGAACCTGCGTTGCGCGGTGTTGTGGTCGACCGGCCAGCGTTATGCGTTCTGGAAGAACATCGACAACCTGCCCGAGGTGCGCGAGCGTACCGCGCGGATACTGGCCGACATCAACCTGACGGCGCGGCGCGCTGTGCCAGCCGGTCTTCTGACCTACGCCGAGCAGCGCGCGCTCGAGATCGGCATCACGGTGGCTGGCGGCGCCGACGTCATCCTGCTGGACGAACCGACCGCGGGCATGAGTCACGCCGAAACCGAGCGCGCGGTCACCTTGATCCGCCGCCTGACCGAAGGCCGCACGCTGTTGATCGTCGAACACGACATGAGCGTGGTATTCGGCCTCGCCGACCGGATTTCGGTGCTGGTCTACGGCCAGATCATCGCTTCGGGGCGGCCTGAGGAAATCCGCGGCAATGTGAAAGTCCGCGAAGCCTATCTCGGCGAGGAAGCGGCGTGATGCTGGAAGTCGCCGATCTCCACGCCTATTACGGAAAAAGCCATATCCTGCAGGGCGTCGATATGCATATCGACAAAGGCGAGGTCGTCAGCCTGTTGGGCCGCAACGGCGTCGGGCGCTCCACCGCCGTGAAAGCGATCATGGGCGAGGTGCCGCCGCAGGGCTCCATCAGGTTCAAGGGCGGCGATATCGCGGGGCTCCCCAGCTACCAGATCGCGCGGCTCGGTTTGGGCTACGTGCCGGAGCATCGTGATATCTTCCCGAGCCTTACGGTGCGGCAAAACCTGATCCTCGGCATCAAGGACACCAGCCATCCCGGCCAGTGGCAGCTTGAGGACATGCTCAAGCGATTTCCCAATCTCGCCGCGAGGGCTGATACGCCAGCCGGCGTGTTGTCCGGCGGTGAAAAGCAGATGTTGACGATCTGCCGAACCCTGATGGGAGATCCTGAACTGATCATGATCGACGAGCCCACGGAAGGGCTCGCCCCCCTGATCGTGCAGCAGGTCGGCGACCTCATCGCCGAAATCGCCCGGCGTGGCGTCGCCATCCTGCTGGTCGAGCAGAAGCTCTCGATCGCGATGCGGATATCGCACCGCGTCTATGTCATGGGTCACGGCCGCATCGTGTTTGAGGGCACGCCCACTGAACTCCGGGAGAATACGGCCATCCGCAAGGAATGGCTGGAGGTCTGACGATTTTATCCAGGGTTGGCCTGACTAACGCTTGATCTGGGACGCCAGATATTTGGTGATCGCCGCTCCGTAGGGCGGGCGCAGCATTCGCAGGCCGAAGTCGCTCTTCATTTGATGAAAGATTGACTTCCGGTGGCTGAATTCGCGGAAGCCATCGTGGCCGTGGTAGGCGCCCATGCCCGCTGGCCCGATGCCGCCGAACGGCAATTCCTCCTGCGTGACATGCATCACCACGTCGTTGACCGACACGCCGCCTGACGTGGTTCGATCGAGCACCCGGTCCCGTTCGTCGCTATCCGAGCCGAAATAATAGAGCCCGAGCGGGCGCTCATGCGCGTTGACGTAGTCGATGGCCTCGTCGAGTTTTTGATAGGCCTTGACCGGAAGCAGTGGCCCAAAGATCTCTTCCTGCATCACCTTCATGTCGTCGGTCGGATTGAGGATCAGGGTCGGTGCCATACGCCGATGAGGCTGCTGACGCAGATCTTCGCCGGCCGGATTGATTTCGACGATCTCGGCGCCCTTGGCGCGCGCATCGTCCACGTAGCCCGTGAGCCGCTCATAGTGGCGGTCGGCGACGACGGCGGTGTAGTCAGGGTTATCTCGGATTGTCGGGAACATGTGACCCACGGCGGATTTCGCCGCCTCGACAAAGCCGCCGATCTTGTCGGCAGGCGCCAGCACATAGTCAGGCGCCAGACATATCTGGCCGGCGTTCAGCGTCTTGCCGTTCATGATGCGCGCGGCTGAGGTAGCGAGATCGGCAGAGCGGCCAAGGATCACGGGGCTCTTGCCGCCCAATTCAAGCGTAACCGGGACCAGATTTTCGGCGGCCGCCTTCATGACATGACGTCCGATGGATGTAGCTCCCGTGAAAATGATGTGGTCGAAAGCTAGACTGGCGAAGGCTTGGCCTACTTCCGGTCCGCCGGTCACGACCGCGATTTCCTCCTCGTCGAAGGCGCTCGCAAACATCTTCTTCAAAAGCTCTGATGTCGCCGGCGTTACTTCCGACGGTTTGATCATCGCGCGATTGCCGGCGGCCAAAACGCCGGCCAACGGCGAGAAGGTCAGGTTGACCGGGAAATTCCAGGGGCTGATGACGCCGACGACGCCTTTGGGTTGATGGCGAATCTCGGATTTGGCGCCAAACAGCCCCAGGATGCTCGGCGTGGTGCTTCGCTTCTCTGTTTTCATCCAGCGGGCCACATGCTGACGCGCGTGTTTGAGCGGCCCAATCGACGAAGCAACATCCGCAAAGGCCGAGACGTGGCTTGAGCGCGCGCCAAAATCATCGCTCAGCGCCGTTTCGATTTCGCCGCGATGGTCCACCAACAGCGCAATGCAACGGTTGAGCCGGTCAATTCGGGCGGCGGCCGAAGGCGCGCCGTCACGCAATTGCGCGGCACGCTGTTTAACGAGCAGCGCTTTGAGCGCGGCGGTGTCCGAACCTGTTGCGGCCATCGGCATGAGGTAACTCCCGTTTCTGCTGGCGCATGCCCCCTCGCGACAAACGCCAAGGGCGTTTGCGTGGAGATCATGCTCAATCAAAGAACCAAAGCGCGATGAAGATCGCGCTTTAGGCGTGCACGGCGTTGGCGACGTTATCAGACAATTGCTCGCGCCTGACATCGATCCGCAGCAGCACCACGACGACGGCGCCCACCAGCGCGCAACCCGCCAGCAACAGAAGGCCCGCCGTGAAATTGCCCGTCAGATCCTTCAGGTAACCCATCGCGTAGGGCCCGGCGAAACCGGAAAGATTTCCAAGCGAGTTGATCGCGGCGATGCCGGCCGCCGCCGATGCGCCGGTGAGGAAACTTGCCGGCAGCGGCCAGAACATCGGGGGCACCGCGGAGATGCCTACTTGCGCAAAACAAAGCAGCGCCATGATGATAATCGGGCTGGAAATGAGACCTGCCAATCCGACACCAACCGCCGCCATCACAAGCGCTGCGGCGACGTGGCCTTTTCGCTCCATGGTCCGGTCGGAATGGCGGCCAAGCAGCACCATGCCGATGGCGCCGAAAACAAAGGGCAGCGCCGCGAGCAATCCGGTCTGGGTGTCGCTGACGCCAAACCCCTTGATGATGGTGGGCAAGAAAAACGCCACGCCGTAACTGGCCGCATTCAGGCAGAAATAGACCAGAGCGCATAACAGAATGCGCGGATCGGTGAGCGCCTGTCCCAGCGAGAGGTGTTCGACCTTCTCCTTGTTTCGTTTCTCGGTGGCCTGAACATTCTCCAGCCAGGCGATCTCATCCGGTTGCAGCCAGCGGGCCTGACGCGGGAAATCGGTCAGATAGACCAGGACACTGATCCCGACCAGAACGGACGGCAATGCTTCGAGAATGAACAGCCACTGCCAGCCTTCCAGCCCCCAGCCCGTCAAGCCGAGCAGCATCCCGGAAATGGGCGATCCAATGATCGATGAAATCGGGATCGCCAGCATGAACAGGCTGATGACCCGGGCGCGGTACACGGCCGGGAACCACAGGGTCAGATAGAAGATGATGCCTGGAAAGAAGCCGGCTTCGCAGGCGCCGAGCAGCAAACGGAGCGAATAGAAAACACCGGTCGTCGGAATTCCGGTCGTCGACGATATCGACGGGATGAAGGCGAAAGCCGCCGAAACGATCCCCCAGGTGATCATGATGCGCGCGATCCAGACGCGCGCACCTACTCTTTCCAGGAAGATGTTGGAGGGAACTTCAAACAGGAAATACCCGATGAAGAACAATCCAGCGCCGAGGCCATAGGCTGCCTCGCTCAAGCCAAGCGCCTGGTTCATGTGCAGCTTGGCGAAGCCGACATTGACGCGATCGAGATAGGCGACAAAATAACAGACGATCAGGAATGGAATAAGCCGTGTCATCACCTTGCCGATGACGCGTTTTTCGATGTCGTCCATGGCGCAGCCTCCCGTCTTGTCATTAAAGGCCGGCTCAAAGCCCCGGCCCGGTTTTGCAAAACTATGACGGCGGCGAACGACGAGTGCAAATGGCATTTGAATGGTGCACTGCGGTCGATGGCCAATTCAGACTTGCCCGCCGCGGCAACTCTACCCTAGGTAATCGGCACTGGCAGCACCGCCGGGATCGAATTCATTTGCCTCCATAAAAGCAGCTCGACGGAACGCGCTCATGCCGAACAAACAATTTGGTCTTTCGGAGATCATGCTGGCCGGCTTCATGCTGGCGTCATCGTGTAGTCTTGCAATTGCCCAAACTGCGGCAGAGCCGATCTGGCCCACCAAGCAGTGGCAGACGTCCACACCGGAAGAACAAGGCATGGATTCGGCGGCGCTTGCCAAGCTCGTCGCCTTCGGCGCAACCCGCAGCTTCGACAGCCTGTTGCTGGTGCGGCACGGAAGGATTGTCCTTGATGCGTATTACGCGCCCTATACCGCCGACATTCCTCACGCGATCAACTCATCGACAAAGGCGGTTATCGGAACTCTGGTCGGGATGGTCCACAAGGACGGTTTGCTGGACGACCTAGGCCATCCCGCACTGGATTTTTTCGGCGATCGCAGCATTGCCAATGTCGACGACCGGAAAAAAGCGATCACGATCCAGAACCTTCTGGACATGACCTCTGGACTTGAATGGGACGAAGGATTTGAAGGCGGCACGGAGCAATCCATACGCGATTTGGGACGCAGCCCTGATTGGGTCAAATTCATCCTGGATCGCCCGATGGCGCATGCGCCGGGGGAAGCTTTCTATTACAACAGCGGCAATCCGCATCTGCTTTCCGCCGTCATCACCAAGCTGACCGGATCGAGCGCCCAGGACTACGCCAGCGCGAAGCTCTTTGGTCCCCTCGGAATTACCTCATTCGCCTGGCGGCGCGATCCCCAGGGCCTGTCGACCGGCGGATTCGGTTTGGCCATGTACCCCCGCGACATGGCGAAGATCGGCTATCTCTACTTGCGAAACGGCAACTGGGAGGACAAGCAGCTGCTGCGGCCGGATTGGATCGACAAGGTCAACCACGACAGCGTCAACATGAACGCAACCTTCGATCCGAGCCTGCGGTATTCCAACTTTTTCTGGGCGATACCCGACAAGCATGTCTACATGACGGTCGGATATCATTGCCAGGTCATCATGGTTCTTCCCGAAGTGGACGTCGTAGCGGTCATGACGGCGAGAGATTTTTGTCCGTTCGGAAAAATGGCCGATTTTATTTCCGGAGCCGTCAAATCCGATACGGCGTTACCCGCCGATGCCGTGGGCGCAAGTGTGTTGGCAAACACGATTGACGTCGCCGCCAGGGAGAAGCGAACAGAAGTCGGCGCGACGCCCGATATCGCGGCCGCCATTTCCGGGAAGATCTACAAGTTTCCCGACAATGGACTGGACATCAAATCGCTTTCGCTCACCCTCGCCGATCCGAATCCCGGCTACGAACTGGAGGTTGACACCCACAATCCGGTGAAGCCGTCCGCCAAATTTCGCGGCCCGATCGGACTTGACGGACTGTACCGCAAGGGAGAGGCAGCCGAGACTGGCGTGCGCGCTGTGAAGGGGACGTGGCTGGACCGGCATACGTTTGCTATCGATGTTCAATACCTCGGAGCCGGTGAACAACGAAAATGGACTCTGTCGTTCACGGATGGGAAGGTCAATTTTCGTGGCAAAGACCGGCAAGGCCGCGAGATTTCGATCGACGGCGAAGCTGGCGGCTAATGGCGCGCTACGCCGATACGGCCTGGTGTCCTCATCGATGACGAACGTCTTCTGCGAAATAGACCGTAACGAGACGTTACTTGGTGGGAACGGACGCCTGCCGCATGGTCGTCATCCCTTCACGCGCCTGCGCGCATCACCACGCTCTCCCGAAGCAGAATGTCTGAAAACCTGAAGACGATCGCTGCGGCTCCAGTCCAAGCCCTGATCTGGCTCGGCAATCAAGGGACGCGCGCGATCGCAGCGCTGGTGTTCATCGGCATCGCGGTGCCGCCGGCCGGCGAACTGCTCAAGCCGTATGTCACGGAAGCGATCTTCCTCCTGCTCTGCACCTCGTTTTTGCGCGTCGACCTCGGCATGCTGCGAGAATACTTGCGGCGTCCCGGCCTTGTGCTGGGCGCCACCGCCTGGACCATGCTCGCGGTGCCCTTGATATCCGGCGGCATCTGGCATCTGACGGGTCTCGATCGCAGTTCGCCGGATCTCTATCTTGCCCTGATGCTGCAAGCGATGGCCTCTCCGATGATGGCCGCACCTGCGCTTGCGGCCGTGATGGGGCTTGATGCCACGCTCGTGCTGGTCACGCTTGTGATCGGCACCGGCATTGTCCCGATCACCGCGCCGCTGTTTGCCTATGTTTTTCTCGGGCAAGCGCTGACACTCTCCCCGCTCGCACTTGAGCTCAAGCTGCTCGCGATCCTCGCAGGGGCGCTGTGTATCGCCGGCGCGATCCGCTGGCGCGCGGGCGGCGAAGCGGTCAAGCGGCACGCCAGCCTGATCGACGGGATGACGGTGGTGTTTCTCTTCGTCTTTGTCTCCGCCGTGATGGGCAATGTGGCGGGAGGAATTCTTGCCGATCCCCTTCGCGCGCTGAAATTGACGCTACTGGCCTTCGCGGTCTTCTTTGCGCTGATGGGCGCGACCGCGCTGATCTTTCGAAAAGCTGGTTATGAACGGGCGATGGCTCTCGGGCTCATGGTCTCGCAACGTAACATGGGACTGATGCTGGCGGCGACCGACGGCATCCTGCCGGGAACAACGTGGCTCTACTTTGCGTTTTCGCAGTTTCCGATTTACCTTACGCCGCAACTGCTCAAGCCGATCGTGCAGCGGCTGAGGAAGCCCCTAACCTAACGCACCCGTGCGGCGCGCCGGAGCGACTGCGGCGGCTGGCCGAACGCGCGGATGAAGGCACGGCGCATCCGCTCCGGATCGCGAAAGCCGGTTGATTCCGCCACACGCTCGATCGCCTCAATTGAAGATTGCACCTGTTGGCGCGCCACCTCCAGCCGCAGCCGTTCCACGGCTTTCGATGGCGTGCTGCCGGTCTCCGCGATGAAGGCGCGGGTGAAGTGACGCGTGCTCATCCCCGCCCGCTCGGCCAGATCCTCGACCGTCAGCGGGGCGTCGAGATGCTCGCGCGCCCAGCTGAGCAGCGGACCGAAGCGCTGCGCCTGGGCCTTCAATTCCAGCAGCGAGGAAAATTGCGACTGTCCACCGCTGCGCCTGTCGTAGAGCACGAGCTGGCGCGCGGTTTGACGCGACACTTCCTCGCCGAAATCCTCCGCCATCAGCGCCAGCGCCAGATCGATGCCGGCGCTGATGCCGGCCGAGCTCCAGATCTCGCCGTCGCGGACGAAGATCTGGTCGGGTTCCAGTTTCACCTTGGGATAGGATGAAAGAAAATGTCGCGTGCGTCCCCAATGGGTGGTGGCGCGGCGGCCATCCAGGAGACCGGCTTCGGCGAGGATGTAGGCGCCGGAGCAGACGCTGGCGATACGCACACCGCGTTTTGCCGCCGCGCGCACGAAGGCCAGGATCCGCGCCGATCGCGCCGCGGCGAGAACCCCCTCCCCGCCGGCGATGATCAACGTCGAGAGCGCGGCTGGAGCCCGCAAGCTTCGCGCCAACATTTCCACGCCGGAAGAGGAGCGCACCGGACCGGGAATTTCGGCCAGCACTTTGATCGAGGCCGGCGCGCGCGCAAAACGACTTGCGATCTCGAACACCGAAATCGGCCCAGCCGCATCAAGGAGCTGGAAGTCGGGAAATATGAGGATGCCGATCGTCATGGCCTCGATGTCCGAAAATGAGGGAAATTTGCCATTTCAGACAAGAGACGATCATGCGAGATTAGCGAGGTCAAGCTTAAACCCCGAGAACCCGTCATGTCAGCGCCGCTTCAGATCGGAATTGTCGTATTTCCAAACGTGACCCAGCTCGATTTCACCGGTCCCCTGCAGGTGTTCTCGAGCTTGCCTGACACGACAGTTCATCTGATCTGGAAACGGATCGAGCCGGTCACGAGCGACACCCCGCTGATGATACTGCCGACCACAAGCTTTGCCGATTGCCCGCAACTCGACGTCATCTGCGTTCCCGGCGGAGCCGGCACCGACGACATGATCAATGACGAAGAGGTGCTCGATTTCGTGCGCGCGCAATCGGCGCATACGAAATACGTCACCTCGGTCTGCACGGGGTCTCTGGTCCTGGGCTCCGCCGGTCTATTAAAGGGATATAAGGCGACGACGCACTGGACCGCGATGGAATATCTCGGGCCATACGGCGCGCTGCCGACCAAGACGCGTGTGTGCGTCGATCGCAACCGCATCACCGGCGGCGGCGTCACCGCCGGAATCGATTTCGCGCTGACACTGGTCTCACACCTGGTCGACCGGCCGACCGCCGAAATGATTCAGCTTCGGCTCGAGTATAACCCGGCGCCGCCGTTCAATTCAGGCTCGCCCGACACCGCGCCGCCTGACGTGCTGGCGCGCCTGCAGCGACGCAATCCGGCCGGCCGGGAATATCGCCGCGCCGCCAACCAGCGCGCGGCGGCACGGCTTGGGCTTGGAGCGTTTTCGAGCGAAGCATGCCCTCGGACTTGATCCGAGGCCCTGATGGACCTCGCGGCGGCTATTGCCCGTACGCCAGGAGCAGACAGCCAGACTTGCGGGCAAGCCTGAAAACCGCGAACATTGACCGGAGTTGGGGCTCATTTCACGGGACCCCGGTTTGAGGTCATCGTGCCCAACAAAAACAAAAAGGTTCTGATTGCGGGCGGCGGCATTGGCGGAATCACCGCGTTGCTGGCACTCCGCCAGCGCGGCATCGCCGCCGAGTTGTTCGAACAGGCCGCCGCCTTCAGTCAGGTCGGCGCCGGCCTTCAGGTCAGCGGTAACGCAACGCGGATCCTGCGGAAGCTTGGCCTCGGTGATGCCCTGGCAAAAGTCGCCTATTATCCGGAAGCGCGTGACTATCGCGCCTGGGACAACGGCGATCGTCTCTACTACACGCCGCTCGGCGAGCGGGCGGAAGCACGTTTTGGCGCGCCGTATTACACCGCGCACCGGCCGACCTGCTGGATGTGCTGCTCGGCGGTCTTGAAAAGGGAAGTTTCCGTCTCGGCTGCCGTATCGAGCGCTTCGATCAGGATGACGACGGCGTCACTCTTTCGTTCGCGGATGGCAGCACCGCGACCGGCGACATCCTGATCGGCGCCGACGGAATTCACTCCACGGTGCGTGGGCAAATGTTCGGTAAGGAGCTGCCGCGGTACACCGGCAACGTCGCCTGGCGCGGGCTGGTGCCGGCCGAGCGTGTCGCGCACCTGGATGTTGCCAAGGTCGCGGGCGTATGGATGGGGCCGAACCGCAGCATCGTCCAGTACTACATCGCGGCAGGAAGGACCTTCAATTGGATCGGCATCAGCCGGTCGGAACAGCCCGCACGGGAATCCTGGCTGGCCGAGGGGCGCATTGAAGACGCGCTGGCCGAATATGCCGGCTGGCACGACACCATTTGCACGATCATCGCGGCGACGCCGCGCGTGCTGCGCCAGGCGCTGTATGATCGCGAGCCGCTGCCCGATTGGCGGATCGGGCGGGTCGTCCTGCTGGGCGACGCGGCCCATCCGATGATGCCGTTCTACGCGCAGGGCGCCGCGCAGAGCATCGAGGACGCGTATGTTCTGGCCGGCTGTCTCGCCGCATCGCAGGACGCACCTGTCGCAGCGCTTGAACGTTACGTGAAACTTCGCCAGCCGCGCACCGCCTGGATGCAGGGGCTGGCCCGCCGCGAAGAGCAACTCTACCAGACCAGCGATGCCGGCGAGATCGCGGCGCGCAATGCGCGGATGCGCGAAAACCGAATCCCGGAATCGGCAACCTTTCCCCCGGAACAGGAGCGGCTCTACGGTTATGACGCCGACGCGGTTTTGCGGGATCAGACGGGTTGATGTGCCGAACATTCGCCTCGCTTGTTGGACGCCGGCGGTCAAAACAGACACTTCGGGCCGACCGGAGGTCATTTTTGTCACACAGCGCGGCTGCAATCCTGGTGGCCTCGATGCCGGCCTGTGTGG
Source organism: Bradyrhizobium sp. (assembly GCA_049509335.1). Lineage (GTDB taxonomy): Bacteria > Pseudomonadota > Alphaproteobacteria > Rhizobiales > Xanthobacteraceae > Bradyrhizobium. The sequence continues at coordinate 9,299 of JBEKZZ010000009.1, read as the reverse complement.
TCGCGAACTCCGGCTACCCCGACCGGCCGATTCAGATCTATGTGCCGTTTGCCGCCGGCAGCGCCAGCGACGTCATCACCCGCATTCTGCTCAACCGGATGGCGACCTCTCTCGGCCAAAACTTCGTGGTCGAAAACCGCCCCGGCGCGGGAGGCAACACCGGTACCGCAGCCGCCGCGCACGCGGCGCCGGACGGTTATACGCTGGTGATGAGTACGTCCGGGCCGCTGGCTGCCAACAAGGCGTTGTTCAAGGAACTCGGTTACGATCCGCAAAAGGACTTTACACCCATCTGTTTGTTCGCCACGCTTCCCAATGTCGTCGTGATCAACGCGAAACTTCCGCCCAAGACGCTCCTCGAGATGATCGAATATGCCAAGCAGCACCCGAGGCAGCTCAATTACGGCTCGGTCGGCGTGGGCTCCTCGCAACATCTCGCCGGCGCCTATTTCGAACAGCTCACCGGAACGCAGCTTGTCCACGTCCCCTACCGGAATATCGCGAGCTATACGCCCGACTTCATTTCAGGCCAGGTTCCGGTCGGATTTCAACTTCTGCCGAACGTTCTGGGCCTGATCAAAAACGGCGATGCGCGCGCTCTTGCGGTGGCCAGCAACCAACGCATGACGGCGTTGCCCGATGTGCCGACGGCTGCCGAGGCCGGCCTGCAAGGTTACGAGAGCTATGCTTGGCTTGCGTTGCTTGCGCCCGGCAACACAGACAAGGCGCTCGTCGAAAAATTGCACGCCGCGGCACAGGATGCCACGAAGGATTCGAAGGTGCGTGCGCTCTTCGCCGAGCAAGGCGCTGAACCGGCGGATCTCGGTCCGGAAGACCTCAAAAAATTCATGGCGTCGGAGATTCTTAAATGGTCCGGGATCATCGGAAAAATGGGGATTGCTCCGATGTAATCATTGCTGGAGGAGTCACGAAGAAAGAAGCCCCATAGAAAAAGGCCGCCCGGTTTCCCGGACGGCCTTTCCTGTCTTACGGTAGCCTCACATTCTCAACGGGCGATCTCAGGACGTCGTTTCCGGGGGCCTATCTCCCAGCTCATCCTGATCGGAAGCCGCTGCTTATCGGGTCAGTCGCGAACTGTTGCCCGATCCGTCGCGGTGGTTTCCCATCTCCGTAAGATGACCTTACTAAGCCATCGCCCCACACGAGGCGCAACAGCGGCGTGTTTGATGTCCCCGTTGATCCCGTTGTTCACAGGCGCGTGGGCAGTGCAACACGGCGCATCAATGCTTTACGCACCTGGGCGCAGCAGTGGACGGATTACCCGATCGAGTTCGACAAATGACGCCACAACATGATCAGCGCCGGCTTCTCTCAATCGCGCATCGTGGCCTGACTGAATATGCCCCGCCGCCGTCAAGCCGATCACCATTGCGCCGGCGGCGCGCCCTGCGGCGACGCCGCCAACGCTGTCCTCGATCACGATGCAATCGGCCGGCTTGACGCCAAGCCGTTCGGCCGCATGCAGGAAGATGTCGGGATGCGGCTTGCCTCGCGCGACATTGGAAGCGCTGAACACCCGCCCCTCAAACAGCGGCGTCATGTTCAAAACCTCCAAGCTTAACGCCAATCGCTCGGGCGACGACGAGGAGGCGATGCATTGCGGCACCTCGCGCCAGGCCTCGATAAATTCGCGCGCACCATCGACCGGCTTGAGACGCACGCGAAACGCCTCAAATGTCCGGAGCTGATAAGCGTGGGCAAAATCCGCCGGCAGCTTGTGACCGACCACGGCCTCGATGGCCTCGATCACTTCCGACAACCGCTTGCCCATGAAATTGCGATAGGCGTCGTCCACCGTCGTCGGCACGCCAAGCTCGGTGACAACATCGGCGAGCACGGTATTCGACAGCACCTCGCTGTCGGCGAGCACGCCGTCGAAATCGAAAATGATGGCGCGGTGGCGAGAGTTCAGCTTCCGAACTCAGCTTCCCGGCGTCCAGGGCTGGTAATCGCCGGTGGCCTTGGGCCGGCGGCCGCTCGCGAGCGTCGATCCGGGCGGCCGATAGGCCGCCGGCGTGCCGGTCATGTTCGGCACATGCGGCTTTTCCCACTCCCGCGGCGTGTAGTTTTCTTCCGTGGGCGCAACGTCGACGGTGTGATGAATCCAGCCGTGCCAGGACGGCGGAATACGGGTCGCTTCCGCATAGCCGTTATAAACGACCCAGCGTCGCTCGAAACCGAGGGTGGGGTCGATCTTTCGGTCTTTGGTGCGGTAGTAACGGTTGCCCTGCTCGTCCTCGCCGACCAGTTCGCCGAAGCGCCAGGTCCACAATTGCGTGCCGAAAGTCTGGCCATTCCACCAAGTGAACACTTTGAGGAAAAACTGCTTCATCCGAGCTGCGCCGCCTTGTTGTGCGATGCAGCTCTGATGCCACCTGTGCGCTGAATTGTCCAGATAAGCGAAGTATAAAAGGCGCGTTCCGTGGCGAGGCAAACCTGACCGGTTCAGGCGCTCAAAGCTCACGTATCACACCCGCGTCATCGCACCCGCCTCTTCATTTCGCCTTACGCATCCTTCGCTTACAATCTCGACGTGTAGGAGTCTGCGGCTCTGCCTTCGGGAGGGGTGGATCTGTTGAAAGGAAACGAACATGACCAATCCCGCAAGCCTCGGCGTGGCTGTGCCGGTGGCCCTGATTCTTGTCCTCGCTGCGCCGGCCAGCGGCCTCGCGCAATTCAGGACCACCGACCACGGTAGTGAGCGAACGAACGTGCCTCCCCGTCCGCCGATGAGAGCCTACCGGCCGGCCGTCCCGGCGCCACCGGCCGCAATGCCGCCTCGCAATGCCGCTCCGCCCGCCGCGGCCGAAAATCGTCCCTCCGACCATGACCGCGATCGCGGTGATTTCGCCGCGGGCGTTGCGGCCGGCGTTGTCCTTGGCGGAGCGGTGGCCACGCCTGGGATTTATAACGTGCCCGCGCCATCGCCGGTGGATGATCCGGTCGCCTACTGCACGTGGATGTATTCGTCCTACGATCCGCAGTCCGGCACCTATATCGGCGACGACGGCAAGGAGCATCCCTGCCCGTAATGCCTCCTCCCATCCCTGCCCCGCATGCGGGGAAGGGGTCCGGGTGGGGGCGGCCTCCGCTTCACGATTGCGTCGCGAGCGCGACCCCTGCGAGCGTAAACAGAAGGGCGGCGATCTGGCCGATGCCGAGCGGCTCGTGCAGCGCCATCGCTGACGCCGCCACGCCGATCACCGGCACCGCCATGGTACCGATCGCGGCGACCGACGCCGGCAGGCGCGCCAGCGCCGCAAACCAGCAAACATAGGCAATGCAGAACTGCACCACGGTCGAATAACCGAACAGGAGCCAGCCGTTGCCGGCAAGTCCGGCGAAATTGGACTTCTCGAACAGAAAGCCCGCGATCGCGACGGGTAAGCAGCCGATCCCGATCTGCCAGGCTGCCGCCGATACCGGCGGCAGATGCAGCGGCCATTTTTTGGCCAGCACCGTGCCGACCGCAAAGCCGATCGCGCCGCCAAGCGCCATGATCATTCCCGGCAGCTTGGCGAGACTCGCCGCAAAGCCGTTACCACCGAGAATCGCGCTCATCCCCGCAAAGGCCATCACCAGCGAGAGCACGCGCAACAGATTCGGCCGCTCGCCCAGGATCGGCCAGGCCAGGATCGAGGCCCAGACCGGCATGGTGTAGGCGATCAGGGCGGCTTCGCTTGCCGGGAGAAAGACCAGCGCAAAGCCCATCAGCACCATCCAGCAGCCGACATTGAGGATGGCGGCAACCACCAGCCGCGGCCAGTAGGCGCGCGGCACGCGCAAGCTCTGTCCCCACAAGACGGCGAGAATTGCCAGGAGACTTGCGCCGATCACCCCGGTCGTGCCGCGCAGCGTCAGCGGCGGCAGAAAGCCGATCAGGTATTTGGTCACGGGCCAGTTGAAACCCCAACCGATCGAGGTGATGGCGAGGAAGGCAATGCCGGCGGGCGCGATGCGCGCTTTCGCGCCCGGCTGGTTTTCAGATGTCATGGGGTGTGGAACCGGCTGGTGCGGTGGAATCAGCGCACCTTGCCGCCGATCAAAGGTTCAAACCATGGTCAGAACGGTATGGCTGACCGGACCCGCCCGGCGAATTTCCGTAGCCTTACGTGAGTCTCGCTCAGGCAAGTCCCAGCCCACAAAAATACTTCTCCCTGTGAACAGCGGGGTGAAGCTTGTGAGCGGCTTCGGATCACAAAAATTTTCGCTTGGGAATCCCTGAGGACTCACTGATACTTGGCTCCATCAGATGCGGGCATGGCCCCCTGGTTTTCCCCCGTTTCCACCATATTTAGTATTTGATTCAGGAACTCGTACTAGTTCTTGACGGGCGCGTTGGAGTCGTCCTAGCTTTCATCTGTTCGGCGCGTGTGTGTTTGGGTCCCGCCGGTCGCTCCCTAAAGGGTTCCAAAATGATCACTCCGTCGGCCTGTTGAGGGCAGCGGATACGGGCGTTTTTGTCCCTCATCCGGCGGATCCTTCGGGCGCGAAAAAACGAGCCGAAAAGGCTCAAGGTTTGAGTTTGGGGCGTTGAGTACATGGTCTCGAAGCGGCGCTGGGGAGCTCCGTTTCGAGACCATGGGCCGGCCAACCGCGGCATTCGCCACGGTCGAGCCGTCAGAGAAACGGGCCGGATCCACCGGCATAAGCTTGCGGACGTCGAGGCCAACGTGGCCTCGGGGATCGCTCAAGGAAAACACCCGGCAGCCGCGGCGGCGGCCGGCCTAAAAAGAACGGGGCACGACCATGCGAATCGAACGGCGTAATACCACTGCGGGCCAGTCACCCTACGCACAGATAGATTTCAGATTGACGACATCTGAAATCCGTAATCCCGACGGCTCAGTGGTGTTCCGCCTCGAAAACGTCGAGGTACCCGGATTCTGGTCGCAGGTCGCCTCCGACGTCCTGGCGCAGAAGTACTTCCGCAAAGCCGGCGTTGCCGCGCGGCTGAAGAAGGTCGAGGAAGAGACCGTGCCGTCCTGGCTGTGGCGCTCGGTGCCCGACACTGAAGCTCTCGCCACCCTCCCCGAATCCGAGCGTTATGTCAGCGAACTCTCCGCCAAGCAGGTGTTCGATCGGTTGGCCGGCTGCTGGACCTATTGGGGCTGGAAGGGCAAGTATTTCTCGTCAGAAGAAGACGCCAGCGCCTTCTATGACGAACTGCGCTTCATGCTCGCCAAGCAGATGGTCGCGCCGAACTCGCCGCAATGGTTCAACACCGGGCTGCATTGGGCCTACGGCGTCGACGGCCCCGGCCAGGGCCATTATTACGTCGATCCCTTCACCGGCAAGCTGACGAAATCCAAATCGTCCTACGAGCATCCGCAGCCGCATGCCTGCTTCATCCAGGGCGTCAGTGACGACCTCGTCAACGAGGGCGGCATCATGGACCTGTGGGTGCGCGAGGCGCGCCTGTTCAAATATGGCTCGGGCACCGGCTCGAACTTCTCGCGGCTGCGCGGCGAAGGCGAAAAGCTCTCCGGCGGCGGTCGTTCGTCCGGCCTGATGAGCTTCCTGAAGATCGGTGACCGCGCCGCCGGCGCAATCAAATCAGGCGGCACCACGCGCCGCGCCGCCAAGATGGTCGTGGTCGATGCCGACCATCCGGATATCGAGACCTATATCGACTGGAAGGTGAAGGAGGAGCAGAAGGTCGCAGCGCTCGTCACCGGTTCCAAGATCAACCAGAAGCACCTCAAGGCCGTGATGAAGGCCTGCGTGAACTGCGAAGGTTCAGGCGACGACTGCTTCGATCCCGAAAAGAACCCGGCGCTCCGCCGCGAGATCAAGCTCGCGCGCCGCTCACTCGTGCCTGACAACTACATCAAGCGGGTGATCCAGTTTGCGAAGCAGGGCTACAAGGACATCAGCTTCGACATCTACGACACCGACTGGGATTCGGAAGCCTATCTCACGGTGTCCGGCCAGAACTCGAATAACTCGGTGTCGCTGAAGGATGACTTCCTGCGCGCAGTCGAGACCGACGGCAACTGGAATCTGATCGGCCGCACCACCAAGAAGATCACGAAGACGCTGAAGGCGCGCGACCTCTGGGAGAAAATCGGCTACGCCGCCTGGGCGTCGGCCGATCCGGGCCTGCATTTCAACACCACGATGAACGACTGGCACACCTGCAAGGCCTCCGGCGACATCCGCGCGTCCAATCCGTGCTCGGAATACATGTTCCTGGACGACACGGCGTGCAACCTCGCGTCCGCCAACCTGCTGACGTTCTACAACATCGACACCAAGACGTTTGACGTCGCGTCGTACGAGCATCTCTGCCGGCTCTGGACGCTGGTGCTCGAGATCTCCGTCATGATGGCGCAGTTCCCCTCTAGAGCGATCGCCGAACTCTCCTACGAGTTCCGCACGCTCGGGCTGGGCTTTGCCAATATCGGCGGCCTCCTGATGACCATGGGTCTTCCTTATGACAGCAAGGAAGGCCGCTCGCTCTGTGGCGCGCTCACAGCCGTCATGACCGGCATTGCCTACAAGACCTCGGCCGAAATGGCGGGTGAGCTTGGCACCTTCCCCGGCTACAAGAAGAACGCGGCGCACATGCTGCGGGTGATCCGCAACCACCGCCGCGCGGCGCATGGCACGGCTTCCGGCTATGAAGCGCTCGCGGTGAGCCCGGTGCCGCTCGACCACGCCTCCTGCCCGCAAGCCGAGCTGATCGCGCATGCGACGAAAGCCTGGGACGACGCGCTTGCGCTGGGCGAAGTGAACGGTTTCCGCAACGCGCAGACCACGGTGCTGGCGCCGACCGGCACCATTGGGCTGGTGATGGATTGCGACACCACCGGCATCGAGCCGGATTTCGCGCTGGTGAAATTCAAGAAGCTCGCCGGCGGCGGCTACTTCAAAATCATCAACCAGGCGGTGCCGGCGGCCTTGCGCGCGCTCGGCTATCGCGAAAGCGAGATCGCGGAGATCGAGGCTTATGCGGTGGGTCATGGTTCTCTTTCCAACGCGCCCGGCGTCAATGCCTCGACGCTGCGGACCAAAGGTTTTACCGACGAAGCGATCGCGAAGGTCGAGAAAGCCCTGCCCACGGCTTTCGACATCAAGTTCGCCTTCAACAAGTGGACCTTTGGCGAGGACTTCATCCGCGACCAGCTCGGCATCGGCTCGGAAGCGATCGCAGCCCCGAATTTCGACCTGCTCACCGCGATTGGATTCACCAAGCGCGAGATCGAGGCCGCGAACGTTCACATCTGCGGCGCGATGACGGTGGAAGGCGCGCCGCATTTGAAGGCCGAGCACTACCCCGTGTTCGACTGCGCCAACCCCTGCGGCAAGGTCGGCAAGCGCTATTTGTCGGTGGAAAGCCACATCCGCATGATGGCGGCTTCCCAGCCGTTCATTTCCGGCGCGATCAGCAAGACCATCAACATGCCGAACGACGCGACCGTCGAGGATTGCAAGTCGGCCTATCTGTTGTCCTGGAAACTCGCGCTGAAAGCCAACGCGCTCTACCGCGACGGCTCGAAGCTTTCGCAGCCGCTCAACTCGCAGCTCATCAGCGACGATGAGGACGAGGACGATGCGGTCGAGACGTTCTACGACAAGCCGATGGCCGCGCGGACCGCGCAGGTCTCGGAAAAGGTCGTCGAAAAACTCGTCGAGCGCATTATCGTGATGCGTGAGCGCGAGAAGATGCCGGATCGCCGCAAGGGCTATACGCAAAAGGCCGTAGTCGGCGGGCATAAGGTCTATTTGCGAACCGGCGAATATGACGACGGCCGCATCGGCGAGATCTTCATCGACATGCACAAGGAAGGCGCGGCGTTGCGCTCCTTCATCAATAACTTCGCGATCGCAGTCTCGCTCGGCCTGCAATATGGCGTGCCGCTGGAAGAATATGTCGATGCCTTCACCTTCACCCGCTTCGAGCCGGCGGGCCCCGTGCAGGGCAACGACTCGATCAAGTACGCGACCTCGATCCTCGACTATGTCTTCCGCGAACTCGCGGTGAGCTACATGTCGCGCTTCGACCTCGCCCACGTCGATCCGACCGAAAGCGGCTTCGACGCGCTCGGCAAGGGCGTCGAGGAAGGCAAGGAGCCCGACAACCACGGCCAGCACGCGAACAAGTATCTCTCCAAGGGGCTCACGCGTTCCAGGACCGACAATCTCGTGGTGATGCGTGGCGGAAGTGCCGCGATCAGCGCGGGTTCGGACACCGCTCCATCAGGCGGCAGCAAGGTGACGTCGCTGTCATCGCAAGGCCTGCACGGCCGCGTCTCCTCCGACACGACAGAAGGCGCGGTCGCGCTGAAGCAGGAGGCGCAACACGACCTCTCCCCGACGGAAAAGCTCGAGGCGCTGCAATGGAGCAAGGCGGGCACGGCCGCAGCCGCGGCCCCTTCAAAGGCCGAACGCCGCGCGGAAGCCAAAGCCAAGGGCTACGAGGGCGAGATGTGCTCGGAGTGCGGCAACTTCACGCTCGTGCGCAACGGCACCTGCATGAAGTGCGACACGTGTGGGTCTACGACGGGGTGTAGTTAGCCAGAAAGGCGACGAGTGTGACAGCTAAACTATGTTCCTAATAACAGGGGAATCGAATGACGAAACAGCCAGGACTTGATGATCGCTATCGGGACGCCGATGGTCAGATACGGCACAAAAACGGAAACACCCGTGTCGACACTCTGCGCGAAACTTACGGCGCCAACTTTGCGAGGAGCTATCGCGGTGACATGAAGCTAGAAAACCTTCTTAAACGCGAGCACGCGGCCTCACTTAGTGACTATTTAAAGAGCTAAGACCGCTAAATAGCCCTCACCGTTTAGGAGCTTCTCCATGACCGTCTTGAGCCGATTCGGACAGCGCTGCCGAGATTTGCGCATAGCTAAAGGGCTCACGATGGGGGACCAAGCACAGCACACTGGCTGCTCAGTTCATGAAATCTCACTAATCGAGTGCGGCTCTCGCACTCCAACCGATACATATCTCCAAAACTTCCGAGATTGGATGAAGTTAGATGACGATGAGTTTCGAGATCTAAAAAAGAAGATTCGCTCGAACATAATCGAGCTAAGTCGAATAAGGAGTTTGGGGGAAAAAGGCCGCACAATGCGGTTATTCGAACTGCAACCTCTGGCCGACTATGTTCTGGAACGGATCAAGCAGGGCGAACGAAAGTCGAAGAGGACGTCCGCGGCAAAGATCCCGCAACACGGGTGAAGGCCCGCCAGGAAAAGTCCGCCGCCATTGTGGCAAGCCTGTTCGAGCTGTGGGAAACGGAACTACCGCGCTTGTCCGGG
>JBEKZZ010000089.1:0-11907 GCA_049509335.1 Bradyrhizobium sp. | reverse complement strand
ACAACATCAAACGGGTAATGCGCATTCTGGGAGTCGGCGGATTGATAGAAGCGATCCGAGCATGAAATCCGCTTCGCCGATCCGGCCCCGCTCTCCAACCAAAAAGCGCGTTTTTACACAGTCTGGATCCGAAGCGGTCGGTGACGAAAATGACTTTCAGTTGACCACGAGCCCAAGCTTTTTGATCACCGCCTGCCATTTTTTTTCTTCGCGCTGGATATTCCGCGCGTATTCCGCCGGCGTGCTGGGGATCGGATCGCCGCCCGCATCAATCAAGCGCTTCTTCACGTCTTCCGACGTCAAGATCTTGCGTAGTTCCGTGTTCAACCGCTCGATGATCGGCTGCGGCGTGGTGGCCGGAGCGACAAGTCCGTAATACTGGACGATCTCGAGGTCCGGCAAGCCGGACTCGGCAAGGGTCGGAACATCGGGGATCGCGGCCACGCGTGAGGGCGACCCGACGGCAATCGCGCGCAGCGCGCCGGACTGGATATTGCCGATCGCCGGCGGCAGCGTGTTGAAGGCGAGCATCACATGGCCGGCCACGAGATCGTTGGTTAGCGGTCCGGTCCCCTTGTAGGTGACGATCGTTATGTCGGTGCCTGTCATGGCCTTGAATTGCTCGGCGCCGAAATAATTCAATGTCGGTGACGGTGGCGTGCCGATCGTAAGCTTCGCGCCTTCTCTCTTCGCAAGCGCGATGACCTCGGCCAATGACTTTGCCGGGACCGATAAATTGGACATGATTACGACCGGAACCAAGGCGATCAAACTGATCGCCTCGAAGTCCTTTTCAATGTCGTAGCCCGGATTGGCCGCAAGGGCGGCCCCGGTAACCATAAGAAGCAGCGTATAGCCATCAGGCCGCGCCCTCGCGACGTCGCGCGTGCCGATCACCGAGCCCCCGCCCGGACGATTGACGACCACCACCTGCTGGCCAAGCGCGTCGGTGAGCTTCTGCGCGATTATCCGACCGACGGTGTCAACGCCACCCCCGGCGGGATACGCGACCACCAGCGAGACGGTCCGCGAAGGGTACTCTTCCGCTATCGCATCGCGCCAAGCCGGAGCTGTCAGCAGAACGGATAAGGTGATAATCAGCGCCGCGCGTCTTAGCCATGCAGCGAGGAGCGCCTCTATCATGCGCCGGTCCTTCGTTGTTTCGTCCAGATGTCGAACGCGATCCCATTGTTGCACGATAGTTTGGTTTGGGACATGAGGGTTAGCGCTAATAGCGCACGCGGTTTCAGGTGTAGCCCCGAGCAATAGAAATTCGGGCGACTATCGAGGACGCCCGCGTTATGCCGCTCGGTCTCGGTAACGTCCGTCAGTCGCTGCTCGCTCGCCGATCACGCCCGTTTGATGCTTCTAAAACGCATTTTATTGGGGATGGAGAAGAACGCTCCTTATGTGAGCCGTTCGCCGGGTTGAAGCGGATTGAGTCCGCGAGGGCGTTAGGAGGAGACTATGTCCATCGAAAGCATTTTGAGGCGGAAGGGCACCGAGGTCACAACAATAGCTCCGGAAGCCAGCACCAAGAGCGCGGTGAACTGGCTCCGCGCAAAGAATATTGGCGCTCTCGTGGTGGCGAGCGGGAACGCAGTTCTTGGTCTCATTTCCGAACGTGAAATCGTTCACGCATTTTCCCGCTATGGCGAGACAGCCGCGTCAATGCCTGTGAAAGAAATCATGCAATACGGTGTAACCACCGTGTCCCCGGACGAAAGTGTCAATCGCGTGATGAAACTGATGACGCGCCATCGCGTGCGCCACATGCCCGTACTACGCGGCGGCAAGCTAGCCGGTATCGTCAGCATCGGCGATGTAGTCAAGTATCGACTGGAGGAGCTGGAGCTTGAGACCAACGTCCTACGTGATGTCTACAATGCCGCGCGTTGACGGCTCGGGCGTCGTCTCATAGGCTCGCCCGTGTTTCCCGATCTTGTTCCAATTTGAACGATGGTCAACTTGCTTGGGCTGGCCCTGCATACTCGCGCGCACCTGGGCGGACTGCTGGATGTCCGCTGACGAGAGCCGACATTGTCGTTCGCTGACTGGCGGTTCATGGCGCCGAAAGCAGGAGCGCTCGTGGAATAGTTTGGACGCATCGGTGTTTCGATTTGACACCACCAAGGCCGCAGGCTTGGCCGCAACAGAAAACAGGAGGAATTATGATTAGGCTTTCGCACCATTATGGGCGTCTGGCGCTTGCTTTTGCTACGGCTCTCATTCCGATGGCGCTTGTCTCCACATCCGCCTTTGCGGATGGAACCCCGGTTCGCGTGCGCGGCTCCGTCGTGAGCCTCGATGGGTCCAAACTCGTCGTTCACGCCAAGGACGGTAAGGATGTCACCGTCAACCTAGCCGACAACTTTGCGGCACTGGCCGTGGTGAAGGCCTCGATGGCGGACATCAAGGAAGGCACGTTCATTGGTACCGCGACCGTGACTCAACCCGATTCGACCTTGCGATCACTGGAAGTCGTCGTGTTTCCCGACAAGATGCGCGGAACTGGCGAGGGCCATTATCCGTGGGACCTTGGCTCATCAAGTATGATGACAAATGCGACTGTCGCGAATGCCGTCAAAGGTGTTGAAGGTCAAACCGTGACCGTCACTTATAAAGGCGGCGAAAAGAAAATCGACATTCCAGCCAATGTCCCGGTCGTTGCGCTTGTTCCGGCGACCAAGGAAGAGATCAAGCCCGGTGCTGTCGTGTTCGTGCCGACCCAACGTCAGCCCGATGGCTCCTTGAACGGCGGCGCCGTTCTCTTCGGCAAGGACGGCGTGATTCCGCCGATGTAGCCCCGAGGTTCTATCGCCAGCAAGAAAGGGGCGGCCTATGGCCGCCCCTTGTCTTCCTGAGTGCACTTTATGTCATCTTCCGTGACAAACTCCGACGTTGGGCTGGAAGGGCTGAATCGCCGCGGTGAGAGCGATCAGGATTTAGCCCAACAAAAGCCTAAGCCCGCGGATGAGGCCGGCGGGCCCCACCCGACAGGCCTGCGCGATAAATACAGAGCAGCGGGAACTCGAAGACCACTCAAGCATTGTCTAGGCGGCGATGGAATTCTGCGGGAGCGGGACAGTCCCAACAAAGGCGGCCGGCGCAAATCCCGAGCCGCCTTTTTGCTTTGTCCGGTTCAGAGGATCGGGCGCGACGGTCAAAAGGCGCATCAGCACTGCTATCTGGTCTTGCGCCGCTTGGTTGCGCGTGCATCCCAAAGTTTGAAACCACCCTTGAACGCGTTCGCGTTGTCTCCCAACCGCGCTTTCGGCGGCAGCCGTCCGAGTTTCTCGGCATTGCCGCCGCCCAGCACGACGTAATCGGGCTCCAAGGCCGCAACGAAATGCTTGACGACGTCGGCAACTTCTCGTCGCCATTTTTTCTTTCCGAGACGCTCAAGACCTTTGGCTCCCACATAATCCTCGAAAGTCTCGCTTTTGCGGTACGGCAAATGACCAAGCTCCATCGGCTCCAGGATGCCGTCCACGATCATGGCGGAGCCGAGACCCGTTCCCAGCCCGAGAAAAAGCATCCGGCCGCCCCGATAGCTGCCGAGCGCCTGCATCAGCGCGTCATTGACCACCTTGGTCGGGCGACCAAACGCCTTTCCAAAATCAAAACCGATCCACCCTTTGCCCAGGTTATGCGGCTCTGCCAGCGGCCGGTCGTGGACGACGGGCCCGGGATAGCCAATGGAAACGAGGTTGTAAGACCAATCCTTGGTGAGGGCCTTGACCTCCTTCACCATCTCCCTGGCGGACAAACGCGGCCCGGAGGCAAACTCGCGCCTGGTGCGTCCCTTGTTGGTCATCACCTTCACATGCGACCCGCCGACGTCCACCGCCAGGATCGTCTTTTGCAATGCCCGCTTTGCCGCTGTCCGTTTCATGGGTTCCGCAATTCCCTTCCAAGCCTCAGCCGATGGTACCGATGAAACTCTCCGGAACCGAAACCGATCCCGTCTATTAGCTTCGCAGAACCTCATCAGGGAGTATGCGCATGGACAAGGATCGGATTACAGGCTCAGCGAGGGATTTCGCGGGCAAGGTCGAGGGCACAGCCGGCAACGTCGCGGGCGATGCCCGCAGTCAGCTCGAGGGTCGCGCCCGCGAGGCGGCAGGTGCAGCGCAAAACCTGTATGGCCAGGCGAAGGATGCCGCGCGCGACGCCAAGGACGCCGCCATCGGCTACGCCAAGGACTCTTACGAGAAAAGCGGCGACACGTTCCGCGACGGCTCGCAAGCGATCGCGAAAGGCGTGCAGGACAATCCGCTCGGTTCGTTGCTGATCGCGGGCGGCATCGGCTTTGCGCTGGCGCTGTTGATGACGCGGCAGCCGCGCCGCTCACCGTCGCGCTGGCGGTAGTGAGATGGCGTCGGCGGAATCGCCTGACGGAGACGAAAGCTCTGGAGATTTGATCATGAGCGATGAAAGCCCCCCGCTGGTCTATGAAGGGTTGGATCCCGTTCCCGAGTCGAAATCCGCCATTTCGGAAATTTCTGACGCGGTAAATGGCGCGGTCAATCGCCTCACGAGCGCGATCGAAGCCGGTCGAAAGCCCGGAATGCCGCTCAGCATCGTGAGCAACATCACGCGCGAAGCGCCGCTCGGTTCGCTGCTGATCGCGTTTCTGCTGGGAGTAGCCGTTGCGCGACGCGGGTCTGCGCGACGCGCTGCCCCTCACAGGGAATAGAGACGGCAACACCTGAAGATATCAGCAACACGCAAACGTGCTCTCGGCGCCTGCAACTTTACGTGGCGACCGGACTTGGTGTTCCAGACACAACATTCGTTGTTCAAGTTATAATGGGAGAGTTAAATGGGTTATCGGACATTGATTGCCTTTACCGCCGTGGTTGCGCTTGGTTGCGTGCCGGTGGCCTCCAGTGCGCTGGCGGCCGGCCATCCGGGCGGTCACGGTGGCGGCGGACGCGCAGCGGCAGGTCACGCGGGCGGACATGCCATGGGCGGCCACGCGATGAGCGGGCGCGCCCAAGTTGGCGGTGGCGGACGCAGAGTTGCCGGCGGCCGACGCGGTTACGGCGGAGGTTATGGCGGCGGCTACTATGGCGGTGGTTATGACTGCAACGGCTATGACTATGGCTACAATGGCTGCGGCTATGATCCGGGAGCGGCGATCGTCGGCGGCCTGATCGGCGGCGCCCTGAATGGCTTTGGTACCTACTGAGACATCTACCAAACAAAACGATTATCGCTCAAACACGAAGAAGCCGGGATCACATCCCGGCTTCTTGTTTGCGAACTGTCGTGCGTCCTCCGCGGCAGCCATTATCAAACCGGCATCGCCGCTCAGTAGGTCGATGGATCCGGCGAATCCGTCGGCTTCTCGAAGGCCCGCTTCATCGCCGGGCTCATCGGAATGTTCAGGTTGGCCCCCTTCGGGGGGATCGGTTGCGTGAACCACTTGGCATAGAGCGCCGCGCCTTCCGGGCTCTTGTAAAGGGCTGCCGTCGCGGCATCGGCAACGGCCTTGAACGCGACATCGTCCTTGCGCAGCATGACTCCATACGGCTCGGGCCTCGAAAACGCGTCCTCCGAGATCACGAACGCCTTTGGATCCTTGGCGTTGGCGATCAGGCCCGCGAGCACGATATCGTCCTGAACAAAGGCCACCGCCCTGCCGGTCTCGACCATCAGGAACGCTTCGCCCTGATCCTGGGCCGGAACGATGGTCATCCCCAGGTTCAATCGGCTGTTGAATTCCAGCGCCTGCTTGATGTTGGTCGAGCCTGCCGGAGCGACGATCGTCTTGCCCTTGAGGTCCGCGATCGATCCGATGTGCGACTCCACCTTCGAGACGAAACGGCTCGCGGTGAGAAAATGCGTGTTGGTGTACCAGACCTGCTGCTGACGTTCGGCGTTGTTGGTGGTGTTGCCGCATTCGAGGTCGATGGTGCCGTTGGCCATGAGCGGAATGCGTGACGGCGATGTCACGAGCTGATACCGCACTTCGAGTTTGTCGAGCTTCAGCTCGCGCTTCACCGCCTCGACGATCTTGCCGCAGATCTCCATGGCGAAGCCGACCGGCTGCCGGTTGTCGTCCAGGTAGGAGAAGGGGATCGATGCCTCGCGGTGCCCGATGGTGATGTATCCGAGCTCTTTCACCTTCGCGAGCGTGCCGGTGAGCTCTTCGGCGTAAGCCGCCGCGTGGGCCGAAACGAGCATCGCCGAGGCCAGCGCCACAAACAGGTCTTTCCGCACCGGGGTTCTCCGTCGTTCAACTATGCCATTGTGCGGCAATGCTTCGCCATATCGGATCATTTTTCAAGCCGTCATGATCCGCAAGAGCGGGAATTGCCTCACCCGTTGCCCAATCTTGAATTGTCGGAAGCGCTGGAATGCGGCAGTCTGCCTCCGGGATGGAAACCAACAATCGGAGAACCAATAACATGGATACATCGAGGCGGGACATGCTTCTCGCGTCCCTGCTCGCGACACTGCCTGCGATGGTCGTGAGCGAGGCCGGGGCAAGCCCGATCAACCCAGCACAAACCATCATCCAGCCGCCGGCAGATCGCCACTGGATTTCCAGCAAGGAGTATCCCGAGCGCAGCGTGGAAATGTGTCCGCTGGCAGGCTCAACCGGCGAGCCGGGGCTATATTTCACGCTGGTGCGCTGGTGGCCCGGCTACATGAGCGCGCCCCACACCTACGTCACGGACCGCTTGTGCGTGGTCGTATCCGGCACATGGTGGTGCAACAGTGGCGACGACTTTGACCCGGCATCCTGCGTGCCCGTCCCTGCCGGCAGCTTCGTTCGCCGCGTCGCCGGCACATCGCATTATGACGGGGTCATCCGCAACCATGCCGAGCCTGCGATCATCGCCATTTGCGGCATGGGACCGGTTGGCTACAAGCTAACGGATCCGTCAAAGCCGGGGTGGCGGGCGGTGTAGATAAACCAGTCACCTGAGCGCTCCAACGGCCGCGAAAGACGCGGGTTTGACGCTTGGGTGGCTTTAAGAAAAACCGGCGAGTTAAAAAAGCGCTACCAGGTACGGCTGAGCTTCGGCTGTCCAGGTAGCAGGTCATTGATGATGGCAAGCACTCGAACTGGCGCAAATTCAGCCCGCGTAGCATCATCTCCGAATGGCAGGCAGTCTTTTCACGGTCGAGTTCTTTAGCTGCCCGAGTTGCGCGTTGCCCTACGCCGCGACGAGGGAGCAGCATACCACCAAGCATTCCGGCAGTTTCAACTGCGAGGTTTGCGAGACGACAGTCCACGCGTGGTCCGGCAATCATGATTTCTTCGGCTGGAAAGTCGACAAGCCGGAAGCACCCGCGTTCGGGAAAAGGTGGGGCTGACCGGACACGGTCAGTTCCGGCCGGGACCGCCTGGCGCGAATGGCCAGCCTTCAGCCACGGCGCACGAACTCTTTCACCGCGTTCGCCTGCAACAACTTTCTGATGTCCTCGCTCGACCGGGCGGGACTGAACAGAAATCCCTGCATCTCATCGCAGTGAAGATGTCGAAGCATGCTTCGCTGCTCTTCAGTCTCGACGCCTTCGGCTGTCGTGACCATCTTGTGCTCGGACGCCATGGCCACGACGGCTCGTACAATGCCGGATGAGCCGCGCTGCTGGGTCAAACTGGCTACGAACGAGCGATCGATCTTGATCTTGTCAAACGGGAATCGCTGCAAGTAGCTGAGGGACGAATACCCCGTTCCGAAATCGTCAAGCGCGACGCGAACGCCGATCGCCCGCAACTCGTGCAAAATCTTCAGCGCCGCCTCGTCGTCCCCGATCAAGACGGCTTCGGTGATCTCCAGCTCAAGCCGGCGGGCGGACAATCCGGTTTCAGCAAGTGCGGAAACGACCCTCAGGGCGAGCAGACCGCTTTTGAGCTGGACCGGAGAAACGTTGACCGCCAGTTTGACATGGTCGGGCCAATCCGCCGCTTCCTTGCAAGCCTTCCGGAGAACGTATTCGCCGAGGTCATCGATCAGGCCGGATTGCTCTGCCACCGGAATGAAATCCGCCGGCGAGACAAAGCCGCGCTCCGCATGATTCCATCTGGCGAGGGCTTCGCAGCCGACGATCCTGTTGTGATGCAGGTCCACGATGGGCTGGTAGTAAACATCGATTTGCCCGGCTTCGATGGCCTTTCGCAGTTCGGTCTCCAGGAGCTGGCGCTCCCTGGCCTTTTTCTCCATGCCCGCTTCGAAGAACCGGTGGGTTCTGCGACCCGACGACTTGGCCTCGTACATCGCCAGATCCGCTTTTTGCAAAATCTGATCCGAGGAAGTTCCATCGGCAGGCGCCATCGCAATTCCGATACTGGAATCGACCGTAAGCTGATGTCCGGCACAATCATGGGGCTGGCGAATGGCTTCATGAATGCGATGGACGAGCGGCAACACATCCTCTTTGCTCGTTATCCCCGAGGCCAGAACGGAAAACTCGTCGCCTCCGAGCCTTGCCACGAAGTCGTTCGGACCCAGACATGTCTGAAGGTTCCGCGCCATCGATCTCAGCAATTCATCGCCGACGTGATGGCCGAGAGAATCGTTGACGGTTTTGAATTCGTCGATGTCCAGGAACAACACGGCAAGCTGGTTGCCGTCGCTGCATCGGTCTATCTCGTCTTCAAGCCGCTTGAGGAACAGAGCGCGGTTTGGCAGATCCGTCAGCGTGTCGTAATGAGCCAGCCTGATGGTCCGTTGTTCGGATCGACGCCGCTCCGTCACGTCTTCGATCGTCGACACCCAGCCGCCTTCGGAAAGAGGCTGATTGACGACCTGCATCCACCGCCCGTCGGGAATGCTTGCCTCATTCTGGCTGACTTCGCCGAGCCTGCAAGCTTCCTTGATGACCTTGCAATACGCATCGACGTCACCGCTGAACGTTCCGTTTTCCTTTCGGTGCTGGACGATATCTCGCAGGAGGCAGCCCGGTTTGATGATATCTGACGAGAGCCCGAACATCTCGAGATAGCGGCGATTGCAAATGACCAGCCGCTCGGACCGGTCGAAGAGAAGAAGCGCTTGCGTCATGTGATTGACGGCAACATCCAGTCTGCGGTGCTGCCTCTTCAGATGCCGGGTAACAAACCAGAGCATCAGGGAGATCACGCTTGCCATCGCGCACGCGGCCCACAGCAATGCGCGGGTCTGTTCCCGCCAGTCGGCCAGCGCGGTGGAAACCGGCTGCGAAGATACGACCGTCAACGGATAAAAGGATAACCGTCCTGCCGCGGCCAGACGCTCCTGTCCGTCGACCGGACTCAACAGATGCGTCGTGATGTATTGCCCCGAGGGCCCTGTGCGCTCGAACAAGGTCGAGCTCGAGTAATTCTGGCCGATAGCCGCTTCGATGTGCGGATATCGGGCGATCATGGTGCCATCTTCCTGGAGAAGATTGATGGCCCCGTCTTTCAGCACCACCGAGGAAAAGAAGCTCTCGAATACGTCCGGTGTAAGGCTTCGGGTAATTATCCCAAGGAACTCGCCCGCAGGACCCGATATCTTGCGTGCAAATACCACGGTTCGCCCCCGCGAAACACGGCTCTGCACCAGTTCGACCAGGACCAGTTTGTCCGTCGATCCGTTCTTCAGTTGCTGAAAGTAATGCCGGTCTGCAAGATTGACCGGCGGCACCGGCCACTTCTCCGAAGAGTTGACGTAGTTCCCGTCTGCATCGAAGATATTGACGCCGGCAAAATCGGACGCCTCGCTTACCTTCGCCTTCAGATGGTGGTGATACTCCTCCGTAGCGAGAAGCTTCCTCAATTGTTCAGGCGAATGAATCAGGCGCTGGATTTCGATGGCGACATATTTTTCAATGGACGCGAAGTCCTCGATCTGGCGATCGAAATGACGGGTCAGCAGTTGAACTGTATTTTCCAGCTGTCGCTCCGTAGCCGTCAGGGCCCGGTCACGAAAATTGATGATCATGAGGCTCACGCCCAGCGCGATAGCGGCGATTAGCATCGCACCGGAAGAAACGACCCAGAACACCGGCCCTGCGTCAGTCAGGAATCCGGTCCGTTTGGCGTGCGTGAAATAGGCCAGAGCCGCGCCTTCGTCGGCATAGTGCGGCTGTGATTGCCCTTTGGTCATCTGCTCCCCCTCGGAAGGGGAATACAGACTGGATGTTGAATCGCAGTTATGAATTTTGGTTAGGGTTTTATTAATTTATTGTTTCTGTGTGCACGCCCCGACTGTTAGCTTTCGCGTGAAAGAAATCGTCCTGCGAACGGGGTCGGCTGAACGCGAATGAAAAATTCCTTCTCCCTGGGCCATCTGAGGTTATGAGAAAGTTCCCCCTGCCGAGGCTGGCGGCTTCCGCGCCGCGCTTGTCTTCTATCCCGGCTGCGGGCGCCAGGCGCTGATCGAGAACACGGTCACGACTTCCTTGGACCTGTCGATGTTTCTCGGGGCCGACGACGAGGAGGTCTCGCCAGAAATCTGCCAGCATGTCGCGCAACGCTCGATCGACGCGGGCACACACGTCAACTTGACGCTCTATCCCGGCGCGACACATGATTTCGACGACCCCGGCGAGAAGCGACAGAGGATGCCCGGCAATCAGGCCGCCAAGGCAGACGCCATGGCGCGGGCGGCCGTGATTGACGGTTTCAATCCGCCTTGACGCCCGTTCCTCACGCCACCCGGCGCGGCACGATCGCAATCGGATTGAAGGTGTAGACGGCCTCGCCGTCCTGGTTGAATGCGATCCATTTGACCCGCGCAATGCCCTGCGGTTTGGTCTTCGACGGGATCAGTTCGACCACCTCGCCTTCGAGATGAAGCGTGTCGCCCGGCCGCACCGGCTTCATCCAGCGCAGTTCATCCACGCCCGCGCCGAACAAGGGATGTGGCCCGAACGGCTTTGCCGAAATCGCGAGCCGCATCGAAATCGCCGCCGTATGCCAGCCGGAGGCGGCCAGTCCGCCGAGGATCGTATCCTTGGCCGCCTCGTGATCGAGGTGAAACGGCTGTGGATCGAATTCGCCGGCAAAGCGCAGGATGTCCTCCTTGGAGACAGTGATCCTGTCGCTCGTAAAGCGCATCCCGATCTTCAGGTCGTCGAACCATTCAACCATGATCTATTTTCTCCAGCGGCGCGCGTAGCATCTGCCCTCGGACCGAAAGATAGAGTATAATGGCGGGAATACCCCGCTGCAGAGAGGAGTCTATCATGCAAGGGGGTCGCGTGCCCCGGACAATTCTGGAGGGCCGTATGACAAGATCGGCGATCCGACTTTCGACATTGATCGTTTGTGCGATGACGCTGGGGGCCACTGCGGCCGCAGCGACGTCCGAGACAAGCCACGGCAAACACGTCAAGCACGCGATGCATCTTCGACATCTCAGGCATGCCGGTGATTTCGGCGTCCGCCGAACCGCCGATCGAACATGGCCAGGCGCGAGTGCGCCTGCTCGGTCCGGCGAAGTTTGCCCCGGCATCGGCAGAAGCTTCGAGTGCAAGATATGGCCACCTCCGATCTATGACGATCCTGATCGGAAGGCTTCAGGCTCGGACGGCGGCTAGAGAGACCGACCGGGCATCGTCGGGCCAGTTGACCATCGCGATCCCCTCGTGTCCCGGACGCGTTGCAGCGTGAAACGGTGCGACGCAGAGCCTGGACCGAGCGCCGTCATGGACCCCGGATCCGCAGCGCAGCACTTTGTACTGCGCAGCATCCGGGGCACGGGAACCCTCACCCCAGGTTCAATTCCTTGAAGAAGTCGTTGCCCTTGTCGTCGATGATGATGAAGGCGGGGAAATCCACCACCTCGATGCGCCAGATCGCTTCCATGCCCAATTCAGGATATTCGACAACCTCGACCTTCTTGATGCAGTGCTCGGCGAGATTGGCCGCAGCACCTCCGATCGAGCCGAGATAGAAGCCGCCGTGCTTCTTGCAGGCCTCGC
>JBEKZZ010000088.1:0-12626 GCA_049509335.1 Bradyrhizobium sp. | reverse complement strand
ACGGATGCAACCGCGGAACGGCTGAAGGCGGCCATGATGGAGCGCCAAAATCTGCGCCAATTGCGCCACGCGGTATCCACGGGTCAATCCGCAGCGGTACGCAGCGGCGTTCGTGCCGCGCGCGGCGTGATCGTGGCGACACTGGATGGAGATGGCCAGAACAATCCGTCCTTCCTGCCAGCGTTGATTTCAGCCGTCGAACAAGGCGGCGAACGAACAGGTCTTGCAGCCGGTCAAAGAGTGGGGCGCAAGGACACGGGCTTCAAAAAAATTCAATCGCGCATCGCCAATGGTATTCGCAAGGCCATCCTTCACGACGGTACCCGCGACACCGGGTGCGGCCTGAAAGCCTTCCGGCGCGAGGTGTTTCTGGCGTTGCCTTATTTCGACGGCCTGCATCGTTTTCTGCCGGCGCTGGTTCGCCGCGAGGGATATGGCATCGTCTATGTCGATGTGATCGACCGTCCGCGGCATTCGGGCGTATCAAACTATGGCTTTTTCGACCGGCTATGGATTGGAATTATGGATCTTGCGGGTGTGTGGTGGCTGATCCGCCGGAAGAAGCCGACGCCCGCCGTGACTGAGGTGAAGTGATGCTGATCCAATACGGGCAGGCTCTCAGCAACTATCTCTACGATATCTTCGTCGCCAAGTTCGACTTCTGGCTGGCCTTCGGCCTGATTGCACAACTTGCCTTTGCCGCGCGCTTCCTGGTCCAGTGGATCGCGAGCGAGCGGGCGGGAAAGAGCGTGATACCGCTGGCGTTCTGGTACTTCTCGATCTGCGGTGGGCTGTTGACGTTGGTCTACGGCCTGGTCAAGCGCGAACCCGTTATCATCATCGGACAATTGGCCCCGAACATCATTTACGTCCGCAACGTCATGCTGATCTTCAAGAATCACGCAAAGGGATCGGAAGCGCTGGATCGTTAGGCCGCGCGCAAAACTTCAAATCCGCTGATAAGATCGGCCTTCAGGTCTTCGACATTTTCCAGACCGATATGCAGTCTCAGGGTTGGACCGCCCGGCGCCCACTGCGTCGCCGTGCGATAGTTGGTGCAGTCGAACGGAATAACGAGGCTTTCAAAACCGCCCCAAGAATAGCCCATGCCGAACAGCTTGAGCGTATCGAGCATGGCATCGACCGAAGCCTTCGGTACCGGCTTCAAGACGACACCGAACAGACCCGATGCCCCGGTGAAATCCCGCTTCCAGATCGCATGGCCGGGATCGCTCTCAAGCGCCGGGTGAAGCACCCGCAAGACCTCGGGACGCCTGGCAAGCCATTGCGCCATTTCCAGCCCCGAGCGGTGGTGCTGCGCGAGCCGCACCGCAAGCGTTCTCAGGCCACGGATCGCAAGGAAGACGTCATCGGGGCCGGCGCAGACCCCAAGCAGCCGGATCGCTTCGGAAATCACAGGCCATGTCCTGGCATTGGCCGAAATGGTGCCGAACATGATATCGGAGTGCCCGCCGATATATTTGGTGGCGGCCTGGATGCTGATGTCGACGCCTTGCTCCAGCGAGCGGTGAAACAACGGGGTCGCCCAGGTATTGTCGTCGATGACGATTGCGCCATGGGCGTGCGCGGCGGCCGCAATGGCTGGAACATCCGGCATTTCGAAGGATTGCGAACCGGGCGCTTCGATCAACACGGCCCGGGTATTCGGCTTGAACAGGCCGGCAATGTCAGCACCGATCATTGGATCGAAATAGCTGGTTTCGACGCCGAAACGTGCAAGCAGACCGTTGCAGAAATTACGCGAGGGCCGGTAGACGTTATCGCAGACCAGAACGTGGTCACCGGACTTTAATACGGCGAGCAAGGCTGTCGTGATCGCCGACAGGCCCGAGGGCGCAATGCCGACGCCAGCGCATTGCGGTCCTTCCAGAGCCATCAGCGTCTGCTGGAGTGCTTTCGTCGTCGGGGTGCCGTGGCGGCCATACTGGAACTCGCCACGATGGGCATGCAGGTCATCTGCCGTTGGATAGAGAACGGTGGAACCGCGGACGACGGGCGGATTGACGAATCCCTTCTGCGCCTTGGTGTCGCGTCCTGCCGTCACCAGTGCGGTTTCCGTTTTCAGCGGCTTGCTGCCTTCGTTATCGCCGGAGCTCATATTCTAGCGGCCTCCTTCATGGTGATCCGGCCGCAGGGCAATGTGAAAAGTTTGCGAAGCAGCGGAAGACGGCTTTCTGGCTAATAGCAGGGCAGGGAAGACCGCCGTCAACCCCTTGACCCGGCCCGCCAGTCGTTCTGTGATACGGATTACCTATTCGCCGCAGTGTTGAGGGGTCTGCTGCGACCGCCGCTTCGTCTTCGAGCCGGAACAAGGGCGAAAGGGCCCGTCCGGGTTGACGTTTGTGACGGCCGGTTGACCCGCCTTTTCCTGCGTCGACAGACCTTCGTTCCCGGACGATCTTCGAAAGGCTTCGCCATGAAACGCGTTTACCTTGCCCCTGTCCTTGCTCTCACCATTGGCTTTTCGGCGCAGTCTGCGACCGCCCAAACGCTCAAGACGGTCAAGGAGCGGGGCATGCTGGCCTGCGGCGTGAGTCAGGGATTGCCGGGTTTTTCGGTGCCTGATGACAAGGGTAACTGGACCGGAATTGATGTGGATGTTTGCCGCGCGGTCGCAGCCGCCATCTTCAACGATCCGACCAAGGTCAAGTTCGTGCCGCTGTCGGCCAAGGACCGCTTCACCGCGCTGCAATCGGGCGAAGTTGACGTGCTGTCGCGCAATACGACCTGGACGCTGTCACGTGACACCACCCTGGGTGCCAATTTTACCGGGGTCACCTATTACGACGGACAGGGTTTCATGGTGCGAAAATCCCTGAAGGTCAATTCGGCGCTTGAACTGAATAGCGCGTCGGTATGCGTGCAGACGGGCACCACCACCGAGCAAAACCTCGCCGACTTTTTCAGAAGCAACAAGATGAAGTATGAGGTGGTGGCCTTTGCTGGCGCCGACGAGACCGTCAAAGCCTACGAGTCCGGGCGCTGTGATGCCTTCACGACCGATTCGTCGGGGCTGTATGCCTACCGCCTGAAGATGGCTAGCCCCGCCGATCACGTCGTGCTTCCGGAAATCATCTCGAAAGAGCCGCTCGGCCCGATGGTCCGCCATGGCGACGACGAATGGTTTGACCTCGTGAAATGGGTATTGTTTGCCATGATTGACGCCGAAGAACTTGGGGTTACTCAAAGAAACGTCGATGAGATGGCGAAATCGGACAAACCGGAGCTGAAACGGGTCCTTGGAACCGACGGCAATTTCGGTGAACAGCTCGGCTTGACCAAGGATTGGGTCATCCGAATCATCAAGGCGGTCGGCAACTACGGCGAGACGTTCGACCGCAACGTTGGCAACGGCTCGCCGCTTGGGATTGCTCGCGGACTCAATCAGCTCTGGAACAAGGGCGGAATTCAGTACGCGCCGCCGATCCGCTGATCCCCACCAAGCAGCCACAACGATGAGTATCGAGCCACGACCACCGCCGCGGCAGCTTGCTGCGACATTGCGGCGGGTACTCGGTGGCGGCGCGGGCTGGCGAGGATTTTTCTTTCAGCTGCTGTTTGTGGTTGTGCTTGCCTGGGTTGCTTACGAAGTCATCGACAACGTTCGGAGCAATTTGGCGACGCAGCGGATTGCGGCGGGCTTCGGATTTCTGACCAACAATGCAGGCTTTGATGTCAATCAGACCCTGATTCCCTATTCCGGGTCGGACTCCTATGCACGGGTTTTCCTTGTCGGTTTGCTCAATACGCTGCTCGTTTCAGTCATCGGCATCTTCTTCGCAACTTTGATCGGCTTTCTGGTTGGGCTGGGCCGGTTGTCACCGAACTGGCTGCTGTCGCGAATTTCCGGCGGCTATGTCGAGTTGCTGCGAAACATACCGCTGCTGTTCCAGATCCTGTTCTGGTACCTCGCCGTGCTTGGAACGCTCCCGTCGCCCAGGCAGAGTATTTCGTTGTTCGGTGTCATTTTCCTTTCCAATCGGGGTCTCGTCGTTCCGACGCCCATTCCGCATCCGGGATTGGAAGCCATTACGGCCGCGCTCCTGATTGCGATTGCGGCTTCCCTGCTTTTACGCTTTTACGCACGCAGGCAGCTGTTTCAAACCGGCCGCGTGATAACCATCTGGCCTTATGTCGTGGGACTGCCATTGCTTGCGGTCGTCGTATTCGGCGCTCCCTTCAGTTTTGAAATACCGCAACTCAAGGGCTTCAATTTTGCAGGTGGCTCGCGAGTCATTCCGGAATTCGTGGCGCTGACGCTGGCGCTATCGACCTATACCGGCGCCTTTATCGCCGAGAACGTGCGTGCGGGAATCCTCGCGGTTCACAAGGGACAGATGGAAGCTGGCTTCTCGCTTGGGTTAACGCGGAGCGCCACCTTGCGGTTGATCGTGGTGCCGCAGGCGCTGCGCGTCATTCTCCCGCCGCTGACCAACCAGTATCTCAATCTTACCAAGAACTCGTCGCTGGCGGTTGCGATCGGATATCCCGATCTGGTCTCGGTATTTGCAGGTACTGCGCTGAATCAGACCGGGCAGGCGATTGAAATCATCGGCATCACGATGGGCGTTTATCTCCTGATCTCGCTGGTCACCAGTGTGATCATGAGCTTGTACAATTGGCGGATCGGCCGGAGCATGGGCTCATGAGTGATACCGCCGTATCGTCATTCGTTCGGCAAGAACTGATTCCCGAGCGGGCGGCGCCGGTCAAGGTGACCGGCTTTGTCGGCTTTCTGCGCGCGCGTCTGTTCAATTCGCCGACCAATATTCTGCTCACGGTCGCGAGCGTTCTTCTGCTGTGGTTTACCGTCGTTCCGGCTGTCAAATTTCTTCTGGTTGATGCGGTACCTCCGGTGACATTTTCTCCGGACTGGACGTTGGTTTGGAACGGAAGGGATCGCACCGTTTGTCTCGCTAAAGATGCCGAGCACGCGGTGGGAGCCTGCTGGCCCTTTGTGGCTGCAAAATTCAGCCAGTTCATTTACGGCTTCTATCCCGAACCGCAGCGCTGGCGAGTCAATCTGACCTTCTTTCTTGCCGCCATTCTGCTGCTGCCGTTGCTGATCCCGCGATTACCGGCCAAGGGACTTAATGCCGGCTTGTTTTTTGCGGCGTTTCCGGTCGTCGCGTTCTTTCTGTTACGCGGCGGTGGATTGAACGGGCTCGGCGTGAGCTGGATGACCCGTATTCTATCGGGGTTGGCCGATGGCACCAGCGATCTCGGCGGGAAGCTCGCAAGAGCAGGCGAGGCAACGGCAGTTATTGGGCCGCTGGTTCAGTTTCTCGGCAAACTCGTTGTCCTGCTTGGGACGGCTGTTTCCGGTCTGATCTGGCCGCTGGTTTGGCTGAACGGACAAATTCAAGGATCTTCCAGTCCGGTATGGGTCGATTTCGCCGTCACGGCGGTGATCGTATCGCTGATACTGTTTTTCTTCAGCGGCGGATTTCGGACTGGATGGCGTATATTGCTCGGCAGTATCGGAACATTCGTCGGCATCGGCCTCGTGGTCGCAGGAATGGGCCTCGATCGCGGTGGATTACCCATCATCGATAGCGGCCTCTGGGGTGGCCTTTTGGTGACGCTGGTTGTTTCCGTCACCGGTATTGTCGCGTCCATGCCGATCGGGATCGCGCTGGCGCTGGGCCGGCGCTCGACGATCCCGCTGATCCGCTTCTTCTCAGTCGGGTTTATTGAATTCTGGCGCGGGGTTCCCCTGATCACAGTGCTGTTCTTCGCAACCTATATGCTGCCGCTGTTCCTGCCTGGCAATTTCAAGATCGACGGCCTGGTTCGCGCCTTGATCGGCATCGCGCTGTTCTCGGGGGCTTATATAGCCGAGGTCATCCGCGGCGGATTGCAGGCGATCCCACGCGGGCAAATGGAGGCGGCCGGCGCTATCGGCCTTTCCTGGTGGAAAACCACCGCTCTGATCGTGATGCCGCAAGCGCTCCGTCACGTCATTCCGGGGCTCGTCAACAGCTTTATCGGACTGTTCAAGGACACATCGCTGGTGTCGATCGTGGCGTTGTTCGATCTGCTCGGTCAGGTGCATGCCTCATTCGCCGACCCGGTCTGGGCGACGCCGACGACGCTGTTTACCGGCTTCGCCTTCGCCGGAATGATCTATTTCGTCTTTTGTTTTGGCATGTCACGCTATTCGCTGTTCGTCGAGAACAGACTGAATGCCCATCGTGGGTAACCGGGAAATCTCATGACCACTGAACCGATTGTCGGTATTGCCGGGCTCAACAAATGGTACGGTGACTTTCACGTCTTGCGTGACATCGGCATCGATGTGGCCAAGGGCGAGCGGATCGTGATCTGCGGTCCTTCCGGCTCCGGAAAATCGACCTTAATCCGCTGTATCAATGCACTCGAAGAATTTCAGGAAGGCCGGATCGTCGTCGACGGCATCGAACTCGGCCCACAGCTGCGGCGGGTCGACGAAGTCCGGCGCGAAGTGGGGATGGTGTTTCAGAGCTTTAATCTGTTTCCGCACCTGACGGTGCTGGAGAACTGTACGCTCGCGCCGATATGGGTTCGCCATGTCCCGAAGAAAGACGCCGAGGCGGCAGCGATGAAATATCTAGAGCGGGTAAAAATCCCGCATCAGGCCAAAAAATATCCGGCCCAGTTGTCAGGCGGCCAGCAACAGCGGGTTGCCATCGCCCGTGCGCTGACCATGAATCCCAAGGTCATGTTGTTTGACGAGCCGACCTCGGCGCTGGATCCGGAAATGGTCAAGGAAGTGCTGGACACCATGGTTGACCTCGCCAGGGAAGGCATGACCATGCTCGTCGTCACCCATGAGATGGGATTTGCGCGGGAAGTGGCCAACCGCATCGTTTTCATGGACGCGGGACAGATCATCGAGACCAACACGCCAGAAAACTTCTTCGCCAATCCGCAGCACGCGCGGACGAAACTTTTCCTCAGCCAGATTTTGCGCTGATTGCCGCTGTCATCCCGATTGGGGCGCAGGCGTACAGTCCGAAAAAGCCGGCCCCCATCACGCCTTCGCAAACGGAATGTCGATCTTGCTGCGCTTCTCCAACCATGCCGGCACCGGCAGGTTCTTCGATCGCATGAAATCCGGGTTGAACAGTTTTGACTGATAGCGGTTTCCGGAATCGCACAGGATGGTCACGATCGTCTTGCCGGGCCCCAGCTGCCTGGCAAGCCGAATCGCACCGGCGACGTTAATGCCGGTCGAGCCGCCGAGGCAAAGGCCTTCATGCTCGAGCAGTTCGTAGATGACGGGAACAGCTTCTTCGTCCGATATCAGATAGGCCTCGTCGACCTTGGCCTGCTCGATGATGGCGGTTACGCGGCCGAGGCCGATGCCCTCGGTGATCGATCCGCCCGGCGTGGCCTTGGCCTGGCCGTGTTTGAACAGCTCATACATTGCTGCACCGTGCGGGTCGGCGCAGCCGATCACGATTCCCTTGTTCTTCTCCTTTAGAAACCTGCCCGTTCCTGAAAGCGTGCCGCCCGAGCCGACCGAGCAAATGAAGCCGTCGACCCCACCGTCGGTCTGTTGCCAGATTTCGGGTCCGGTCGATTCGTAATGCGCTTTCGGATTGTCGAGATTGTTCCACTGATCGGCGAACAGGACGCCATTCGGTTCGTGCGCTCGCAATTGATCGGCCAGCCGCCTGCCGATGTGCTGATAATTGTTCGGGTTGGAATAGGGCAGCGCGGGTACCTCGACGAGTTCTGCGCCGCAGAGCCGCAACATGTCTTTCTTTTCCTGGCTCTGCGTTTCCGGAATCACGATCAGCGTGCGGTACCCGCGCGCGTTGGCGACGACTGCAAGGCCGATGCCGGTATTGCCAGCGGTCGCTTCGACCACCAGGCCGCCCGGTTTGATCTCTCCGCGTTTCTCAGCCTCGAGGATCATCCACTTTCCGGCGCGATCCTTCACGGATTGACCGGGATTCATAAATTCGGCTTTGCCAAGGATGGTGCAGCCGGTGAGTTCGGAAGCCCGCTTCAGCTTGATCAGTGGGGTATTGCCGATGGCTTCGATGACGTCGTTGTTGATTTTCATGCGCGCTAGATATGCTCGAAGTCGGCCTTGGGAAGGCGGACAGTAAAGCGCAGGCAATGAAAGTGGAAGCGGGTTCTGCCGCGGATTTGTGCGGTGCGGTCTAACTGCTTTTGGCGAACACGACCTGGCGCACGTCGATGTTTCCTGACAGGAAGCCCGCTTCGCAGTAGGCGAGGTAATACTCCCACAGCCGCCGGAACCGTTCATCGAAGCCGAGCGGAATAAGGTTCGGCCAGGCGGCGCGGAAGTTATTTCGCCAGCTGGCAAGCGTCTTGGCATAATCTTGCCCGAAAATGCGCTCGCGGATGACGGGTACGCCGAAACGATCCCCCAGGGATTTGAGAATTTGCGGTGAGGGAAGCATGCCGCCCGGAAAAACGTAACGCTGAATGAAATCGACTTCGCGGCGATAGTCCTGGAACAGGTTGTCCTGGATGGTGATCGCCTGGATGCCGGCGAGGCCGCCGGGGAGCAGGCGGTCACGCAATTGCGAAAAATAGCGCGGCCAGAATTCCTCGCCCACCGCCTCGATCATTTCGATCGAAGCAATACGATCATACTGGTCGCGCTCGTCGCGATAATCCTGCAATCTGATTTCGACACGATCGTTAAGGCCGGCGGCCTGGATGCGGGCCTGCGCGAAGTCTCGTTGCT
This sequence comes from Bradyrhizobium sp., assembly GCA_049509335.1. GTDB lineage: Bacteria > Pseudomonadota > Alphaproteobacteria > Rhizobiales > Xanthobacteraceae > Bradyrhizobium. The sequence continues at coordinate 3,898 of JBEKZZ010000088.1, read as the reverse complement.
CCTTGCTGATGGTGAGCCCGACCACGTTCGCGCCCACGGTTTTCGCCGCGTATTCGGCGAACCCTCCCCAACCGCAGCCGATCTCAAGCAGTTTTTGACTGGGTTTGAGGTCGATCGCTTCGGCGAGCCGCCGGTATTTGTTGTTTTGGGCGGCGGTCAGATCGGTCGTGTCCTCTTCAAACAGCGCCGACGAATAGGTCATGCTCGGGTCGAGCCACGACGAATAAAAGGCATTTCCGATGTCGTAGTGCTTGTAGATGTTGCGCCGCGCCTGACGTCTGGTGTTGCGGTTGAGCCAGTGGCGGACCACTTGAACCGCGCGCACCATCGGCTTGCCGATGAGCATGGACCGCATCCAGTCCTGATTGACGCAGAAGAGGTAAAGAAATTGAGTGAGGTCGGGCGTGTCCCAGTCACGGCGCAGATAGGCCTCGGCAATGCCGATGTCGCCGCCACGGATGAGCCGCGAAGCAAATCCGTAATTGTAGACTTTCATAGCGGCTGCCGGCCCCGGCGCGTTGTCGCCGAGCCTGACAGCACGGCCGTCCGGCAGGGTCACTTCGAGCGAGCCGTAACGCAGTTTCGCGCCGTAGCCGAGCGCCAGCCGCACCATGCGAGGCAGGTCCTCGGGCAAGCGATCCAAAGTTTCGGACGTGACCGGAATCATCTGGGGCATGGCCGACCGCTTAGGCTTCACCTTCTGCCGTGGGCAGACACGGAAGTATAATCACTGTGCGGGTCAGTAGCCAAGCTTCCATCGATGGAGTCATTCTGTCGGGGTACCAGCCGTACCCCCTTTAACCAGAGCCGCAGCGCCTCCCAATGAATGGCGACGATGATCTTCGCCGTGACGGCGGGCAGCGAAAAGAACGAGCGTAACAACTCTCTGGTAGTGAGCACGCGCCGACGACCATTGAAGGTTGCCGAAAGGAGCGGGCCCTCGCTGTCGGCTTCAAGAATACGCAGTTTGACCTGGTCTTTCGGTGGCACGACCCTGAAATGATAGCGCATGGACATCTCGACAAAGGGCGATACGTAAAACCGCTTGTCCTGTGTCTGGCGGATTCCGGCCGGGCTGATGTCGCCGCTCTTCACCGGAAGCACATAGGCATGGATATCGCCGAATGTATTTCGGACTTCATAGATGACGAGAGCGAGTTGTTCACTCGCGTGATAGCAGAAATAAACCGATAGCGGATTGAAGGTGTAACCGAGCAAGCGCGGATAGCACAGCAGCAATACCCGCCCGCCGGTCAGATCAATCCCGTGTTCGCTGGCGCAACGTTGCGCATAGAGTCGCAACGACGAGCCGTCTCGTTCACCGTGATCGGCCTCGTAGAAGCTGTAGAGGGCTCGCCGGTTGACGCCGAACAACGGCGTCTGCCGGTCGGCGACCTCGAGCCGGCCGAGATCGATCAACAAACTCATCACTCGATAGTTGAAGCGATGTCCAACCGGCTTGAGGCGGGCGTGCATAACCTTGCCAACGTAAAGCGCGGCCGCATCGCCTGCGATCTCGGCCGTTCTGGCGTTGGGGTTTCGCATCGTTTACTCCGCGGCTTCCGCCAGCTCCGGAGGCGTTTCACGCCACGGCGCCGTGACACCCAAGGCTTCCGCAACGGCCAGTCCCGACCTTAGCCCGTCCTCGTGGAATCCGTATCCGGTCCAGGCGCCGCAAAACCAAGTGTGCCGCTTTCCCTGAATGTCGTCGAGCTTTTGTTGGGCCGCAAAGGCTGCGGCGTCGTATCGGGGATGCTCGCAGATATATTTGCCGAAGGTCAGCTTGGGGTCCGGTTCGAAGGGTGGATTGAGGCTTACGAACAGCGGCTTGTCCTTATCGATGTTCTGAAGCTCGTTCATCCAGTAAGTCACGGCGACGTCATTCAGGGCCGTTCCCTGGCGTGGCCAGCGCAGAAAATTCCAGGCCGCCCAAACCCGGCGCCGCTTCGGCATCAGTCTGGTGTCGCGGTGCAGGTAGATCGTGTTGGGGGAATAACCGATCGCGCCCAACACGGAGCGCTCGCGGTCGTCGGCATCGGCGAGCATCGCCAGCGCCTGATCGCTGTGGGAGGCAATCACGACGTGATCATAGGTTTCGCTGCCGCCGTGGCTGTCGGTCACGACGACGCCACGGGCCTTCCGCTCGATGGAGGTGACCGAGCAGCCCAAACGGATGCGATCCCGAAACGCGGCGGTCAGCTTCTCCACGTAATTTCGGCTGCCGCCGCTGACAGTGCGCCAGACCGGACGCTCATACTGCAACAGACAGTGATTGCTGAAAAACGCCACGAAATTTTCCGCCGGAAAATCCAGCATTTCCTGCGCGGGCGTCGACCAGATCGCCGCACCCATCGGGGCGAGATAATCCGACAGCAGCCGTCGGGAGAGTTTTCGTTGACGAAAGTATTCGCCGAGGCTCACTCCCGCCAGCCGGCCGGCGGCGTAATCTTTGACGCTCTCGCGGTTGAAGGTGAGGATGTCGCGCAGCATCCGTAGATAGCTCGGCGAAAGCAGGTTTCGCGGTTGCGCAAACAGACCCATTGCCGTTTGCCACCAACCCTCGCCGCCGCCCTTCCACTCGAAGCGGCCGGCATCGGCAGTCACAGCAAAGCTCATGCGGCTTTCGTGAGTCTCGACACCTAGATGGTCGAGCATCGCGGTAAGATCGGGGTAGTTGAGTTCATTATAAACGATGAACCCAATATCGACCGAAACGGGCGTTCCGTCATAGTCGAGATTCACGGTATGGCTGTGGCCGCCTGGCCGGATTTCCCGCTCATAAACGGTTACCGGATAACGTCTTGACAAGGTCCATGCAGCGGCATTGCCGGCAATTCCCGTCCCAATAACCGCAATGCGCATTCCATTCCTCGCCCTCTGACACCCCAGATACGGGAACTCTTACCGGAAGTTTCGGTGGAGGGAGTGCCGCACGGGGACGCGACTGTGGACATCGACTTCAATGCGATCGCCAATGGCGATGGGCCAGCGGCTCCGCAAGTCGTTGAAGCCCGTCACGCCGCGGCGTATAGCAGGCATATGTCCAGATCGCCCGAGGCTGAAGATGGCATTGTCCCGACTGCGGCGACGCCCGATTGCCCCCATTGCCGCAAACCGATGCCCTTATGCGTCTGCGAGGACGTCAAACCGATCGAAAGCCGCCTTGTCCTTCTGATCTTGCAGCATCCGCAGGAGCAGGATAGGGCCCTCGGCACGGCCCGCCTGACGGCGATGCACTTTGAAAAGGCCGTCCTCAAGGTCGGCCTGTCCTGGCCGAGTCTGTCGAAGGCCTTGGGGCGGACCGTCGCCGATCCCTCCCGCTGGGCGGTGCTCTATTTAGGATCTGCGAAAGCGGCCGATCTCGGCGCGACGGAAGAGGTTGTTGCCATCAATCGCAAGGGCGAGGTAGCTGAAAATCAGCGCGCCATTTTACGGGGGATTGAGGGGGTGGTGCTGCTGGACGGCACCTGGAGCCAGGCCAAGGCGCTGTGGTGGCGGAACGCCTGGATGCTGAAGTGCCAGCGGCTGATTCTCGGACCCTCGCACCCGTCGCGCTACGGGAAGCTTCGCCGCGAGCCGCGCCGCGACGGGCTCTCCACGATCGAGGCGGCGGCGCTGGTCCTTGCCACCCTCGAAAAGCGCCCCGACATTGCCGAGGCTCTCAACGCAAGTTTTGAGCGAATGCTGGGAAGGTTTCGGGAGGTACAGAACGAACAGCCTTCGCTCGCGCCCAAGCCACGGCCAAAGCGGGATTTTCGCCGCCGCAGGCGGGCCTAGTACCCACTATCGGTGAAGAATGAGTCGTGATTCAAGGGGGCATGAGCGGCATCCCGGAAGCGACATCGATTATCTTGACGAGTGCGGAGCGCAGCGAGCTTGAGGGCTTGGTGCGCTCGAC
>JBEKZZ010000087.1:0-13026 GCA_049509335.1 Bradyrhizobium sp. | reverse complement strand
AGATTGATCGGATTGCCGTCCGGGTCCCGGAACAGCATCGAGCGATTGCCCCAAGGCATGTCCTTGGGTTGCTGCAACCAGTCAGTCACGAATGCTTCAACTCGTACTCGCTCAGCATCGACATCGCCGACTTCGAACTCAAGGATCGCTGAGCTATTTGCGCCTGCGGACCACTGGCCGCCGTGCATGTAATTGGCGGCTTTCTTGCTGACGATCGCGAGGATGGCACCCTCCGGATGCAACTCGACATAATCATCACTGCCTTTCGGCGGGGTGCCTAGAAGCTTCTCGTAAAAGCTCGCTAGGCTCGAGACGTCCTCGGTGACGAGACGCGTGTAGGCAAATTTCACGAGCGAGACCTTTCCGGCTTGCGGGTTTATTCGTACACACAGATACTGGACGACACCGTACTTGTAGCACGCTACAGTAGCGTATTGTTATTGTCAATGAGAGGGGTCGGGGTGGTTCAGATTGCGGACAAGCGGGTGGAGCGTTCCAAGGCAGCGGTCTTGGCCGAGACCTACCGGCAGTTGACGCAGAGCGGGATCAGCGGGGTAAGCATCGATGAGGTGTCGCGCGTCTCAGGTGTGTCAAAAACGACGATCTATCGGCACTGGCCGTCGCGTTCGGCATTGCTGATCGACGCCTGTTCGAGGCTCGGGAGCGCGCATCAGCCCCCCGATACGGGCACCCTGCGCGGCGATGTCCACGCTTTGGTGACGAATCTCGCGGAGCAACTTCAGACCGCCGCGTGGGCCTCGGTCTATCCATCGATAATCGACGCCGCGGAACGCGATCCGGAAATCGCCGCCATGCAGTCCGAACTACATAAGGGCTTCATGGCGCCGTTCCACACTATCGTCGAACGGGCTAAAGACAGAGGTGAGATACCAGCGGGCAAGCCAACCGCCGACCTGATCGCGGTGATAGTAGGTCCATTATTTTATCGCCGCTGGTTTTCCAAAGAAGCGATCGATGACCGCTTCACCGAAGCGACTATCGACGCTGCCATCAAAGCCGCTGTCCGCCAAGAACCTGAATAAACTCGAGACCTCCGCCAGCGTCTTCATCGGCGTTACGAGCTAGCGGGCTGCTCTACCCCGCGATAATCCTTGCGCACCTTGCCGAAAAGCCGAAACGGCGAAGCTCACGTCCGATTTTGGATTCCTGCAATCAATATGTCCACCATACGCTTGGCGGCTCTCGTGCCGTCCGGTCCGGGATTGACGTTGGTAACACCGGCCAACGCACGCAGCAGATCGAGCGGATCGATATCCAAACGAATGTCGCCGCTTGCGACCGCGCGATCGATCAGCTTCGCGATCGCCCGCCTCTACTGATCCGCTGAAGACTACATGGTCACTAAGCGCGGGATGTCTGAGGCGCTCAAAGCCCGCAAGGCGGGCTTTTTCACCGATCTTGCAATCGAAACTTGGTTGCGGGGATAGGATTTGAACCTATGACCTTCAGGTTATGAGCCTGACGAGCTACCGGGCTGCTCCACCCCGCGATAAACCTTTGCGCACCTTGCCAAAAGCCGAAACGGCTAGGTCAACACCCGAGGGCGCCGCTTCCGTCCAGAGACTTCCTGATAAGGCAACCCTTGGTCCCAAAGACCATGAGGTCGCGGCCGGTATGTACCAACGCCCGCCTGCTTTGGAAAGGGCCACTCGCTCACTTTTAAGGATTTTGTGACAGCAGAAATCCACGGAAACGCGCTTTTCGCGAGCCAAACCGGGTCGAAAACGACGCCCTTGCCAGAATTCCCCTAAAGGCCCAGCCTCCGCCCAAAAGCAAAAGCGGGGGATGGGATGGAAAGCTTCGATTTTATCGTCGTGGGCGGCGGTTCCGGAGGCTGCGCGGTCGCAAGCCGGCTGTCGGAAGATCCCGCAACCTCAGTCGCGCTGCTGGAGGCCGGCGGCACGGATGACAACTGGGTGGTGACCGCGCCCGGCGCGATGATCCTGATGATCGCAGGCCGAACCAACAACTGGGCGTTCGACACCGTGCCGCAAGCGGGCCTCAATGGCCGCATCGGCTATCAGCCGCGCGGCAAGGGCCTCGGCGGCTCCTCTGCGATCAACGCCATGGTCTATATCCGTGGCAACAAAGCCGACTATGACGGATGGGCGGGGCTCGGTAACACCGGCTGGTCCTATGCCGATGTGCTGCCCTACTTCAAACGTTCCGAGGACAATTCGGAGCTCGACGGCCCCTATCATGGCAAAGGCGGTCCGCTGCATGTGACGGGATCGCGAAGCGACAATCCCGTCCGAGAGATTTATCTCGAGGCGGCGCGCGAGGCGCAGTTCCGTATCCGCGAGGATTTCAACGGCGAAGAACAGGAAGGTCTCGGCACCTACCAGGTGACGCAAAAGAACGGCGAGCGCTGGAGTGCGGCGCGCGGCTACATCCATCCCTTCATGAAGAGCCGCGCCAATCTGCACGTCGAAACCAATACCCATGCGACCCGCATCCTGTTCGAGGGCAAGCGCGCGGTCGGCGTCGAATTCCGTCAAGGCAAAGAGGTGAAGCAAATTCGCGCAAGACGCGAGGTGATATTATCCGCCGGCGCGTTCCAGAGCCCGCAGCTCCTGATGCTGTCAGGCATTGGCGACGCGGCCGCACTCGGCAAACACGGCATTGCATCGGTGCATCATTTGCCCGGCGTCGGACAGAATTTGCAGGACCACCCGGACTTCGTGTTCGGCTTCACCTCGGACGCGCCGCATTTCGCCGGCTTGTCGTTTGGCGGCATCGCGCGGATCTTCAAGGGCATCGCGCAATATCGCCGCGAGCGGCGCGGGCCGATGACATCGAACGTCGCCGAATGCGGCGGTTTCCTCAAGACGCGGCCCGACCTCGACCTGCCCGACATTCAACTGCATTTCTGCATGGCGATGGTGGCCGATCACGGCCGCAAGGCGCGCTGGGGCACCGGCTTCTCCTGTCACGTCTGTGTACTGCGCCCGAAGAGCCGCGGCAGCGTCTGGCTGCAAAGCGCCGATCCGCTGGCGCCGCCGGCGATCGATCCGAATTTCTTCGGTGAGGAGGCCGACCTGGACACGATGGTCGCCGGCTTCAAGATCACGAAACGCCTGCTCGATGCGCCCGCGCTGAAGGCGCTGCAAAAGACCGACGCCGTTACCGCAGGTGTCGAGACCGACCCGCAGATTCGCGACGTCCTGCGCAAGCATGTCGATACCGTCTATCACCCGGTCGGCACCTGCAAGATGGGCGTCAACGATCCGCTCGCCGTGGTCGACCCGAGCTTGCGGGTTTACGGCCTTGAAGGCCTGCGCGTGGTCGATGCCTCGATCATGCCGAAGCTGATCGGCGGCAACACCAACGCGCCGACGATCATGATCGGCGAAAAGGCTGCCGACATGATCAAGGCGGAGCTGCGGGCGAGGTAGTATGACCAAGTGCCTGTCGTCCCCGCGCACGCGGGAACCTATAACCGCCAGCGTCCAAGATTAAATGATCCGTGGCCCCAACTTTCTTTAACAACCGGGATCGGTGTTATGGGTCCCGGATCGGCGCTCGCTTACGCTCGCTTGTCCGGGACGACGAGGAATCACGTCAGCAAAAACCCGCCATCCACCGTCACCACGCTGCCGGTCATGTAGCGCGAGGCGGATGAAGCGAGCAGCATAATCGCGCCGTCAAGATCGGATTCGGTGCCGACACGCCGCTGCGGAATCCGCTTGGTCAATTTTTCGCCGCCCGGCGTCGACCAGAAATCGTGGTTGATTTCGGTATCGATATAGCCCGGCGCGATCGCATTGACGCGGATGCGGTTGCCGGCAAGCTCGAGCGCCATCGCTTTCGTCGCCTGCACGATGCCGGCCTTGGAGATCGTGTAGGGCGCGAGAAACTTCATCACACTGAGACCGAGCACGGAAGCCACGTTGACGATGTTGCCTTCCTGCTTGCGCGCGATCATTCGCCGCGCCATTTCGGTCGCCGTGAAATACGCGCCCTTGAGGTTGGCGCCGATCACCGCGTCCCAGTCTGCCTCGGTCTGCTCGACCGCGGGTTTCTCAACCGCGATGCCGGCATTGTTGATCAGCACGGTGATGGGGCCCAGCGCTGCTTCAGCCGCATCGAGCGCCGCAACGATCGAGGCATGGCGGGTGACGTCCATTTCGACCGCGGCGGCGTGACCGCCTTTGGCCTTGATCTCTTCTTCGAGGCTTTTCAGTTTGCCGGTCTGTCGCGCGGCCAGCGCGACCGCAGCACCATGCGCAGACAGCACGCGCGCAAACTGCCGCCCGAGCCCTTGAGAGGCTCCGGTGATCAGAATGGTTTCTTTACTGACGTCGAATAGACCGGACATGACAAACTCCGAAAACGTCAACGAGTCCGTATTGATACAGACGATTTTCGGGATCGCAAACCGAATTCGTTCACCAAAATCTCACCCTCGAACAGGCCGGGAGCGGCGCCAGCATGAACAGTTTCGATGCCGTCGTTTACGTGGCGCTGATCGTCGCAATGACCATGGGCTTCAACGCCGGATTGCTGCGTAGCGCCGTCACGATACTGGCCTATCTGGTCGCGATGCCGATCGCGGTTTGGGTGACGTCGCAGGTCACACGCGATGCCGGTGGCATGGCCTTGATGCAGAATCCGCTGCCATTCTTCGGAACGTTTTTGGCCGCGGGCATCGTGCTCGGGAAGCTCATGCGGATGGTGCTAGACGAAACCATCGGGACTGAATCCGGTATCATCGATCGCCTCGCAGGTAGCGTGCTTGGCGCGGTACGCGTCGGCCTCGTCGCCATTTCACTGGTCGTCATCTTCGACCAGCTCGTGCCAGCGGATCGTCAACCGTCTTATCTCGTCGGCTCGCGGCTGCGGCCGATATTTTCGGCCGCAGGACAGATGGGCCTGAAATCCCTGCCGCCAGACATTGCCGCCTATGTCGACCGTCTGAAAAAAGACCGGCGGATTTAGCGGAGCTGGCACGCTCCCTGTCATGCATTTTATATGAGTTCAATCCCTTACGTGCGCCGCCGAGGTTAGCTAAGGTCCGCCGCGAAAACCATCTTACGGGAGTGAAACAGTGGATTTGGGCATCAAGGGCCGCCGCGCCATCGTCTGCGCATCGAGCAAGGGACTGGGACGCGCTTGCGCGATCGCGCTCGCCGATGAGGGCGTGCATGTCACGTTGACCGCGCGCGGCGCGGAGGCGCTGAAGAAGACCGCTGACGAAATCCGCCACAGCCATCCCGGCATCACCATCACCGAGATCGTCGGCGACATCACCACGCCCGCGGGGCGCGAGGCAGTGTTGAAGGCCTGCCCGGAGCCGGACATCCTGATCAACAATGCCGGCGGCCCGCCGCCCGGCGACTTCCGCAACTGGACCCGCGACGACTGGATCAAGGCGATCGACGCCAACATGCTGACCCCGATCGAGCTGATCAAGGCAACCGTCGACGGCATGATGGCGCGCAAGTTCGGCCGCATCGTCAACATCACCTCGGCCGCGGTGAAGGCGCCGATCGACATTCTGGGCCTGTCCAACGGCGCGCGCGCCGGCCTCACCGGTTTCATCGCGGGCCTGTCGCGCAAGACCGTGATCAACAACGTCACCATCAACGGCCTTTTGCCGGGACCGTTCAACACCGACCGCTTGCGCAGCACGGCGAAAGGCGAAGCCGACAAGCGCGGCTCGACGCCGGACCAGGTTCTGGCCGAGCGCGCCAAGCTCAATCCGGCCGGGCGCTTCGGCGAGCCGGACGAATTTGGCCTTGCCTGCGCATTTCTGTGCGGCGCCAAGGCGGGCTACATCACCGGGCAGAACATCCTGCTCGATGGCGGCGCCTTCCCCGGCACGCTGTAGGCGCTCCGGATGCGGTGGACGATCGGCCGGGTCAAGATCACCAAAGTCGTTGAGCTGGAGACGGTCGGCCACACGCGTTTCATCTTGCCGCTCGCAGGCCGCGAAGAAATCCAGCAATGGCCGTGGCTGATCCCGCACTTCGCCAACGAGGACGGCCGTCTGAAAATGTCGATCCACACGCTGGTGGTGGAAACGCCGACGCGGCGGATCGTGGTCGACACCGGGCTTGGCAACGACAAACAAGGCCGCACCGTCCCGACCTGGAACGATCGGCATGGGCCGTTCCTCGAAGACCTGGCGGCGGCCGGCTTTCCGCCCGAGAGCATTGACACCGTGCTGTGCACGCATCTTCACGTCGATCATGTCGGCTGGAACACCAAGCTGGAAGGCGGCCGCTGGGTGCCGACCTTCCCGAAGGCGCGCTATGTGTTCGGCCAAACCGAATACGCTTACTGGCGCGACCACTCTACAGCGCCGGACAAGGCGGCGATCTTTGCCGATTCCGTGGCGCCGATCCTCGAAGCCGGCCGGGCCGACCTGGTCGCCAGCGACGCCAGGATTTGCGATGAGATCACCCTGATCCCGACGCCCGGCCACAGCCCCGGCCATATGAGCCTTCACATCCGCTCAGACGGCGAGGAGGGCCTGTTGACCGGCGACGTCGCCCACCACCCCTGCCAGATGGCCCATCTCGACTGGTCTTCGACTGCCGATTCCGACGCCAAACAATCGGCCCAAACCCGGCGCGAGCTGTTTTCGCGCTTTGCCGATCGGCCGGTGCTGGTCATCGGCGGACATTTCGACGCCGGTCACATCAAACGGGACGGCGATGCCTTCAAATTCATCGCGGCGGGCGGCTAAAGACCACTCCAACGGCTGCCCCCGGGCGCGGGTGGCTGCAATGCACCCCGTTGTAGGCAGTTGAATTTAACTGCTCGCTGTTCCATGAAGCTTCCAAGCGTACAAAGCCACCTAGGGAGTTATGAGACATGAAGCTTGTTCGTTACGGCGAAGTTGGCAAGGAAAAACCCGGCCTGGTCGATAAATCCGGTCAGATCCGCGAGTTGTCGGCACATATCGCAGACCTCGCTGGCGACGCCTTTTCGCCGGCCTCGCTCGCCAAGATTGCCGCGCTGGACCCGGAAAAGCTTCCCGCCGTCAGCGGAAAACCGCGGATCGGCGCCGTGGTGGGCGGTTCGCCCAAGTTCATCGCCATCGGCCTGAATTATTCCGACCATGCGAAAGAAGTCGGCATGGCGATCCCGGCCGAACCGATTGTCTTCATGAAGGGCAATAACAGCCTGTGCGGCCCCAACGACAAGGTCGAGAAGCCGCGCGGCTCGACCAAACTCGATTGGGAATGCGAGCTTGCGATCATCATCGGCAGTCGCGCCAAATATGTCAGCGAAGCCGACGCCCTCAATTATGTAGCGGGCTATGCCGTCTGCAACGACGTCTCCGAGCGCTTCTTCCAGCTTGAGCGTCTGGGCCAATGGACCAAGGGCAAATCGCACGACACGTTCGGTCCGCTCGGTCCGTGGCTTGTGACCAAAGACGAAATCGCTGACGTGCAGAAGCTGCCGATGTGGACCGACGTCAACGGCAAGCGCTGCCAAACCGGATCGACCGCGACCATGATCTTCGGCGTCAAGAAGATCGTGTCCTATCTGTCGGAGATCATGACGCTGTTGCCGGGTGACGTGATCGCGACCGGCACCCCGCCCGGCGTCGGCACCGGCATGAAGCCGCCGAAATATCTCAATGTCGGCGACGTCGTCACGCTCGGCATCGAGGGACTGGGCGAGCAGCGACAGGAAATCATCGCGGCGTGATGGCCTGCGGCGGACACCCGTCCGCCGTCATTCCGGGATGGTGCGTAAGCGACAAAATTGATGTTCAATTTTGCGCTGAACACCAGACCCGGAATCTCGAGATTCCGGGTTCGATGCTCACGCATCGCCCCGGAATGACATTGTTCTAATTCACCGACTCGAGAGGACCATTACAAAATGAAACTCACCTTCTCGCCCGCTTCCCCCTTCGCCCGCAAAGTCCGCATCGCTGCGATCGAGCTCGGCCTGATCGACAAAATCGAATTCGTGCCGACGTCGGTGGCGCCGGCCCAGGCCAATGACGACTATTCGAAGATCACGCCGCTGAAGAAGCTGCCGGTGCTGATCACAGACAATGGCGATGTCATCCTCGATTCCTATGTCATCGTCGAATATCTCGACGAACTGGCCGGCGGCGGAAAACTGATCCCCGCAAGCGGGCCCGACCGCTGGAAGGTCAAGAGCGACCACTCCCTGCTGCAAGGCATGCTCGATTCCATGCTGCTCTGCCGCTACGAGAATATGGTCCGGCCGAAAGAGTTGAAGTGGCAGGCATGGGCCGACGATCACTGGAACCGGGCCTGGAAGGGGATGGCGCGCTTCAATAGCAAGCCGGACGTGCTGTCGCGGCCGCTCGACATCGTCCAGATCTCGCTCGCTTGCGTGCTCGGCTATGCCGATTTCCGCTATGCCGATTGCGGCTGGCGTGAGGCCTATCCCAACCTCGCTGCCTTCCACGAGCGGATGCTGGAACGGCCGTCGATCAAGATCTCGCTGCCGCCCAAGGCCTAAGCGTTCGGAGAGCCATCATGAGCCTGAAATTCAACGTCGGTGATCTCAGCGTTCATCGCATCATCGAGCAGGAAACCACCTTCCTGCCCGCGCTCGATCTGTTTCCCGAGCTCACGCCCGATCTGCTGGCGCAGAACCGCGACTGGCTGCGCAAGTCGGGCGCGATCGACGACAACGATACGCTGATCCTGTGCTTTCAGTCCTATGTCGTTCGCACCCCGCATCACACCATTCTGATCGACAGCTGCATCGGCAACGACAAGCCGCGCCCGCTGCGTCCGAAATGGAACATGAAGACCGACGACACCTATATGAGCGGGCTGAAAGCCGCGGGCCTTTCGGTCAATGACATCGATTTCGTGATGTGCACGCATCTGCATGTCGATCACGTCGGCTGGAACACGCGGATGGAGGGCGGCCGCTGGGTGCCGACCTTCCCCAAGGCGCGCTATGTCTTCGGCAAGGCCGAATACGATTACTGGGCCGAGCAGCACGCCAAGACTGCGGTGCCGCCGTTCGGCGACAGCGTCCTGCCGGTGGTCGAGGCGAAGCAGGCCGATATGGTCGGCAATGAGTTTGCGGTCGGCGATCACGTTCGTATCCTGCCGACGCCGGGCCACACGCCCGGACATGTCGCGTTCACCTTCGGCAAGGCCAAGGACGATGCGGTCTTTGTCGGCGATATGATGCATTCGCCGCTCCAGTTGCAGCATCCGGAACTGTCGCCGAAGTTCGACGTCGATCCGGTTCAGGCCGCGGTGACGCGCAAAAACTTTCTGGAGCGCTATTGCGACACCGACACGCTTTGCTGCACGGCGCATTTTCCCTCGCCCTCGACCGGGAAAATCCGCCGCAAGGGCAATGGATTTAGCTGCGAGGCGGTGAGTTAGCGGTTAGGCCACAGATGCCCGCTCACCTCTCCCCGGTGGGGAGAGGTCGATTTGCGAAGCAAATCGGGTGAGGGGTTGTTCCTCAGTCGATAGACCGTACCCCCTCACCCCAACCCCTCTCCCAATGGGAGAGGGGGCGCACCTTTGCCGCGGCTTCAGTTTAGGTCACCTCAATCAAACAGACTCGGCGTATGATTGACCGCCGCGCCCTCGATCGCGAGTATTTTCAGCTTGGTGCTCACCCCGCCGTTGGCGGAAAACCCGCCGGGTTTCTGGCCTGCCGCCAGCACACGGTGACACGGCACCACGATCGGGCAAGGATTGCGGCCGAGCGCCTGGCCGACGTCGCGCGATAGCTCGACCCCGCCGAGTTGTTTGGCGATATCGCCATAGGTCATGGTCTGGCCCGGCGGAATGGTGCGGGCGATATCGTAAACGCCGCGGTTGAACTCAGGTACGCCGTCGAGATCGAGAGCGATGTCCCTGAGATCATCACGCTCGCCCGCGAGCAGTTTGACGATCCGATCGATAGCCTCTCGCACCTCTTCGGGCGGCGCGGCCTCGCTGATATCGCCGCGGCGCTGCCGGATGCGAGCCCGGGTCTTCTCGTCGCTGCCCATCGGCAATTGCACCCCGTTGATGCCGCGCGGCCCCCACTCGATGCCGCAAGCGCCGATCGGCGTATCGAACAGGGCGAAATGCTGGTTGGTCATGGCTCACTCCAAATCGCAGATCCATCTACCTCTTGGTTGCGGAATCTAGGCTTGGAAATTGTTGCGATCCACCCGGTTTCCGCGCCGCAACCCGACAATTGCCGGTGAAAACCCCGTCGCCAAACCTTGGCGCCAGGTGTTATCTTCGGCCTAAGGAACAATATGGGCGCAGCCCAGAGAAACGCGAGAGGAACCGCCATGAAACTCACTCAGCAGCAGATTGACGATTTCAACCGGGAAGGCTGGCTGTTTCTGCCGGAACTGTTCAGCCCGGAGGAGATCGCCCTGCTCGCGCGAGAGGCGGTCAACATCTATGACGCCAACCGGCCGGAGGTATGGCGCGAGAAGAGCGGTGCGCCGCGCACCGCCTTTGCCGCGCATCTCTACAACGAAGCGTTTGCCCTGCTCGGCGCGCATCCGCGCATGATCGATCCGATCGAGCAGGTCTTCGGCGAAAAAGTCTACATGCATCAGTTCAAGATCAATGCCAAAGCGGCGTTTACCGGCGACGTCTGGCAATGGCATCAGGATTACGGCACCTGGAAGCGCGACGACGGCATGCTGGAGCCGCGCGCGATGAACATCGCGATCTTCCTCGACGAGGTGATGCCGATCAACGGCCCCTTGATGCTGGTGCCGCGCAGCCAGCATGCGGGCGATCTCAAGGCCTCCCACGACCTCAAGACGACTTCCTATCCGCTGTGGACGCTGGACGAGGAGACCGTGACGCGGCTGGTCAAGGAGGGCGGCATCGTCGCGCCGACCGGCAAGGCCGGCGGTCTCCTGATGTTCCACGGCAATCTGGTGCACGGCTCGGCCGGCAATATCACGCCCTACCCGCGCAAGATCGTGTACCTCACGCTCAACGCCGTCTCGAATTACATCCGTACCCCCACCCGGCCGGAATATATCGCCCATCGCGATTTCACGCCGATCCAGACGGTCGATGACGATGCGCTGCTGCGGCTGGCGCGCGCGCCAAGGCAGGCGGCGGAGTAAATTCTCGTGCCCCGGACGCGGCGCAATGTGAAACGTTGCGCCGCTGATCCGGGGCCCAGATCACCCACCTCTTTTCGCTGGGTCCCGGCTCTGCGGAGCAGCACTGCGCGCTGCACCGCGTCCGGGACACGATAGCCTTCCGGACCCAATCCCATGAACCTCTCCTCTCTCCTCGCTGCCCGCCATGCCGCCAGCAAACCCGTGCGCGTCGCGCTGATCGGCGCCGGCAAATTCGGCTCGATGTTCTTGTCGCAAGTGCCGCACATGCCGGGGCTGGAAGTGCCCGTCATCGTCGATCTCGACCCCGAGCGCGCGCGCGCGGCGTGCCGCACCGTCGGCTGGGACAAGGAGCGGATCGCCGCGACGATGTTCACCGCCGACGGCGCCAAGGCTATTTCCGGCAATATCGATGTGGTGGTTGAAGCGACCGGAAATCCGGCCGTCGGCATCAGGCACGCCCGCGCCGCGATAGCGAATGGCAAGCACATCGTCATGGTCAATGTGGAGGCCGATGTGCTCGCGGGGCCGTTGCTCGCCGAGGAAGCACGGAAGGCCGGCGTGGTCTATTCGCTCGCTTACGGCGACCAGCCGGCGCTGACGGCCGAGATGGTCGACTGGGCGCGCGCGACCGGATTCCGCGTGGTTGCGGCCGGCAAAGGCACCAAATACCTGCCGGCCTATCACGACGTGACGCCGGCGGGCGTGTGGGGTCATTACGGGCTTTCGGCCGGCGAGGCGCAATCGGCGGGCATGAATCCGCAGATGTTCAACTCGTTTCTCGACGGCACCAAATCGGCGATCGAAATGGCGGCGATTGCGAACGCGACCGGGCTGGATGTGCCTTCCGGCGGATTGTTGTTTCCGCCGTGCGGCGTCGACGATCTGCCGCATGTGATGCGGCCGCGCGACAAAGGCGGCGCGCTGGAAAAATCCGGCGTGGTGGAAGTGGTGTCGTCGCTGGAACGCGACGGGCGGCCGGTGTTTCGCGATTTGCGCTGGGGCGTCTACGTCGTGCTGGAAGCGCCGAACGATTATGCCGCCGACTGTTTCAAACAGTATGGGCTGACGACGGATGCCAGCGGCCGTTACGCCGCGATGTACAAGCCCTATCACCTGATCGGGTTAGAGTTGAACATTTCGATCCTGTCCGCGGCGCTGCGAAACGAGCCGACCGGACAACCCCATAGCTTCCGCGGCGATGCGGTTGCAGTGGCGAAGCGCGCTCTTAGGGCCGGCGAAATGCTCGATGGCGAAGGCGGCTATACGGTATGGGGGAAGTTGATGCCGGCGTCAGCGAGCCTCAAGGCGGGCGCGTTGCCGATCGGGTTGGCGCATCGCCTCAAGCTGAAGCACGATGTCGCCCACGGCGCGGTGGTGCGCTGGGACGATGTCGAATTTGACGCTGGGGACGAGACCATCAGGACGCGGCGCGCGATGGAACAGCAATTCGGCAAGGCGCGTTAGCGCGTCAGTCCTGCACCAGCAATCCGTCACCATGCACGTACCAATCGGCGCGGGACGACCAATGGACATGCCGGTCGGGTGCTGCGCCAAGCGGATCATCGAAACCTCCGGCATGAACGATCACCTCGCGACCGCTGCGGGTGAGGTGCGGCATGGGACTGCCGCACCGCTTGCAGAATGCCGTTGCGAAGCTTCTCGCTTGAGGCAGATCGAAGCGCGCGACAGAGGTTTCTCCCCTGAGCCATCGAAACGCCGAGACCTTTACGACCACCTCGCAGGAATGCGCAGTCCCGGTGGCTTTCCGGCAGCGTGAGCAATGGCAATGGAGAAAGTGATCGAAGGGTCCATCGACTTCAAACGTAAGCGGTGTGCGGGGATCACCTTCCGAATGAGGTGACGATCTGAGAGCTTGGAGGCTGATTTGAGCCGCTAGGTTTAGAATGATCACAGCTAACGATGCTAGCACCAGGCCCGCGCAGCGGGTT
>JBEKZZ010000086.1:0-13044 GCA_049509335.1 Bradyrhizobium sp. | reverse complement strand
AAGTATCCCGATGCTCCAGGTGGGGTCGCTGGCAAACTGGTCGCGCAGCATTCCCTCAATAACAAGCTTGGTCCGGCCATACGGATTGACCGGATCGAGCGGATGATCCTCGGTGTAGGGCAGAAATTTCGGGTCACCGTAGACGGTCGCCGACGAGCTGAAAATGATGCGCTTGACGTCCGTGGCCTGCATGGCCTGCAACAGACGATGGGTGCCGACGACATTGTTGTCATAGTAGTCGAGCGGCGACGTGACGGAATCGAGCACCGATTTCAAGCCGGCGAAATGGATGACAGCCTTGCAACCGAAATCGCTCAACACCTTCTCAACGCCAGCCTGGTCGCGAATATCGCCCTCCACGACCGTCAACGGCTTCCCGCAGATCCGTTGAACCCGTTCCGGCGATGCGCGGCTGCTGTTGGCAAAGTTATCGAGGACCACGACCTCCTTGCCGGCATCAAGAAGCTCGACACAGGTATGAGACCCGATATATCCGGCGCCGCCGGTCACCAAAATCATGGGGCTCTCCTCACGGCTGGGACAAGCTAGTAGACAGCTTGAGATCACGATATCAGTCATACCGGTGAGTTGCGCAATCCACTTAGCTCGCGATCCCGACTGGCCTCAGTAGCCTGCAAGTCGTTCGTAACGCCCTTTTGCGATTCTCCAAAATAAAAATCTCTGGATGCCTAAAGCGCAGGCTTGAGCTGATCAAGCTTTATGCCGGTGGATGAGAAATTCACCGCGACGAAGCGGGTACGGCGCACTATTGTAAGTGCCAGAAGGTCTGAATTGATTGCCGGAATTTTCAGATCGTGGCTCTAATCACAACCGCGAAAGATTCCAATCCGGCGTGAAATTTACCTAGTTGTCATTTCATCGCAACAAGCGCTTGAGAGACTGTTACAAACAAAATCTAGGGGAGGAGGAAGTTTACTTTTTTGAACAGGAGCTTTTTTCCATGAATCATGAAGTTGGCTTTCAGATCGTTTGTACCAATTGCGGGTGCCTATCAATTAGAATCGAAGAGCCGCTGAAGGCGACACGAGAGGCGATGGTGTCTTGCGGCGATTGCGGCAATTCACGTGGGACGGTGGGCGCCCTGAGAGACCTTTTCGTGCGGCAGCATTCAGACATCGTGTTTTCCAAGCCGACTATATCTCCTGTAAGCGGACCCACGGCGCATGACATGAAACCGGTAAATGAAATTTCGAAGCGATATGCCGAGCTACAGCGTCTTCGCCAACGAGTCGAGATGGCTGAACGGCTTGCGTGCGAGTCCAACAGACCCTCCGCTATTGGACGGGCTCGAAAAAATCCGACTTACTTAGGTTTTCGTCCATCATCTCGTGCTGAAGCAGTCACGTGGGTTGACGAACAAGACCAGAAAAGACCCAGTTGACTCCGCGCTTGCGGAGCGCCGCTAATTGTGCAGGCTAGCCGTTAGCCCGCCCCTAGAACCTTCGTCGTTGCGATATAGGCTCCGAGGCTGATGAGCACTGGCAGCCCAAGCGCAACGGCGACCCCGACTGTAAAACGGACGTCCGACCGTCCATCGTCATTTCGCTCTGCGATCTGAGACGCGAATTCCGTCAACGCTTCGGCGTCATCAGGGTGTGCTAGCTGCGGCGGATCAGCCAACAGGGAGAACGCAGGCCCCTCGATAGTGGCCTCGCTTCCTCGAACTTCTGCTTCACTGATAGTCGGCGAACTTTGGTCTTCAAATGTTACGCCGAAAAAATTGCCCCTGCGCCAGACCATGCGACAAGTGCGCCGCAAGTTGTCAAAGGACAACTCGAAGGTCAATGGTAGAATTGCCAATCCTTGCTTGTATATACCGGCACCGCCGTTTGTGAGATCTGTGACTTCGACATCGCACGAGTGCTCGCTCGCTTGCCTGCCAAAGAATATCGATGCAGCCTTGGAGGTTCTCGTTCTACCGTTGGATCTTCGGTCATCCATTTGGCGCGGCGCCTATTCAGTGAGTTTGTACGGCGTTACGGGCGAATTCTTCCCTTCAGATTACCTGCTAGTGGTGAGAACTTGGTAAACCGACCCTCCGGTAACCGAAAAGGTTTGAAACGGCTTGGTAACGGAAAACCCGCCCCCGAGAGTCATCGTTCTGGCATAGGCAGAACGCGGCACAGCGATTTACTTTCCGGCCAGACCTGCCCTGAATCTGGCAAGGTTCTTGCGATCCCCGAGGCTTAAAGTAAGTCTGGACGGATTTACGTCCCAGAACGGGACCGCGGGAACGCACAAATGAAACATCAGTACCATTTCGGAAGCCCTAACGATGCCGCGCTCAACGAGGCAGCAAAACTCAAGGCGCTAATCAGCGATCTCGATCGTGTGGTGCGAATCCTCGACAGCCACATTTCCACGGAACAGGAGCGTGACGGCATGTCAAATCACCTTCCCGCCTATCCGATCCTGGCCCGGGTGATGACAGCGCGCCGCGACAATCTGAAAGAAACAATAGCAGCGCTCGAACGGCGACTTTCCTCCGAACCGGCAGGGTAGCTTTCAGCTAACGAAACGAGTCGCTACGTACGCGATCACGTCCACTCTGCGAACGACGAAACTTGGCGGCAGCGTTGGCACCGGGAAGCCTGCCGAATTAGGCAAGGTGACCGCGGATGAGCGCTGAAGCTTATCCCCCCTCCAACTCGCCGAACTCGGGCCGACGTTGCATTCAAGATTAGTCGAGCAGCGAGCCGGGCGCCAACTCCAATTTTCAAGTTGCGCTGCAACAGTCGCCGGACCTTCACGTCGGCATGCTGACGGATGCTCCATGGGAGAAGAATTAGTGAGCCCGTCAGGAGCTGCAGAACGATCGTAGGCCAGGTTCTCGTTTTTGCAGGGTGCGCTTCGAAGCACCGACGGCGAGAAAACCCACGCTTGGATATTGTGAGCGCGTTTATTGAGAGGTATGGGTAGGTGGGCACATTCTTGAGAGGAACGAAATGTTCGGAAAATTGAGCATTGGGATTTCTGCGTTCGTGCTTGCCACGACATTTGCCTTAGGTGGCGCAGCACAGGCTGCCGTTAGGAAGACGAACAGTTTATCGAACGTTCATACGCGTATTGTTCCCAACTTTCATCACACAGGAACTGACGTTTGCTTTGTGTACAACGCGAACAATGCGTCAGTCTCGACCCTCATTTCGGTATTTCCCACGGGTACCTTGGTGCTTTCGTGGGACACCTTGACTTTCCCCCTTGTATTGGGGCCCTTAGCGGGAGCAAGGGTATTTAGCTGGTCGCCGCTCACACCTGCATCAGAGTATTGCAAGGTCATGGTGGTTCGGTGAAAACGCGGTCCAAGTGATGCGCCTGCCCCGTGCCTCCAGACAGCGACTGCCTTGACGTTTAAGCTAAAATCGGGCGGCACGTGTTGGATTTGCATTTAAATGGGTCGGGTGCAGGTATCCAGCCTAAGCAGCCGACGAGATGGTCGGGCTTGCGAACGTGATTAAATAATAGACCCCGCGCCAAGACTAAGAGCAACAGCCGGTGGCCCGCCGCGCCTGAAGGCGTTGTCAAGCCGACCGTAGGGCCTGAAATCCTCTAGAACGGCATGAACTTGTCCAAGAGCTCGCTGGGCGACCAACCTGCGGAAGAGCTCACTTAGCTGTCAAGCTACCGCGTAACCATATCGGCCGACCACCTCTAGTCAGGCTATTAAATAAACTGTTAGAAGACCCCGCATTTAAAAGATCTCAAGCCCTCAGGAAGCTATGCGCATCGTCATGATTGGAACGGGGTATGTCGGACTGGTTTCCGGCGCCTGCTTTGCGGACTTTGGTCATCAAGTCACTTGCATCGATAAGGATGCTGGAAAGATTGCCGCCCTCCAAGGGGGTAAGATTCCGATTTACGAGCCTGGCCTTGACCAGCTGGTATCAAATAACGTCGCGGCGGGAAGACTCGATTTCAGTATCGATCTCAAGGATGCAGTCGCTCA
Source organism: Bradyrhizobium sp. (assembly GCA_049509335.1). GTDB lineage: Bacteria > Pseudomonadota > Alphaproteobacteria > Rhizobiales > Xanthobacteraceae > Bradyrhizobium. The sequence goes on along the minus strand of JBEKZZ010000086.1, from coordinate 9,077 downwards.
GGCCGACGCGGTATTCATTGCGGTGGGCACGCCGTCGCGGCGAGGTGATGGCCACGCAGACTTGAGTTATGTCCACGCCGCGGCCCGCGAGATCGCCGAGAATTTGCAAGGCTTCACGGTTGTTATAACCAAATCGACAGTACCTGTGGGAACCGGTGATGACGTCGAGCGCATCATCTCCGAGACCAATCCACAGGCCGACGTCGTCGTCGCTTCCAACCCGGAATTTCTACGTGAGGGCGCCGCGATCCGGGACTTCAAACATCCTGATCGCATTGTAGTCGGCACCGAGGACGAGCGCGCGCGCAAGGTGATCACGGAGATCTATCGTCCACTTTATCTCAACCAGGCGCCGATCATGTTCACCGGCCGGCGTACCGCCGAATTGATCAAATACGCCGCCAACGCGTTCCTCGCTACCAAGATCACCTTTATCAACGAGATTGCAGACCTCGCCGAGCGCGTGGGCGCCGACGTGCAGGAAGTTGCGCGTGGAATAGGACTAGACAATCGGATCGGAAGCAAGTTTCTCCATGCCGGCCCGGGCTTCGGCGGCTCCTGCTTCCCGAAAGATACCCGCGCGCTGGTAAAGACTGCCGAGGATCACGCCGCGCCATTGCGTATCGTGGAGGCCGTGCTCGCTGTCAATGATGCCCGTAAACGCGCAATGGCCCGTAAGGTCGCTGCGGTACTCGGTGGTAATCTGCGCAACAGGACGATCGGAGTGCTTGGTCTGGCCTTCAAACCGAATACCGACGACATGCGTGAAGCGCCATCGATCCCACTGATCACGGCGTTGCAGGATCTCGGTGCAAAGGTGCAAGCTTACGACCCGGTCAGCATGAAGCAGGCCAAACTTGAATTGCCCGATGTTACCTATTGCGACAGCCCCTACAGCTGTGCAGCCAAGGCAGACGCGCTTGTCATTGTAACCGAATGGGAGCAGTTCCGCGCTCTTGATATGGGTCGGCTGAAAAGGGATATGGCTCAACCGGTTATCGTCGATTTACGAAACGTCTATCGCCCGGACGAAATGGCGAAATATGGCTTCACCTATGCAAGTATTGGACGACCGGCGGCAGGTGAGCCACGGTAGTGACCGGCTCGTATACGGTCATTATCAGCGATGGCCGATAAAGGAGACAAACAACCCGTAAATGCTGTGAGCTGCAGCCTCCAGCGGTGTCGATTTCACGCATCAGATTCTCGCGAGCTTCCCAGCCGGGGTCACGTCGAGTGTTTCCACGAAACTGATCACCACGGGCACTTTGTAGGGGGCGAGCTGGTCGCGGCAATCACTGATGATTTCGTCGCGAATTTTCCTCTCGCGGCCAATGCCGTTCGCGGCGAGAACAATGTCGGCGACCACAATTGAACCTGTGATCGGGCTGCGGCGTGACTTGGCGCGCGACATTCGCACAGCCGGATGGCGGTTTATCACGGCTTCGATTTCCTCGGGGTGAACCTTCAATCCACCGATATTGATGATTCCACCACGCCTCCCGACAAAATAGTAGCGTTCACCGCGCAACTCGACCATATCGCCGGTGTCAACAAATCCATCCGAGTCCATCAGCGCCGCTACGTCCCTACCGATATAGGCCTGTGCGGTGCGCTTGGAGCGTATATGCAGCGATCCATCGACGACCTTCATCTCCACGCCGTTGCTGTGCTGGCCAATAAGACTAGCCGGAAATCCCTCGCGGCCATCGGTCACGGCGAAGCCGACACCCGCCTCTGTCGATGCATAGGCGTGGCCGACGGAAGCGCTCGGAAAGGCTTGTGCCAGTCCATCGAGCACTGCCTGGTTCGCGATTTCGCCTGAAAGGCGAACGTAGCTGGGCGAAAAATGCGATACGGATCCGCTCATCAAGAACTTTCGCCAGTGCGACGGCGTTCCGGAAATGTGCGTGACACCGCGGGCAACTAGCCGGGCGACATAATCGGTCAACGGCTCACCCGGTTCCGACAGAACCATCGAGCCACCACCGATGACTGCACGCAGAAAGATCTGCAAACCGCCGTAGCGGCGGATGTCGTAGAACGTTGCCCATACGGGCGCTGTGCCCTGCGACGTACCATCCACGTGGATCGCGCCACAAAGTCCGTCCAAGGTATGACTTACGATCTTCGGCGCACCAGAAGTGCCCGAAGTCAGCATCAACCAATCTGTGGCGCGCTCGGTCTTTTGCCTTACATCTGTCGGCTCGGGGAAGTGGACGGTAAGAACGTTGATTCCGGCTTCCGACCAGCGCTGTGGTTCGTCGGTCACGATGGCATCGATCTCGGCTTCCTTGATCAAATTTTCAATGAGGTTTGGATTGATGTCGGGTGGACACAGCAGCATCCGCCTCACCACACCATCGATTTCAATCATCGCAAGCGCCGACAGCAACTGTCCCGACACAGCCAGTAGAACAGAGCGGCCCGCCAGTTGCTGGACACCAGTGGTTACGCACGTCGTCCGATAACTCTCGCTCAGCGACAGCTCGTGGTGAGCGTCCGAAATTGTGCGGCCCCTCGAATCCGGGCTGAGATAGTCGCGCAGCCCGACGCTTTCAGGCGTGAACATTCTTGTAAGCCCGGACGAGATCGCCAATGGTCAAAAGAGCCATCGCGTTCTCCGAGATGGTAAACGGGTCAATGCCGAGATCATCCTCGAGCCGCGCGACCAGTATCGCAAACGCAAGAGAGTCAAGGCCCGTCTCATTGAGCGAAAGATCGTCATCGAGCCTGGGCAGGCTGATGTTCTGCTCTTTGGCAATCCGCTTTATCGCCGCCATAATCTTCGATCGAGTGGACATAAAACTAATCCATATTCATCAAACCGAAATTGTTAAGGCAGCCCTCAATATAGGATATGTTAAACTGATAGCGCCAGACCCTTTAAACTCTTGCTCGCCGAAAAAAAACCGCTAGAAATCTTCCTAAGCGACCTAGAAGCGGATCGCTCCAGATACGATTTCGGAAAAACTCGCCGGGTCAAGCGGACGATACGCATCCCGCTCAGGATCCCTGAAATAAAGCGGTTCCCCTACGAGAGCGGGATCAAATCCCTCACGCATCAATTGCTGTTTTTTCAGCTTGAAAGTCTCAGTGGTGTCGAGGGTGCGTCCGAGACGTAAGAATAGTGGATGCGCGTAAGATGGAAGCCGGCTGACCAGATGATCGGCGAACGCGCCAAACTCAAAGCAATCGTCGACGACAATTGCTCCCATGCCGGCGCGACCGTCTGCGCCGGGAACGAGCACGCTGTAGGTAACGGCATCGATGACGCCCGCACAATCCCGGATCGCGTCATTCACCTCACTGGTTGCGACGTTTTCGCCCTTCCAACGAAAGGTGTCGCCAATCCTGTCAACGAAATGAAAATGACCTTGAGCGTCGAGCCGCATCAGATCGCCGGTACGGTACCAGCTATCCCCTGTTTCGAAGACATCGCGCAAAATCTTCTTCTCGGTTTCGCGAGCATCCGTATAGCCTTCGAAACGACCGCCACCTGCCTTTGCGGTGCCGATGCGACCTATCGCCTCGCCGACCTCGCCGGGCGCACAAGCGATACATAGACCGCGATGGTCTCGGAGTGGCACGCCCTGCTCTGCGTCCACCTTCACAATTGAAGCCGGGAAACGGTGCGCGAGCAGCGGCGGAATTTTTCCCAGGGCGCCGACCTTTCCCTCAACGTTAAAGAGCGAGAAATTTCCCTCAGTGGCTGCGTAGAACTCAAGTATCTGCGGGATCGAGAAGCGCGCCTGAAAGTCCTCCCAGATATCGCCCCGCAGGCCGTTTCCGCAGGCAAGCCTCAAGCGGTGTCTTCGCTCGAATTCGGAATGGGGCGTCTTTAAAAGATAGCGGCACAGCTCGCCGATATATTGGAAAATCGTGCAATCGAAGCGCACGATGTCCTGCCAAAAGCTGCTAGCCGAGAATTTTTCGGTCAGAACTACGGATGCCCCGGCGAACAACATACTGCAAGGCGCGACAATACCGCCTACCGAGTGGAACAAGGGTAAACAGTCGTACAGACGGTCGCCTGGCTTTGCATCCATCAATCCAGCAAACCAACCGCTCCAGCTGAGAACTCGCCCATGACTGACGTTTGCAGCCTTTGGAAGTCCGGTCGTACCGGAAGTGAAGATCAAGAGCGCGCCATCGCTGACTGTGATATCGCGACGTTCGGCCGGCGATGGGGGTCCATCGTTAAACTTGGCGAGCGCGTCATCAATGCGGAGTTTTTCCGCGCTGCCGCCCGCGCGCCACACCTGCGCAGTGCCCGTAATGTGCGAAGCCGCCGCTTCTAGTTTGTGCTCAAGTTCATGCTCGATGATGATATGATCGGCACCGACGATATTGATGCAATGCGCAAGCGATTGTCCGACTAAATTCGTGTTGATTAGCGCCACAATGCCGCCTACACGGCTGATCCCAAGCCACGCCGCGATATAATCAGACCTGGTCGGCATGATTAGGCAAACCCTGTCTCCGGGATTGATCCCGACGGAGAGCGCCCAGAGTGCGTAGCGATTAATACGGTCGGCCAATGCGCGATAGCTGACGTTCCCGCTGGCCGAGATCAGCGCGGGTTGCTCTGGGTGTTTGTTTGACCAATCTTCCACTACATCTGCCAGTAGGCGGCGCGGATTACTGTCAATGGGCGATGTCAGCGCGATAGCTTTCAGCCAGGCCTTGGCAGGTGATCCGCTGAGAGATCCCTCGCTGGTACCTTGGTAAATCGGCTTGCTCGTCCTTGCCATCAAACAACACCCGCATTTTAATCTACTTCGTGCCTGGATCCGATCGCGGTTGGACCGGCAGCTGCTATTTACGATCTCGGGTTGAGCAGCGTGCCGGTCGTATGACCCTAAGGTGAATAGGCCCGCTATTCTACACGATGGCGCCGACTTGGTTGTTCGATCCGCTCTGTGTCTTGCAACGTGGCTGGCTTCCGTGACCTTGCATCCAGCGCCACTGGCGGTGAGGACACTGTGGCAAAACGCGCCTGGCAGCGACCGGATTGGGAGCTCGGCGGCCTTAATCAAAGTCCAGAACCTCAAGCCTAAATAAAGCCCGAGATTGCGACCCGGTTCGCCAATTTCCTGGTCCGGACGCAACACCCAGAAGATTCATGTTGCGTTGCGACTTCGATTCCGCTTATAGTCTCAGTTAACGAGTATTTAATATTTGCACTTGGGTTAAATATAAATTAAATGCATTCTAGCTCCAGACGGCACGACAGCGTTCGGTGGCGGTAGTTAGTTATGTCGATCGGTTCGGAAATTCGCGACGAGAGACCGCTTGGAGATTTGGCTCGCGCGCGAGCGGCCAGTTTTTCGAGCCACACAATCCCATATATTTTAACAATCGCCGACGGAGTGGTCATCCTTCTGTCGAGCCTGGCGGGCGGGATCGGCTACCAGTTGCTGGCAAGAAACGAGATCCCCAGCATTGGGGCGTATCTCGCCGTCGGTTTGCTCGCAAGCCTCATCCATATCTTACAGATGAATGGGAAGGGCTATTACGACTTTCCAGACAGCGCGAAGCCCCGTGTCGAGATTAACGACATCCTGTTTTGCTGGTGCGCGACCGGACTGTTGCTCGCCCTTCTTGCATTTCTGTTTAAGATTGGCGTTGACTATTCTCGAGGCTCATTCCTGACATTTTGTTTTGTAGCGCCTTTTGGCCTGCTAGGGATTCGCAAGGTCGCGAAAATCGTTTTGGCGGAAGCTGTATCGCGCGGAACGATCGGGCGGCGCGACGCGGTGCTGGTTGGTGATTTCGATGAAATATCGTCGCTCGAACCACAGGATCTGCTTTCTCTATTTGGAGCAGCCGAAATCAACCGCTTTTTATTGAGTCGGAACGGCGATCGGTCGGAGCGTTTGTCGGCGGACAGCCAAATTATTAAGTCCGCTGCAAACTTCGTGCGGCGTAATAATTGTCGGGAAATCCTGCTCGCGCTGCCTTGGAACGACACCGATCGGATTGACTTCGTACGAGAGCAAATAAAAACCCTTCCTGTGGCATCGCGGCTGCTGCCGGACATGAGGGTGCGAAGTTTAACGAACTTTACCTCGTCCGCACGTCAGCGAGTATTGTCCATCGAAATCCAACGCGCGCCTTTGACTGGAACACAATGTTTCGTCAAACGCATGATGGATGTCGTTTTGGCTTCGCTGGCCTTGATATTCTTCCTGCCCATCATGACGCTGACTGCGATCGCGATTAAGCTCGATAGCCCCGGCCCCGTGATCTTTCGTCAAAACCGCAACGGCTTTAACGGCCGGCAATTTGTCATCTTCAAGTTCCGCACGATGACGGTGCAGGAAAATGGGCCCTCTGTTTTGCAGGCGACACGTGACGACCCGCGAGTAACGTCGATCGGTCGACTCCTGCGATCGGCAAGCATTGACGAACTGCCCCAACTGTTCAATGTGTTGAAAGGCGACATGTCCCTGATTGGGCCACGCCCTCACGCGCTGGCTCACGACAGCTATTTCGAAAATGTTTTGAGCGATTACGCCTTTCGACACCACGTCAAGCCCGGTATTACCGGTTGGGCCCAATGCAACGGCGCACGGGGTGAGACGCCATCGATCGAACATATTTCCGAGCGCGTGAAGCTTGATCTTTGGTACATCAATAATTGGAGCCTCTGGCTCGATATCCAGATCGTATTCAAGACATTTTTTGAGGTACTGCGAAAGCGGAACGCCTACTGAATGTTTTAAAAGCCCGATGACTCGACCTTCGAACGCTGATGACTTCTCTCATCGGCGGATCTTGCGTTGGTGAACGCACCAAATAAATCGTCCATATTTAATCAGCGGCCGGCCAATTTAATTGCAATGACAGCGGTCATATGACAATTATGTAAGCGGGACACGAATTGCGGATACTCAAATGAAGATGGGCAAGAAATTGGACATCGAGGCCATGTCGACGGACGAGATGTGGCAGTTGCACGTCGAAATTGGTCGAGTCCTCTCGGTTAGACTAACCTCAGAAAAACGTGAACTGGAAAAAAGGTTGGAGCGGCTGCATAGTGAAAGCGGAATACCGCAAACGAAGCCGGCTGCAGCCGGGCAGAACACGCGCCGTGAGCGGCGCAGATATCCACGGGTACTTCCAAAATACCAAAATCCGAATGAGCCTTCTGAGACCTGGTCGGGGCGCGGAAAGCAACCGCGTTGGCTCACAGCCGCATTGAAGACGGGGCACACCATCGAGGATTTCGTCATCCGGAACGTTGAGCCGAATAAAAATGGAACTCGCCAACGGCTCCACAAGGAAACCTAGTTGCTATTAGGTTTCCGGTATTCGTTTGGTTAGGTTTTCGGAATTCTGAAAGACACTGAACGTAAACGTCCAAATAGATATCTTTCCAAAATCCTACTCAGCAAGCCACCGGAACAATTTAGCGGCGACCCAGCCGATCCCAGCCAGCTACACGAGGGTGGCAAGACCGCTGAGGGCGATCCATGCCATGGCAGCCCCCTGACTAACCGCCTGCCCGATCCGATCTGAGGCGGCAAATTGTCGTTGGACGCGGTTCCATTACGAGGCGCTTTTTCCCGTTTCAATCGTTGCTTTTGCTTGTTCATGAGCTTCGGTTACAGCTGCGCAATCAGAATTTGCAAAGTTCCGAAGCGGCCTCTTGTGTTAAAGGCCGGAAGGGTCTTTCGCACAATTGAGGCATTTTTCAACGCGCAAACACTACATAGGCAGGCGTCGTTACCGAGGCAATTAGAGCCGTCGGTTAAGCTAACCGGTCAACCTTATCGGTGATCGACCATCCCTTTTTGAAGACCCCATCCGGTCTTTGGATTTCATGGATTATCTGTCCAATTGTTAACTAGGTAACAGACACCACCGAAGCAGCCGATTAGCGTGAGCCTTGCCTGGGAAATGACTGAGGGATAAGGCCATGCGATCACCCCTGAAAAAGGTCAGCTTTGAGGAACTCCGCGCTCGTTATGCCGAACTGCTTCGCTTACGCGAACGGGTTGAGCGACTTGAGAATCGTCGCGACGAGCAGGCCAACCCGATCGGAAGCGTATTTCGTTCAGGGGGCAGAAACCTGCCAATAAAAGCCACGTCCGCTACAGCGTCTGCCTAGACTAGGTCGATTTACGCCTCCCGGCATCAAGGCGCTATGAACTCGATTCAATTGCGCCCGAGCCCGGAGCGGAAGCCCGCGAACTGCGGCTAGCCACGTGGCCCAAGCACGGTCTTTCTTGGTCGATCACGTCGGTGGATTTCGGCCAGATTCACAAACTCTCCAAATCGTGACCCGAATTCCGCCGGAAACCGGCGAGCAGGATATTCCTCGAGCAGCTGCTTGCATGGGTGGGCGCCCTTTAAATACTGCACTGCAGCACAGCCAGTCCCAACTTTCCGCTTTACTAAAAATTAAGCGGTGGGAAGGAACTTAGCTGCAAGGGGGGACCATGATTGCAGCCTCAATGATCAGTTTCCTGTTCGGAGCGGTGTTGGGTCAGCGATTCAATGTCGTGGTCCTCGTACCGGCAGTCGCGTTTGTGTTGGTTCTTTCGGTCGGAGCCGGATTCGCACATCCTCAAGCCGCCTGGTGGATCGTCAGAATGGCCGGGGCCGGAGCCATCTGCCTGCAAGGCGGCTATTTCGCAGGGATCGTTACCCGGCATCTTCTGGCGGCCGAGCCGTCAGGCGAATCGTCACCCCTCGCAAGCGCCGAAACCTCAACGCATCATGCGGCACCCTAACGAGGATCATTGGGACCGAATAACGTAGGCTTTCTTTTCGCGATTCCTTGCGATTGGTTATGATGCAAGCCAATGTTGAGGGATCGTGCTTTACCCCCGGCTTGTCCTACCGAACCCCGTGGATATCGCCCGCCTGCACGCGGTGTAGCGTTGCGTAGCGGCCACCCTTACTGATCAGCTCTTCGTGCGTCCCGTCTTCCACCAGACGGCCACGGTCGATGGTGATGATGCGATCGCTGCGCCGTACGGTCGACAGACGATGGGCGATGACAAAAACGGTACGCCCCTGAGCAATACGCTGCATATTATCCTGAATGATACGCTCACTCTCGTAGT
>JBEKZZ010000085.1:0-14181 GCA_049509335.1 Bradyrhizobium sp. | reverse complement strand
GGGCTACAAGCCGGTGCAGATGCCGATGCCGAAGCCGGAGACGGTGTCCTACAATCCCAATTCGCTGTGGCGAAACGGCTCGCGCTCCTTCTTCAAGGACCAGCGCGCCCACCAGATCGGCGACCTGCTGACGGTGACCGTCAACATCACCGACCAGGCCAACTTCGCCAACGAGACCCAGCGCAGCCGCACCACGACGGAAGATTCCGGCATCACCGCGTTTCTCGGCTCGAGCCTGTTCGGCCAGCGGGCGCAATCCGTGCTGCCCGGACGCCTCCTGACCGCGGATTCCACCATGGGCACGGACGGCAAGGGTACGATCACCCGGCAGGAAACCTTGCAGACCAACGTCGCCGCCATCGTCACGCAGGTTTTGCCGAACGGCAATCTCGTGGTCGAGGGCAAGCAGGAGATCCGCGTCAATTACGAGAAGCGCGAACTGATCGTCGCCGGCATCGTGCGGCCGGAGGATATCCAGAGCGACAACACCATCGACTCCTCAAAGATCGCGCAAGCCCGCATCGCCTATGGCGGCCACGGCGAGATCAGCGACATCCAGCAGCCGCGCTACGGCAGCCAGGTCATGGACGTGCTGTTGCCGTTCTAATCACGAGCTCCCACATCGCACCGCGAACCTAGGCGCGGTGAGATGTTCAACGCGGCCTTCGTCAGCTCCCCTGACGGAGGCCGTAGTTGTTTTGAAAGCAAAAAGAAGCCGGATAATAAAAAAGCGGATCGCACAAGGCGATCCGCTTTCAGATCCGTGGGCTTTCGAAATCTACGCGACCGATGGGATGCTCTCGCGCCGCGTCGCTTCTTCGGGGAACAAGCGATCCCGTCCGCTCGCGTCATATTGGATCTCGCCGGCGTGCAGCTTCGCGTTGTTGCCCTCGCGTTTGGCCGCGTCTTCCTCGCCATACATGAACGCCAGGAAGGCATAGCGCTTGCCTTTGGTCACGGGCGTCACCTGATGCAGCGCGCCGCATGAGAACACCAGCGCGCCACCTTCCGATGGCCGATAGGTCTTGCGGCCGAATTCGGGGAACATCAGGTCGCCGCCCTCGAAATCCTTGTTGAGATTGATCGAGAGCGCGAAGCGGCGGTGCATGGCACCGGCGTTGATGTTGTCACGATGGCGGTGGAAATGGGCGGCCACCGCGCTGTCGTAGCAGGCGACGACATAGCGATCCATGCGCGTCACCTTGAACTGAAAATATCGTTCGATCGGCGCCACAAGCCGCCGTACGATATGGTCGCGGATGAGTTCGCGCACCTCAGGCACGCCGACCGCGACGTCGCTGCGCCGCTTCAACCGCCAGTCGGACAAGGTGACGGTCTTGCCGTCGACGTCGAACTGAAAGCCGGAGTCCACTGCACCCTGCGTCTCGTAGAACTGGGTCAGGAAATCGCAGATCCCGAAACTGAAGACGCGCGGCACCATGAGCGCCGGCGCGAACATCGGAACGCCAGCGGAATCGTCAACCGGCGGCAAGCCTTGCAGGACATTGCGGACCATGGCCGCGTGTCCCTGCGGAATGTCCCAGGCGATATCGGCCACCGCCCGCAGCATCGGATCGAGGATGACGGTGCGCGGCATTTGGGCTGCGCCAAATTGCCGGGTGATAGCGCCGTCCGGATCGGCCAGAAAAGACAATGTCGGGCTGCTGATCGCCGCAAGGCTTGGTTCATCGGCCGCCTGCCCGGTGAACACGCATGCGATGACGAGATGATCCTCGCTGAATGAGGCGCTCAGCCGCGCGAGCTCCGTCACTTCAGCCATCGCGCGAGGGTCCGACAGCGAGCCGAGGAAGCTGAGGACAACCCAGCGGCCGGCGCTGGCTTGCAGGTCAAACGATCCGCCGGTCACAACCGGCAAGCCGAACCACGGCACCGGGTCGCCGAGAACGATGCGATTGCTATTCATATTGCTCATGACGTCCCCCGCCTGACGGTCGATCGTCTTCCGGCAATAATTCATTAAGCTTAACGAAATCTTTAGAAGCGCCGCCCGAAGCATTGCGCCGTGTTGCGCGAGGTTCTCCCGGACGCGTTCTGAAACAAACGTGTTTGCTTCAGCCTGCCTGAACGGTTGCGAACCGCCAGAGGCCGGGCTCGGCTTCGGTAAAGCCAGTGTCCCGGTAGATGTTGCGCGCCGGAATGTTGCGCGAGGTCGGGATGATTCGCCCGCTGAGAGGCACCGAACCCGATTTCATCTCGTGCTGGATATGACGCAGGAACCGGTGCTCGACGCCCATTCCGAGCGCCCGGCAACTGATCGCCAGCCCCGCAATCTCGCCTTCGATAATGACGGCCGCGCCGACCAGCCCGTAGTCGCCAAGACGATCCGATACCTCCATCGCGAACAGCCGGGCGTTGGGATTAGCCGCCAATGCTGACAATTCGCTTGAAGAGAATTTTCGCCCCGTGGTGTTGAACTGGGTGGTGCGCTGAAATAGCTCTTCCACCCGTTGCAGTTTCGTCGACGACGCCGACATCCGCTCGATCGCGCATTTGACCTGCAACTGCTCGATATATTGCGCCTCCCCCATCGTCTCGCTGCGCAGATGCTGGCGCGCGATCTGCGCCTTGACGAGTTCGCTGCGGGAGGAAGCCTCCGCGGTCACCACGGGAATCTGCAAGCGCGGATCGTTGAGCAGGCGCCGACGCAAGCTGAACGGATCTTCGCCCCAGACCTCGACCTCTGGCAATCGTTGCCGGACCCGGTCGCGCTCCACCGGATTGTCGTCGATGAACAGGAAAGCATCGAGCGCGAAGCCGAGTTCTTCAGCAATCGAACGGATGTTGCCGACCTTGTCGTCCCAGTTGACGCGCCAGGTGACGAAATCCTCCGGCGTCAGCAACCGCTGCTTCGGATAATGATCCGGATATTTCCAGAGTTCACGGACGGTCGCTTCGTCGTTCTTGCTGACGCAGGCGAGCACGATGCCGCGCTTCTTCAGCGATTTCAGCGCCTCGTGCAGGCCGAAATAAAGCCCGATATAGGAAAACGCGCCGGAGATTTCCGGTGTCCAGGCAAACGGACTGCCGGTCTCCGCCAGCACGCCCGGCCAAAGCGTGCCGTCGAGATCGAGGATCACGCATTTCTTGCGCCCGATTCCGGTCACGGTCACCAGCGCATCGATATGCTTCTCCGCGGTCACCGCCTCGCGGCCGTAGGCGTCGCCGCCGAGCGCATGCGCGAGCGGCGCGACATCGGGAAAAATGCCGTGGACGGCGACCTTTTCGCTCTCGGGGCGTTGCAGCATCCAGCCGGGCGAACCGAAATGGGTGAATCCGACCTGCCCGTCGTCGAGCATCCGCTCGCTACCTGCCGCGGCCAACGCAGCCGCGATATCGACCACGTAAACGTCGGCAAACGCGACCGCAATTTCAGAAAGCGCCACATTGGTCAGGCGGAAGCGCGTCCGGTGTCCCTTGACGCCGCGTTCCGCCAAGCCGAGCGGCTGTACGGTTGGCTCGGGAAGATTGTCGATCAGGATGGCGGCCTGCGTGATTTCGCGCAGTTTGGTCAGGAGTTCGGTCACGTGAGCGACATAGGGCGCGTGCGGATTGAGCCCCGCGCCAAGGTCCTCGGCAACGAGGTGCCTTACCCTGAGCGCGCCGACGAAGATCACGTCATGTTTGTGCTCAGCCGCAAAACGGATGTCGTCGGGGAAGGTCGCGGCCACATGCAGATCGATGCCGCGGCGCGCCGCTTCCCGGCGCAGGAAATCGGCCTCCATCTGGATATCGCAATCGCCGAACAGCACCGCATCGACGCGCTTTTGTGTGCCGCTGAAATCTTGGAGACCATAGGACGCGCCGACCGCCCAGTAGGCCGCACCGCCCTCCTTCAGCTTGCGCCGGTAGCTCTCCAGCATTTCAGCGGGATCGCGCCCGTGCTTGACGGAGAGTTCCTCAGCCGTAGCAGCCAGCTCTTCCTCCGCCGTCATCTCGGTGAGGATCTGGCGCGACTTGAGCTCCATGACGGTGCGCTCGACCGCATCGCGCAATCCCGCCGACGGCGCGTCAGCCGACTTTGCGAACAGCGCCGCCATGGCACCGGTATCCTCAGGGATACGGCGAGGCTCGGAGAAGTACTCCAGAAGCGACGATATCTCGCTGTCCGCGGGAAGGCGCATATGGCTGATCGCGTGCACGATCAGGGTGCGGCCCTGGCCGACAGGCAACAGATGAACAAAGCGGGAGCGGCGGAGAATCATATTAATGGTTCGATTCTAACATTCGCATCCGTTCGCGACGACCACTTTTGCGAATGTCAGAATGGACGCAGATGTGGATTTTTCGGCATTGGCCCGATAGGCCCGTCATGGCGAAAGACGCCAACGCGATCGAAGGCTTGGGGATGAAGGCTAAAGGATAATGTCATGAACCCTGAAGGCGGACCAAAGGGATCACCGGCCGGGCCATCCAAGCCCGGCGACGAGGACACCCAGTATCTTTCCACCAGGGGGCTTTTCATCGTGGTGGGGACGCTCGCCGTGGCGCTGGTACTGGGCTATCTCCTCTTGAACAAGCTGATCAACATCTCCAGGGAAGAAGATTGCGCGCTGGGGGGCCGCTACAATTGCGGGGCCGTCGAGGTGCCGCGTTGATCGCAAAGCGTTTTCAAGCGAAGCATGCCCTCGGACTCGATCCGGGGGTCGAAACCGGTCAGCGTGAAGAAAACGCGTCAAAATAAAGACTGCCAATCACGACTTGTTCGTCGTGCGACCCTTGTCGCCGGGGCTAGCCAGCCGCGCCAAGGTCGTCTCCTGCCGCATCCACTGCATTCTCGGCTTTGCCGGGTAGCCGCCCCAGGTTTCACCGGCGGGAACATTGTGCATCACACCGGAGCGCGCGGCCACACGCCCGCCCTTTCCGATGGTGACGTGCGGCGCCAGCCCCACCGAACCGCCGAGCACGGCAAAATCCTCCAGCGTCACGCTGCCGCTTAAGCCGCATTGCGCGACGATAATGCAATATCTGCCGATCTGGCAGTTGTGTCCGATCTGACAAAGGTTATCGATCTTGCTCGCCTCGCCGATCACGGTATCCCTGATGCCGCCGCGATCGATCGTCGTTCCGGCGCCGATCTCGACACCGTGCTGGATAATGACACGGCCGGTCTGCGGAATTTTCTGCTGGGCGGCATCTTCGGTGTATCCGAATCCGTCCTGACCGATGCGACAGCCCGGATGAATCACGACGCGATCGCCGATCAGCGTATGGGTGATCGAGCAACCGGCGCCGATCCGGCAGTCGCGGCCGATCGTGACGTCAGGACCGATCACGGCGTTGGCGGCGATGAGACTGCCCGCACCGATTTCGGCGCGCGGTCCGATGACCGCGCCGGGATCGACGGTCACATCGCTTTCGAGTTTGGCCGTGGGGTGGATGGTCGCGCCCTCGAAAATGCCGTCGGCCTCAAACACCGAGGCTGGACGCAGCGATTGCGGATACAGCTTGCGGTGCACGGCGACGAAAGCGCGATAAGGCTCTTCCGTATGCAGGACCGTGAGCTCTTTTGGCGCGCGGTCCGCAAAGCGCCGCGGCATCAGGCAAGCGCCGGCGCGGGTCGTCTTCAGGGCGTCGGCGAATTTGTTGCCATCGACGAACGTCAAATCAGCCGGGCCGGCAAGATCGACCGGCGCCACGCCGGTCATTACGCGCGACGTCAGCGCGGCCTGACCGGCTTCGGCGCCCGTCAGCGCCACGATTTCGGCCACCGTCAGGCCCGGCGGGCGATCAAAGAAGCGGCGGTTTCCCATTTCCTGATCCTTGGTTTGCGACGCCTTCGGCGCGTGCCCAGATGTCGACGTTCGTATTATCGAACTGTCATAGTAGCAAGCCGCGTAACCCGCTTGCGACCTCCACTAATATGTGAGCCGTTGGCCGCATCCGGCTACATTGACACGCATCTGCATTCGTCCGATGCTATTTGAAATACAAGCAAAATTTCACATTGTCGAAAGAGCTGGAACGCTGAAGTTCCGCAAAAAAGCTGGGAGCGAAGTATGACTTTTCGTCGCCATTCGAGTGCGTGTCTCACCGGGGTCGCGATCGCCGCGTTCGCTATGGTCTTGGGGAGCCCGGCAAGCGCACAACAGAAGAAGGCAGTTCCTGTCAAGGTCGACGCGATCGGCGGCCAGGTGACCGGTGCCAATGGTCCGGAAGCCGGCGTCTGGGTCATCGCGGAGACCGATGACCTCCCGACCAAATACGCCAAGATCGTCGTGACCAACGACGACGGTCAATTTGTCATCCCGCAGCTTCCGTCGGCCAAATACAAGATCTGGGTGCGCGGCTATGGCCTGGTCGATTCCGACAAGCAGGATGCCACGCCCGGAAAAAACATCGACCTGAAAGCAAAGGCGGCGCCGAATGCGGCTGCCGCGGCAGAATATTATCCGGGCATGTACTGGTACTCCATGCTCAAGATTCCGGACACAAGCGAGTTTCCGAATAAAGACAAGAGTCCGAATGGCGTCGGACCTGGCATGGCCTCACAAGCGGTCTGGATCGACAGCATCAAGAACTCCTGTCAGTCCTGCCACGCACTCGGCAGTCAGAACATCCGCTCGCCCCACGTAAAAGAACTTGGCGAGTTCAAGAACTCCGAGGACATGTGGGAACGCCGCGTGCAGTCGGGTCAGGCCATGACCAACATGGCACTCACGCTCGGCCGTATGGGCCCGCCGCGCGCTTACAAGATGTTCGCCGACTGGACCGACCGGATCGCAGCGGGCGAGCTTCCGTTCGAGAAGCCGGAACGTCCGACCGGTGTCGAGCGCAACATCGTCATCACGTCATGGGCCTGGGGCAAGAAGGGCGAATATCTCCACGACGAGGTTTCGACCGACAAGCGCAATCCGACGGTGAACGCCTACGGCAAGATTTACGGCTCGCCGGAAGAAAGCTCCGACGACGTGCCGGTGCTTGATCCCATCAAGAACACCGCGTCGTACATCAAGGAGCCTTTCCGGGATCCGGATACACCGAGCGCGGAGGACGATCCGAGAGGGCCGTCGGTGTTCTGGGGCGATGACGCGATCTGGGATGGCCACACTTCGATCCACAATCCGATGATGGATGAAAAGGGCAGACTCTGGCTCACGGCGCGAATCCGCAAGGCGGCGAACCCGGCAAGCTGCCAAGCCGGGTCGGACCTCCCCTCGGCTCAGGTTGCGCCGCTGAAGGAATCGCCCCGTCAGGTGTCGTTCTACGATCCGAAGACCGAAAAGTGGACGATGATCGATACGTGTTTCGGCACGCATCACCTTCTGTTCTCGCCTAGCGACAGCAAACTCTGGTTCAGCTGGGGACAGCCCTACGCCGGCGTGGTCGGCTGGCTCGACGTCAAGAAGTTCGAGGAAACTGGCGACGCGATGAAGTCGCAAGGCTGGACACCGGTGGTGGCGAACGTGTCGGGCACCGGCAAGCGCGAGCCCTTCGTCGCCGTTGACAAGCCGATTGAGCCCGGCAAGGACAAGGCGGTGAAAGCGGCGTTCTACGGCCTCATGCCAAGCGTGAAGGGCGACGTGATCTGGGGCCAGACCATGGCCCAGGGCTTCTCACGCATCGACCAGCCCGCATATCTGATACGGATGATCCCCGGAAGCGATCCGACCCATACGGCCGTTTCGGAAATCTTCCAGTCGCCCCCCGGTACCTATGGATCGCGCGGCGTGGACGTCGATTCAAAGGGCGTCGCCTGGACCGTGCTGTCCAGTGGACAGATGGCGAGCTTCGACCGCTCCAAGTGCAAGGAGCCGCTCAAAGGCGAAAACGCCGCAACGGGCGCGCAGTGCTTTGAAGGCTGGACGCTCTATCGGATGCCCGGACCGCAGTTCAAGGATGTCAAAGATCCTCAAGGCAGCGCCAACCACGCTTACTATATGTGGGTCGACGTCCATAATACGCTCGGTCTCGGCAATGACGTGCCCATCGCAACCGCCAACGGCAGTGAGTCGCTGCTGGCTCTCGTGAACGGCAAGTTCGTCAACATCCGCCTGCCCTACCCGCTCGGCTTCTTCGCCAAGAATACCGACGGCCGGATCGATGATCCGAAGGCCGGCTGGAAGGGTCGCGGCGTGTGGACGACCACAGGCACCCGCGCCTACTTCCACAGCGAAACCGGCAAGGACGAGAAGCCGCGTGTCTACCACGTTCAGCTGCGTCCGGACCCGCTGGCCGACTAACGCCTGACCGCAGGCAAGCTGCGGGCCGATTTCAATCGCGACCTGAATTGCCTCGCTGCATTAAAAGATGCAGCGAGGCAATTGCGTTTAAAGGGGTTTGGAACTCGGCGATGCTCTATCAGCAAACCGAATTGGGCACGGTGATCCCGGCGTCCTGCGTGGTGAACGGCGCACTCGGGAAGGCGTAGCCGGCGTTTGCGCGAAGATGACGTTCGATCAACGAGCTAAAGCGCGATGGTGATGCAAAATCTCATCGCACGGCAATCGTGCTACTCGTCGCGGTAAACTTTCTCGCGCTTCTCGTGACGTTCCTGCGCTTCCACCGACAGCGTCGCGATCGGGCGGGCTTCGAGCCGCTTCAGCGAGATCGGCTCGCCGGTCTCCTCGCAATAGCCGTAGGTGTTGTCCTCGATGCGCTGCAATGCCGCATCGATCTTGGAGATCAGCTTGCGCTGCCGGTCTCGCGCGCGCAGTTCGATCGCGCGGTCGGTTTCCGATGACGCGCGGTCGGCGAGATCGGGATGATTGACGTTCTCCTCCTGGAGCGTCTGCAACGTGATCTTCGCTTCCCGCAAGATCTCGTCCTTCCAGGCGAGAAGCTTGGCGCGGAAATAGTCGCGCTGGCGCTCGTTCATGAAAGGCTCTTTTTCGGTGGGTCGATAGTTTTTCAACTTTTCCAAGGCCAGCCCATCCGTAATTTCAAATGCCCGTCTTGATCCGTGGATTCCTTGGGATTGCCTGTGGTTCCCACGCGCGGACTCAGTAAAAAAGCAGGTCCGCGCGCGCCTTATATAGGGGCACGTTCTGGGAAACAATATCGGCCCAAATACCGGCCCACGACCGCGGCGGGGATGAGCGTTCCGGGGCCTCCCGGATCGGGATCAAAACTGGCCGGCTTTGGCCAATTCGACTTCGACCCGCAGCTCGATCTCGGAAAGGACCGAATCGAGGCCCGGATCGCCGGAGGAAGATTTGAGGTTGGCGGCCGCATCGCGCAGCCGGCTGACCGTCGAGGCGTCGAAATTGCCCGCTAACAGGCCGATCTTGAGATCATCGAGCACGTCGAGCGCCCGTTTGCCGCGCTGCACCGAACGTTTACGCCGCTCGACCACGTCTTCCTCGATCCCCTGCATCGCCAGCAGCGCATCGATGCCGGCGGTCGCTTTGGGGGCTAGCGTCGCGCGCGTCTCGGTGGCGGAGGCGGTATCCGGCAGCGCAAAGCCGCTCGAGCTGGTTCGCCGGATATTGCTGCTCTGGGACCCCAGTGTGGTGCCGTTCGGTCCTGAGATACGCATGATTAGTCCTCGCTGGTGCGGCGAATTTGAAGTTCCAATCAAAGTCGCGGCCAGTATGGCGCGCAGCATCGCGCGCCATGGTTAACGGAGCGTAAATCACCCGGCAAAATCTGCCGCAAGGCGGCAGATTCGGCTTCGCCGAGGCTCGCATCCCGACCCCCGCCAATTAGATTTTACAAGCAATATCAAAACATTAAATGCCCGAAAGGCGGTGGCACGGCGCTCGCATAGTGAATGCCGGATCGCCCCTCATGGGAGTGACGGGCGCATCCACAGTTTCGAGAGCCTCGAGCTGGGGAGCAGAGGATGCCAAGCGTGGTTTGGGGAAGAGCGTTTCGGCTGGCCTGCGCAGCGCTTCTGGCGCTCCAGGTCGGTGTGGTTCCATCCGGCGCGACGTCGCGGATCAAGGACCTCGCGAACATCGAGGGCGTGCGACAGAACCAGCTGATTGGTTATGGTCTCGTCGTCGGCCTGAACGGTACCGGCGATACCCTCAACAACATCCCCTTCACCAGGCAATCCCTGCAGGCGATGCTTGAGCGCATGGGCGTCAACATCCGCGGCCAGACCATTCGTACCGGCAACGTCGCCGCCGTCATGGTCACGGGCAATCTGCCACCGTTTGGAACTCAGGGAACCCGCATGGACGTGACGGTTTCGGCGCTGGGCGATGCCAAGAACCTGCAAGGCGGCACCCTCCTCGTCACTCCGTTGCTTGGCGCCGACGGCAACGTCTACGCGGTGGCGCAGGGCTCGGTCACCATCAACGGCTTCCAGGCCGAAGGCGCCGCCGCCAGCATCACCCGCGGCGTACCGACCGTCGGCCGCATCGCCAACGGCGCCATCATCGAACGCGAGATCGAATTCGCGCTCAATCGCCTGCCCAATGTACGGCTTGCTTTGCGCAACGGCGATTTCACCACCGCCAAGCGCATCGCGGCCGCAATCAACGATTTTCTCGGCACCAAGACGGCCGAGCCGCTCGATCCTTCGACCGTGCAGTTGTCGATCCCTGCGGAATTCAAGGGCAACGTCGTCGCCTTCCTGACCGAGATCGAGCAATTACAGGTCGAACCGGACCTGGGCGCCAAGATCATCATCGACGAGAGAAGCGGCATCATCGTGATGGGCCGTGACGTCCGCGTCGCCACCGTGGCGGTAGCGCAGGGCAACCTCACCGTCTCGATCTCGGAAAGCTCGCAGGTAAGCCAGCCCAATCCGCTTTCCCGTGGACGAACCGTGGTGACACCGCGCAGCAACGTCCGCGTAACCGAAGACGGCAAGAAATTAGCTGTCATGAAGGACGGCGTCTCGCTCCAGCAACTCGTCGATGGCCTCAACGGATTGGGCATCGGGCCGCGCGACCTGATCGGCATCCTCCAGGCGATCAAGGCCGCGGGCGCGATCGAAGCCGATATCGAGGTGATGTGATGCAGGCAGCCCCGGTCGGCAACAGCAACGGTTCGGCCGCCGCCAAGGCACCGCTGCCCAGCTATGGCGGTCACCCCGACTACGACTTCGCGGCGGCGCTCGACAAGGTGTCGCCGCAAGTCAAAGCCAAGGCCCAGACCCAGGCGCAGAATTTCGAAGGGATGTTTCTCAACTCCATGTTCTCGGAGATGACCAGCGGCCTCAAGGGCGAAGGCCCGTTCGGCAACACCGTCGGCACCGGCATCTGGCGCTCGATGCAGATCGAACAATATTCGAAATCCTTCGCGAAGGCCGGCGGCGTCGGCATCGCCAAGCAGGTGTATCGCACGTTGATCATGACGCAGGCGAAGACCGGCGGCCAAACCCAAGAAAAACATGCGTAAAGCATGCGTAAAACAGGCATGAAACAATCATGAACCAGCCTCCTGCACGACCTCCGGCGCCGGCGATCCCGTCAGCCTCGACCCCGGCCGAGGCCGGCAAGCTCGCCGAAGACCTGATGGATGCCATGAGCGCCCTGCTCGGCATCATCGAACGCGAAACCGAGCTCGTGCGCGCCGGCAAGATCCGTGAGGCGATGGCATTCGAGCCCCAAAAGACGGAGGCCTCCCGCCGTTATGTCGGCGTCGTCAGCCGCCTGAAGGCCAGCCATCCGTATCTCGCCAAGACCGCGCCGGATCTGCTTTCGACGCTGCGCCGCCACCATGAAACGTTTCGCGCGATGTTGCAGGTCAATCTCACCGTGCTGGCCACCGCGCATGCGGTTTCCGAAAACATCGTGCGTGGCGTCAACGCCGAGATTCAGCGCCGCAATATCCCCAATACCTACGGCGCGACCGGCCGCCGCGTGAATCCGACGGCGCGGCATCTCACGCCGCTGGCGGTCAGCCGCTCGCTCTAGTCGAACGTAATCTCGTCGCGCTTTGGTTTTCCGGGCCTCGTCCCTCAAGACGCTTGCTCACGCAAGCGCCTAGGATGAGGGGATAGGCCGGTTGTATTGCAGTAAGATCAGACCGCCGCAACATCTACAATTTTCATCAAATTTGCGCATTTCCATCAGCAGGTCGTTCAGCGCGTTCTCTAACAATGCGTTGAGACGTCTAGTTCATAATTGCCGATGACGAGGGGTTGGGATTTGACTCGAGGAGAGCCAGGAGGCTGCCATGAGTACGGATTTCAGCATCAGACCGGTGGGGGCACCGGTCGCACCGGCATTTCCGCCCGCCAGTAACGCGGCGCTCAGCGGCGTGCCTACACAATTGCCCGCCAGTCAAAGCGTCACCGCCACGGACGCGGGCACGGCGAGCAGCAACAATACGCCGAACCCAGGCGCTTCGCTTTCGCAGCAGGCGTATTTCGACACGGCCGCCGCAGCGGTCGTTTTCCAGTCCGTCGACGATCTGACCGGACAGGTGGTCGAGCAATATCCCGACGATGCGATATTGCGCCAGCGCGCTTACTTCCATTCGCTGGGCCTTAGCAAGGACAGCTCGGACAGCCCGCTCGCAACCGATGTGACGGCGTAAAAGCTCGAGTGATTCGAGAGTCGGCGGAAGACCATTAGCCTCTGCCGGCGAGGCCCGCCGCGATATTGCAGTTGATGTCGATCAGCGACTTCAGCTTGGCCGGATCCGGATCGGTCTGCATGGCGACCGTCTGATGCATGACGAAGACGCTGATGTTGGCGATGTTCTGGCGAACTTCGAGCGGCTGCGGATTGTCGTTGGACTCGACGGCGCTGAGGAAAATCGTCCACAGACGACGATTGAACAATAGCGCCTTATGCATCACCGGGCTTGGACCCGTCCAGTTGTTCTGGACGTCGCGCAACTGCTTTGCCGCCTTCAAGAGTGCCTGCGCCTCGATGTCCCTGGCCGACCCGGTGGTCTGTGAGGTGCGTGCATAGGCTTGGGCGGCATTGGACATTCATCACTCCAACTGAAGGATTACGCAGACGCGAACGCCGGGACTGCCTGCATTTTTTATACGGCGCTTGCTTTTAAAATATGGTTATCGGCGCTTAGGAATCTCGCAATCAAGACGCATTTTGCACCGCGCAAAACAGTGTGGTGGATTTGGCATTCGCTTCAAAATAAAACGGCGGGGTTTCCCCCGCCGTTTGTACTTTGGCTTTGATCTTTTCGATCAGCGGAGCAGCTGAAGCACGCTCTGCTGCGACTGGTTGGCGAGCGCGAGCGCGGAGACCGCGATCGACTGGCGGGTCGACAGCGCCTGGCTGTTGGCCGCCTCCTCGTTCGGATCGGCCAGCGTCAGGTTGGAGGCGCCGGTCTGCAACACGTTGACCAGGTTCTTGTTGAAGTCCTGGCGGATTTCCACGATCGACAGGTTCGAACCGAGCGCGGACGCTTCCCCGCGCAGTGTGGTGTCTGCCGCCGTCAACTGGGTCAGCACGTTGTTGGCCGAGTCACTGTCCAGGAAGTCCGTTCCCGCCGTCAGTGTCGACAGGCCGAGGCCCGCGTCGTTGAAGGTGACGCCGGTGATCGCGAGCTTCGAAGCGCCGGTCTCGTCGAAGGTCAGGTTGAGCGTATCCCCGTTCAACAGGTTGATGCCGTTGAAAGATGAGTCCTGCGAGGTCGTATTGATCTGTTGCAGCACGTTGTTGTACTGCGCGACCAGGTTGGCGCGGGTAGCCTGCGAGTCCGGGTCTTCGACAGGAGCCTCCGGCGTCGCGCCGGCGAATGCCGAACCGACACCCGTGGCCGTACCGCCGATCGCACCGATCGTCGAGGACGCCGCATCGTCCGATGTGACGATACTGAGCACACCCGTCGTAGAGATCGTGGCTTGCAGGTTGTTCGCTGCCAGCACCGCGTTGAGCTGGTTCAGGGTCGAGATGTCACCCGCAGCGGTGCCGAAGGTGATGTTGGTCGCGGTACCGCCGCCGGTGGCGCCGACCGTCAGGGTTTCCCCGGAGAGACCGCCTGATGCATCCGTACCGTTGGCCGTCACCGACGCAACGGCTCCGAAGCCGAGCTGGCTGGCGTTGCCGGCTGAGAAGGTGTTGATCGCAACCGAATCTGCTGTGCTGGGCGTGCCGGTCGAGGTGACCACGAGCTTGCCCGAAGCGTCCGAAGCGTTGACATTAGCGCTCGTACCGACCTGGCTATTGATCGCGCTCGCGACCTGCGCAGCGGTGTAGCTCTGACCAGCCGCCAGAGTGACCGTCTGGCTGTTGACATCGAATGTCAGGGCAGTTCCGGCAGTGGCAGCGGTACCGGCGACGGAGGTCGGAG
>JBEKZZ010000084.1:0-14538 GCA_049509335.1 Bradyrhizobium sp. | reverse complement strand
ACAGCGTTGTGATTCCCGTGTCCGGTATCGGGATATGCTCTGTAACGGCGTATCGCGCTAGGTCGCTGACTTCCGCGACGCCAGTTCGCGGTAGCGCTCCCGGCTCTTGAGGAGATGCCCGCGCATGGCGTCTCTCGCTCTTTTCGGCGAATGCGCGGCGATCGCCTGCAAGATCGCGTCGTGCTCTTTCTCGATGCGGGCAAGATATTGCCGCGGGCTTTCCGCGTTGCCTTCAAAGGAACGAATGCTTTGCCGCGGAATGATCAAGCGGCCGAGAAAATCCAGAAATTCGACAAAGCGGCTGTTTTGCGTCGCCGCCGCAATCGCCTGATGGAACGCGAAATCTTCCTTGATCGCGCGTTCACCACCCGAGATAGCGCGGCTGAACACGCGCTGCGCCTCGCCGATCGCCTTGATCTGCAAAACCGTGGCCCGCTCGCTGGCAATCGCAGCGGCCTCGGATTCCACCGCCATCCGCAGTTCCAGAATATCAAGCACACTCTCGAGCGAACCGAGGCCTTCGGGGTCGATGGCATAAGGTTGCCGGCCGGCATCGCGATCGACGAAGGCGCCCGCCCCTTGCCGTGTGATGACGAGCCCGCGCGCGCGCAACGCCGCCACCGCCTCCCGCACCACCGTGCGGCTCACGCCCATGCCCTTCATCATTTCCGTTTCCGAGGGCAATTTGGCGCCGACCGGCAGTTTGCCGGACATGATCTGCTCGGCCAGCCGGTCGACGACCTCGGAGCTCAGGCTTTTCGGCGCCCCGACAGGGCGAAGCAGCCGCGCGCGCTGACGCCGCGCGGCATCGGTCGGGGGTGCGCTTGACGAAGCTTGTCGGGTCATCGTACAAGTTTAGCACGGCAGCCCCGCACGGGCAAATCCACCGCTTCGGTTTTCGGATTTGTTCGGTGACGTGCAGCCTGTTAGCAATGACGAAAAACAGGTCAGTCAATGACCGCGCATTCGACAGCACCGGGAGGAGAAGCGATGAAGCGTCGCGATTTCATGAAGCTTGGCGCGAGTATCGGCGCGGCGGGTTTGGCGGGCGGTCTGTCGTTTAGCGCGAGCGCGCAAACCAAGGCGGTGTTCAAGGCGTCCGACGTCCAGCCGCCGGGCTATCCGACCGTGGCGGCTACTGAAAATCTCGGCAAGAAGCTTTCCGAGGCGACGGGGGGCCGGCTCTCGATCCAGATGTATCCGTCGATGCAGCTCGGCGGCGAAAAGGAAACCATCGAGCAGACGCAGATCGGCGCGATCCAGATGCTGCGCGCCAGCGTCGGAACGATGGGACCGATCGTCGATGACGTCAACGTCATCAACATGCCGTTCCTGTTCAAGAACACCGCGCATGCCAACAAGATGATGGACGGGCCGATCGGCCAGGAACTGCTCGACAAGATCACCGCAAGCCCGAACGCGAACCTCGTCGCATTGTGCTGGATGGATTCCGGCGCGCGCTCTCTCTACAACACCAAGCACCCGATCAAATCGATCGAAGACATCAAGGGATTGAAGTTTCGCGTGATCGGCAATCCGATCTTCGTCGACATGATGAACGCGCTCGGCGGCAATGGCGTTGCGATGGGCTACGATCAGGTGTTCAGCGCCTTGCAGACCGGTGTGATCGACGGCGCGGAAAACAATCTCCCGAGCTATGTCTTCTCCAATCACTATACGGCGGCCAAATACGTCACACTGACCGAACATCTCGTCATTCCGGAACTGCTCTTGTTCTCCAAGCGGGTCTGGAGCGGGCTTTCCGCCGACGACCAGACTCTGATCAAGAAATTCGCCCGCGAGGCCCAGCTCGAGGAACGCGAGCTGTGGAATCAGTACGAGCAGAAGGCGCTGGAGAAGGCCAAGGCGGCCGGCTGCCAGATCGTCGAGATATCGGACAAGACGCCGTTCCAGAACGCCGTCAAACCGGTCTGGGACAAATATGGTCCGAAATATCAGGACACGATCAAGCGTATTCAGGCCATTGCGTGACTGCCTTTCGCCGGCGAAGCAATCCAGGACCCTTCCGCTGTCATTCCGGGATGGTGCGAAGCGACAAAATTGATCTTCAATTTTGCGCTGAGCACCAGACCCGGAATCTCGAGATTCCGGGTTCGCCCTTGGCGCCCCGGAATGACCAAGCAAGGTTGGATTGCTCGCGATGACGGATAACAAAAGCTAGTATTCGTTCGTCGACAAACGGGGAACAACACCATGGCCGCCAGATATCGCCACGCAATGGATGCTCTCTATCTGGTGTGCGTGATCGTCGGCTGCATCGCGCTGGTGCTGATCTCGGCGATCATTCCCTGGGCGGTGTTCACCCGCTACGTGCTCAACAGCGCGGCGTCCTGGCCGGAGCCGCTCGCGGTTCTCCTGACCATCGTGCTGACCTTCATCGGGGCTGCCGCGGCCTATCGACTCAACCTGCACATGAACGTCGGCTATTTCGCCAATCAATTGCCGCCGCCGTTTCGCAAAGCGCTCGATCTGCTGGTTCAGTTCATGATGGCGCTGATCGCGCTGTTCATGATCTATTGGGGCTGGTTGCTCGTCGACGTCACCTGGCACAACACGATAGCGGACTTCCCCTTCCTCTCGGTCGGGGTCACCTATTTGCCGATTCCGATCGGCGGGGCCTGCCTGCTCCTGTTCATCATCGAGCGGGTATGGCTCGGCGCGCCGCCCGATCCGATTCCTTCGCACGGCGATACGGCGGCTCTCGCCGAAGCCGCGCCGTTCGAATAATCGCGAGAGAACCGCACCATGGACATTTTCGTTCTCCTCGCCACCATGATCTTCTGCTTCGTCATCGGCATGCCGATCGCCTATTCGCTGGCCTTCGCCGCGATCGCGGGTGCCTGGTCGATCGGCATCCCGCTTGAAGCGGTGATGCTGAAGATTTCCGACGGCGTCAGCAAGGTTGCGATGCTGACGATTCCGTTCTTCGTGCTGGCCGGCGCGATCATGGCGGAAGGCGGTATGGCGAAACGGCTGGTTGCTTTCGCCGACGTGCTCGTCGGTTTGACCCGTCTGCGCGGCGGGCTTTCCATCGTCAATGTGCTTGCCACCACTTTTCTCAGCGGCATATCCGGCTCGGCCGTCGCCGACACCTCGGCGATCGGCTCAGTCATGATCCCGCAAATGGAGAAAACCGGATTTCCGCGGGTTTTCGCCACCAACCTCACCATCACCTCGTCGGTTCAGGCGCTGCTGGTTCCCCCGAGCCACAATGCGGTGCTCTATTCGCTGGCGACCGGCGGCACCATCTCGATCAGCGCGCTGTTCATGGCCGGGGTTTTTCCGGGCCTCCTGCTCGGCTTTTCCTTGATCATTCTCTGCCTCGTGTTTGCCTATCGCGACGGCCATCCGCGCGGCCAGACCGTGCCGGCCAGGGATGCGATCAAGATCACCATTGAGGCCGCCTGGGGCCTCATCACGCTGGTGATCATTCTCGGCGGTATTCTCGGCGGCATCTTCACCGCGATCGAGGCCGGCGCGGTCGCCTGCATCTGGGCGTTCTTTGTCACGATGTTCATCTATCGCGACTACAAGTGGCGCGACCTTCCCGTGCTGCTGCACCGGACGTTGCGCACGGTTGCGATGGTGCTGACGCTGATCGCGTGCGCTTCCAGCGTCGGCTATGTGATGGCGCTGACGCAGATGCCGGCCAAGATGACGGCGTTCTTCCTGTCGATCTCGGACAACAAGTACGTCATCCTGCTTCTGATCAACGTTCTACTGTTGATCCTCGGCACGCTGGTCGACATGGCGCCGTCGATCCTGATCGCGACACCGATTCTGCTGCCGGTGATGAAGAACTTCGGCGTCGACCCCGTTCATTTCGGGATGATCATGCTGCTCAATCTCGGCATCGGCCTGTGCCATCCGCCGGTCGGATCGATCCTGTTCGTCGGCTGCGCAGTGGGCAAGGTTTCGATCGAAGAGGTGATGAAGAAGATCTGGCCGTTCTACGCCGTGATGTTCTTCGTGCTGATGTGTGTCACCTATCTGCCCGAAGTCTCGCTGTGGCTGCCGCGGCATGTACTCAAGTGAAATTCGGCAGCTTCGGGAATTTACCGGAGGTGTCGGAGGCGGCTGCTATGACAATGAACCTTTTCCGCTGCCGGCCGCACCAAGTCGTACTGCTGTCAGTACGGATAATGCTATGAGCACTCATCAGGACGGCAACTCCCAAAAGAACACCAAGCCACGCTCCGGCAATATCATAAAGATCGGTGGCATAGGCACCGCGCTAGCCATCATCAACATCGCCACGAATGGGTCCGAAGCCCAGCCGCAGCCCGTCTTGATTTTGGAATATCTCTGCCTGGCTCTGGGGCTATTCGCCCTGGTCGGCGGGATTATCATGAAAATGAACGAGAAGTGAGGGCCGCAACCTCTTCCCGGACATGATTACGCCGCGCGAATTTTCACCTTGACCGGAACCAGGCGCTCGCTTGCCAGCGCTGCCTGCGCGCTCGACGTTCCCGCTTCGTGATATTCCGCGTCCTCGTTGACTTGCCATATGTCGTAGATACGTTCGCCAGCCAGGATGTTTCGCGCCGTCAGCATCGCGGTCATCATGGCGTGATCCTGATTATTGTATTTGTGCATGCCGTTTCGGCCAATCAGGTGCAGGCTCGGATAGCTTAGCTCCAGATCCTGCCGGATCGTCGCCATATGCTCGCGATAGGCATCGTCATAGACCGGGTAGGCCTTGGGCTGGCGCACCACGCAGCCGTCGGTCACGTCACTGGCGGAGATCAAACCGACCTTGGCGACTTCACGGGTGGCCAGCGCAATCAGGTCCTCATCCGACATTGTCCACAGGCCGTCGCCCTCGAAGCAGAAATATTCAAGGCCGAGGCACGTCATGCCGGCCGGCGCCATCTCGGGCGACCATGAACCGAAATTTTGCACACGTCCGACCTTCACACTTGGATCGTGGATATAGATCCAGTTATCGGCGAACACATCGGGCTTGTTGGTCATCAGCGCAACGGTGAGGAAATCACGGTAACGCAGCTCGCGCGCGTGCAGGAGCGAGATAGGTTTGGGCGAGAGCTTTTGCACCAGCTCGCGCACCGGTGCTGAACTCACGACGTGCCGGGCGGTATAGGTCTCGTGCCCGCCGTCAGCGGTGGCGACCTCGATGCGCCAGATTTTCCGAACCTCGTCGTAAGCGAGTCCGACCAGCTCGCGACCCATCAGGATTCGCCCGCCGCGCTCCCTGATCTTGGCAGCCGCGGCTTCCCACATCATGCCAGGACCCCTGCGCGGATACTGGAACGTCTCGATCAACGTCTTGACGACGGCCTCGCCCGCCGCATCGGCTTTTGGTCTGCGCCTGAACGAGCGCTTCAGCGCGTTCATGACCGCGACGCGAAGATCGAGTCCCTTGATGCGCTGCGCCGCCCAATCGGCGGAGATTTCGTCGCACGACATACCCCACACCTTCTCGGTGTAGGTCTTGAAGAAGATCTGAAACAGGCGCTCGCCAAACCGGTTGCGTACCCAGCCATGGAAGCTGCGCGGGGACGCGATCGGGAATGCCTTTGCAAAGCCATAGGACAGCATGCAGGCGGCGCTGGTGAATATCCCGAGATTGCGCAGCGCCTGGAACGCGCTCAGCGGATAGGAATAGAATTTTCCGCCATAATAGATGCGCGACAGCCGCCGCCGCGTGATGAAATCATCAGGCAGGATCTCGTGCCAGAGGTCGACGACTTCCTTGGCCTTGGAGAAAAACCGATGGCCGCCGATATCGAACAGGAAATTGCCGTACCGCACGGTGCGGCTGATGCCGCCGACATAGAGCGGGTCTTTCTCGATCACGACGACCGACGGCGTCTCCTTGGTCAGGCAGTAGGCCGTGGTCAGGCCGGCGGGCCCGGCACCGATCACAAAAATCTCTGCATCGACGGTCATACGCGGCTCGACCCCTCGGGATTCCGAACCGCATTTGCCCAGACCTTCGTTAACGTCCACCTTATCGCCGCGCACAGAAACGCACCTTTGGCAGTGTTAACGGAAACCTCAGGGCGTCGTCCGCACGGGATTTTTCTTCAGCTGGCCCGGCATTGTTACGAGCAAATGAGCGTTCAGCGAAACGGCGTCAGTCGGCGAGGGCTTCGGCCAGAACCGCCGCCTCTTTGGTCCCGTAAGACAAATAGGTCAGGCGCCAGCGTCGCTTTTCCGAGATTTCCGCCAGCGCCTTGAAGCCGCCGGTTCTCCAGTTGGGAAAGCCGAAATAGTCGTCAAAATGAATGACAAGACCATGCTTAACGTAGTCGGAACAGAACTCCAGCACGTCGACCGTTGCCGCGTAAGTGTCGCAGTCGACATGCACTAATAGCGGGATATCGGCGGCCGGATTTTCAGCCTTCCAGCGCGATGCGGAGTCTGCAAACCACCCCTTCACCAAACTGACATTGCGCCGAACCTTCGGCAGCTTTCCGCCGAGATCGAAGGTTTTCTTTGGCGCCATGCCGCCCCATTGTTCCTGCAGGCCCTCAAAACTGTCGAATCCGACGAAATTCAGCTCGGGAAACTTCTTGGCCTGGTAGTTAATCATTCCACCTTTATACACCCCAAACTCCAGCACCAGTTTGCGGGATTGAAACCTTCGTTTTGCCTCCTGAACCGAAAGAGACAGACCCTCAAATCGATCCAGAAACGAATACGCGTCTTTCATGTTTTCCTTTGCGTAGCTGAAGGAATCCATGATGGCATCGCGGCGCATCAGCATCGGAACAGATTCGGGAAGCGTTCTTTCCGCGACATAGCGCGCAAACGAAGCAACCACGTTGGAAAACCAGACCTCCGCCCGAGTGCCTATCCGCGTCATACCTGGTTTACCTTCGGAAGTTGCCTGGACAGATGCCTCGCCCGGCCGCCCGGCGGACTGGCTCATGCCAAGTCCTGGGGCCGGATCGTGTCCACGTTCTATTCCAATCTATTTAACATACGCCTTATTGGCATTGGCGCGGGCCCCTCCGCCGCGCCTTGTGCCGCCAGCGGCGATCATTGCATTGGGTCTTGTTTAACGGGTGCTGTGCACACTGGCATGATGTTCGCGCTCGATGATCCCCATGTGCTTCCGCACGATCAAGAAAGTGTCGCCACAGGCAGCACCAATTTACGCATTTTCGTCGTCGTCCTTTTACTTTTCATCGTCGCCGCCACCATGAGCGCCATGCGTAAGGATGTAACGCAGGGCTTCGATGAAGTGGCGCACGCCTCTTACGTCGCGCATCTCCAGCACTCCGGCGAGATGTGGCCGGCATTTGGCACGATGCGGATGCTTGACCCGTCGACCTTTCGCTTCACCAGCGAGATGAACTATCTCGATCATCCTTCGCCGTACTATCTGCTGCTGGCACGCCTTGGTCCCAACCTGGAAGGCAATCCGCAGGCTATTGTGGTCCATCGGCTGTTCGATGTGGCGCTTGCGGCCATTGGGCTTGCGGCTCTGATGGCGATTGGGCTCGTCGCGGGACTGCCGCGAGCATCATTCTACGCCTATATCGTACCCATCGCCGGCATCCCGGTGCTGGTGTCGGTTGCGGGCGCCGTCAGCAACGACAATGCGGCCTTCGCCGGCGGGGGAATTGCCACGCTGGCCGCATTTCAGTTCCTGGCCACCGGGAGCCGCGCCTCGCTATTGGCTGCGCTCGGCGGCGTGATCGTCGCGTCATGGGCGAAGTTCACCGGGCTATTGCTGTCAGGCGGAATGGTCGCCGGCGTGTTGCTGTGGATGCTGTGGCACGGACGCCTGCAATCCCGATCAATCGTGCTGATTGCGATTGCAGCACTTCTGGCCAGCGCGCCCTATGTCGCATTGTTCGCGCAATATGGCAGTCCCACGCCAATGACATCAGGAGAACTTGCGATGGTCCAGCGGGACGCGCACATCGCCGGTTGGGATAGCGCTGCGCGATTGACGCCGGTCTCCTATGCGGCACATTTCGTCGCGGAATTTGTCCTTGAGTGGATGCCGACGTTGAAACCGCGCAACGCGCTGAATTACGCGGCGCTGGCGATCCCGATCACGGCGGCGCTCTGCGCCTTCGCCGGAATTCTGGTATCCGTTCAGCGGATCGTTCGTCAAAAAGCAGGCCCGCTCGATATTGTGATTTCCGCCGGCGCACTTGCCTTTTCCGCCACGTTCCTCCTCCACGGCATCTTCAGCTATCGACTGCACACCGAGTTCGGTTGGCTGACAAGCGCTTACCCGCGCTATTATTTGCCGCTGGCGGCGCTGTTTCCGCTCGCGGGATTGTCGCTGCTGGGTGCTGTCAGACAGCCGCAAGCGCGCGGCGCGCTGCTAGTCTTCCTGATTGTCGGGCCGCTGGTCTTCAGCTTGGTCGGAGCGTCATTGGGCTAGTCCGTCGGGCGCCCCTCACGCGTCAATCCGCTTTTGGTTAAGGTTCGCTAACGCGATCGTTCAATTGCGGCTTGATCCGCGACAGGCGCCTTAAAAGTTCAGGCGTATGGTTGTCCCCCGGTGGGTAAAAATAAGAATGGCGGGGGCCAACAATGACCATCGAATTTCTTGTCTATCCGATATTGGTATTTTTGGCGGTCACGTTGACCGCAAAATTCATCGAGCGCCAGGGTGACGTGCTGTACGGTCCCTATATCCAGGGCCGCAAAACCGTCCTCTCCGATCTGCGCGATCGGTGTGATGCGTTCATGGCGGCGATCGGCGTGAAGCGCGAATACGGCCGCCTGGCGGTCAAGTTCGCGACCGTCAGCATCTTTGCTTCCGCGATCATCGGCTGAACCGATGGGCCAGCTCGATCATCCCAACGAAGCGCAGCCGGGGCTGAAGATCGTCTGCGAGGTCTGCGGCAATCTGTCGATCAAGCCGATCGACCTCGCGGATGCCGGAGACAGCGTCCATGTCCATTGCCGGCGCTGCAATGCCGTGCGCGGGACCATCGCCGACCTGCGCGCATTGGCGCGGCAGTCGACAGGCGACTTCGATTTCTGATTTTAGCGATACGATTTTCGATTAGTTAGAACAGCCGGAATTCGATCCCGGCGAGGCTGTCGGTCGTGGTCTCGACCGGGCGCGGCCGAAAGCGTAAGCGATCCGTTCTCACCTTCAAATGATCCCGCAATTCGATTTCGCCCTGCCTGATCCGGTTGCGGAGCTCGCGGCGGTCGAACGCGGTGAGGGTTGGACTTGCGAGTTCGCGCCAGGCCTGATGCTGCTCGGCCATCAAGGCTTCGATCTCGCCATTCAGGATATCAAGCTCAATCATGGTCTCGGACCCATCTTGAGAAGCGACCCGCTTACTCTCGCCAACATATGGTTAACGAATTCCTAACGCCCGGCCGGTTCATGCTTCCTCAAGATTGGGGGGTTTAGGAATCGCCGATGTCGTCTTCGCTTTCCTTCGCACCGGTTACGCCCTCGCGCGGTATTCCTGCGGCCTTCGAAAAGGCCTGCCTGTTGCTCGCCGCCTTCAACGCGGCGATGATCGTGGCGATGTATTTCGGCCATGCCTGGCTGTTCGACGCCGACGGCCACCTGATCCACACCGACTACATCAACGTCTGGGCCGCCGGTCACCTCGCCCTCGAGGGCCATCCGGCGCAGGCCTGGGACTGGGCCATCCACAAGCAGGTTCAGGTCGAGCTGCTGGGGCGGGATTATGTCGGCGACTACGCCTGGCACTATCCGCCACCGTTCCTTTTCGTCGCGATGGTGCTGGCGCATTTTTCCTACGCGACGGGGCTCGCCAGCTGGGCGGCGGCGAGCTTCCTGCCCTACATCGCAATGATGCGCGGCGTGGTCGGCCAAAAGTTCGGTCTTCTGGTCGGGGCAGCTTTTCCAGTCGTGCTCGCCAACACCATGGCGGGACAAAACGGCTTCCTCACCGCAGGCCTCCTCGGCGGCACGCTGGTGTTGATGCCGGCACGTCCCCTGCTCGCTGGCATCTGCCTCGGCCTTCTGTCCTACAAGCCGCAATATGGCCTGCTGTTTCCGCTGGCGCTGATCGCAGCCGGGCAATGGCGAACATTTATCGCCGCTGCCGCGACCACAGCCGTGCTGGTACTGGCCTCGTGGATCGCGTTCGGCACGGAAAGCTGGCAGGCGTTTTTCCACTGGATGCCGATGTTCTCGCAAGCCTTCTTTACCGAGGGCCGCGCCACCTTCTACAAGATGCAAAGTGTGTTCGGCCTGGTGCGTACCTTCGGCGGCAGCGAGCACCTCGCATGGACGCTGCAATGGCTGATGTCAGCGACCGTGGTCGCCGGCGTGGTGTGGCTGTGGCGCAGCCGCGCGGATTACGAACTCAAGGCAGCGAGCCTTGCCACCGGCACGCTGTTGTTGACGCCGTATCTGTTTCTCTACGACATGATGGTGCTGGCGATTCCGGTCGGCCTGTTGATCCGCATGGGGCTTGAAACCGGCTTCCGCCGTTACGAACTCGCCTGGCTAGCCTCTTCGATGGCGCTCTTGATCGCGTTTCCGTTTACCGAGGTGCCGCTTGGCCTCGGAAGCACGCTGATCGTGGCCGTCCTGATTGTGCGCCGCGTCGTCAATCCCACCGTCGCGGAACAGCCAATCCAAAACGAGATGCCTGCCCTCGGATAAGCGATTTTGACCGGTCCTGCCGGTTTTGCTAAGGGCCTTCCCATAACAATAACTCGTGGGAGGTTTTCTGATGGTCGATCGCCGGACGTTCACCGCGCTGCTTGCTGGCGCTTTCACGGCCCCCTCCCTCGCTTTCGGAAAAACCATGGCGCACAAGAACGTGTTTTATTCGGCCATCGGGCCAGAGCTGACGCCCTACACCGTCGATGTCGACAAGGCCGAACTAAGCAAGCTGGCATCCGTCTCGACCCAGGCCAACATTCAGTATGCCTGGCCGCATCCATCGAAGCGTTATCTTTATGTCGTCTCGTCGAGTGGCGGACCGGCGGCGGGCGACGTGACCGGAAGCATCCATACCGCCAATGCCTTCGTGATCAATCCCGCGGACGGCACACTCAAGCCGCATGGCGACGTGGTGAAGCTCGCGACCCGTCCGATCCACGCCAGTGTCGACATGTCGGGGAAATACCTGCTGGTCGCCTATAACAACCCGTCGAGCCTGTCGGTGCATCGTATCAAGGACGACGGCACCATCGGCGACAAAGTCGAACAGCCCGACAAGCTCGACACTGGCATCTTCGCCCATCAGATCCGGGTCACGCCGGACAACAAGCACGTCATCATGATCACGCGCGGCAACAACGCGCCATCGGACAATCCGGTCGATCCCGGCTCGATCAAGGTCTATTCTTTCAAGGACGGCGTGCTGACAAACCTGGCTGCGATCGCGCTGGGCGACGGCAAGCATTTCGGACCGCGACACCTCGATTTTCACCCAACCAAGCCCTGGGTATTCGTCGGTATCGAAAGCCAGAACCAGCTCATGGTCTACACGCTCGACGACAAGACCGGGCTTTCGCGCGATCCGCTTTTCACCAAGGACACGCTTGCCGACCCCGCCACGAAACTGCGGCAGGCCGGCGGCATCGTGCATGTCAGTCCCGATGGCCGTTTCGTCTATGTCGTCAATCGCGCCTGGTGGACGACCGATTTCGAGGGCAAGAAGGTCTTCACCGGCGGGGAGAATTCGGTCGCGGTCTTCTCGATCAATCAGAAGACCGGCGAGCCGACCTTGATCCAGAGCGCCGACGGCCACGGCAATTACCTGCGGACGTTCAATCTCGATCCGAGCGGAAAGCTTCTGATCGCTGCACCGCTGTGGGCGATGGCCATGCGCGACGGCACGACGGTCCCTGCCGGTATCGTGCTCTACCGCGTCGGCAATGACGGCAAGCTCACCTTCGTTCGCAAGTACGACAACGACGCCAACGAGCAGAAGCAGCAGTTCTGGGCCGGCATGGTGACGCTCGCGTCCTAATCCTTTCGCATCACGTTCCGGCGAGTTCGTTTGCGAATGGCCTGAGCTTTGCTTGCGTTTTGGCGCGACTGCCAGCTAACCCCTAAGGAAATCATGTCCGAACACACCTCGCCTGCCGGAGCAATCTCGCGCCGCTCGCTTCTCGGCACCGCCGCAGCGATGGTCGCCACGCCTGCGCTCGCGGAAGGTTGTCAGGTCGGCCCAGTGCCACACGAGAAAGGCGCCAAGGTCTGGATGGACATGGATCAGGTCGAACTCGACGCCGCCTACGATCAGGCCGCCTATGCGCCGATGCTCACCCAGTACAACAAGCGCTTCGCCTCGAGCAGCGAGGCCACGCGCCAACGGTTGGGCGCGCCGAAGCGATTTGCCTATGGACCGACGCCGATCGAAGGGCTCGACCTCTATCCGACCCGCAACGCGAACGCCCCGATCTTCGTGTTCGTGCATGGCGGACGGTGGCGCTACAGCAGTGCCAGGGAAAACGGCTATCCGGCCGATCTTTTCGTCAATGCCGGCGTCAACTTTGTCGTGCTCGATTTCATTCAGGTGGACGCCGCCGGTGGCGACCTGCGCACCATGGCCGATCAGGTCCGCCGCGGCATCGCCTGGGTCTACAAGAACGCCGCGAGTTTCAACGGCGACACCAAACGCTTCTATGTCGGCGGCCATTCCTCCGGCGGCCATCTCGCCGGCGTCGCCATGGTCACCGACTGGCAGAAGGATTTTTCGCTTCCCCCCGACATGATCACGGCCGGGCTTCTGATGAGCGGCATGTATGATCTGAAGCCCGCACGGCTCTCGGCCCGCAGCAGCTATGTCAAATTCGACGACGACATGGAACAACGCTTAAGCTCGATCCGGCACATTGAGCTCTTGCGCGCGCCCATCACCGTCACCTACGGCACGTTCGAGACGCCGGAATTCCAGCGGCAGTCGCGCGATTTTGCCGCCGCCGTCAAAGCCGCCGGCAAGCCGGTCGAACTTGTGGAAGCACCCGACTTCAATCATTTCGAGATGTGCGAGAGCCTCGGCAATCCCTACGGCCCGAACGGCCTGGCCGCGCTCAGACTGATGAAGCTCGCCTGAGCGCCTCGCGCGCGGGGCGATCGTCCCTTCGAAACGCGCCGCGGATCAAGCGTTGCGCCGGCGCCTCAAAAAAGCGGAAGGTGAAGTAGGACAGCAGCAGCGTGGTCAGGAGATAGACGGCAAAGAGTGCGCCGTCATAGACAGGAACGGGCCGCCCCGCGGCGGCAAAGCACAATACGATCACGAGCTGAATCGGGAAGTGCAGGAGATAGCTCGAATAGGTCATGTTGCCGGCGGCGACGATCGCCCCCTGCATCACCTGCGGCAACTTGATCTCGCGCGACAAACAAAACAGCAGGATCGGCGTACACCCGACAAATAGCGGGAGATCGAAACGATCCAGCTGATCCCGCAGCGCGTAGACCATGATCGGCATGACGACTGCCACGGCGAACCACGCACCCGCCTCGATGCTCTTCCTGAAACGCGATGTATCTACCGCCTGCCGCACGATGGTCGCGAGGCCGCCGACATAAAACAGCGCCAGACAATTGGTGACCTGCCCGCTTGCGCCCAGCGAGGGGGCGCTCAGACAGGCAACGACAATGGCCACGTTCAACAGCCATGACCGGGTCGCGCGCAATATCAGGAAGAACAACAGATAGACCAGCACCTCGACCGAGACCGACCAGATCGGCCCGTCGAAACTGTAACCCTGCACGATGCCCCAATCGCTCGCCATGAAGAGCTGCGTGAGAAAGTGCGGCAGATCATTATCCTGATAAACGAAGAAGCATCCCCGCAGGTTGAAATAGGCCGACTGCAACAGCGCCACGAGCAGCAGCGTCACCAGATGCAGCGGATAAAGCCTGGAGAAACGAAGCGTGAAGAACTTCCAGCCGCCGATGGCGCGATCGGCAATGGGGTCGCGGTATTTCCAGAAGAAAATAAACCCGCTGATGCACCAGAACACCCAGACGCCGAAGGCGCCGGAGTCGTGAAACGGTTGCAGCAGGCTGTAGAGCGGCAGGCGCTCCGGCATCAGGTCGACCGGTCTGTCGGCGACAAAGGAAAAATGGCGATAGTGGTAGACGAGAATCGCGAAAGCCGTGAAGAAACGTAAGCCTTCAAGGCCCACGAGTTTGTTCGTTCCCTTGGGCGCCGCCTTCATGGCTTGCTGCATGCGCCCGACGCGCCCTTCAGGACCGCGTCATCCCACACCGCGTAACCGGCCGCGTCGAGGTGGACGCCGTCGATCGTGTGGGGGGCGGGCATCGGCGGCAGCGCGACGAAAGACGCACCGCTTTTGCCGGCCAAGGCAGGCAGCAGCGCATTGAACGCATCGATCCGGCCCATCGCCTGCTTCTGCAATTCCGCGCTGACACGTCCGCGCACTTCGATGGCGGGAATGCCGAGCACGGCGAGATGATCGGTAACCTTTGCCAGTTGAGCAAGCAATGCCGCGTAGCTCGTCTCGAAATCCTGGCCGCTGTGCTCGAGCAGTGCATCATTGGTGCCGAGCGCGACGAGAATGGCGCCGGCGCGCCTGCCGTCGAGCGCTTCGATCAGCCATGTCCCG
>JBEKZZ010000083.1:0-15375 GCA_049509335.1 Bradyrhizobium sp. | reverse complement strand
CCACGGCAAGGCGCAGCTCGAACCATTTCTGCGCCGCACCGGCATTCTGGTCTCTCTGTTGCCGCTCACGCCGGATACACACCACATCCTCAACCGCGACCTGTTCTCGAAGTTGAACCGATCGAGCTCGATGGGCGCGCCGGTCGTGATCAATGCCGGCCGCGGCGGATTGCAGAACGAGGCCGATATTCTGTCGTGCCTCGACGATGGCACGCTGGGTGCGGTCTCGCTCGATGTCTATGCGACCGAGCCGTTGCCGCCGGACAGTCCGTTCTGGACCCATTCGAAGGTGGTGCTGACGCCACATAACGCGGCCGACACCGATCCGGACGAAATCTCGAAATATGTTGCGCGTCAGATCGAGCGATTTGAGACGGGCCATCCGCTTGAAAATCTCGTCGATCCGGCGCGGGGGTATTAACGCGCCACCGTCACTCCGTCAGAACGGACTCTCACCCAGGCCCGGCACGTCCGCAGGCCGCGATCCCGGCGCCGGCCAATGGAAGCGGCGATCCTTCTCGGCAATCGCAATGTCGTTGATGGAAGCTTCGCGGCGCCGCATCAGGCCATGCTCGTCGAACTCCCACTGCTCGTTGCCGTAAGAGCGATGCCACTGGCCGTTTGCGTCGCGCCACTCATATTGAAAACGCACCGCGATGCGGTTGCCGTCGAATGCCCAGAGATCCTTGATGAGACGGTAGTCGAGCTCTTTCGACCATTTGCGCGTCAGAAATGCGACGATCGCCGCGCGCCCCTCGAACACTTCGGAGCGATTGCGCCAGCGACTGTCTTCGGTATAGGCGAGCGAGACACGTTCGGGATCGCGTGAATTCCAGGCGTCTTCGGCCATGCGCGCCTTTTGCGCTGCGGTTTCGCGGGTGAACGGCGGTAACGGCGGACGCGACATGATGGCCTCCTGGATTCTGGGTGGCCGCGAGACTATCGCGGCGATCGGTGAAGTCGATGGCCATATTCCTATCAGCCGATTGCCGAAGCCAATCGGCGATGATCGCGATGATCACCTCTATTCAACATCGGCCTTCATCAGCACCCGAAGCGATTTTGGAATCGGCTGCGCCCGTCCCTCGCTGATGAAAGCGACCCGCACCTCGGCGGTGACCAGCACGTCAACGCCGCGCCGCACTTGCTGTGCCAGCGTGATCGAAGCGCCCTTCACCGCGATCGGCCAGGTCACAATATCCAGCACATCGTCCATCCGCGCAGGCTTCAGGAAATCGAGCTTCATCGAACGCACCACAAAGGCAAAGCCGGGCGTCTCGGTCTGCGCTTCGGCGAACAGCGCGTGCTGATCGGCACCCATCAGCCGCAAGTGGTTGGTTCGGCCGCGCTCCATGAATCGCAAATAATTGGCGTGATAGACGATGCCGGAGAAATCCGTGTCCTCGTAATAGACGCGGATCTGCATGTGGTGGCGACTGTCGCGAATTTCGCCGTCGAGATCAGGGTAGGTCAATTGCGCACCGGTTTGGCTTTATCACGGTTTTGCGCAAATCGGCCTGACACGCAAGCTCACGATACGACCGAAGCCGCCTTCCCCAGTTTCACCAGCACGATTTCCGGCGGCACGCCGAGCCGGAACGGCACGAAGCTGCAACCGAGTCCTCCGGACACAACGACATCGCAGTTCATCCGGATGTGACCGTAGGTCAGAAGCTGTCCCGACGGCGCAACGGGTGACCAGCCGAGCAGGCGTACCTGCCCGCCATGCGTATGGCCCGAGAGCTGAAGCGCGACGCGCGAGGGCACCCGGCGAGCCACATCCGGCTCATGCGCCAGCAGAATGACCGGCGCGTCATCCGTCACCTTGCCGAGAGTGGCGCCGAGATCGTCGACGCCGATCCGTCTGACGATACCGTGTCGCCGCGCCGGGGCGTAAGCCAGTTGATCACCGAGGCCTGCAAGCCAGAACGGTCGGCCGTCCTTGCTCAGGCGCCGAACATCGTTCTCGTAAACCGGAATGCCGGCAGCCTCGAGCGCACGGCGGGCAACGGTCGTTCCCACGCCTTCGCGCTGCACGGTATGGTCATCCCAATAGTCATGATTGCCGAGGACCGCGTGCACCCCAAGTGGGGCCTTAAGCCCGGCCAGAACCGAGGCCCATTCATCCGCCGGAATAAACCGCGTCACATGGCGATGACCCGCGACATAGTCGCCAAGCAAAACCGTAATGTCCGCGCCGAGCGAGTTGGTGTGATCGACGATCGTCTGGATGCGCTCCAGCGACATCCAGGGATCGCAGGCGTGGACGTCGGCGATGACGGCGATCTTGAGGTTGAAATCCGCCGGCCATTGCGGGGGTGAAATCTGATACCGCGTGACCTGAAGCTGGAGTTCGGGTTCGCTAAATCCATAAGCCACCGTCGAAACGCCGGCAACGCCGAGGCCGGAAAAGGTACGCAGAAAATGGCGGCGCGAGAGCATAAAGGACCGATCGTGATGCAGCGTGCTTTTGGTCGGAGAATACAGCTGAATTGGGGAACGTTTGTGCAGATATTGCGCAGTAACCTTACTGCGTCAGCCGCGCGAGGCGGGCGGCAAGACATGATCGCGCCGTCATTCGTCCTCGCTGTCGTTTCCGAACAATCCGAACTGCGACGGATCGCGCGCGGGTTCGGCAAGGCCGAGATGGCGGAAGGCATGCGAAGTCAAGAGACGCCCGCGCGGAGTGCGTTGCAGATAGCCGCATTGGATCAGAAACGGCTCGATGATGTCCTCGATCGCATCGCGCGGTTCCGACAAGGCCGCGGCCATGGTTTCGACGCCGACGGGACCGCCGCCGTAATTCATGGCGATCGTCGTGAGATAACGCCGGTCCATCGCATCAAGACCGGCGGCATCGACCTCCAGCGCGCTCAGCGCGGTGTCGGCAATCCCGCGATCGATCGAATCCGCATCCGCGGCCGAAGCAAAATCCCGTACCCGCCGCAACAGCCGCCCCGCAATGCGCGGCGTGCCGCGGGCACGGCGGGCGATTTCGTTCGCGCCATCACCCGTCATGCCGATCTGGAGCACGCGGGCGCCCCGTGTGACGATCTTTTCCAACTCGTCTTCGGTGTAGAAATTCAGCCGCACCGGAATGCCGAAACGATCGCGCAGCGGATTGGTCAAGAGGCCCGCGCGCGTCGTGGCGCCCACCAACGTGAATTTCGCAAGCTCGATCTTGACCGAGCGCGCCGCCGGTCCTTCGCCGATGATCAAATCGAGCTGAAAATCTTCCATCGCCGGATAGAGCACTTCCTCGACCGCGGGACTCAGGCGATGGATCTCGTCGATGAAGAGCACGTCGCGCTCCTCGAGATTGGTCAGAAGCGCTGCGAGATCGCCGGCCTTGGCAATCACGGGACCGGAAGTGGCGCGAAAGCCGACGCCGAGTTCGCGCGCAACAATCTGCGCCAGCGTGGTCTTGCCGAGCCCCGGAGGGCCGACGAACAGCACGTGATCCAGCGCCTCGCCGCGCTTGCGCGCAGCTTCGATGAAAATCGCCAGGTTCTTGCGCGCCTGCGCCTGGCCGACGAATTCGGACAGTAATTGCGGACGCATCGCGGTGTCGCCGACATCGTCGGTGCGGCGCTCCGGCGTGACGATGCGGGACGGCGGGTTCATTCGTTGCCCCGCCGGTATTTGTTGGGCAACAACTCGCCGATCTTCACCACCTTCGGCGTACGGCCGTTGTCCGGAACAATGACGCGCGCCTTGGCGTCATAGTCATGGATCAGTTCGCGGCAGATGCCGCAGGGCGAGACCACCGCGATCTTGCCCGGTTCGTCCGGTTTCGGATGACGCACGGCCACCATGGTCTCGATACCATGGTCGCCGCTCTCGGTGATGGCGCGGCCAATCGCGATGGCTTCGGCGCAGACCGCGATCCGGCCGATATAGGCATCGATATTCACACCCGTGATGATGCGGCCGTCGCGGGTGCGCATCGCAGCGCCCACTTCCTGCCAGTCGTTGCGATAACGCTTGCTGATCGCCTTGGTGGCGGCATCGATCAGTTCCTTGTCTTTCTTGCTCAACATGGCGGGCGGTGCATTCCTTAAGAGACCAGGCGACAACGATAGCCTACTTCGCCAATTCCTTCAGGCCCAGCCGGATGAGTTGCGCTGTCTCCGCTTTTTCACCGGCGCTGCGCGACGCTGCGGCAATCGCGGCTGCCGCCTGCGGCTGGCCGTAGCCGAGATTGACCAGCGCGGAGATCGCATCCGTCACCGGGCGCGGTGCGCGGTCGTTGTCGATGGCGCCGGACAAATGCACCAGCGCCGGATCGACATTGGCAAAGGCCGGCACCTTGTCCTTCAATTCGGTGACAATGCGCTCGGCAACCTTGGGACCGACGCCCGGCGTGCGTGTCACCGCAGCCTTGTCGCGCAGCGCGATCGCGTTGGCGAGGTCCGGCGGCGACAGCGTGCCAAGCACGGCGAGCGCGACCTTGGCGCCGACACCCTGCACGGTTTGCAACAAGCGAAACCATTCGCGTTCGATATCGCTCTTGAAGCCGAAGAGCTTGATCTGGTCCTCGCGGACATAGGTCTCGATCGACAACACCGCCGCCTCGCCCGCTGCCGGCAACGCCTGCAATGTGCGCGAGGAGCAATG
This sequence comes from Bradyrhizobium sp., assembly GCA_049509335.1. GTDB lineage: Bacteria > Pseudomonadota > Alphaproteobacteria > Rhizobiales > Xanthobacteraceae > Bradyrhizobium. Next base: position 10,758 of record JBEKZZ010000083.1, on the reverse strand, counting down.
CACCTGATAGCCGACGCCGCCGACATCGACGATCACGAAATCCTCGCCGTAGGAATCGATCAGGCCCTTGAGCTTGCCGATCATAGACCGACCACCCTGAGCCGCATCGCGGCGCTGCCGCGATGATGCGCATGCGTGATCGCAATGGCGAGCGCATCGGCCGCATCAGGGGATTTCGGTTCGGCCTTGGGCAAAAGGATTTTCAGCATCACCATGATCTGGTTCTTGTCGGCGTGTCCGGCACCGACCACGGTCTTCTTCACCTGATTGGGCGCATATTCCGAAACCGAAATTCCAAACATCGCCGGCGCCAGCATCGCCACGCCACGGGCCTGGCCGAGCTTGAGGGTGGCAACGCCGTCCTTGTTGACAAAGGTCTGTTCGACGGCGGCCTCGGCGGGGCGAAAATCGCCGAGGACCGCGGCGAGCCCCTCGTGAATCGCGAGCAGGCGGCTTGCCAGCGGTAACGTATCCGGCGGCTCGACCGAACCGCAGCCAAGATAAATGAGACGGTTGCCTTCGATCTCGATCACGCCCCAGCCGGTGCGGCGCAGACCGGGGTCGATGCCGAGAATGCGGGTGGATGAGCGAATCGGTGATGAGGACATGGGCATTTTATACCCCATGCCACAGATTCGCGCCTAGCGGGCGGAAGTCGCCGTCAACGGCTGCGAAGCGGATTTCGTGCCCCGGACGCTGCGCAGCACGAAGTGGTACGCTGCTAAGCTGGGGCCTATTTCTCTGTGGGTCCCGGCTCAGCGGTGCACCGTAAGAACGCTGCACCGCGTCCGGGACAGGCCTTATCCGCCCATCCTGGCGACCAGCGCGTCGGAGACCTCGAAATTGGCGTAGACGTTCTGAACGTCGTCATGCTCGTTCAGAAGATCCATCAGCTTCAACAATTTCTCACCGGTTTCGTCATCCACCGCGACGGTATTTTGCGGCTTCCAGATCAACGCAGCCTTGCGAGCCTCGCCGAACTTCGCCTCCAGCGCCTTGGCGACATCGCGGAAGGTTTCCTGGGAGGCGTAGATTTCGTGGCCGCTTTCGCCGGAGGCGACATCGTCGGCGCCGGCGTCGATCGCCGCTTCCAGCATGGCATCGTCGGACGCGGCCTTGGCATCATATTCAACGATGCCGGTGCGATCGAACATGAACGAAACCGCGCCGGTTTCGCCGAGATTGCCGCCCGATTTGGTGAAATAGGAGCGGATATCGGAGGCCGCGCGGTTGCGGTTGTCGGTGAGCACCTCGACGATGACGGCCACGCCGCCCGGACCATAGCCCTCGTAGCGGATTTCGTCGTAGTTCTCGCTCTCCCCGCCAATCGCTTTCTTGATCGCGCGCTCGATATTGTCCTTCGGCATGTTCTCCTGCCGCGCGGCGATCACGGCCGCCCGCAGACGTGGGTTCATGGCCGGATCAGGCGTTCCAAGCTTCGCAGCGACCGTGATTTCCCGCGCCAGCTTGCCGAACAGCTTCGACTTTTGGGCGTCCTGGCGGCCCTTGCGGTGCATGATGTTCTTGAACTGGGAATGTCCGGCCATGCGGGTTCTCTGAAAGTCCGTGCGGGTGATTTGGATCGAAAGGCGGCCTTATAGGCCCGACATCAGCCGAAATCAAAGATTTGGCAGCGTTTTCGGTACTGACGTAGGGGAAACTGCCGCCAAATCAGGCATTTGTTAACCATGATTTCACGGCGCGGTGGGAAGATGACCGCTGTCATTACCCCCTGCCGAGTGATCTCATGGCAATTGGATTGTTCCGGAAACCTGCGCCCCAACCGGCTGCGGGCGAACCAACGGTGGCAAAGCCGGCTGTTCCGACAGAGGCCGTGGACACGTCTGAGGCGGAGTCCAGCAAGCAAATTCTCGAACTGCTTGAAATCGAACTCGGCGGCATGATTCGCCAGCTCGAACGCGCGGCGGGTTCGGTTGCCGACGGCGCGGAGGCTACCGCCGCCACGCTTTCCGCCGTCCGCCAACGCACCGATGCACTGAACCTGCGCTCGAGCGAGGCACAGAGCACCGCGACTATTTTCTCGCAGGCCGCCGGCAAGTTCGCCGATTCGGCGGAAGGCATCGGATCGCAGGTGCGCGATGCCGGAAAACTGGCCGATGAGGCGAGCAACGCCGCCGATGACGCCAGCGCCAATGTCGACCGCCTCAAGGAATCCTCGGCCGCCATCGGCAATGTCGTCAACCTGATTGCACAGATCGCCCGGCAAACGACCCTGCTCGCGCTGAACTCGACCATCGAGGCGGCGCGCGCCGGCACGGCCGGACGCGGCTTTGCCGTGGTCGCCTCCGAGGTCAAGGCGCTGGCGGTGCAAACCCAGGAAGCCACCGAGGAGATCAAGAAGAAGATCGACGCGCTGCAACGCGACGCCGCGGGATCGGTCGAGGCGGTGCACCGGATCTCGCTGGCCATCCAGGCGATCCGCCCCGTGTTCGAGAACGTCAACGGCGCGGTCGCCGAGCAGACTCATACCACCAGCGAGATGACCGAGAACGCCGCGACCGCATCGAATTTCATCGCTTCGGTCGGCAACAGCGCCACCGAGATCGACCATGCGGCCAGAGAGGCCGAAGCGCATCGCGAACATGTCGCCAACGCCGGCAAGGCCGTGACCGTCTTCGCGCAGAAACTCAAATCCCGCTGCGCGGTGCTGCTCGGCACCGACATGCGCGCCGATCGCCGCAAGCAGGAGCGGTTGCCCTGCAACATCAAAATCGAGATCGACGCCCCGCAGGGCAAGATCGCGGCATCGGTCTACGAGATTTCGCTGGAGAACATTCTGATCGGCGGGCCGGAGGCCACCAAGGTGCCGCTCAACCAGACGCTTTCCGTCACGATGGAAGACATTGGCGCGTGCAAGATCCGCACTGGCGAACGGTCGAGCGCAGGCGTTCAGGCCAGCTTCATGACCAACGACGCCGCGCTGATCGAGAAGATCGAAGACAGCCTGTGGTCGATCCACGACGAGAATACCGAATTCGTCACGCGCGCCATGGAAGCCGGCACGCAGCTCAACCGGATGTTCGAGCAGGCGGTGGCAAGCGGGGCGACCTCGATGGAGGCGATGTTCGACACCGACTATGTCGAGATACCGGGCACCAATCCGCTGCAGCACCGCACCCGCATCCTCGACTGGGCCGATCGCGCCTTGCCGCCATTCCAGGAAGCCTTCCTCGCCAAGGACCCGCGCATGGTGTTCTGCGTGACGATCGACCGCAACGGCTACCTGCCGGTGCACAACAAGATCTATTCGCACCCGCAGCGCGCAGGCGATGTCGCCTGGAACACCGCCAACAGCCGCAATCGCCGCATCTTCAACGACACCGCCGGACTTGCAGCGGGCCGCAACCAGCGCACCTATCTGATCCAGAGCTACGCCCGCGACATGGGCAACGGCAAGACGGTGATGATGCGCGAGATCGATGTGCCGATCCGCGTCCGGGGCCGGCACTGGGGTGGATTCCGCACCGCCTACAAGCTTTGACGGCGCGTGGGACACGCGCAATTCCTATTCAAGTTCAAACATCTGCTTCGGCCTCATGGTTCGAGACGATGCTTCGCATCTCCTCACCATGAGGATCTCCTTTCGCGCCTTACTCGGGACCTCATCCTGAGGAGCGCGCTCGCGCGCGTCTCGAAGGATGGGCCGTGACACGACTCGGGCCACGTGTCCGCGTTCTCGCGGCGTGACTGCCCGAGCTTTGCCAAGCATCTCCCCCAGAAAATCGAGGGCGCAGGAAACGCCGGGTGCGCGACCGCACCCGCAGCCTCGTATGCAAAAGTGAAAAGCATACGAGTAAGTCACCACAGGTTCAGCCCGAGCAGTCCGGCGTTTCCTGCGCAATGGTTTTAACGGCTTATTCCGCGCTCTCCCTGGTGAGCCGGGCTTTGTTGCCACCATTGCCAGCGCAATGCGCAGCATTGTCGCCAGCTTGACGCCAGCGTCGGGGCGTCAGGACCACACGGCTTTGCCGTCCGCACACAGCGTCGTTCGTCTTGCAACGCCGCCGCGTCCACCGCATCCCGTCCAACGTTCGTGACGATGGCCAACGTCCCTCTTCCGGACGAGACGCGCGAAGCTGTAGGAGTGATTTGCCCGACGGGTTAAGCGAAATATTTTTGCGAGAAGGGCTGGACAGGGATTTTGCGAAATTGCCCGACGGGCAAATCAGTTCACTCCTACCCCACCCAAAACTCCGGCAGCGCCGGCGTCAGGCGTCCACCCATCCGCACGGGTGCGACCTTCACCGCGAGCCCCGTCGCATCGTCGGTCTCGACCGCGATGCCGGAAAGTGTCGCGGGTCCCAGCGCCGGCTCGAAGCGCGCCGCCGGAATGCCTGACGTGAACCGCCGCATCGGCTCGTCCTTCTGCATGCCGATGATCGAGTCGTAATCGCCGGTCATGCCGGCGTCGGTCATGAAGGCGGTGCCGGCGGGCAAAATCTGATGGTCTGATGTCGGTACATGGGTGTGGGTGCCGACCACAAGGCTGGCGCGGCCGTCGCAGAAATGGCCGATCGCCTGCTTTTCGCTGGACGCCTCGCCGTGGAAATCGACCACCACCGCATCTGCCGCCTCGCGCAGCGGACAGGCTGCGAGTTCGCGGGCCAGAATCGCAAAGGGATCGTCGAACGGCGTCATGAAGACGCGGCCGATGGCGTTGATCACCAGCGCGCGCTTGCCGCTTTTGGTATCGATCAACGCGGCGCCGCGGCCGGGGGTGCCCGGCGGGAAATTGGCCGGGCGAACAAGACGCGGCGCACGCTCGATGAACACCAGCGCCTCGCGCTGATCCCAGGAATGATTACCAAGGGTGACCGCGTCGGCGCCGGCATCGAGCAATTCCTGGTAGATCGCCTCTGTAATTCCGAAACCACCGGCCGCGTTCTCGCCGTTGACGACGACGAGATCGAGCGACCAGTCGCGGATCATGCCCGGCAGATACTGTGAGACGGCGGTACGCCCGGATCGACCGACAACATCGCCGACAAACAAGATGCGCAAGTTAACTGCTCCGAAAATCGAACACTTGCTCTTCCGTTAGCACATAATCGAGCGCTACGTCGTGCGCGAGCGCGGGGACGGCCTTGATTTCCTGCGCGGCGAAGGCAACGCCGATCGCCGCGATCGGCTTTATTTTTCGAAGATGCGCCAGCGTAAAGTCGTAGTGACCGGCGCCATAGCCGATCCGATGGCCAAGGCGGTCAAAGGCGGCACACGGCACCAGCATGATATCGGGAATGAGTTCGGCCATGGCTGGCGACGGCTCGAGAATGCCGAGAGGCCCGAGCGTAAGGCGGTCGCCTGGTGACCACGCTCGGAACACGAGCGATTTGCCGCGCGCAGGCACGGCGGGGAGCGCGAGCCTGGCCCCTTGCGCCGCCAGTTTTTGCATGAGCGGCGCGGGATCGAGTTCGCTTCGGATCGGCGAATAGCCGGAGACGATGGTCCCAGTGGCAATTTCGAACGGCAACCCTCGCCTGGCCAACGCTTCACTGGCGGCCGCGCGCGCCTCCTCACTCAACGCGGCACGCGCATCGAGTGCGATCTTGCGGAGATCACCTTTGGACGGGGTTGCGGACATGCGCGAAGCTCGCTCGCCGTTCGATCTGGAGAGAACGCCACATCACGCCAGGGATAGAGAGAGAAAGTGCGAAGCCGCGAACGCCGTTGAAGCACTCGATCCCGGAGTTCCCTACGAAAGTAGGTGGGCACCATGTGACCGGGTCCACGGACCCGGCCAGGGACAGTTCCCTAAAGGATCGATAAGGCCCCGGGGATATTATGGCTCCTGACGCACGACGCAGCCTCGCGGAACCAATGTAACAACGAAGCAACCGAATAACCAGCGGCGGCAGCGCGAAAGCATCGCTGGTTACGCTTTTCCTTCACTCTGCCCGGCCGATGACGACTTCCACGGGGGTGGGCGCAAATCCGGCGGCGGGGTTGTTCTGCTGCGGGCAGTTCGAGATCACGACGATCAGCGGCATCTCCGCCCGCAACACCACGTAATCGCCCGGTTTTGAAATTCCTTCTGATATCGTCAGTTCGCCATCGGCGGCGAACTTGACCCTCATGAAGAAATTGATGTTCGAGACGATTTCCGACGGCGACATCGCCCACTTGGCCAGTTCTGCGATGAAATTGGTCCGGCAGCTTTCCGTCTTGTCGACCCCGTAGCGGACCTTGTCGATCTCGCAACTGCAGCAGCCGGCCAGGGTGTCGTGGTAACCGCAGGTGTCCTCAAGCACCGACATCATGGCGCGCGCCCGGTCTGAATAAATCTTCGAGCCTTTCGTGATGTAGAGTGACTTGTTCAGCCTCACCGTGGTCGGGATATTGATCCGGTCGAGCGGAAGTTCGGCGCCGTAGCAGAGGAAGTCGATCGCCTGCTGCCCCATGGTGTCGATCAGCTTCAACGTCTGACCCGAATCGAGGCGCGCGGACCATCGTCCCTTGGCTTCGACGGTTTCGCGGCGAATGATCGAGTTTTCAGCGGGCGCCATGGAATTTTTTCCTTTGGGTCGTTGAGCCCTCACCCAATAGCGACGCCGCCGCCGACCGTCCGATTAAGCACCTGCGTGGTCTTCTCGATGCGGTCGGCGGCGGCGTTGAGCGCATTCGCCACCGCGACCTGCGTGGCCTTGGCGCGATCGGCGGCGACAGCGCGCACGTCGCGCAGCGCAACCAGTTCCTGCTCGAGGCTGCGGATGCGATTTTCCGAATCCAGCAGTTCGTCGCACACGGTGAGCGCCGCCATCACGGTCAGCCTCGCATCGCCGATCTCGCCGAACTTGCCGCGCAGGCTTTCGATCCGCGTCTCCAGGCTCTCGGCGAGCCTGAGCAGCCGCGTTTCCTGCCCCTCCTCGCAGGCCATGCGATATTGCCGGCCGTTGATGGTGACGTTGACGTGGCTCATGACAGCTCTCCCGAATCCAGCACCTCGCGGATGGTGCCGATCGCGGCATCGAGCCGTTCGGCGATTTCTCGGTTGGAGCGCTCAAGCCGCTTCGAGCGCACCAGCGATCCGTCGAGTTCGTCGGCCAACCGCGCCCGATCGGCGCCAAGCGCCTGGATCCGGGCCGCCAGTTCGTCCTCATCGCGGTCGGCGTCACGCCGACGCTCCACGGCGCGCTCCAGCGCATCCAGCGCCGCCATCAAGCGACGGGTCGCAGCATCAATGTCGGCGAAAATCGGCTCGGCGTGACCCGAACCGTTGACCGTGTGATCGTCCATGGCATCGCTCATGAGGGGCGGCGGCAACCCGCCGGTAGCACCGCCGCTTTCCGTAAAATCAAGCGCTTGGCGGAAGAAACTTACGTAACGATCAAGGCCAGCGCAACGCTGCTTCGGAACTATGCACCGCAAAGCAGGTTGAAATGTTCCACTTCCTTTTGACTTTGGCAGATGAGGTGCTATCCAGCCCTCCAATTCAGGTTCCAAAGAGCCTTCGCTGCCCGCGCAGGCTCAGCGTTTACCGCCCGCGCAGGCTGACCCAAGCACCTCATTATCTGACGGAATTTCATCATGACGCAGGTCGATCACGTTCGTATGGCCAATGCCATCCGGGGACTGGCGATGGACGCGGTCGAGAAGGCGAAATCCGGCCATCCCGGTTTGCCGATGGGCGCCGCCGACATGGCGACCGTCCTGTTCACGCAATTCTTGAAATTCGATGCGGCCAACCTCGCCTGGCCGGACCGCGACCGTTTCGTGCTGTCGGCCGGTCACGGCTCGATGCTGCTCTATGCGCTGCTCTATCTCACCGGCGACAAGGAGATGACGCTCGATCAGATCAAGCGTTTCCGCCAGGTGGATTCGATCACCCCCGGCCATCCGGAAAATTTCCGCACCAAAGGCATCGAGACCACCACCGGTCCGCTCGGCCAGGGCATTGCGACCGCGGTCGGCATGGCGCTGGCGGAAAAGATGCTGGCCGCCGAATTCGGCAAGAAGATCGTCGATCATCATACCTACGTGCTCTGTTCCGACGGCGACCTGATGGAAGGCATCTCGCAGGAAGCAATCGCGCTCGCCGGCGTCTGGCGGCTCAACAAGATGATCGTGCTCTATGACGACAACGGCATTTCGATTGACGGCCCGACCTCGATTTCCGACTCGGTCGACCAGATCAAGCGCTTCAAGTCCGCCGGCTGGGCGGCCGAACTGATCGACGGCCAGGACCAGGCGGCGATTGCGGCTGCGATCACCCGCGCGCAAAAATCCAACAAGCCCTCGCTGATCGCCTGCAAGACCACCATCGGGTACGGCGCGCCGACCAAGGCCGGGACCGCGAAAGCCCATGGCGAGGCCCTCGGCGCTGAAGAACTGAAAGGCGCCAAGGAAAAGCTCGGCATTTCGCTGGAACCGTTCTCGGTGCCGGATGACGTGTTGAAGGCCTGGCGCGAAGCGGGCAGCCGCGGTGCGGCGGCGCGGATCGAATGGGAAGCGCGCTTTGCTGAATTGGGGCCGCGCAAGCGCGCCGAATTCGAACGGCGGCTGCGCCATGAGCGGCCGGCGTCGCTCGCCAAGGCGATCCGCGATTTCAAGAAGAAGCTTTTGGAAAGCCCGCTCAACATCGCCACCCGCAAATCCTCCGAAGCTGTGATCGATGTGATCGCGGAAGCGATGCCGATGGAGTTTCTGGCGGGCTCCGCCGACCTCACCGGCTCCAACAACAACAAGGCGAAATCGGCGGTCGGCTTCTCCGCCAAGACCCCGAAGGGCCGTTTCATCCATTACGGAATCCGCGAACACGGCATGTGCGCGGCCCTGAACGGCATCTTCCTGCATGGCGGTTTTGCGCCGAACGGCGCCACCTTCCTGGTCTTCACCGATTACGCCCGGCCCGCGATGCGGCTCGCCGCGCTGATGGGAACCGGCGTGGTCTATGTGATGACGCACGATTCGATCGGGCTTGGCGAAGACGGCCCGACGCATCAGCCGGTCGAACATCTTTCAGCGCTCCGCGCCATTCCCAACATGCGGGTGTTCCGCCCGTGCGACGCGGTCGAAGTCGCCGAATGCTGGGAACTGGCGCTCAACCGCACCAATGGACCGACCGTTCTCGCGCTCACCCGTCAGAACCTGCCGCAATTGCGCACCTCGACGCCCGCCGACAATCCCTGCAGCCACGGCGCCTACGAGCTGGTCGCGGCTTCGGGCGAAGCGAAGGTCTCGCTGTTTGCCTCGGGCTCGGAGGTCGAGATCGCGGTGTCAGCGCAAAAGGAACTCGCCGGCCGCGGCATCGCCACACGCGTGGTCTCGGTACCCTCGCTCGAATTGTTACTGGCGCAGCCGGAAGACAAGCAAAAGGCCGTCATCGGCAACGCGCCGGTGAAAGTCGCGATCGAGGCCGCGGTCCGCTGGGGCTGGGATGCCGTGATCGGGCACGATGGCGTGTTTATCGGCATGCATAGCTTCGGTGAAAGCGGACCGGCCAAGGACCTTTTCAAGCACTTCGGCATTACCGCCGAGGCTACGGTTAATGCAGCCCTGAAACGATTGGGATGAGGTTGAGCTGGAACCCAAAAAGGGTTACCTAGCTGTCATGTTTTCCGTTCCTCGTCCGGCCGAACCGGGCGAACCGCCGTCAGCCTCCCTGCGGGATCCGCCCCTGGGACCGCTGGGGCTATTAGAGGAGAAAATGCATGGCAGTCCGGGTCGCTATCAACGGGTTTGGTCGTATCGGCCGCAACGTGCTGCGCGCCATCGCCGAGTCCGGCCGCAAGGACATCGAGGTGGTCGGCATCAACGATCTCGGCCCGGTCGAGACCAACGCGCATCTGCTGCGCTTTGACTCGGTGCATGGCCGCTTTCCCGGCACGGTGACGGTCGAGGGCGACTCGATCAGCCTCGGCCACGGCAAGATCAAGGTTTCGGCCGAGCGTGATCCGGCAAAGTTGCCCTGGAAGGCGCTCGGCGTCGACATCGCGCTCGAATGCACCGGCATCTTCACTGCAAAAGAAAAGGCAGCGCTTCACCTCACGGCCGGCGCCAAACGCGTGCTGGTGTCCGCGCCGGCCGAGAACGCCGACGCCACGATCGTTTACGGCGTCAACCACGACAAGCTCACCAGGGAGCATCTCGTGGTCTCCAACGGCTCCTGCACCACCAACTGCCTCGCGCCGGTCGCCAAGGTGCTCAATGATACGGTCGGCATCGAAACCGGCTTCATGACCACGATCCACGCCTATACCGGCGACCAGCCGACGCTCGACACCCTGCACAAGGACCTCTATCGCGGCCGCGCGGCGGCGATGTCGATGATCCCGACCTCAACCGGCGCGGCGAAGGCGATCGGTCTCGTGCTGCCGGAATTGAACGGCAAGCTCGATGGCGTCGCGATCCGCGTCCCGACCCCGAACGTCTCGGTGATCGATCTGAAGATCGTGTCGCAGCGCAAGACCACCAGGGAAGAAATCAACGAGGCGATGAAGCGGGCCGCCGAACAGGAACTCAAGGGCGTCCTCGGCTACACCAATGCGCCCAACGTCTCGATCGACTTCAACCACGATCCGCACTCATCCACGTTCCACATGGACCAGACCAAGGTGCAGAACGGAACGCTGGTGCGGGTGATGTCCTGGTACGACAATGAATGGGGCTTCTCCAACCGCATGGCGGATACCGCCGTGGCGATGGGGAAACTGCTGTAAACAAATTTTGCGCCGTCATTCCGGGATGGTCCGAAGGACCAGACCCGGAATCTCGAGCTTCCGGGTTCGATGCTTTGCATCG
>JBEKZZ010000082.1:0-15683 GCA_049509335.1 Bradyrhizobium sp. | reverse complement strand
TCGAGCGCACCAAGCCCTCAAGCTCGCTGCGCTCCGCACTCGTCAAGATAATCGATGTCGCTTCCGGGATGCCGCTCATGCCCCCTTGAATCACGACTCATTCTTCACCGATAGTGGGTACTAGGTCCTCATGGTGAGGAGGCGCGGAAGAGAATCTATCGGACTTTTCGCGTTTTCACGGTTGCGCCGTCTCGAACCATGAGGACAATGGGTCCGTCCTTCGAGACGCGCACAAGAGGTGCGCTCCTCCAGCGATAACGGCGAAGCCGTTATGCAGGGACGAGGTCAGTGCAAGACAGTTTGCAGTAAGAGAAGAGGAAACAAAAATGCCCGAAATCACCATCAGCATGGCCGCCGGCCGCACCGACGAACAGAAGGTCGGCATGATGCGCGACATCACGCAGGCGCTGGTGAAGAATCTCGGCGTCGATGCCGAAGCGGTCGTGATCCAGATCAACGAGGCGCCGTTGGTCCACAAGATGAAGGGCGGCGTGTCCTTCGTCGAACGCTTCGGGAAGAAGTAACGCGTAGCGTCATTCCGGGCTGCGCCGTCGCGACAAAATAGCAAAGCTATTTTGCGCGGGAGGCGCAGGCCCGGAATCTCGATCCATTAACTCTGGATTCCGGGTTCGCGCTGCGCGCGCCCCGGAATGACGGGACATCCAGGAAATCCCATGGACGCACGCGATGTCATCAAGGTCGGCATGAGCGCCGAGCGTATGCTGGTGGTGCCGGCCGATCGCACGGTCGGCCATTTCGTGCCGAGCATGCCGATGGTCTATGCGACGCCGATGATGATCCTGGAGATGGAGTTGGCCTCGGCCGATGCCATCAACGCTTGTCTCGAACCGGGCTGGGTCACCGTCGGCACCGAAGTCGATATCCGCCATCTCGCCGCCACGCCGGTCGGCGCGACGGTGCGGACTACGGCGCGGGTGGTCGCGGTGGAGCGGCGCGTGATCCGGTTTGAGGTCGAGGCATTCGACGAGAAACGCCGCATCGGCGAAGGCCGCCACGCCCGCGGCCTCGTCAATGTCGAGAGTTTTACCAAACAGTTTGGGCCGCAGACTCGGACGCCATCCTGAGGCGCGCGCTCTTTGCGCGCCTCGAAGGATGGGTGGCAAGGAGCGTGGCCCGTCTCCTTCGAGGCTCGCTTCCGCCTACGCTAAAGCTACGGCGGACAGGTCGCTCGCACCTCAGGATGATGGGGGAGATATGGAGGCTAGGCGGGTCATCCTCAGGATGACGACTAGAACGATTTACTTCGCCAATTCCTTCGAGCGCTTCGTCGCTTCGGCGACCGCCCGCGTCAGCAGCGATTGCAGGCCGTCTTTCCCCATCAGTACTGCCAACGCGGCGGCTGTGGTGCCGCCGGGCGAGGTGACGTTCTGGCGCAGCGTCGCGGCCGCAAGATCCGAGCGATGCAACAGTTCGCCGGAGCCCGCAACGGTTTCGCGCGCAAGCTTGATCGCAAGTGATTCCGGCAAGCCAGCCGCGACGCCGGCGCGCGCCAGTTCCTCGGCGAGCAGGAACACGTAAGCCGGGCCGGAGCCGGAGACGGCGGTCACCGCGTCCATCAGGCCTTCGTCGGTCACCCATTCGACGAGACCCGTGGCGCGCAACAGGCCATCGGCGGTTTCGCGTTGCGCTTCGCTGACATCTTTCGCCGCGACCGCGACCGTGATGCCGCGGCCAATCGCGGCCGGGGTGTTGGGCATCGCGCGCACGATGTGTCCGCCCAAAACCTCGCTAAGAGAGGCCATCGTGGTTCCCGCCATGATCGAGACCACCAGCGTGGCCGCATCGACATAGGGTTTCAGCGCCGGTCCCGCCTCACGGAAGGCCTGCGGTTTTAATGCCACCACGAAAGCCGCGATGGTTCCAGACTCCTGCGGCAAGGGGTCGAGGCGCACGCCTTTGGCAAGATGCGTACGGATTTCCTCGGATGGATGCGGCTCGATCACGGCCACGCGGCTGGCGTCGAGGCCTTGCGCCAGCCAACCCGACAGCATCGCGCCGCCCATCTTCCCCGCACCTGCGAGGACGACGGTGTTTTTGATATTGGTGAGCGGCCCGATGGCATTCATTTGCATTCTATCCTGCCAACCATATAACGCGTCATGGCCGGGCTTGTCCCGGCCATCCACGTCTAATCTTATCAAGCTAAAGACGTGGATGCCCGGATCAAGTCCGGGCATGACGGCTGAGCAAGCGGAAGTATCTTCGCGAAAGTCCTACGCCTCGCCCTCGGTGTCGAACATCGCGGCGCTCATAGCTTCCGCGGCCGTCTTGCCGGCCCAGACCACGAACTGATACGCCGGATAATAGCGTTCGCAGGCATGGAGCGCGCTCACCAGCATGGTTTCGCATTGCGCGGTCGAAGCCGCCATCCCACCCGGCAGCACCAGCGCCTGACGGTACATGATCATCCCGGTATGGGTCCAGATATCGAAATGTCCGACCCATAATTGTTCGTTGATCGCGGCGATCAGCCGCTGCACTTCGCTTCGACGCGGTTCCGGAATCTTCATGTCGAAGGCGCAGGCCAGATGCAGCGCCTCGATCTCGTTCATCCAGGTGAAGGAGAGCTGATAATCGGTCCAGTTCCCCTTTGAGACGATCGTTATTTCGTCGTCGCCGGAGCGCTCGAACGACAGGTTGTTGTCGGCGGCGACGTCCTCGACGACCGCGAGAGGGTTGGTCCGGGAATCAATGATGCCTTCGAGGAGGGACATGCCGTCTCGACCTTGCCTTTTTCGAAATTCGGATACGAGCGATACGCACGCGGCACGCCGACATGCGCCCGCATTCGCGCTGTGGCGGCTGCACGCCCCGATGATCCAACGTCGGGATCGGAGCTTGCCGGGACGAAGTGATGTGATTTGCGGAATCGGCGCAACGGGGGGCCGAGTCCATCCACAGGCAATCCAGAAATCGTCCACAACTCTTCGTGCGCGTTAACTTTTGGATGAGAACAAACCGGAATCGGATTCGCACCTCGCCCAAATCGTTAATTTCGATGCCCCTGATCGCCCCTCGGAACCGCCTTGTCGATCCCGGCGCGACGGTCATGCGTCCATGCGGCCGGACGATGCCGGCCCAGCTTGCTGCGGGCCTTTGTCTTGGCCATAGTTGTCCTGGTCATCGTTGCGCCCGGGTCATCGGCACAAAGCGAAGGCCTTCACAACTCAAAACGAGCGGTTTTTCAGATGTCGGAAGACTCAGTTGAGAAGGGCAGCGCCGAACATCCACGTTTCATAAAGCCGCAGCGGGTCGCGTTCGTGCAGTCCGCCTGGCATCGCGACGTCGTCGCCGAGTGCCGCGAGGCGTTTCTCACCGAGATCGAAGCGCGTCACATCGCCCGCGCCCATATCGATCTGTTCGAAGTGCCCGGCGCCTTCGAGATTCCGCTGCATGTGCAGCTATTGGCCAAGACCCGGCGCTACACCGCGATCGTCACGGCCGGACTTGTGATCGACGACGACACCATCGCCGAGACCGTCATCAGATCGCTGATGGAAGTGCAACTGCGCACGGAGATTCCGGTGTTTTCGGCGGTGGTGACGCCGCAGCAATTCCGCGAGACGGCGGATGCGGATTTCCTGCGCCGGCACTTTGCGTCCAAGGGTGTCGAGGTCGCGGCAGCCTGCGCCGACACGCTGCTCAGCCTGGAGCGGTTACGCGGCCAGGTCGCGGCGGGGATCGTGTAGCCGAAACGGATCAGGGCGCATTCAAGCCGTGCGGCCGGCAGGTTTTGGGCACAGACTACCCATTAATGTTACGTCTTAACTAACAATTAAGGTTGCGTTTGCGGCGCGAAAACGCGCGGCCTAGCGTCCTCCGGAATACGGCTCCTAACAAAACGGGTTCGTGCCATGAGTTCAAAAATAAATTCGGCGTTGATCGTGACTCTCAGCGCCCTTTCGCTTGTGCTGGCGACCAGCGAGACGTTCGCCGCTTCGAGATCCACGCGCGGAGCATTTGCCTCGGCACATCGGCCCGGCACCCATTTTTCCCGGCATCATCGGCGGCCGCAGAGCGCAATCGGCTGGCTTGGCGATGATGGTGTTTATTACGGACCGAATGGCGAAGAGCTTGCGCCGCCGACATCCGGCGGTGCCCGCACCAACGAAACATATGACATTCCCTGGGATTGGGCCCATCGGTATCCGCCGGCAGTCATGCCGTCCGATCGGCCTTATGTATCAAGCTGCGGTGCCGAGACGGTGACGGTTCCCAACAGCCATGGCGGCACGGGGCAGGTCAACATCCTGAGATGCTACTGAGTTGCTTGGGGCTGATCCTTGCCCGCGAAGAAGCGGGATGGTGGTCATGCGCGCCTGTTAGTTGACGTCTTGCACCGCTGGAGCAATACTTGGCCTGCTCGTTCGTACATGAACGATGGCATTTATTCGCGTCTAGTATAGCCGGAATCTTTCAATAAGCCGGCGAGGTGCAGCACAATGCTTGACCCGGACCGCGATGACTTTCCCACCGCATTCAATCTTGCTCGCCGCGAGGTTTTGCTAGGCACGCTCCTCGTTGGCGGTGTTGCCGCATTCGGGACTCTGCCACCTGCTTCGGCCCAGGCCTCATGGTCTGATGAGTCGGCGGCGCGATTTATGGAAATTTCGTCACTGTTGATTCCGCATCACCTGAACGAGGCGATCGGAAAACGCATCGGCAGTTTGATGAGCGCGTTGAATCCGTCGCTGTCGGATCACGTAACCGGGCTCCTTGCCATCGCCAAAGCAAAGAACGCGAAGGTCGTCGAGGACTTCTTTCCGGATGTGCCGGAGGGTCCGCTGAAAGAGACCGCGCTCTCGATAATTTCCGCCTGGTACCTGGGCGTGGTGAGCGATGCTCCCGATGCCGAGGTGTTCGCCTACGAATATGCGTTAATGTACCAGCCGACCCGTGACGTCATGACCATTCCCTCTTACGCGGTCTCCGGGCCGAACGGCTGGACGGCCAACGCTCCACCTCTCGGCGACATGCCTGAATTTTAATGCGGCGGGCCCGAACACAGTAGCGGATTGTTGCGATGGCGAGTGACTCCAGCGCAGATGTCGTCATCGTCGGAACGGGCGTGGTCGGGTGCCTGGTCGCGGAAAGCGCCCTGGACGCAGGCCTGTCCGTGCTGATGCTCGAAGCCGGTCCTCGCGTGGATCGCTGGCGTATCGTCGAGAATTACCGGAACCTTCCGCCAAGCCTTCGGCTGTTTCATTGGGATGCGCCTTACCCGCCGAAACCGTGGGCGCCACATCTCGAAACGCGCAGGGACAAAGAGTCCGAGCAATACCTTCAATTGGAAGGTCCGAATGCCCGCGCGTATCTCCAAGGTTATGTCCGCTATGCCGGAGGCGCAACCTGGCACTGGGCCGGACTCTGCTGGCGCCTCACGCCCGAAGATATGCGGCTGAAAAGCCTGTACGGCGTCGGCCGCGACTGGCCGTTCGACCACGACGCGCTCGAGCCCTACTATACGGCCGCCGAATATGCCATCGGCGTGTGCGGTCCATCCGACCCCGCGTTGCAATGGCCGCCGAACGCCAAACGCTCCAAGCCCTACCCGATGGGACCTATTCCCTTCGGTCCCGGTGAGCAGCGTCTGACCGAGGTGGCGGCAAAAATCGGCCTGTCCAACCTGCCGGCGCCGCAGGCGCGCAACAGCGGCGTCTCCTATCACGGCCGGCCGCCTTGTTGTGGCAACAACAACTGTTTTCCTGTCTGTCCGATCGCCGCCAAGTACGATGCCGCGACCGCCTTGCCGAAGATCGAGGCCAAGGGCGGCAAAATCCTCGCCAATGCCGTCGTCTATCGAATCGAGACCGGCGAGAAGAATTCAATCGAAGCGGTTCACTATTTCGATCCGGAAAAGAACTCGCACAGAATAACTGCCAGCACCTTCGTGATTGCCTGCAACGGCATCGAGACGCCGAAGCTCCTGTTGTTGTCGAAAGACGAGCGTAATCCCAACGGCGTGGCGAACAGCTCCGATCAGGTCGGTCGCAACATGATGGATCAGCCGAAGCTCACGGCGGACCTTGAACTCAAGGAACCGCTATGGACAGGCGTCGGGCCGGTCCAGAGCAGCAGCATTCTCAATACGACGCAGGGTGAATTCCGCAGCCGCTATGCCGGAGCGATGTTCCGGATGGAGAACTTCGCCCGCAGTCCGCTCGGCGCTGCCGCCGCGCTGAAAAAGGGGTTGGTCGGGAAAGCCCTCGATGCGGAGATCCGGCGGCTTTCCGCCTGTACCGCCAGGTTGAGCGTCGAGCACGAACCGCTGCCGCTGCCGCAGAATCGTTTGACGCTGTCGGACAAGAAGGATTGGCTCGGCATCAACAAGCCGAACATCTATTACGACGTCGGCGACTACGTCCGGCAAAGCGCCAAGGAATACACCGTACCGTTATTGCAAAAGCTGGCGAACGAGCTTGGCGCCACCAGTTTCCAGCTTTCTTCCGAGTTTCTCAACAGCGACCACATCATGGGCGGCTGCATCATGGGGAGCGATCCCGCGACGGCGGTGGTGGATGCCGACTGCCGTGCGCATGATCACGACAACCTGTTCCTTCCCGGTGGTGGCGCAATGCCGAGCGGCACGGCCTCAAACAGTACGCTCACCATGGCGGCACTGGCGCTGAAAGCCGCTGACGCGATCACCGCTCAACTCAAGCATGGCTGATCATGGGCAACTCCCGTCATAGCATCGGTTGGTTGCTGGTCTGGTTCGCCGGAACCGTGGCGGCCGGCCTGTCTCATGCGGCCGATTCGCCGGATCAAACCGCGGCCCTGATTGATCGTGGCAAGTATCTGGCCATGGCCGCGGACTGCGGGGCCTGCCACACCGCGCCGCGCCGCGAGACCTTTGCGGGCGGGCTGCCCATCAGCACGCCGCTTGGCATCATTTACTCGACCAACATCACGCCGTCGGCGGATTTCGGGATCGGACGTTACACCGAGGAGCAATTTTCGCGGGCGCTTCGCCGCGGGGTTCGGCGGGATGGGGCGCATCTCTATCCCGCGATGCCCTACACGTCCTATGCGAAGTTCACCGACGATGACGTGCGCGCGCTCTATGTCTACTTCACCCAGGCGGTAAGGCCGGTCGATCATTCGGCACCGCAGACCGAGCTGCCGTTTCCGATGAACATCCGCCTGTCGATGATGGGCTGGAATCTGCTGTTCCTGGACGCGGCGGCTTTCGTACCGGATCAGCATCAACAGGCGGAATGGAACCGGGGCGCCTATCTCGTCCAGGGCGCCGCGCATTGCAGTACCTGCCATACGCCGCGAGGCTTTTTGATGCAGGAAAAGACAAGTCGCGCTTTATCGGGTGCGCAGGTCGGGCCCTGGTATGCGCCCAACATCACGTCGGATCCGATCAGTGGCATCGGCAGCTGGACCAAAGACGACCTTGCAGCCTATCTGCGCAGTGGACATTTGCCGCGAAAGGCGCAGGCCGCCGGCAGCATGGGCGAAGCGGTGGCCAAAAGCTTCCAGCATTTGACGCCATCGGATATCGACGCCATCGCGACTTATGTGAAGAGCGTTCCGGCCATTCACGATCCGAGTGACAATGGCTCTCGTTTCGCTGCCGGAGAGCCGTTTTCTGAGCTTGCAACATTGCGCGGACGTGACGGCATCACGTCCGGCGAGGATGATCCGGCCGGCGCCGAATTGTTTCAAGGCAATTGCGCTTCCTGCCATTCGGCTGAAGGTCAAGGCAGCAAGGACGGCTACTATCCGAGCCTGTTCCAGAACTCGGCCACAGGCGCGAAAAATGCGACCAATCTGATTGCCGCCATCCTGTTCGGCGTGGATCGCACGATATCAGGGCGCCAAGCCTTCATGCCCGGCTTTGGCGGTCACCCCACTGACGCCAATGCGCTCAGCAATGAAGACATCGCGGAGTTAGGCAACTACGTGCTCACCCACTACGGGTCTGCCGGCACCACCATCACCGAAGAACAGGTCGCCGAGGTGCGCCGGGGCGGTCCCGTCTCTCCGCTGCTCAGGCTCGCTCGCGGCGGCATGGCGGCGGCCGTCATCGTGCTTTTGGGCATTGTCTTTGTCGTCGTCAAAAGACGAAGGCCCGTCTCATCGTAAGATGCATGTTGGGGCGCATGAAATTCTCAAAACTCTCGGCCCGGGACGTCGTCTATGCCGTCGACATGGCGATCGCCTGTCTCCTCACTTACTGGATTATGGCATCCTTGCTTCCTCGCTGGTTCGGCTGGCCCGACACGCCGGTTGGGGTGTTATGGGCGGTGATTTCCACCGTCTTCGTCTACAAGGATTCTCGCGCCCACAGCCTGTCGGCGGGAATGGCGCGACTGACCACGACATTCGTCAGCGTCGCTTTGTGTCTGATCTATCTCTGGCTGTTGCCCGCGACGATCGTTGGCATGGCGGTGCTGATCGCGATTGGCGTGCTGCTGATGTTTCTCGTCGGCCGGCCCGACGAGGTGGGCCTAACGGCAATAACGATCGCCGTGATCATGATCGTCGCGGCGAATGATCAGCTGCACCCTCAGTTGCAGCCGGTCCTGCGCCTTGTCGATACCGTCGCCGGGATCACGGTCGGTGTCGCCTGCAAATGGGTCGACTCATTTGTCTTTTATAAAATCGCCGGCGAAGAGGTGCGATGATCTGGCGCGCGTGTTCGGGCGACGCTGTGACGTGGACAGTGTCGCTGCTGCTTTAGTCGAACAGGCTCGACACCGACTCTTCCGAAGCCGTGCGGCCGATCGCTTCCGCGATCAGGTCGGCAATCGGCAAAGAGCGAATGTTGGACGCCTTGTTGACCGCGTCCGTCGGCTGGATCGAATCGGTAATGACGAGTTCCTTCAGGCGCGAAGAGGTGATGCGCGTCACGGCGCCGCCTGAGAGCACGCCGTGGGTGATATAGGCGTAGACTTCCTTGGCGCCGTTGGCGAGCAGCGCGTCGGCGGCATTCACCAGCGTGCCGCCGGAATCGACGATGTCGTCGACCAGGATGCAGGTATAGCCGGCGACATCGCCGATCACGTTCATCACTTCGGATTCACCGGCGCGCTCGCGGCGCTTGTCGATGATGGCGAGTGGCGCATTGATGCGCTTGGCGAGCCCGCGGGCGCGCACCACGCCACCGACGTCCGGCGACACCACCATTACGTTGGTGAGGTCGAACCGTTCACGGATGTCGCGCACCATCACCGGCGAGGCGAAGAGATTGTCGGTCGGGATATCGAAGAAGCCTTGGATCTGGAGGGCGTGCAGATCGAGCGTCATGACGCGATCGGCGCCGGCGTGCGTAATCAGATTGGCGACCAGCTTGGCCGAGATCGGCGTGCGAGAGCCGGATTTGCGGTCTTGCCGGGCGTAGCCGAAATACGGCACCACCGCGGTGATGCGGCGCGCCGACGCGCGGCGCAGCGCATCGGTGATGATCAACAACTCCATCAGATGATCGTTGGCCGGAAACGAAGTCGACTGGACGACGAACACGTCGGAGCCGCGGACGTTTTCCTGGATTTCGACGAAAATCTCCATGTCCGCGAAGCGGCGGACGACCGCTTTCGTCAGCGGCAGGCCCAGCCAGTTGGCGATCTCTTTCGCCAGCACCGGGTTCGAATTGCCGGCGACGAGCTTGATCGAGCCGTTTTTGGCCGACATCGAGGCTTCTCCCCGCGCCTTGCTGGAGACAACATTCAGCATATCGCATTACCCACGAAATAGCGCGTTTCGATAAGCGGGTGATATCAAGAGGGTAGCCCGGCTGGCAACCCTTCTGCCCAGTTTTCCCGGGCAAAATGCCGATTTCCAAGTTGCTGGCTAATGGCTGGTATAGGCCAGAGCAGGCAGATCTTCGGCGCTGGCGACGGCGGGGCCGCGCCGGGAAGGTGCAGCGGGCGCCGGTTGGGGCGCATCGCCCGGCGATGTGCCGTTGATCATGCCGGCCAAACCGCTCAGGCCCGCCTGGGCGATCTTCCGCAACACCAGATCGTCAACCGAAGCCCAGGCGTCGCGTCCGGATTTTCCGGCCAGTTCTTCGCCGGAAAGCCGCAGCGCGCGCTGCTGGTTCTGGTCGTAGACGTCCCAGACCCAGGCGATCGTGGTGCGGCCGTGGCTGATTTCCGCGGCGAGATAGCCTTTCACCCGGTAGGCGGCTGTGCCTTCGCGGGACACGATCGACAGGCTTCGAAGTTTGGACTCGCTGTCCAGTACGCCGACTATCCGCTCGAACACCTGAGGTGGTGGACCGTCGATGGACTCGAAGGCAATCGTCGGACCGCTTGGGCTATTCGCCATCGCAAAGGAACTGCTGGCGGCGCCACCGGCGCAGCCGCCGAGGCCACCGGCCATCGTGACTAAAGCCGTGACCATTGCAGCACGTCGTGCGATCCGGCAAACGCGGAACAAATTTACGGATAGGTCGCTCATCGCGCCCAAGCGATATCGTTAAAATCGATTAACGTCTAGGGCAGACGGAATCTCGAGCCGAAGGATTGTTATTTCTCGCCTATGTCTCCCCCCGTCATCCTGAGGCGCGAGCGAAAGCGAGCCTCGAAGGAGACGGGCCCCCGCTCCCTGCCACGCATCCTTCGAGACGCCGCGCCAAAGGGCGCACGCCTCAGGATGACGCTTCGCGCCTTCAGCTCTCCAGAACAATGGCATGAACGTGGCGGCCGTAATCCGCTTCCTTGCGATGCACGGAACGGCGATAGCTGAAAAAACGCTCGTCCGAATAGGTGTCGATGCCGGTGTCGTCGACAACGAGCACGCCGGCGTCGTCCAGCCGCTTGCGGATGAAGCCGGCCAAATCGAACATCGCGTGGCCGTCGCGCGTGGCGGGCAGGAAGTAGAGTGAATTCTCCGCGTCGGCTTCGACAAATCGGTCGACGAATTCGTGACCCACTTCGTAGGAAGGCTGGCGAATCAGCGGGCCGATCGCTGCCACAATATTGGCGCGCTCGGCGCCAAGTTTTTCCATGGCGGCGACGGTCGATTCCACAACCCCCGTCAATGCACCCTTCCAGCCGGCATGCGCCGCGCCGATCACCCGCGCTTTTGCGTCGGCGAACAGAACGGGTCCGCAGTCGGCCGCGGTGACGCCGATCGCAAGACCTGGGATGCGGGTGACGATGGCATCGGCCTTCGGCCGTGTCGCGGTCTCCCACGCGTGGGATGCCACCGCAACATCAGGGGAATGAATCTGGAACACCGTGAGAAAATGCGCAGGCAGGACCTGCAATGCCGCGGCCATCCGCCGGCGATTTTCCGCGACATGCGCCGGATTGTCGTGAGAGCCGATACCACCGTTGAGGCCGGCATAAATGCCTTCTGAAATGCCGCCTTCACGGCTGAAGAAAGCATGGCGCAGGCCAGGAATGGCCGATAGCAAAGACGATTCCAGTGTCATGGTGTCTCTGCTTTTTCAGCGGGCGCCTCGTCGGCAAACCCCGCAAGCGTGATGATATCAGGCTCCGAGATACCGAGCACCTTGAACATTTGTCCCATCCCGCCGCGGCCGCCGCCGACCAGCCGCTTCAGGGCGCCGGAAATGTCCTCGGAAACCTCGTGGCTGGCCTTGGCCATCAAGCCTATCGCCCGATTTTCGATACCGAGGCGCTTGAGAAAATCGCCCTGCGGCACCGGGCCGTGAACGCGGGCGCCGAGATCTTCAGCGGCACGCGCCAGCGCCTGGAAATCGACATGCGCGGTCACGTCGGCCTGACCCGGATCCTTCAGCGGGTCGGTGTAACTATGGCGGGCGATGGCCTGAAACGTATCGCCCGCATCGCTGCGCAGATGGCCATAATCGATGATGAGGGCCGCGCCTTCCTGATCGCGGACGCGGCTTGCAATCTTCATGATCTCCGCATCCGCGCGCCATTCGAACACCGCGCCGACCGGAGCGGCGCGCACCCATGCCGGCAACAGCACCTCGAAACGCGGGATCGGCGCGGTGGCGGCGCCAAACACCAGCTTGCCATCGCCGTCGAGTTCGACCGTCCGCTCGTGCCAGCCGTTCTCGCCCTTGACCGCCTGTTGGATCGGCAGCACGTCGAAATATTCGTTGGCGAAGATCACCGAGGGGCCGTCCGGGACGTCGTCGATGCTGTCGTGCCAGGTGATATTGCGCGAGCTGGACAGCGTCGCCTTCTGCTTGTCGCGCAGCACCGGATTGACCTCGACCAGATGGATGCTCAGCGCCTGATAGAGCGGGGGCAACACGCGCAGCGCCCGCAGCGCATCCGACATCATGGTGCCGCGGCCAGGGCCGATTTCGATCAACCGCAGCAGGGGAGGCGAATCGATTGCCTTCCACACCGATGCCGCCCACAGTCCCAGCAACTCGCCGAACATCTGGCTCACTTCGGGGGAGGTGATGAAGTCGCCCTCACGCCCGAGCGGGTCGCGCGAAAGATAATAGCCGTAGCTCGGATGCATCAGGCACAGCTCCATGTAACGCCATACCGGCATCGGGCCGGATGACTTGATCAGTCTCTTGATCTCGGACAGGAGCGGCGAAGTTTCGGTCACGATATTCCTTAAATGGGCGGCACTTCGATCGCCTTACGGCGCCTTGCCGCCACAATAATAATAGCACCCACAATAATCATGGGCACCGACAACAGCATGCCCATGGTGAGTCCGCCCCACAAAAATCCAAGCTGCGGGTCCGGCTCTCTGAAAAACTCGCTTATGATACGCGCAATCCCGTAAATGGCGATGAAACTGCCGAGAATCAGGCCGGGACGTTTCAAGGCCCCCATTCTGATCATCACCGCAAGGATGGTGAACAGGACGACGCCCTCAAGCGTCGCTTCGTAAAGCTGGCTGGGATGACGCGGCAGATGCAAGACGTCATTGGGAAATACCATCGCCCAGGGGACGCTGGAGTCTGCCTCCCGCCCCCACAACTCGCTGTTGATGAAATTGGCGAGCCGTCCGAGAAACAATCCGATCGGCCCGACGGCGGTGACGATATCGCCAAGCGACAGAATCGGGATGTTGTTTCTGCGCGCGAAGACCATCACCGCAACGACGCAGCCGAGAAAGCCGCCGTGAAAGGACATGCCGCCCTTCCACAATTCGAAAATCTCGGCCGGGTGCTGGACGAAGAAAACGGGATTGTAAAACAGCACATAGCCGGTGCGGCCGCCGATGATGATTCCCAGGGTTAACCAGAGAATGAAGTCGTCGATCTGCGGCAGGCTGATCGGGGAACCGCCGTTCCATAGCCGATCGTTCTTGATCAGCGCTCGCGCATAGATCCACCCCAGGACGATGCCGCCGATATAGGCCAGCGCATACCAGCGAACCACGAACGGGCCGATCGCAAATGCAACGGGATCGAAGACCGGAAAGGCAATGGTGAGAAGAGGCATGAGCGATATTTACGTTGGAGCGCGTCTGGGAAATTCAATTGGACGGTCGCGTTCTAGCGTAACACACCGCACCTTTATAGCTTGAGATGAATTAATCTCGATGATGGTGTAGTTGCCTGTGTTCTGAGTTCGATATTTCTCATTTTCCCAATTTTCGGAGATAGGAGGTCTCACGAAGGTTGGGCGATCTAGGGCAGCGACGTTAACATATTTTGTCGTTTTGAACGTATGCTCCGAGAATGCATGAATGTGACCGAAAAGATGGAGAAGTGTACCAGGAGCCTCTTCGCTCAGCCGAGTAAGACGTTGGTGAGTTACTATCACGCACCTACTAGGATCGATCTCCGCACTCTTTATGGCCTTACCGATGCCCTCCCTGTTCAATTTCAGTATTTCATTTCTGGCCGACCGAAGCTGGGACGTATATTTCTCATAGGCCTTAGTACGCCGAACTCTAGAGGCTGGCTTGATCCCGCCTCTGAGAGCTTCCAGTACGCTTTTATTTTCAGTTTCGACTTGGCGATAGAGTTTTCGAGCGACGGGATTCTTTCCCCAATGTGTCGGGCATCCACTGAAGCCGGTGAAGCTGATATTTTCGACGGTGATGGCGTTCCAGTGAATTAAGTGGCAATTGGCTCCAAATGATTTCTTGTAGCCGAGCTTATGATCCCAGTTTCCATAAACATACAGGACAGGACATTCGAAGGTCATCAGAATCTTAAAAATATCGGCTGCACTTTCGCTGCCGATATCTCCAGCAACAAGATGCGGGCTGTCAGGCTGGTCGGTCACCAGATGCGTTCCGTAGATCGAGGCTGCGGCCTTGACCTGATCGGCGAACTGCGTCGCCGCGTTGATCGCATACCGTCCGCTCATGCAGTAGCCGACGGCGCCGACCCGATCGATGCGGGCGGCGGATTGGCCCGCCGCGTATGAAAGAAGTGCACGCGTATCTTCCATGATCATGGGAATGTTGATCGAGGCCATCAACTGGAACATGCGCTTGCGCTCGGGCGCCTCCGGGTCGGCGGGCAGCGGGCCGAGCTCCATCACGCCGGAGCGATAATAAAGATTCGGCAGCATCACGTAATAGCCCGAGGTGCCGAGCCGGCGCGCCATGTCGCGCAGTTCCTCGCGGATCGCCGGCGCGTCCATATAAAACAGGATGACGGGATGCGGCCCGCCGCGTTCAGGATGGGTGATGAACGTCGTGGTGTGGCCGTCTTTGGTCGGGATTTCGATCTGTTGCTCGATCATGGGGCGTTTGGCCTGCTTTGATTAACGGCGTTCCAGCCGAACGCCCGATACGATTACAAGGAAACGGGCCTATGACAAGGCGGGCCCACTTGAAACAAAAGCGCTCTTGAACCGCCCGTCAAAGATCACCATTGTCTCTTGAAGTGTGCATGCCGACCGGAGATGTGAGGGATGACCCAGACCAACAATCGGTTTTTCGACGAGATCGGGCGTTTGATGAACGATGCGGCCGGCGCCGCCCAGGGCGTGAAGCGCGAAGTGGACACCCTGGTGCGCAACCAGGCCGAAAAAATCCTGCGCGACCTTGATGTCGTCAAGCGCGAGGAATTCGAGGCCGTCAAGGACATGGCGCGCCTGGCGCGCGAGGAAAACGAGGCGCTGAAGACGCGCCTTGCCGCGCTGGAAGCAAAACTGGGCGGCACAGCATCCTGATGCCAGCCGAAGCGTCATTCCTGAGGTGCGCGGCTTTTGGTGCGCCTCGTATCTGTCGCGCGGCTACCCGCTGCACGCCGAGATTCCGGATGCCTTGCTGAGGCACGCGCCAAGACTTCGCATTCACGCGCCGGAGCTTTCGGACCCACAGGCCCGCACGCTCGCACAGGCAGGCGCGGTGGTCGAGCGCGAGCCCGTGGCAACGGCGCAGGCGCTTGCATCGTCGTCGCTCGTCATTCATCTGGGTGGCATCGGCCTTGCGGCCGAAGCCCTGATGGCGGGCATTCCACAACTGATCTTGAGCATGCAGATCGAGCAATGGCTCACCGGCCAAGGCTTTGCAACGCGCAGGACTCGGATGCCTCGTTGCCGCCTACGATCCCGCTGCAAAAATCGCTCCGCAAATCGACGCCATGCTTGAAGACGCCGCAATGGCGCGGCGGGCGATCGACGCCGGACAGCAGCATCGCGATCTTTACCGCCGTGCCGATGGTTTGGCGATCTTCGAGCACACGGCTAGTACCCACTATCGGTGAAGAATGAGTCGTGATTCAAGGGGGCATGAGCGGCATCCCGGAAGCGACATCGATTATCTTGACGAGTGCGGAGCGC
>JBEKZZ010000081.1:0-16078 GCA_049509335.1 Bradyrhizobium sp. | reverse complement strand
GAACCGGATTGCTATCGTCAATGAAATCATCGAGGCATTCGGGCAACAGCGTCCATTGCCCACGATCCGCCTCTTCAACGAAGCGCCTCATTAATTCTCCCCCCAAGAATCATCGGGAGAATCATAACAGCGGAATGGCGTTTTCACACAGCCAGGGTCATGAGCCGACCTCGCATCTGCGCGTTATTCACGCAGCGAATTCGGCCTTCGTATTGTGGTCACCGAGGAACACCAATAACCCGGCGGCGAGCGGCAATAATGACAGCACCAGCAACCCGGCCGAAGTATTCCCGGTTGTTTCCTTGACCCAGCCAATCAAATATGGCCCGCCGAAGCCGGCGAGGTTCCCGATTGAGTTGATCAGCGCGATCGCGCCGGCGGCCGCGGTCCCTGAGAGCCACGCGGTCGGCAGTGTCCAGAACACCGCAAAGGTGCAGAACATACCGATTGCGGCGACGGTGAGTGCGATCATTGTCATGCTGGGATCAGTGATGTAGCTGGAGGCGCCGAGCGCAAGCGCTGTCAGCAGCAGCGGACCGCCGACATGGGCGACGCGCTCGCGGGTCGCGTCGGAGTGCCGCGCCCACAAGATCATCGCGATGGTGCCGAACAAATAGGGGATCGCGGTGACGAAGCCCGTCTGCGCATTGGTCAAGCCAAACGCCTTGACGATCTGCGGCAGCCAAAACTGCATACCGTAGACTGCGCCGACATAGCCGAAATAGATCAGACTGAGCGCAATTACTTTGCCCGACGACAGCGCCTGGCCGAGTGACAAGGGCCTCACCGCCTGCTTGGCTGTATTTTCGGCCTGAAGCTTCGAGGCGAGCCAAGCCTTCTGCTCCGCATTGAGCCATTCCGCTTTCTCCGGCCGGTCTGTCAGATAGAACCAGGTGGCGATGCCAAGAAGCACCGAGGGGATGCCTTCGATGACGAACAGCCACTGCCAGCCCTTCAGCCCCATGGCGCCATCAAGCCCTAGCAACAGACCTGAGACGGGCGCGCCGATCACAGTGGATACCGGAACGGCGACGGCAAAGGCCCCTAGGAAGCGCGCCCGGTATTCCGCCGGAAACCAATACGTCAGATAGAGGATGATACCGGGGAAAAAGCCGGCCTCAGCGACGCCGAGCAGGAACCGCAAGAAATAAAAACTCCATTCCCCGCTGACCGTCGCCATCAGCGCCGAAATAATGCCCCACGTCACCATGATGCGAGCAATCCAGCGGCTGGCGCCAAATTTTTCGAGCGCGAGGTTGCTCGGCACCTCGAAGATGAAATAGCCAATAAAAAAGATGCCGGCACCCCAGCCGAACACGGTCGGCGAAAACCTCAACTCCGCGTTCATGGTCAGCGCGGCAAAGCCGAGATTGACGCGGTCGAGATAGGCAAAGAAGTAGGCCATCACCAGAAACGGGATCAGTCGCATCGAAATCGCGCGAATGGTCGAAGTTTCGAGTTCGCTCTTCGGACGCGTGATGGTCTGGCTCATTCGCGGCCCCCGGGCATTGTTATCGCCAAGCCGGGGTCTTTCGCATCCCGGGGCAAGAGTCAAATGGATTTCGCGACAAGGGTTCGTTTACCTGAAAACGGCAAGCGGCACCACGTCAGCCAAGCGCCGGACCGCTCGCGATCAAATCATTGAACTGGGTGACCCAGGCTTTTTCGTGTGGGCCAGGATTTGCCCGCATTTGCGAGGCCTGACCAACCAAGATCTCTTCCGCATCGGTCCCCAGCTGTACCATGGCTTCCTCGATAAACTCATCGAGAGGCATCGCCCTTTCTTCTTCGCTGCTATTCAGCAACTCGGTCCGCACCCATGGCGGTGCGATCTCAATGACGCGCACGCCGGTTCCGCGCAAGCGGTAGCGTTGCGATAATGTGTAGGAGTGAAGGGCCGCCTTGGTGGCGGAATAGACCGATGTGACCGCCATCGGCACGAAGCCCAACACTGAAGTAACGTTGGCGATCACCGCGTCGGGCCTCGTCTTCAGATGGCCGATCAGTGCCGACGTCACACGGATCGGTCCGAGCAGATTTGTCGTGACGGTCGATGTGAGCAACTCGTCGTCGATGGTTTCGTACGCCCCATCGGTGAGCATGATACCGGCGTTGTTTATCAGCACGTTGAGCGAGGGGAAATCCGTCATCAACTTTGAGACGGCCGTCTCGATACTCCTGGGATCGTTGATGTCGAGTTCGACACACGCCATGCCCGGATTAGCGTCGACGGTTGCTTGCAGCCGTTCCTTGCGCCGGCCCGAAATGATGACCTGATTTTCCCGCTTGTGGAACGCTTCAGCCAAGCCGCGGCCAATGCCGGAGCCGCCGCCAGTAATCAGAATCGTATTCCTGGTCATCTTCATGACACTCTCCATTTTATGAACTTAGGCCATTGCGGCTTTTGGCTGCGCTCTATGTGTTTTCCAAACGGAGCGCCTGGGGAGACCTATCCCCGTAGGTCGGAAAGTCGTTGTAGAGATATTCGGTGCCGCCCCAGAACGCCTCCCGCCGATACGGCGCCAACGGCAAGTTACGGCGCAGGAGCTCCGGCAGGTCCGGATTCGAGGTGAAGAAGCGGCCGAACGCCACCAGATCCGCATCGCCCTTTTCCAAAATAGCTTCCGCGCCGGCGCGGTCGAAGCCGCCAGCCGCGATGATCGAACCCTTGTAAATCGTGCGCAGGTAAGACGAGGCGACTGGCGGCCGCGTCTCGTCGATCGTCTCGACGCCCTTCACCCGCGGCTCGATGATGTGCAGGTAAGCCAGCGGATAGCGATTGAGCTGCTCGACCAAATAACCGAACGTCACGTCGGGATTGCTGTCGGAGATCGCGCCCCATTGGCCGCTGGGTGAGATGCGCACACCAACTCGGTCAGCACCGAAGACCGAGAGTAGTCCCTCGACCAATTCCAGCGAAAAACGTGCGCGATTTTCGAGATTTCCGCCGTAGCGATCGGTACGTTTGTTCGTACCGTCCTGGAGGAACGTGTCCGCCAGATAACCGTTTGCATTATGCAGTTCGATGCCGTCGAATCCGGCGACCTTCGCCCGTACGGCACTTAGACGAAAGGATTCGACCACCGCTGCGATTTCGTCGATGGTAACCTCGCGATGCGGAGAAACGGGAACCCATCCGCTCTTCGTCAACGCCTGCCCCTCGAACGGCACGACCGACGGCGCAATAGGCGCGACACCATGACTTAAATCAGAATGGGATTGCCGCCCGTCGTGTGCAATCTGCATGACGATGCGGCCGCCTTTTTCGTGAACCGCGTCGGTCAACCCCTTCCAGGCCGCGACGTGGGCGTCGGTATAAATCCCAGGCGCCCCTTCGTAGCCCCGGCTGTCGTAAGACGGATGCACACTTTCGGTGATCATCAGACCGCCTTCGGATGCGCGCTGGCGATAGTATTCGACCATCATCGCGGTTGGGCTGTGGTCTTCAGCGGCGCGCAGGCGTGTGGTCGGTGCGTGAACCACCCGGTGCAACAGGGAAATCGCCCCGACCTTAACCGGCGAAAAAAGCATCTCGACGCCGGACGCGTCGCGATTAATGACCTTGGCGCTGCTAAGACCATCCATGTTGGCTACGCCACCAGCACTGTATCGGCATAGCGGGGATAATCCGTGTATCCCCTCTCGTCGCCGCCGTAGAACGTGCTTCGGTCGTACGGGCTGAGCGGCAGGCCGCGCCAAAGGCGCTCGACCAGGTCGGGGTTGGCCGCAAAGTGACGGCCGAAGGCAACGAGATCGGCGTCACCTTGGTCGACGATCTCTTCTGCACTGCTACGACCAAAGCCTCCTGCTGCAATGATGGGTCCCTTGAAGACGCGACGGAGCTGATGCGCTGCGACCGGCCGCAGGCCGTCGGCTCGAAGTTCCGACCCAATGATGCGCGGTTCAATCAAATGCAGATAGGCTAGACCAAAGCGGTTCAGTTGCTCGGCTGCATAGGCGAAAAGCGCGTCGGGATTGCTATCCGACATAGAGCCGAAAGTACCGCTCGGCCCCAGGCGAACTCCCACACGACCGCCGCCCCAGACGGACGCAGTGGCTTCCGTCACTTCTAGCAAAAGTCGCGTTCTGTTTTCGATCGATCCACCGTAGACATCCGTGCGGTGGTTCGAGCCGTCTTGCAGAAATTGATCGATCAGATAGCCATTGGCGGCGTGGATCTCCACACCGTCGAAACCGGCCTCCTTGGCGCGGATTGCTCCTTGACGAAACTGTTCAACGATCTCCCCTATCTCAAATATTTCGAGCGCACGGCTGGGCGATGCTTTGACCCAGCCTTGATCGGTGAACACAAGATCCTCTACCGGCACCACCGAGGGCGCGAGAGGTGCCACACCGCCGGTCATCGAGACGTGACCCTGCCGGCCAACATGCCATAGTTGCAGGAAGATGATGCCTCCCTTCGAATGCACCAGGTCCGTAACCTTACGCCAGCCAGCGACCTGGGCATCGCTATAGATGCCGGGCGCCCCCAGATAGCCGCGCCCCTGCACCGAGATGGTGGTGGCCTCGGCGATCTGGAGCGCGCCCTTGTAAGCACGCTGGCCGTAATATTTGACCATCATGGCGCTCGGGACGTCGCCAGGCCGATCGGAACGAAGTCGGGTCAACGGTGCCTGGACGATACGGTGCTCGAGATGCACAGCGCCGATCTGGACGCCCGAATAGAGCTTGGACATGGGTCAACTCCTGGATTTGTGAATTTGGGTGGGCCGGCCGAACGCCCGCCCACCGGGTTAGACGACGCTCACTGAGTAGCGGCAGCCGCAGCTTGCTCGATGACCTTGGCGACGGCTTCAGGCTGCGAGATATAGACCGCGTGGCTGGCCACAATTTCCGTCGTCTTCGAATGCGCCCGCGCATACATCGAGCGTTCGAGGTCCGGATTGATCGAGCGGTCGTTCTTCGCCACCACCGCGAAGCTCGGCTTGGTCTTCCATGCCGGCGAGATAGCACCGGTGGAGAGTGCCTTGCCTGATGTCGCAACTTGCGACGCCGCCATGAATTCGGCCTCGGCCTTGGGAAGATCGGCGGCGAAGGCGTCCTGGAAATGAGCCGGCAGGATCGTCAGAAAACCGTCCTTCGACGGTACGATAAAATTGGTCGCAGCCGGCTTGCTCGACAGCAATTGTCCGGCGCTCTCGCCTACGTCGGGCGCCAGGGCAGCGATGTAGACAAGGCTTTCCACATGCGAGTTGTTGCCAGCTTCACTGATGATCATGCCGCCATAGCTATGGCCGACGAGCACGGCCGGACCATCAAGCCCGTCAAGGACGCGGTTGGTGGCGGCCACGTCGTCTTCCAGTGATGTCTCAGGCGGCTGAACGATACTAACGTTGAATCCGCGCTTGCGAAGGATTTCCGCGACCGCTTTCCAGCCGGAGCCGTCGGCGAACGCGCCATGGACGAGCACGATGTTCTTGGTCGTACCCGCGGGCGCAGCCTCAATCGAGGTGAAGCCAACGGCCGTTGTCAGTGCAGTAGCGACGAGGAGTGTTTTGATGAGCTTTTTCATGACGACAGTCCTTCTGGGGTTTAAAACTTGGATCGTTGGAAGCGAGGTGACACCAAGCTCCAATCGAGGGTGGGTGGGGTTCACGACGACACTTGATCTGGTGACGGCACGTCAAATCCATTGAGCGCCGTGGAAACGAAGGCATAGAGGCCGACCAGGTAGACGAGTTGAGCGGCACCAACTTCGCCGA
This sequence comes from Bradyrhizobium sp., assembly GCA_049509335.1. Taxonomy (GTDB): domain Bacteria; phylum Pseudomonadota; class Alphaproteobacteria; order Rhizobiales; family Xanthobacteraceae; genus Bradyrhizobium. The sequence continues at coordinate 10,355 of JBEKZZ010000081.1, read as the reverse complement.
AAGCCTGGACGGCGAGGCGCCAGGTCACTTCCGGCAACGGGCCGCCACGGCAGAGCGAATAGGCGACGTCAAATGCTATCCCTTCCTCGCTGGTAAGATCGATCGGCTTCACGTTCGCGACGAGTGCGGATATCCAAGCCGGCGGCATGCCCATATGTTCGGTGACCGCGACATGGGCGTAGATCTCATAGCTCGCCTTGTGGAAGCCGCCGACAACAAGGATGGCGACCTCCCTGACGTTGGCGGAAACGGTTCCAAATGAACTGACGGCCTTGGTTAGTTGCCAGAAGGCCTTTCCGATCGTGGGATGATGCAGCGAGGCGTTCCAGGGACCGATCATCGAGCCATCGTCAAGCGCCGTCCTGAATGAACTAAAACCGGTTGCGGTGCCGGCGCGCATGTCGTCGTAAAGTTCCTTCTGATCCGGCCTGAGTGCGGATGGATGGATTGGCGGAAATCGCATGACAATCAGTTCCTCGTTGGGCGACCATTCCGGCAGCGGGACTTTCTGGACGCTTGATCTTGCGGGCCCGTTAGTTCGGCCCCGCAAGATCATCTTTTCGATTGCCGCTAACGTAATAACGGCTCGACCTAGGCGACGAGCCGCGCCTTGGACAATGCGGTGGCGGCCTCGTCAATTAACGCCGCCACTTCGTTCGGCTGCGAAGCCAGCGACGCGTGGCTTGACTTGAGCGTAATGATCTTCTTCGGGTTCATTCGCGCCGACATCCACCGCTGGATTTCCGGCGGAAGCATGCGATCCTCGCTCGAAATCTGGTACCAGCACGGTTTCGATTTCCACGCCGGTAAAGTCACGTTGTTTGAAAACGTGCCGAGCAGCGGAGCCTTCTGGGTGACGCCCATGACGAGACCTTCTTCAGGTGTCAGATCCTGGCAGAAGCTTTCGTGATATTTGCCCTGCTTGATCCAGAGATATTGGTCGTCGTCGACGAACAGATTGGCGGCGCTCACCGATTCTGCGCGTGCAGCGAGAGCCCCTGCACTTTCGCCTGCGTCAGGCGCGAACGCAGCGATATACACAAGGCCGACAACGTTGTCGTGATTTCCCGCTTCGGTGATCACGGCGCCGCCGTAGGAATGACCTACCAGGAGAACCGGCCCCTTTTGGGAGGCGATCATTTTGCGGGTACGCTCGGCGTCGTCAACAAGCGAGGTCAAGGGATTGTCGACGGCGTGGACTTCATAACCCTTCCTCTTGAGTATCGGGATGACCTTGGCCCAGTGAGCCGCACCACCCCAGAAACCATGGACCAGAACAATCGTTGGCTTTTCCGACATAACTATCTCCTCGTTGGACTTCTAATCTTCAACACTGTGGCCTCACGGTCTGTACGGACGCGTGAGTCTTGGATGGCTTTTCGGCTCTACATCATTTGCCCTCCGTTCCTGCGGAAGTGGTGCAGAACGCGAGATCGCCGCCAGTAGCCGATACGGGAATGCGATGTCCGGCAAATATCAGCAGCAACGCCGCAAGCTCGAACAGCGCTCCGACCCATCCGAGGTCGGCCGGCGTAGCGACCGAAATGGTCACGGCGCCGATGGCGGAGCCGAGCGAGAAGCCGATGAACATGAATGAAGCATTGAGGGAGAGCACGATCGGGGCGGCTTTCAGTCCTGCGAACCCTATCAACCTCGCCTGCTGCGCTGGGAAGAATGCCCATGCGCCGATCCCCCACGCCACCACGCAGGCCAGCACAAGCCCCAGCGCATAGTCCCGGGAAAGCGCATCCGCGGCGAACAGACCCAGGAATGCGAGACCCACCAACGCAAGGGATGGAAGGATAACGCTGCGAGCACCGAGCCGATCGTTCAAAGCGCCGCCGATAAAGACACCCGCGGCCGCGCAAACGCCCCAGAGCAGAAACACCAGGCCGACATACATGCCGCCGATTCCCGTCACGACCTTGAGATAGACGGCGAAATAAGTATAGACTGTGTAGGCACCGGTGGCCCACAACGTCGTCACCAGCAGCGCAAGTAGAACCGTCGGTTGTCGCGCGACATCAAGCCGTTCACGCCAAGCTGCGATCGGAAGTGCGGATCCCACGCTGCACGGAAGACCAATGATCAACCCAACGGTCGCGCACAGCGCCAACAACGCCACGCCGGCGAAAGTCATTCGCCACCCAAGCCTAGCGCCGATCATTTGTCCGATCGGCAGCCCAAATACCAGAGCCGTCGTGGTTCCCGCGTTGATCACCGCCAGGGCGCGTCCCCGCTGCCCCGGCGAGACGATCGCGCTGGCAAGTGCGTTTGCGTTGGGTACATATAATCCGGCCGCGAGCGCGATCAAAATTCGTGCGGTCATCAGACCGCCATAGGTTCCTGACGACCACGCGACGACATTCGCAACGGCAAAACCCGCCATGCAGACGATAAGCAACCATCGCCGATGTGCGCGGGCCGTCAGTGTGGTCAGGACCGGCGAAGAGACCGCATAAGCCAGCGCGAATATCGTGACGAGAAGACCGGCTTTATTCACATCGATCAAAAGGTCTGAAGCGATGTCAGGCAACAGCGGCGCGATCATGAATCCTTCCGTTCCAACGGCGAAGGTGCCGAGGGCCATCCATAAAAGAGGCGTCCTTGGAAACGGAGCAGGAGCGGCCGAATGGGTTGAAGAGTTCATGGTGGGCATTTCCGTCTGGCCGTTTCCGACTTTGAGATTTTTAGTGAATGGGACGCGGATCAAGGACGCCAAGGACATCTGCCATCATTTTTCCGGCGAGCCGGCGCAGCAATTCCGCCGAAAACTCGTTCACCAGGAAAAGCGGGCTGTGATAAAGGCGCACACCTTCGATCAAGCCGGCAGCATCTTTGACCAGGACCGTCGCACCGACGACGAGACGACCCCCGAACACGCCTTCCCATTCGAGGTAAGTCCGCGGAGCGCTATTCTCTTCGCGGGTGAATGCTATCGAGTCATACATCTCTCTCGTCGCATCGAAGACCGTCCGTATGCTTGGCGCGCCTCGGATCGTTATAGGCAGCACGGAGGCATCAAACGTCACGTCGACGGTGAAGGCGGCAGAGAATTCTTCCAGGGTTGGCCGCCTGATAATCTCCGACCAGAGGTGTCCAGGCGTGGGATCGATCTTCGCAGACGGCATCGCCGGCGGTTGTTGATCATTCGGCATCGGCTAGCTCCATTAGCCTGGGGTAGTCGGTGTAGCCCCGGGCACCGCCGCCGTAGGAAGTTCCACGATCAAACGCATTCAACGGCGCCGACTGCCGAATTCGCTCGACGAGGTCGGGATTGGCGATGAACATCCGGCCGAAGGCCACAGCGTTCGCCAGGCCAGACGAGATGGCTTCAGCGCCGGTCGTTGCGTTATAGCCACCGGCGGTAATGACCGGCCCGGTAAACAGCCCGCGGAAGATATTCGCGTTGTCTGCGCTATCGATGCTCGCATCGTCCGCGATGCCGGCCGATGAAGCTCTGGGTTCGATCAAATGGAGGTAGGCAAGCCTGCGTTTGCCCAGCTCTGCGATTACATAGCTGAAATGGGGAACAGTGGCGCTATCGCTCAGGCCGCCAAGATTGCCATGCGGCGAAAGTCTGACGGCAAGTCGATCCGAGCCGATATCGTTTGATATCCCGTCCATCACTTCAAGCAGGAGCCGAGACCTGTTTTCGATCGACCCGCCATAGTCGTCTGTTCGGTGGTTGCTTCCGTCCTGGAGGAATTGATCGAGAAGAAAGCCGTTCGCGCCGTGGACCTCGACGGCGTCGAAGGCCGCCTCGATCGCATTGCGCGCCGCCTGCCGAAATGTCGCAACGATGGATGGAATCTCGGAGGCCTCCAGGGCGCGCGGCGTTTCGTAGGGAACCTGGACAGACTGAGCTGTGTAAGCGTGGCCGGGTGGCGTGATTGCGGATGGCGCTACCGGCAAGCTGCCGTCCGGATTGTACGACGAGTGCGACCAGCGGCCATGATGTACGATCTGCTGGACGATGCGGCCGCCGCGATCGTGAACTGCATCCGTAACAGCCCGCCAACCCGCGATCTGCGCCGCGGTGTGGATGCCTGGCATATTCGGATAGCCATGCCCCTGAACGCTGATCGCAGTTGCTTCAGTAATATTCAGTCCTGCGGAGGCGCGCTGCGCGTAATATTCAGCATTCAATGCAGTGGGTACGCCACCCGGGCCAGCCCTCATGCGGGTCAAAGCCGGCATAACGATGCGGTTAGGAAGGTTGAGGACGCCGAGTTTGATTGATGTGAAGAGAACGTCTGTCGACATGGACTTTGACCTTCTGGAAAACGATCGCCGGCAAAATGCAGGTGTTCGCCGAACTGGACCCGCCTCACCGTCACGCAGGAAATACAGTGCCGAACATGGGCCGGCCACTCTGCGACTCTGCGCCGGTCGCTTCGTCCTGCAAGACGTCCCAATGTTCAACGAGCAAGCCATCGGCGATGCGCAAGACGTCGGCGGCAATCCAATTGCGTGGCCTTCCATGACCCGAAAACCTGCCGTGGACGATCACAAGATCCTTTTCGGCCACGATCGCCCCGTGCTCCCATCGTAACGTTGCAGGAGTTTGCTTGATAAAATTGAAGAGGCCTTCACGTCCCGGTGCGATCCAGGCGCTGTGTTGGATGTATTCCGGCGACCAGAACCGTTCAGCAGCTTCGTAATCTCGCCTGTTAAAGAGCGCGTCGAACGCATCGAGAACGAGTGCCTTATTTGTTTGCTCAATCGGTTTTGACATTTGTATTTCCATTCCGCGTTGCAGGTTTGTGGCGATTAGCTGAAGGTCAGCTTGCTGAAATCGATTGCGACCAACAGCGGTTCAGGGATCTTCTGCGTCGCCTCGTCATAGGCATAGATCCGACGTGTGGTCGGCATCTTGATGCCCTGGAAGTCCCTGTAGTTCGTGGAGTAATTTGCGCCGGTGGCGCCGCCTAGAATGTCGACCGTATAGTCGTGCCGTCGCATCAGGCCGTCGGGCCCGAAATGGGTGATCTGCGTCTTGCTATGGCTGACGATGTGGTCCGGAAAGGTCACCTTCAGCCGGCGCCACTCCTCACCGTTTTCTTCCCACGGATCGATCTCCTGACATGCGAACCCCGAATAGGTGTAAAGGAAAGGGAGCGTGAGATAGGTCCAGAGCGCTTCGCTGGCGAAGAACGCCACGTGAAACTTATCCCAAGGCGTCTCTCGAACCTGATCTGCGAACGAGGCGCCCGGATTTTCACGGCTCTCCACGATAGAGCCCGCGGAGTTCTCGAGAGTCTGACGCGACGGGACAAATACCGCGCTCAGACCGGGTGACAAGAAGGGCGTGATTGAGAGTCGCTCTTCTTTGGTCTGAATCTCAAATGTCTTTTCCAACAACAGTCCAGGTTGCTGTTTAACCTCCCAGATCGCGCCGCTAATCGAAAGCTCTGCCCGAAGCGTATTGAATTCGTTCCAGCGCTTGATCCCGCCGTGGGCCTCAACGGCCATTTCCAAAAGGTCGTTCATCGGTGTTCCTTGAAGGCGCACGCTCGGAAAGATTCGGTCCAGCGGGAGACGCTGCAATCGGTTTAGGAAAAAACCGGAAGCCACATCAGCAAGGCCAATTGATAGGCTAACCGGTGGCCCAGTGATTGCAGGAAGCCGCCCAAAATGGCATTTTCCATCCGCAGCGACACGGCGTACGAAGATGGCATCAGGCGTCGACGTGCCGTCACGCGTCAGTTCGTGTCTGTTTTTTGGAGTGAGGAATTTCGAGGCTTGGCTAAAACCTCAGAGCGCGAGCCGTCGCCATTTTCCTGGGCTGCACTTTTCCTGGTGGGCAAACACCCGGGAGAAGTGACTTTGATCGACAAAGCCGCAGGTGAGCGCGATTTCAGACAGCTCCATGCTGGTTTGCGCCAGCAGTCTACGTGCGTGTTCGATTCGCTTGCGCGTCAGCCATTGATGGGGAGCTAATCCGGTCGTCTCCTTGAACGCGCGGGCGAAATAACTGCTGGACAGGCTGCACTCTTGCGCCAGCATGCTGATCGAGTGATTGGCCCCGGGACTTGCTTCAACTGCCTGGACGATGCGCTTCATCTGCCACGGCGCCAGACCGCCGTTACTACTGTGGCGCTCCGGCACACTGCCGTAGGCTTGTACGACGTAGGCATGAAACGCCAACGCCATGTACTCAACGAAGATCGGCTGCGCCGTGTCAATATTCTTCATGCTGGCCACCATGGCCAGTGCCATCCCGTGCATGATCGGGTCGTTCACGCCGGAGGGTGGCGCCCGCAGACCGGCCACCCGGCGCAGGCCCCTTCCGTAAGCCAGGGAGTCGAGCGCGGAGCCTGGCATATAAAACCGCACCATATCGAAGGAGGAGTGCAGCTGAAGCTGCGGGTTCTCCGACAAGTCAAACAGAAACGTATCTCCCGGCCGAGACGGCGGCAGCGACCCATGCCCGCGATTTGTACGAAGCTCCCACGATTCCACCGATTTAAGCATCACTTGGAAGGCGAATGAGCCCTCGGGGGGAACTGGGCCCGCCAAGCCGTGCTCGACATTGTCGCATCGCAGCCGCGTGAATGCGATCGGGTTATCCGAAAGAGAAGGGGCAGCCAAAGTCGGGGCATGTTCCAATCGGAACCGTCCGCTCATGATGGCGTCGATCGACGCCGCATCCACCGGCAAAAGCTTCTGGCTGACCGCCATCTCGCCAAAGGAGCGAATATGCCCTTTCCGAGCGCGTGAAGCAGACTGCGTGTCGGTATTATCCTTGTTGCCGATCACCCGTGCCTCCTGTCCGGTTTGATTTCGTAATCCGATCTTGGAAGGTGGCCTAACCGGGTCTTCGACGTTCCGGCGGTTTTTTAGCTATTCTGGCCGCGCTTTACGAAAGCATCCCTTCGCCCGGGGGTTTTTCGAAGGGGCACGACACAGCAGTTATACCTTCTAGGCCCGATAGATGCGATACATACCATCGTATGCACTTGATCCGCCGTGCTTTAGCCAGGAGAGCTCAATTCCAAAGATAGCTCATATACAGCCCATGATCAGCGCTATAGTCTTTTGCCCGCAGAGCCGTCACACTTGCGCGATTTGATATAATTATTGGGAGCGGCACCCGCTCTCCAACGAGGGCCGCGATGTCTGCACCTGACCGGCCTGACGCACCCACATCGAGCTTTGACAGCGATCTCTGGGCTGCGCTCAACGCGATACCTGCCGTCGCTACCTACTATCTGCCCGACGGGACACCTGAATTCGTTAGTCGCAGTTGGCGTGATTATACCGGACTGACGTTGCACGACTTTGTAAGTCAACGTTGGGGCGCTGCAATTCATCCTGACGATATGACCGCCGTGATTTCGCAATGGCGGGCGCACCTAAAGACGGGGCGGCCTTTTGCCATCGAACACCGTCTCAAGCGAGCGGACGGCGAATACCGCTGGTTTGAATTTGCGGCCCAGCCGTCTTCTAACGATTCCGGAAGAATCACTCGATGGTACGGGGTCCATATCGACATTGAAGACCGCAAGCGAGCCGAAGAGGCTCTTCGTGAAAGCGAGCAGCGCTTCCGAGCCTTCAACGAGGCCACATCGGACTGGTATTGGGAGACAGGTCCGGACCATCGCTTCACCTATATGCCTGACGAGCGGCCGTTTTTTGACTCCATCGCGGCTCCGACGAGAATCGGTTTGACGCGATGGGAAGTCGCCGCTGATTTGGAATCCGAGCCGGAAAAGTGGAAAACCCATATCGGCACGCTGAAGGCGCATGAGACGTTTCGTGATTTTCTCTATCGCGTGCTGCTTAATGATGGCTCGATGGCCTACATCTCCGTTAGCGGGATCCCGAGATACGACGCACAAGGCAATTTTCTCGGGTACAGAGGCGGCGGCACTGATGTGACTGCAGCGGTTCGGTCCGAACACTCCAGGAAAGCCCTCCGACAGGCTCAATCCGAACTCGCGCATGTCACACGCGTTACGACGCTCGGCGAACTGACGGCATCAATCGCGCACGAAGTGAACCAGCCTCTGACTGGCGCAGTCGGCAGCAGCACGGCGTGTTTAAGGTGGTTGGACAAAGATCCGCCTCGTCTTGACGAAGTCCGCACTTCGGTGGAGGCTATTATACATGATTGTAATCGGGCAAGTGAGATCGTCGCTCGGATTCGCGCTCTTGCGAACAAAAACGACGCCAAGATGGATATGCTGGACATCAATTCTGTGGTTGCGGAATCGGCCGAGTTGATAGGCCGCGAGTTGAACAATCACGGCGCCACCTTGACGCAGGAATTGTCTTCCGGCATCCCATCGATTGTCGGCGACCGTGTTCAACTTCAGCAGGTCATCATCAATTTGATTATGAATGGCGTCGATGCCATGGATGAATTGTCGGACAAGGAGCGAACGATCGTAGTCCGTTCTGGAAGGAGCCTCGCCGATGAGGCTTTTGTTGACATCCAGGACTTCGGAGCCGGCATCGAGCCGAAGCATCTCGACAAACTCTTTGACGCCTTCTTCACTACAAAACCGAAAGGCCTTGGAATGGGCCTTTCGGTCAGCCGATCCATCATAGAAGCGCATGACGGGCGGTTAACCGTGGCAACCACCGGAAAAGCGGGCACAACTATTCGAATAGCGCTTCCGTTACGGCAGAAAAAGCGAACTGGCGGAATTAGCGAATCGCTCCCACCCCGCTCGACGATAAGCCGCAGAGTTGCGGCCGAGGGGCGCGATGAATAGCAATCGTCCACCACAGTCCATGGTCTACGTCGTCGATGACGATGCCTCCATCCGCAATTCGCTATCTAGCTTGTTTCGTTCAGTCGATTACTCGGTCGAGAGCTTCAGCTCACCCGCTGAATTTCTAAAACATGACATCGCTGACGTACCGTGCTGCATGATTTTAGACATTCGCATGCCGGGATTGAGCGGGTTGGACTTTCAAGCGAGCCTCCTTCGAGCCGGGATCGAAATGCAGATCGTGTTCTTGACTGGCCGAGGCAACATTCCGACGTCAGTCCTCGCGATGAAATCGGGCGCAATCGATTTTCTGACCAAGCCTTATCGAGAGCAGGACATACTTGCTGCCGTGACGACTGCAATAGAACGGGACCGGAAGCAGCGAGATATCCGTCGAATGACATCGGGTATCAAGGCATGCTTCGGGACTCTCAGCCGTCGAGAAAAAGAGGCGATGTCGCTACTCGCATCGGGCCTGATGAATAAGCAAGTGGCAGAAAAAATGGGCCTCGCTGAAATTACCGTCAAGATTCACAGAGGCAATATCATGCGCAAGATGCGAGCGAAGTCGTTCGCCGAGCTCATAAAGATGTCTGAGGCCCTGCTATTAAGCGAGAGCACCCCACAAACCTAAGTATAGTTCCGCAGCACCGAGGAGGCAGTTTATGATGTTCGTTTTGCTGTCGATCGACACATCAAGTGAGCGCTCTTGCCCCATCCTCTTGTCGTTTCAATTATTGATGACGATCTTTCGGTCCGCGTTGCGGTAGCTGACATCGTGAGGTCGATGGACCTTACCGCCAGCTTGTTTTCGTCTGGTCAAGACTTCTTAAGATCGAACAGCGTTGCCGATACGGCTTGTATCATCGCAGACATTCAGATGCCGGGGCTTAGCGGAATTGAGCTTCAGCAGGCGCTGAAAGCGAGGGATCTGAAGATCCCGATGGTTTTCATCACTGCCTATCCGGATGAACGGATTCGCGCCAAAGCTTTCGACGGAGGAGCTATTTGCTTTCTTAACAAGCCGTTCGATGGTTCCACCATCATCGACTGCATCGAACGAGCGTTAGGCATTCGCAATTAGACAGGAAAGGCTCTGCTCAGCCCAGGGGGAGCAATTCCGCTAGAATGGCGGCTTTCCTGCGCCTGCCACGGTCGGACTAAATTGCCCGCGTTAGCGCGCGGTTGTCCAGGTGATGTTGTGGGTCCAAAAGCTGACCTGACGCCGGGCGCGAATGACGTCGGTTCTTACCTCGACAACGGACATAGTGGCCGTTCGTCCATCGAGCGTTATGGAACAATGGTGGGAGTTGCTCTACCTGATACGTCGGCTTGGTTCATCAGAGCGATACGCTCCTTACGAAAATTTTCAGTCGGCGAATTTGCGGCATTTCGCACGTTTTTATCGGCTCGCCAGCGCGAGCTCGCGTACGTTTAACTACGTCAAATTAATCAAACGGAATGCGTCGCCACCGCCGCGGGATTGATCGGACCCATCCACACAACGTAAGCGTCGTCCTCAGGCCACGGCCTGGAGTTCTGGCTTTCGGTAGGCCCAGGGCAACAGCTGATCAATATCGCTGTTGGGGTGACCGTTCACGATCCTGGTGATGACGTCGGTAAGGTAGTCCA
>JBEKZZ010000080.1:0-16762 GCA_049509335.1 Bradyrhizobium sp. | reverse complement strand
CCCGCGCCGCTCCATCCGGCAATCCCGATCACCTTCATCCTGTTTCCACTCCGGACCGCTCCTCTGGCTTATATCGGCTCTTGCACATTGTCATGCTAACCTCGGCCGATGATGGCGATCGGCAACATACCGGCAACGCCGGGGATCCTGCTCGCGGGCGGGCTTGCCCGGCGGATGGGCGGCGGCGACAAGCCGATGCGCAGCATTGCCGGCCGCTCCATTCTTGACCGTGTCATCGCGCGGTTGGGACCGCAATGCGATGGTCTCATCCTCAACGCCAATGGCGACCCGGCGCGCTTTGCGCCTTTTGGCCTGTCCGTGGTTGCAGATACGGTCGCTGATTTTCCAGGTCCGCTGGCCGGCATTCTCGCCGGCCTCGACTGGGCCGCCGCCAACCGGCCCGATGTCGCTTTCGTGCTCAGCGCGGCGGCGGATTGCCCGTTTCTGCCGCGCGATCTGGTGGCGCGTCTTCATCAGGGGTGCATCGAACAGGACGCGCAAGGCGCGGTCGCCGCTTCCGGCGGGCAGTCGCATCACGTGATCGGATTGTGGAGCGTCGGCTTGCGCGAGGAGCTGCGCCATGCGCTCACGAGCGAAGGCGTCCGGAAGGTCGAACGCTGGATCGCGCGCTATAAAATCGCGACCGTGACATGGCCGACCACACCGCTCGATCCGTTCTTCAATGCCAACACCGTGGATGATCTGGCGGAGGCCGAACGGCTGGCGGCGCTGGACGGCGATTAGCTCCGGCACGAGGCCCGAAACAGCCAAATGCTGCGATGCATTACCGGTAACGCAGCGGCTTCGCGTTGACGCCGTTCGCCGAATGGTCAAATGAATATGGCAACAAATGCGGGCGAGCCGGGCTTTCCGCCGATCCGCGACCCAAGGGAGGAATCGATGTTCGCCAGGAAGATGGCCGCAAGCTTCGCGCTTGCCGCAGCGTTTGCGGCGCCAATGCCGGTATCGGCCCAAATTTCCGACGATGTCGTCAAGATCGGCGTGCTCACCGACATGAACGGCCCCGCTTCGGCGCCGACCGGCCAGGGATCGGTGACGGCGGCGCAAATGGCCGTCGACGATTTCGGCGGCAAGGTGCTGGGAAAGCCGATCACCGTGATCGTCGGCGACCATCAGCTCAAGCCGGATATCGGCGCCGGCATCGCGCGGCGCTGGTACGACACCGAGCAGGTCGACCTGATCGTGGACGTACCGGTGTCGGCGGTGGGGCTGGCGGTACAGAACGTCGCCAACGAGAAGAAGCGGCTGTTCATTGCGCATTCGACCGGCACCGCCGATTTCCATGGCAAGTTCTGCTCGCCCTACGCCATCCAGTGGGTGTTCGACACCCGCGCTCTGGCGGTCGGCACCGCGCAGGAAGTGGTGAAGCGCGGCGGCGACAGCTGGTTCTTCCTCACCGACGACTACGCTTTCGGCCATGCGCTCGAGAAGGACGCCTCCTCCGTGATCGCCAGGAACGGCGGCAAGGTGGTCGGTGCGGTCCGCCTGCCCTTCGCATCGCCCGACACATCGTCCTACATCCTGCAAGCGCAGGCCTCGAAGGCCAAGATCATCGGAATTGCCGCCGGACCGCCGAACAACATGAACGAGATCAAGACCGCCGGCGAGTTCGACCTGTTCAGTCACGGCCAGCAGATGGCGGGCCTGCTGGTGCTGATCACCGACATTCACGGGCTCGGCCTGAAAGCGGCGCAGGGCCTGTTGCTGACCACGTCGTTCTATTGGGACATGGACGACAAGACGCGGGAATGGTCGAAGCGCTATTTCGCCAAGATGAACCGGATGCCGACGATGTGGCAGGCCGGCGTCTACTCCTCCGTGATGAACTACCTCAACGCCATCAAGGACTCTGGCACCGACGAGCCGCTGAAGGTCGCGGCGACGATGCGCGAGAAGCCGATCGAGGATTTCTTTGCCCGCAACGGGCATTTGCGCGACGATAATCTGATGGTCCACGATCTGATGCTGGTGCAAGTGAAGTCGCCGGAAGAATCCAAATACCCGTGGGACTACTACAAGGTGCTCACGACCATTTCCGGCGAGGAGGCGTTCGGTCCGATCGACCCGGCGTGTTCGATGGCGAAGAAGTGACGGCGTAGCCGTCATTCCGGGATGGTGCGTTAGCACCAGACCCGGAATCTCGAGATTTCGGATTCGCGCTTGCGCGCGCTCCGGGATGACCGCTACGCGGTCACTTCACCATCCCGATCTCACGGTAATACTTCATCACGCCGGGATGGATCAGCGCGATATCCGGCACGGCCGCAACCGTGTTGGCCGCCGTGGTCTCGCAAGCCTGCTTGAGCTTCTTGCACAAGGCCGTCTCCGCGCCGTGCAGCGTGCGCGCCAGGCGATAGGCGACGTCGTCGGGCAGATCGAGGCGCGTCAGAACGAAACTCCATGACCCCAGCGAATTGATCGGCGCGGTCTGGCCCGGATAGCTGCCGGCCGGAATCGTCATCGGCTTCAACAGCGTATACTTGGCGCTCATCCGCACGATCTCTTCCGCCGTCGGCGCGATGAACCTGACACCCGATGCGCCCTTGGCCAGTTCGAAGAAGCCGGGATAACCGATGCCGGCGCCCCAGATCGCGTCCGCCCGTCCGTCCAGCACCATCTCCGGTCCCTCGCCGGCGTGATCGAGCAGGAAGGATTTGAAATCCTCGTCCTGCTTCAATCCGATCCCGTCCAGCATATAGCGTCCAAGGATCGGAATGCCCGATCCCTTGGCGCCGAACGCGACCCGCTTGCCGACCAGATCCTGAATCGTGTGGTAGGGACTGTCGCCGCGCACCGCGAACATGCCGGCGGTGCCATACATCGCGGTCAAAACCTTCAGCTTGAGCGGCGGCCGCCCGATGCCCTGCAATGCCTGATAAAAAGATTCGCCGGCGACGAGACCAAGATCGAGCTTGCCCGCCTCCATCATCGGCATGTTCTCGGCGGAGCCCATGGTGTTGCGCGTTTCGATGACAAGCGTCGGATCGGCCGCGTTCATCACTTCCGCGAAGGCGTTGCCAAACACCGGAAAGCCGCCGCCTTGCGTCGCAGTCCCGAGAACCAGCGTGGTTTTTGGAATGGTCTTGTCTTCCTCTTGCGCCGCAGCGCTGCCGGCTGCGAGCAGCAAGGCAGCGCAAATCATAGATATCATTTTCATCTTGTTCATCTTGCGATCCTCCGGCCGCGCCGAACCCTGAAATCGTCATGGCCGGGCTTGACCCAGCCATCCACGTCTTTGTCTCCCAATAAGTTAAGGGAAGACGTGGATCACCGGGGCAAGCCCGGTGATGACGGGCATTGGGTGCGTCGAACGCCAGTGTAGGCAAATCCGCATCTATGTTAAAGCATAGTACGGTTGGCCTATGAATGGAGTGCCTGTCATGAATGGGTTGCGCGCGGCGGTGATTGCCACGATCGGCCTTTTGAGCCTCGCAGGCGGCGCGCAGCCGGCCGTCGCGGCCGATTACCCGAACCGGCCGGTGCACTGGCTGATCGGCTTTTCGGCGGGCGGCCCGGTCGATGTCGTGGCGCGCATCATGGCGCAGTGGCTGTCGGAGCATTTCGGCCAGCAATTCGTGGTGGAGAACCGCACGGGCTCCGGCGGCAATATCGCGGCCGCGGCCGCGATCAACTCGCCGCCGGACGGCTATACGCTGCTGTTTGTCGCGCCCAACAACGCGATCTCGGCCTCGCTCTACAAGCATCTCAGCTACGATTTCATCCGCGACACCGTGCCGGTCGGCAACATCATGCAACTCACCAACATGATGGTGATCTCCAACGCGATGCCGGTGAAGACCGTCGCCGAGTTCATCGACTACTGCAAGGCCAATCCCGGCAAGATCAGCTACGCCTCGTCGGGCTATGGCACGTCGGTGCATATGTCGGGCGAGATGTTCAAGGCCATGACCGGATGCAACATGGTGCACGTTCCCTATCGGGGATCGATGATCGCCTATCCCGACATCATCTCCAACAAGGTGCAGCTGATCTTCGACAATCTGCCGGCCGGGCTCGAGCAATCGCGCGCCGGCTCGGTGCGCGCACTCGGTGTCACCTCGCCGCAGCGCTGGGTTGGCCTGCCCGACGTTCCCGCCATCGCCGAGACCGTGCCGGGATTTGAATCCGTCGGCTTCTATGGCATCTCCGCGCCCAAGGGCACGCCGCCCGAGATTGTGGAAACGCTCAACAAGGCGATCGCCGAAGCCTTGAAGGATCCCAAGGTGGTCGAGCTGCTCACCACGGCCGGTGGCATCCCGAAACCGATGACGCCTGCGGAATTCGGCAAGCTTATTGCCGACGATACCGAGAAATGGCGCAAGGTGGTGGAGTTCGCGGGCGTGTCGGTGGATTGAGCTTTCCGTCATCGCGTATCGCAAGCCGAACCCCCTCTCTGTCATTGTCATTCCGGGGCGATGCGCAGCATCGAACCCGGAATCTTGAGATTCCGGGTCTGGTCCTTCGGACCATCCCGGAATGACGTCGAACTGCGTTCTCGCGAGACAATCGCCTCCGAGTTATGCAAACCATCGGCCCTCGACAATGAAGGGCGCAGGGAATGCCGGGCGCTCGACGCACCCGCAGCCTTGTGTGCGAAATAAAAAAGCACACAAGCGTAGTCACCACGGTTACGCCGGAACCGCCCGGCATTCCCCGCGCAATGGTTTTAACGGCTTATTCCACGCTCTTCCCGGCGATCGGGCTTTTTGTCACCGTCCCCGGTGCGATGCGAAGCACCGTCACCGAGTTGACGTCAGCGTCGAGACGTCAGAACCACGTGGCTTCGCCGTCCACCTCGCATGCGCTCGTCCGTCGCATGTGAGGTGTCCACCGCATCCCGCACTCAGCGTCCGTGACGATCGCGAAACGCCCCTTTGAGAGGAGGCGGGACGCGAATCGGGATAGTCCTGCTTCTACCCGGCCGTCAAGTTTTATTTCGGAAAATCCGAAATTGACTTGGAGGCGAAACACCCGGCATTGCCGGATCGGCCGCCGCATTGTAAGGGGTCAGTCGCACCGTTGCCTGCCCGTGAATCGGGGAGTTCGCGGCGGGGCCTGTAGCTCAATGGTTAGAGCCGGCCGCTCATAACGGTCTGGTTGCAGGTTCGAGTCCTGCCGGGCCCACCACGCTTCGCCCTTCGGGCTACGCGTGGCGCAGCCACGCAAAAAAGACGAAGCGTGTCCGGCGAAGCTTGAGCAAGGCGAAAGCGAAGACGGACTGATTCTCACGGGCGCGGCTTGCAAGCCTACGGCGACAGCCTGCGCAGCATCGCGTTGGTCTGGATGAGCGAGTTCGGCCTGGGCCAAGACGATGCGAAGACGGCGCAGCGTATTCTCTCGCGCGAAGATACAGCTTCGCGCATGATCGCGGCCTAGATCACGTCGATCACATGCCGGGCATTTGCATCCAATCGGAATTTGCGGCTGATGTGCCTCGGCCGCTCACCTGATTCATAAAAGAGGGCGCCCGCCGAGTCGGGTGCCCTCGACATTCGTGGATGCGAGCCGCGCTATGGCAGGGTCGGCACGCCCAAGTTGACGATGGACGGAGTCGACAGATTAAGGCTCTGGTCCCAGAACGCGCACTGGTGGACCGTTGCCAGATCGGTGGGGTCGCTCGCGGTCTCATGGGTGGGCGTGGGCGGCACGAACGATATGAGGTCGTCGAGGTCCGACACGTATTGCGGCCAGACTACAGGGGCTTCGCCCCGGTTTGGATTGCCGGTTGCGGCAAAGTTCGTCCAAAAGACGACCATCTGATGGGCCAGTTGCTGCTGATTGGCCGTCAACGGCGTCTGCTTGAGGTCGAGCCCGACCCCTGACGGATTGGAGACCGGGAACAGATACTGGATCTCCGAAGTGTGATCCGAACCGTAGGGATAGTTGGTGCCGTCGTGCAGGGTCGTCGGCGGCAGGAAGTTGTCGGGTGCCTGCTCATCGTTGAACTCGTAGGCGAACACCGGCACGAACTGCGACGCGCTCTTGTCGATCGTATGGGCATTGCAAGCGAACAGAGCGTCGGTTGCCGCGGCCGCCAGCGCGATGTTCGCGCTCAGCGGCGTATTCCCCGAGGGATACTGCGTGATGACGCCGGGCAATCGGTCCGGCGACACGATGGTTGCCAGCAGGATCTGAAGTGCTGCCGAATAGGGCGTTGTCCCCGGGTTGGTCACGGCCTGGACGTCGGGCACCACGGGGTCCTGGAAGCCGAACACCAGCGGGATGAACAATCGGAACTCGTTGTGATTGGATCCATTGATAATGGGCACGCGGGCGAAGTGCCCCGCCGCGATGGCGTCGACGAGGGACTCCGGAAGCACCTTGCCGTCGATAACGGGCGAGGCGACGGTGCCCTCGAACGTGAGGCTCTGGCACGAGTTCTGGCTCGGACAGGGCCCCAGGATATTGGCGACCGGCAACGCGCGCAGGCAGGCGGCGGTCTGCGCGTCGGCCTGGTTTGGATCGGCGCATCCTTCCACGATGGCGAATTCGGTGCCCTTCTTTTCCGAGTCAGCCTGGGTAGGTTGGCGCATCTGATAGCCGCCGCTCTCGACGATGGCGCGCTGGAACAGTCCGCTGGCGAGGGGTGACACCAGGTTGACGAGGGAACTTGATCCCCCGGCCGACTCGCCGAAAATCGTCACCCTGTTGGGATCGCCACCGAACGCCGCAATATTCCGCTTGACCCATTGCAACGCGAATTGCTGGTCCAAAATGCCGTAGTTGCCAGAGATCTTGTCGGGCGATTCGGCGGTGAATGCCGGATGCGCCATGAAACCCAAGGCGCCGAGACGATAGTTGATGGTGACGACGACGACGCCCTGTTGCACCAGCTGCGATGCATTGTAATCGTCGCTTTCGCCCTCGAACAACGCCCCACCATGGATCCAGAACATGACCGCGTGATCCCGGCTGTTGTCATTGGGCGCAAATACGTTGAGGAACAGGCAATCCTCGTTCAAGGTGCCGTTGCCGAATTGCGACAGCGGTTGGGCACAGTGGCCGCCGAACTGGGTCGCATCGACGGTCCCCGACGGGCTTTGGGGAGCCTGCGGCGGCCGCCAGCGCAGGGCGCCGACCGGAGGGTCGGCGTACCGAATACCAAGAAACTGGCGCATGGTGCGGGTCGAATTCATCGCCCCCTGAAACGTGCCGTCGGCGGCCGTCACCAGAGTTGGACCGCTGGCCTGGGCAACCGGGCTCGTCGCCAGCGCGCAGAGTGCCGCAATTCCGGCCAAAGCTCCGCGCGATCGAGAGAGCGCGGCACGATATGCATATGCGGGCGGTCGTATCTTTCGTTCGCTTGACATCGGGTTTCCTCCGGCAATTTGGAACGGACAATTACGCTCAACCTCGACGGGCCTCAGCCAATTCGACCCGCGCACGCTGAATCAGGTCTCCAAACCTGACCAGAACACCGAGAACCGGGGCATGGTTCCCTTGTGTTCAAACAACCTGAGCAAGAAATGCCTGCCGATAGCACGGTGGACACCCACCATGTTGCCGGCCCTGAAGTGATTGACGTCCAACCAAGTCGCCTGCCAAGTTCGCCGCACCAGTTACGGCTAGGCAAGCCAGCTTCGGTCTATTACGGCGAAGCGAGCGAAGGCTGTCGTGCCGAAGCCTTGGCGAAGGCGGACCGCCGCCTTCGGGCTACGCGTGGCGCAGCCACGCAAAATCAAAGACGAAGCGTGTCCGGCGAAGCTTGAGCAAGGCGAAAGCGAAGACGGGCTGATTCTCGCGAGCTATGGCTTGGCGGGCCAGCTTCGATCTATCACGGCGAAGCGAGCGAATGCTGTCGCGCCGTAGCCTTGGCGAAGGCGGACCGCCGCCTTCGGGCTGCGCGTGGCGCAGCCACGCAAAATCAAAGACGAAGCGTGTCCGGCGAAGCTTGAGCAAGGCGAAAACGAAGACGGGCTGATTCTCACGAGCTACGGCTTGGCGGGCCGCTTCTTCAAAGCAAAGCGCGCGAAGGTCGCCGCTGTGGCCGCACCGTCGAGACTCAGAACGTCGATGCGATCCCGCCCTACCGTCCCTGCGTCACTCTGGAAAGAGGTCGGCCTCGGACAGCGACGGCTCGATGCCGGCGGAAGCTCGCGAAGCCTGCCCGGCGGGGACCGTCGACGCGCGCCCGCCGTCGAAAACGTCGTGCACGAGCCCGATTTTCTCAAGCCCGCGAATGATCAGGCCATTGATGTCGATTTCGTACCAGGCGTGCGAAATATAGGCGTCGCGCGGAAACCGGTGATGGTTGTTGTGCAGCCCTTCACCGAGGGTGAGGAGCGTGATCACCAATTCGTTGCTCGTGCCATCATTGAGCTCGAAGCGACGGTAACCGAAGCGACCGTCGCTATGGCAGAACGAGTTGACCAGCGAGGTGGCGAGAACCATGAGGTAGGCGCGCAACAAGCCGGAGAACAGCACGCAGCCCATCATGGCGTGGAACCCGCCAACCGCGTAGCCAATGGCGCCCGGAATGAAAACCGCCGACAGGGCGTACCAGACCCAGCGCGTTCTCACGAAGAACATGGCGATCGGGTCGGCCAGAATATCCTTGGCGTAGTATTCGCCGTCGGTCGAGACATGGTCGAACACCCAGCTGCCTTGCGCATGCATCATGCCCTTGACGAAGCTGACATAGCGGTTGCCGACGCCGTCATAGTGAGGGCTGTGCACGTCGCCGGGTTTGTCGGCGTAGAGATGGTGCCGGCGATGATTGGAGACCCATTTGAGCACCGAGCCCTGCACCGCCATCGTGGCGATCGCGCAGAAGAACGCCCTCATCACCGGACCGCAGCGAAAGCTCCGGTGCACCAGCAAGCGATGCATGCCCGCGCCCATCCCGAACATGGTCAGCCAGAACATGCCGGCGAAGACCGCAATCTCCACCCAGCCGATGCCTTGCATGATCGTCCAGAGCACCGCGGCGACCGAACCGGCGTAAAGAATGCCGAATACAGCGTAGGATTCGCGCAGCTTGGCCTCGACTACCGGACCTCCGACGATGACGCCGGGCGGCAGTCTTCCGGCACTTTCCTCCGGCTCCAGATTCCGAACTGCGGTCATTTTATTCGATCCATTCACGGAAAATTAACGCTACCGGACCGTACCGAGGCAGGCCATTTTGAGCAAGGACTCGATCGGCCGCGGGAGCGCGGAACCGCGAGCTGAAACGAGGCGATCACATTGAGGGTGAAGCCTTTTTCGTCCTCGTTAACCCTTCGTAAATTTCGATGGCGAGCGTTGCCGATTGGCTGTGCGAGATGCAGCGGGCGATGCCTATGCGCCCAACGCAGCTTGAGGACGCCTCAAAATTCGACACGGTCCGGGCACCATCGAGCCGGGCTGCCTTTAAATGACGTCTCGAACCATCACCCGTGGCAACACGACCCCTTGCCCGCGTCCGCGTACTGGTCGCGCAGGCGCACCCAATCCATCGGATAGGGCAGCCCCTCTTCGTGCCGGCCAAGCGGTGTCAGGTCGAGATAGTGATAGGCGGCATTCATCATGTCGAGGCCGCGCGCATAGCATGAGTAGGTATGGAAGATGTTGCCGCCCTCGTCGCGGGTGAACACGCTGATGCCGGGCAGTTCTTCGCCGTAGATCGGCGTGGTGCCGAAATTGTATTCATGCTTGCCCTTGTCGATCTGGTCGCGCGTGAAGGTGACGCCGTAATCGGCATTGAAGTCGCAGCCCCCCGATGAAACCCAATCGAAGGTCCAGCCCATCCGCTTCTTGAACGCTTCGAGCTTTTCGACGCCCGCCAGCGAGACCGCGACAACGGCGGTGTCGCGCGCGCCAAGATGCGGCACTATCCGGTCAAGACCGTCGGCCCAGAACGAGCAGCTCTTGCAGGCGGCGTCCCAATCCGGCCGAAACATCACATGCTGGACCACAAGCTGCGGCTTGTCCTTGAACAGATCGGCCAGGGTCACTTTGCCTGCTGGCCCATCGAACACATAAGCCTTGTCGACCTTGACCCAAGGTAACGCCCGGCGCTCTTCGTTCAGCCGGTCGCGCGAGCGCATCAGCTCCTTTTCACGGGCCATATGCGCCTTGCGCGCCTCGATCCATTCCTCCTGCGAGACGATCTTGTGCTGAACCATGCGATACTCCCTCGGGATCGATTGTGTTTTGCCCCTCGTCGTGACGATCAAGCGACGACCTGTTCCAGGGTGTCGAAGAATTTGCTCCAGCCGCGTTCGTGATTGTCGCAAGCCGCCTGATCGGCGAATTGCGCATGGGTGAAGATCATCAGCGTGCCCAAGGCATCGCCCTTGAGCTCAACCGTCACCAGCGATTCCCGTTCCGGCGTCGAATGCCAGGCCCAGGTGAATTTCAGCCGCTGGTCCGGTACGACCTCGCGATAGACGCCGCCGGCCTCGTGATACTCACCGCTTTTTTCATCGGTGAAGCTGATGCGGTAACGCCCGCCGACGCGAGCGTCGAGATCGGCCCCGATCGAACCGGGCTTCGCCTGCGCGGCCGCGAACCACTGGATCAGGTTTTCCGGTTTGGTCCACGCGGCGTAGACCTTTTGCGGGCTCGCGCGGAGCCGGCGCGTGATCGTGAGGCTGGGGCGCCGGTCGAGATCGGTTGCGGCTGACGATTGGGCCATGGGTCTTCCTCCACAAAGGCGGCAAGGCGGTCGAAATTGTCGGACCAAAAGCGCTGGTAGCGGTTGAGCCAATCCATCGCCTGCTCCATCGGTTTCGCGGTGAGCCGGCACGCCACGACGCGGCCGGTCTTCGCGCGCGCGACCAGGCCGACATCCGACAGCATGTCGAGATGCTTCATGATCGCGGGCAGCGACATGTCGAACGGCTCGGCGAGTTCGCTGACGGAAAGCGCATCGCGGCCGGAGAGCCGCGCCAGCAGCGCACGCCGCGTCGAATCCGACAACGCGGTAAAGATGCGATCCAGGGTCTGGTTTTGGGCCTGATCTCTATACTTAACCATAAGGTTTAGTATAGGCGCGACCCGCTATCTGTCAAGCAAGATTGGAGACAAAATTTCGGAAGCCGCCGCGGAACCCGCTTTGGGCCCTCGGAACGGAAGCGATCCGCGCGCCCGCGACGACCACGCCGTGAAATGCCGGCCACGCCGACGCGTCTCCGGGGCGAACATCATATGCCGGACCCCGAGCCGGAGCCTGCCCCTGAGCAGATCGGCCAAGGCTACCTCGCCAGCGCGGGCCCGCGTCGTTGACTTCACCCGTTCGGGTGAAAGGCGCAGAATATATTGATGCAGCGCGTCCAATATTTTCCTTTACCGCGCAGACGAAAAACAATTTGCTTTGGGTGGCGGGACGTCTGGCCCAGGGGAACAAATCGATGAGGCTGCGCTGCCGGGCGGTGATAACGGCGATATTCGCAGTCATCCTGGTCTATGGACCGTCGCCTGCGTCCTCGCAAAGTGCTCCGCAATGCTCGAGCCTCCCTGCGAGCCGCGACGACTCGGCAGCAGGGTTCGAAAAGGCATGGGCCGCCGAGAAGGCGCGGTTATCCGAGCGGATCGATACGCTCAAGAGCATTCAAGACGATCTGAAGGCGAGTGAGAAGTGGACCATCGGCGATCCCGGCAGCGCGCGCGAGCTCGCCGCTTACATGGGTAAAATCACAAGAACGACGACCGACTTGATCAAGGATTTGGGCCGTCTGGCAGGGCCGGTAGATTCAGTGATATTAGACACGCTTGACAAGATACAAGCCGCGCTGGACGGCGAACGCCCGTCGACTGGAGCCTTCAAAGACCGCCTGGCCGAGTTGAGTCCTTATACCCGCATTTTGGTTGCTACGTACAACCTGGCCAAAAATGTCCAGGAACTGAAGGAGCTTCCCGGCAAACTAGACGAGGCCCGCAAGACTGTCAGCGAGCAAATGGAGGCGTTGAACAATCAGCTCGCCAAGCTGCAGCCAAAGCTTGACCAGATGAAGCTTCAGGACCAGGACAAAATAGTCGACCGCCTTTTTGCCCGCGCGACCCAGATGCAGCGAACATGCGAGGATTTGCCTAAAAAAGCGGAAGATTGCGAAAAGCAAAGAAAGGCGTTCGTCTCCATGATGTGTTGGGGCGGCTCTCAAGCCGACAAGGAAAAATGCGTTTCAGACTCATATGGGGTATTCGACTGCCGGAAATACGGCGCGCCCACGGCAGATATTCGATTGCATTGACTCTTGCCGGTGCACGGAAGACTTTTAGATGATGCATTTCTCAGGAATGATATCGAGACATCGCCGGTGGCTCTGGCCTTTTTTCGCATGGCCTTTTGTTGCCCTGGCGTTATCGGCGGGTCCGGTTTTGGCTGCTCCGAGTTTCGATTGCCGGAACGCGTCGAAGCCCGACGAGCAGGCCATCTGCGGCAGCGAGGAGCTGTCCACGCTCGAGCGAGTCATGGCCGAGAAATTTATCGCGGCGCGGGCCCTGGGAGACGCGAACAAAACTCGCGATTTCGCGCGCGACCTCCTGAAACAAAGACGAGGTTGCCAAGCGGATGTCGCCTGCATCAGGGACGTCTTGAGCCGGGCAATCGCATTGTTCGACAGCCAACGATTCGGGCAAACCGAGCCGAAACAGGCCGAATCGAAACAAGACGAGCCAAAACCTGCTCAGGCCAGCAAGACGTCACCATTTGCCCTGGAGCTGAAGGAAGAGACGCCGGCGCAGCGCTGTGACGTGGCCAAGTGCAATGCCGACTGTGTCGTCATCTACGGCCCGGTCAGCGAGGCAACCAAAGACGAACCTTATCACAAGGATCATGGCCCTATCGGAATTGCCATGTGCAAGGAAGATTGTGATACGCAGCGCACTTTTTGCCTTAGCCACGACGGGACTAGCGTGGAAGCACCGGATTGGGCGCCATCATCGATGGGAAAGATGATGAACCTTTACTGCCGTAAGCAGCCGAAGGAGCAGCGGCAAGCGAGCGGCTGTGAAAAACTGATCTATTGCAGCAACGTCGCGACCTACAACACACCGGCTTGCCAATGAAATACATCCTGATTTTGATCGCAGTTTTGTTTAGCACGTCTGCTTTTGCAGTTAATTTGGCAGACGTCGAGGCTGTTCTTAAGTCTTGTCAGAGCGGCACCTCTTGTTCTTGCCCGCGAGCAAGAATCAACTTTGTCGATCTAGAAAAATCCTGCGGCAAGAACCCCACAATACAATTGGATCAAAATGCCAATTGGTCCAACAAGAAAGAGTTTGACGCTTGGGGTGAATGTGCAAAAGAAGTAGAGGCCGCCAACGATAAGATACGCCGGTACAATTCGATCTTTGATCACTGCCAACACCCTTTTGCCAAGAATGAAAACGTTAATCGGCCGCTTTTAAACAAGCCCGATTACTCAAAGGCTGCAGGTCCTTCTTCCGACAAGAGCTTGGCCGAGCAAGTTGCCGAAGCCAAAGAACGAGACCCCGATGATGTTGACAGGAAAGTCGCAGCGGAAGAGGCAAGACAGCGCGCCGCCGAACAAGCATCGCAAAGCCAACTTCCTATCGCTTCAGCTCCAGAACCAAATACACGCCAACAAAGCGGGATTATTTTGGTTGTTAATCCTCCTCCGGCTCTCGGCCCGCACGACACAATAGGGGGCGGCATTTTAAGCGAATATCCGCCGCCGCTGAGCGGTCCTTTTGAAGCTTTCAGTGTCCCGTATTTGAATCAGCATCCGGAGTTTCGTGGTCATTGCCTTCGAGTCATTCGAAACATGGACCAGACCGAGGAATGGGGTTGCGACTTTTATGCCATTCACCCGGGAGGGCGCTGATTGCGGTGCAGGCCGTGCATACCGCAGGCGAACCGGGCCTTCGAAGGTAGAGGTTCAGGTTTTTGCGTGCCAGGCGGGCGTCTTGACGTTGCTCAACAGCGCCATCAAATCCGCCTGGCGTGACGTTCCCGTCTTGGCGAGAACGGCCTTCACCTGACTCCTGATCGTCTCCCGCGACAAGGCAAGATCGGTAGCGAGATCGTCAATACTTTTTCCCGCAAGCAGCCCTTGCGCGGCGCGGACCTCTGCGGGAGAAAGATCGAAAAGACCATTTAGCAGGTCGCCGGAGAGAGTCTCCGATGAGCCCAGCGGCGTGACGACCAGAACACCCATCGCAGGGCCGAATATGTCATGCGCCGACCGGCGCACCGGAATGAGATGGACAATGAAAGCTGTACCACTCTCCTCCGCCGGTACGGCGATCGACTTCGCCCCATGTTCAAACGCAACCGCATTCAACCCCTCAATGGCCTTTTTGAGCAGCGCATTGGCCTCAGCGTTGGCCAAAGCGATTCCACCGAAGGCCGTCGACACGATCGGGGGTCCGACCTGATCGAACGCAGCGTTCGCCGATATCACTTTGCCGTTGCCTAACAGCACAGCCGACGGAAGACCCATCGTCGTCAAGGAATCCGCCATCCCCTGCGCGCGCTCGAAGCGAAGGCGGGCGGACATCATGGCTGCGCGCGCGAGGTGAGGCCGGAGCGCATTCAGCCGCGGCAGGTGATGGTCTTCGATTGGACCATCCGCAAACCGGCGCTCGATGCTGAACGCGAGCATGTCGTCGCTCGGGACCTGCACAACGGCACCTGCCGCCCAGCCGAACCCTCGCGGACGAAGAAGTTCCTGAAACGTGGGATCACGGTCCATTTCCTCGGCCGTAAACATGTCGACTTCGCGTATGAAGCCGCAGTGCCGGTGCAATAGCAGCCGCTCCATCCTGGGGTTGCGCTCATGCCAACGCCCCTCGAGGAAATCGAGCCCTAACTGCCTGACCGATTCAGAATGAGTCCAACGAAAGCTGCGGGTATCGGTGGTAATCAGAAATGTTCCGACTCCTCCGACCATTTCAGCCAGGGCGTCGAGAACGGTTGGCCACATCTCAGGTATCGCTGCCGCCTCATAGATGAGGTCAAGTAATCGATCGGACTCGTCGAGCGACATTTCCACCCCGGCAGCGACATGACTGCACCCTAGTACCTCATTCACCCGGGCGGGTGAAGTCTCTGCGGACGGCGTGTCACCCAACCCATCCGTGTTCCGGCGGAACACATCCGGGCGCACCAGCCTTCGCTCGCGAAGCGAGCAAGGCTGCCGCGCCGAAGCCCCATCCGGCAAAGGCGTGCTGCTCAGCACGCGAGATACGGCTGGCAAGCCACTTTCGCACCAGTGGGCTACGCGTGGCGCGGCCACGCCAAGACCGCGAGGCCCACCGGCACCATCAATCGTCCTATTGAACCGCCCGCGCCGGAAACGTACCTCTTGCTCTAGACCGACGAGCGGCCACGGCCGCCTCGCCGAACGAAATGAGCCGCCGCTGCTTTTCGTCCCACAAAGCCAGCCGCACGCACCGCAAGCTTTGCAGCAGGGTGATCCGTCCGACAGCAGCGAGCTGCGGGTGGTCCCGCAATACATCCGGCAACCGATAGCAGGGAATTCGGCTGCACAGATGATGGATGTGGTGGACGCCGATGTTGGCCGTGAACCAGCGCAAGACACCCGGCAGGTGATAGTGGGAACTGCCGTTCAGCGCAGCTTCGTGAAAACTCCAGACCTCGTCGTGGGACCAGGACGTGTCCTCGAACTGGTGTTGGACATAGAACAGCCAGACACCGATCGACGCCGCCAAGACCATGATCGGCAGGTGCACGAGCAGGAATGGTCCAAAGCCGACCAGCCGCGTCATCGCGGCGACAAGGATCGCAATGGCAGTGTTCGTACCCATGGTACTCAGCCAGGGCTCCCAGCCGCGACGCATCATCCCGATTGGCAATCGATGCCGCAACATGAACAAATACGTGGGACCTGCGCCAAACATCACGATGGGATGCCGGTACAGGCGATAAAGAAGCCGACTCCAGCGAGGCCGCGCGAGAAATTCGCGCACGGTCAGCGTGTCAACGTCGCCGAGGCCCCTGTGATCGAGATTGCCTGAACCCGCATGATGGCGTGCATGGTTGCGCCGCCAGTAGCCGTATGGCGTCAGCGTCACCACACCGATGACCCGGCCAACCCAATCGTTCGCAAGACGGCCGCGGAAAAACGAGCCGTGGCCGCAGTCGTGCTGGATCATGAAGAGACGGACCAGCAAGCCCGCCGCGGGCGGCGCCAGCAACAGGCCAATCCAATAGCCATGGCAAAGAGCCGCCGCCGTCAGGGCCCAGATGGCAATGAAGGGCACTGCCGTGATTATCAGCTCGAAAACGCCGCGCGCGGTATTCGGCTCGCGATAATGGGCGAGCAGGTGCGCCAGCGCGCGGGTTTCCGGTGGGCCGGGAGCCACATCCAGACTGAACCCATGTGTTCGAAAAGGTGCGTCCACCAACCTGACCCTCGGGCAACAACTCTTCCTGCGAAGGGGCATAGTGGCCCGTGTCTGGATATTTTGCTGAGCAATAGTGCTCATGCGAGCGCCGGCTTAAGATCACGGCCTGCCCGAGGCCTGCGACGGTTTCACGATCTGCCGGATGTGCGACAACGGAGTCTGTTCGAATTGCCCGTTGCCGACGACGGGAGGCAAACGCAATCGCTAGCACCAAGCTGTTGCCTTGCCGGGGAGCGCAGCGAGCGCCTGTAGCTCAATGGTTAGAGCCGGCCGCTCATAACGTTCTGGTCGCAGGTTCTTAGAGTCCGTTTTGAAATTCACGGGTGAGCGTTTCTGCGAATGAGGTTTCCGCCCATGGCGACGAGGATCATCGCGTGAGAGACGTCGATGCGCTGCTCGTAGTCGCGCACGAGCCGGCGCCATCGGG
>JBEKZZ010000008.1:0-107989 GCA_049509335.1 Bradyrhizobium sp. | reverse complement strand
GACTACAACGCCGACGCCAAACCGTTCGTCTGGACCAAGTCCCAAGTCCACCAAAAACGTCTCAAAGCACGTTTCGCGGATCAATGATTCCGGGTACTAGCCCCATCTCACGGCATGTCGTGCCAATATTTTGCGCACGGCCGCGACAAGTTCGCCTTCGTCGACCTCGATTTGTGCCTCGGCCTGCTTCTTCAGATATTCGTCACGGTCGCTCGTGTCGGTCAGCGCGGCGCCGAGAATGAGGTCCTTGACCTGAACCTTGCCCTTTGCCTTTTCGTCCGATCCCTGAATGATCACACACGGCGAGTTGCGGCGATCGGCATATTTGAGTTGGTTGCCCATGTTCTTGGGATTGCCGAGATACAGTTCGGCGCGGATGCCGGCATTGCGAAGCTGGGCGACGAATCTCTGATAGTCCGCCACGCGGTCGCGGTCGAACACGGTGACAACCACGGGACCAGTTTCCGGTTTGGTGTCGAGCTTGCCGAGCATCGTGAGCGCGGCCTGCAATCGCGACACGCCGATTGAAAATCCGGTCGCCGGCACCACTTCGCCGCGAAAGCGGGAGACGAGACCATCATAGCGCCCGCCGCCACCGACCGAACCGAAGCGAACGGGACGGCCTTTTTCATCCTTGGTGTCGAGCAGCAGTTCAACCTCGTAAACGGGGCCGGTGTAGTATTCGAGGCCGCGAACGACACTCGTTGAGAGTTCGATACGATCTCTATATCCCGCACCATCCGCTAAATTGGCTATCGCCCGAAGTTCCTCGATACCAGCAGACGACGTTGGATTACGTCCCTGAGGCAGATCGAGAAGATTCAAAAACATACCGTAATCTTGAATGAGAAAACCTTCGCCGTCCTTATGATATGTTGGCGTCGGATGACGTTGACGAACGTTAGTCTCGGTTGTGAAGTAGCTGATAATGGCGTCTTGCTGAGTTTCGGTTAAATCCGCACCCTTCGCAAAATCACCCTTTCCTTCTTCACCGCCATCCCATCGACCCGTGCCAAGCAATTTCCGAACTTCCGATATCGAAAATTTATCGAGTTTATCAATCGCTCTGAGTACAGTCAGCCTTCGTCCGGCATTCTCATCACCGCCAAGACCAATATTCTCCAAAACACCGTCGAATATCTTGCGGTTATTCACCTTCACCACATAAGAGCCGCGGGGAATGCCGAGCGCCTCCATCGTGTCCGCCGCCATCATGCACATTTCGGCATCGGCCGCGGCACTCGATTGGCCGCCGGCCGCGGTGCCGATCGTATCCGCATCGAACTGCATGAACTGACGGAAGCGGCCGGGACCGGGCTTTTCGTTGCGATAGACGTAGCCGAAACGGTAGCTGCGATAGGGCAGCACCAGATTTTCCGTGCCGTACCGTTCCGCGACATAGCGCGCGAGCGGCGCGGTGAGATCATAGCGCAGCGAAATCCACTGCGCATCGTCGTCCTGAAACGAGAACACGCCCTCATTGGGCCGGTCCTGATCGGGGAGGAACTTGCCGAGCGCGTCGGTATATTCCATCGTCGGCGTTTCCACCGGCTCGAAGCCATAGCGCTCATAGACTTCGCGGATTTTCTCGACCATCACGCGCGTGGCGTTGATCGCGGCCGGGCCACGGTCTTCCAGCCCGCGCGGCAGGCGCGCCTTCAGTTTTTGCGGCTTTTTCGGTTTGTCGGACATGTTGCGCGTTGGTACCAGCCGAGACGCGGGGCGGCAACTGTTGCTGCGTTCCCCGGATGCTGCGCAACGCGCCGCCCTTGCGGCGTGGTGCGCCGCTGATCCGGGGTCCATTCTGGATGCCTGGGTCCCGGCTCTGCGGAGCGGCATTGCACGCCGCACCGCGTCCGGGACACGCGAAATCTTGAGTCGCCGCGGACTAAAGGACCTTCCTGATCCAGTCGTGCGGGTCGTTGGTGCGGCCATATTGAATGTCGACCAGCTTCTTGCGCAGGCCCATGGCGACCGGGCCGGCCGCGCCGCCGCTGATCTGGAAATCGCCGCTCGCCGAACACACCTTGCCGATCGGCGAAATGACGGCCGCGGTGCCGCAGGCGAAGGCTTCTTTCAGCTTTCCGCTCGCGGCATCCTTGCGCCACTGCTCGATGGTGTAGGCCTCTTCGCGGACGTTGGTGCCAGCATCCTTCATCAGCGCGATGATTGAATCGCGGGTGATGCCCGGCAGGATCGTGCCCAGCGGCGGCGTCAGCATCGAGCCATCGTCGAACACGAAGAAGATGTTCATGCCGCCGAGTTCCTCGATGAAACGGCGCTCGACCGCATCGAGGAAGACAACCTGGTCGCAGCCGTGGTCAATGGCCTCGGCCTGCGCGCGCAGGCTCGCGGCATAATTGCCGCCGCACTTGACCGCCCCAGTGCCGCCGATCGCAGCGCGGGTGTAATTTTCCGACACCCAGATCGACACCGGCGCAGGGCCGCCCTTGAAATAGGAGCCGACCGGCGAGGCGATGACGGCGAAAATGTATTCCGCTGACGGTTTGACGCCGAGGAAAATCTCGCTCGCGATCATGAAGGGGCGGAGATAAAGACTGCCCTCGCCGCCCGGGATCCAGGCGCGATCGATGCGCACGAGCTGCTCGACCGCCTCGATGAACACAGCCTCGGGCAGCGGCGCCATCGCCATGCGCTCCGCCGAATTCTGGAACCGCCTCGCATTGGCGTCGGGACGGAACAGATTCACTCCGCCGTCGTCGCGCTTATAGGCCTTGAGACCTTCGAAAATCTCCTGCGCGTAGTGCAGCACGGCGCCGGCCGGATCGAGCGGGAA
The DNA here is from genome assembly GCA_049509335.1 of Bradyrhizobium sp. Lineage (GTDB taxonomy): Bacteria > Pseudomonadota > Alphaproteobacteria > Rhizobiales > Xanthobacteraceae > Bradyrhizobium. The sequence continues at coordinate 105,192 of JBEKZZ010000008.1, read as the reverse complement.
ATTCGCTCTGGCTTCGACGCGCGCGCTATGCCAGCCCTTGCCCTGGCTGTAGCGGACGACAGCCATGTGATCGCTGAAAACCCGGCCGAAGCCGGGGTCCACGAGCTTGGCCGCGCGATCCTTGTCGGACGTCGGGCTGGCCGCTGGCTGGATTTCGAATTTCAAACTCATTTTCTTGCTTCCTGCCCTGGTTTCTTGCCGTCGTAACCGGCGCATTTTCAGGCGCCGGCCTTATATCTCCGGGGTTATTGGCCTGATAGGTCCGGATTTCACCACCAGCCTTGCGGCCGGCTTCCCCAAAGGCACGCCATCAGGACATGCTTTTGTGGAGGGCTGAAGTCCAGTATGGTTGCCGGGATGCCGCCCGACAATCGTACGGTCAACACATTCGCGAGCCTGTCGTCACTTGCCCGGCGTCCAAGGTCGCTGGCCTCGCGAAGCGCACGGAACGATCTAATATTTCTCTGCGATCGACCGTTTTGTAACATTGAACCCAATATATGTCAACATGGCTGACATAATTTCATCGGGCCCATCCGCGGCTGCCGGCTCCAAGCCGAGCGAGGGGCGTTCGGCAACGGCTTCCGCTGGCCTGCGCTGGGACATCATCGAGCTTCTGTTTTTCGCCTATCGCGACTTCGTTGGCGATGCGGATCAGGAACTGGAAGTGTTCGGTTTCGGACGCGCCCATCATCGCGTGCTGCACTTTGTTCACCGCTACCCCGGCCTGAAGGTCGCCGATCTGCTCGACGTGCTGCGGATCACCAAGCAATCGCTCGGGCGCGTCCTGAAACAGTTGCTGGACGAAGGCTACATCGTGCAGAAGGCGGGCAGCAACGATCGCCGCCAGCGTCTTCTTTTCGCCACCGCGAAGGGCGAGGCGCTGGTCGCAAAGCTCGCAGGACTGCAAACCGAGCGGCTCAATCGTGCGCTGCGCGGCATCGAGCCGGCGGGCCTGGAGACCATCCGGCAATTCCTGCGCGCGATGATCGATCGCGACGAACCAGACAAGGTGCTGGAAGCCATTTTTGGTATTCCGCCTTCCACCACTAAGGCAAAGGAATAGACGTGGCCGGGGCCGCAACCATCGCACGCACACCACCGCGGCCGGCCGACGACGCGCCGCATCTGTTGCTGGTCGACGACGACCGCCGCATCCGCGATCTGTTGTCGCGTTTTCTGTGCGGCGAGGGCTACCGCGTCACCACGGCGATGAGCGCCAAGGATGCCCGCGCCAAGCTTACGGGGCTACATTTCGACCTGTTGATCCTCGACGTGATGATGCCGGGCGAGACCGGCTTTGATCTCGCCAGATTCATCCGGACCTCATCTTCGGTGCCGATCGTCATGCTGACGGCGCGCCATGAGGCGGAAAGCCGGATCGAGGGTTTGCAGATCGGCGCCGACGACTATGTGGCAAAGCCGTTCGAGCCGCGCGAACTCTCGTTGCGGATCGGCAATATCCTCAAGCGCACAGCGCCGCCGCCGGTCGAGACGCTGGAACAGATCGCGTTCGGACCTTACGTCTATCATCTGGAACGCGGCGAACTGCGGCAAGGCGAGGAAGCCATCCGCCTCACCGACCGCGAACGCGACATGTTGCGGATTCTGGCGCTCGCACGCGGCGAAACGGTACCGCGCAGCGCGCTGACCGGCGACGGCACCGTGAACGAGCGCGCCGTCGACGTCCAGATCAACCGCCTGCGGCGCAAGATCGAGCGCGACCCCGCCAATCCGCTGTTCCTGCAGGCGGTGCGCGGCATCGGCTATCGCCTGGTCGCCTCGCCTTGAGCCGACAGCCATGAGCACGATCGACACGGGATTGACGCTGATCCGCACCGCCGCGGGGCGGCTGTCCGCGGTCAACGGCTGGATGGGCAACGCCTTCAAGAGCTGGATGCCGACCGGCCTCTACGCCCGTGCGCTGTTGATCATGATCGTGCCGATGGTGGTGCTGCAATCGGTCGTCGCTTTCGTGTTCATGGAGCGGCACTGGAACACGGTGACGCGGCATCTGTCGGCTGCCGTCGTCTCGGACATTGCCGCGCTGATCGACGTCTACAAAGTCTATCCGCAGGACAAGGACCACACGCAGCTTCGGCGCATCGCCCAGCAACGGCTCGGACTGGTGGTGGATTTCCTGTCCGCCGGCGACATGCCGCCACCCGGACCGAAGCCGTTTTTCTCGCTGCTCGACCAGACGCTTTCGGTGCAGCTTTCGCGGCAGATCGCCAAGCCGTTCTGGATCGACACCGTCGGCCGCTCCAATCTGGTCGAAATCCGCATTCAGCTCGACGACGCGGTGATGCGCATCTTCGCCCAGCGCAGCGCCGCCTACGCTTCCAACTCGGAAATCTTCCTGTTCTGGATGGTTGGCACGTCCTCGATCCTCCTGATCGTCGCGGTGCTGTTCCTGCGCAACCAGATCCGCCCCATCCTGCGGCTGGCCGATGCCGCCGAGAGTTTCGGCAAAGGCCGCGAGGCGCCGAACTTCCGCCCCAGAGGCGCCCGCGAAGTGCGCCGCGCCGCGAACGCCTTCCTCGAGATGAAATCGCGCATCGAGCGCACGATCGAACAGCGCACCGCGATGCTGGCCGGCGTGTCGCATGATCTGCGCACCATCCTGACCCGCTTCAAGCTCGAACTCGCGCTGATCGGCGACAGCCCGGAAGTCGACGCCATGCGCAAGGACGTCGACGAAATGTCGGGGATGCTGGAGGACTACCTTGCGTTTGCGCGCGGCGACAGCGGCGAAGTGGCCCAGCCGACCGACATGGCGGCCGCGCTGGAAGAGCTGCGCAGCGACGCCGAACGCAACGGCCATACCGCAACGGTAGCCTTCCACGGGCTTCCGGTGGTGACGGTGAAGCCCGCCGCCTTCAAGCGTTGCCTCGCCAACCTGGTGTCGAACGCCGCACGTCATGCCAACGCGATTTCGATCACCGGCCAGCGCGACCACCGCTATCTGACGGTGACGGTCGACGACGACGGTCCGGGCATTCCCTTGAACATGCGCGAGGAAGTTTTCAAGCCGTTCCTCAGGCTCGATGATGCCCGCAACCAGGATGAAGGCGGAACGGGATTGGGACTTGCGATCGCCCGCGACATCGCCCGCTCGCATGGCGGAGACATCACGCTCGGCGACAGCCCGATGGGCGGCCTGCGCGCGGCGGTACGGATTCCGGTGTAGCTGTTGTGCTCCCTCTCCCGCTTGCGGGGGAGGGCCGGGGTGGGGGTGCCGCAGCACAACTACTGCCAGGAATCCGAGGAGAGATTTCCCCCACCCGCCCCGCCCTGGCGAGCGTGGCGACCTCCCCCGCGAGCGGGAGAGGTGCACCAACTGCGCTTTTGTCGATTCGACCCGAAAGCAGAATTACTTCGGCAAGAGCGCCTTGAGCTTGTCGACGTCCTTGACGTTCAGCTTGAAGCCGCCGCCGGGCATCACGATATCGCCGGGCTTTTGATCGGGCTTGCAGGCTCCCAGCCATTTCGCCTCGATCTTGGTCACAGTGTCCCGCGGCACTCCCTTGCTGCCGAGGTCGCTGTGCGAGGTGGTCGTGACCGTATAGGCCGAGTTGAAGTCGCCGCTGATTTCCGAATGCGAAGAGACCGAAACACCGCCGATGCTACAGACGGAATCGCCGACATAACCGGTCGCCGTCTTCTGGACATCCTGCCTGGAGCAGATTTGCTTGGCCATCGGCGAGACCATGTTGTTCATGTCCCTGTCGATGGTCTCATCGGTGCAGTGCTGCATGGTCAGCGAAGGCAACGGCGATCCGGTGTGGGCCACCTTGATTTCCCACAGACCTGCCTTGCGGATCGGCAGATCTTCGGCCCGGGCGCTGCCTGAGGACAGGACTGCCAGCGCACAAAGACCCCAAACCCATGCGGCAAGCTTACGCGTCATCGGCTACGTTCCGACTTCGACGAAGATTACGAAAAGCCACGCCCGGTTAAGCACTCAGTAAAGCGTGCGTAACGGCCGGTTGTTGGCGCCATACGGCACCCAGCGGCAGGAAAAGGAAACATAGCCGCCATACTGCGCGTCAACCGCGAGAAACTTCGCCACCTTGCCGTAGGAGGCACAGTGGTCGACGGCGAGCTGGCGGGCATCGGCTTGCTGGGCCAACTCATAGCTGATGATACCGCCGGTATCGTTACCCCGAAATGAGAACACGATGTCCGCCCGTGCGGGCGCCCATGAAAGCATGGCGCCGGCGGCAACCAGAACAGCGGCCTTGATGATTCGCATCGTTCACTCCGTTTCGCTTTGACGTCACCTTAGAGCGCCCGAGATGCCGTGAAAAGCGCACAGCCTTGTGAGAAACGGACTTATTGGCAGGTGTTGCCGTGCTGCACTTGACCTTGGGGAGGCTTCGCGGCACGGTTCGACCAGCTCGATCATCCGGCGGACTGATAATGCGTGACATTTTTTCCTTTGCCAGAAAAGCAAGCCTTGGCGTGGTGCTCGGGGCCGGATTCGGCCTGTTGGCGTTTGGCCAGGCCGCCGAAGCGGCCAACCCGCTTGAACTGAATTTCTGGCTGTCGGGCCCGAAATATGAAGGGCGGCTCAAGTCCTGCGAGGCTGCGCTAGGGACCATCACATCCCAATTCCAGGAAAAAGAGAGCACCTACTGGAATTCCAAGCTCACAATCACGGCCTACGGCAAGATCCACGAAGTCGCCTACCGTCCCTGGCAGTCGGACAATATTCCGCGCCGCTATTGCAGCGGTGACGTGATGCTGAGCGACGGCAGGGTTCACGGCGTGCATTACTCGATTATCGAGGATGGCGGCTTCTCTGGCCTCGATCAGGGCATCGAATGGTGCGTCACCGGACTTGATCGCAACTGGGCCAACAACCCCGCTTGCGCGGGCGCCAAGCCCTGATTTCAAGCCAGTTTCTCCAAGTCCTGAGCTGCGGCCGCCGCTATCGGTAGCCAGCCTCCAATTTTGTTCTTGAAATGTTCCGACCCCATGCTACGGTTCCGACCGGGTTTGTGGAGTGAGGGCTGCATCATGGTTCGGTTTGGCTTGGGTCGAAGGCTGCGGATTTTCGCCCGGTTCGGCTATCTCCTTTTGGTCGCGTCGATCGGCATCGGCACCGCAACCAGCGCATCCGCCCAGGACCGGCGGCAAAATACCCCGGGCGAGTTTGATTATTACGTCCTGTCGTTGTCCTGGTCGCCCTCCTTCTGCGAGGAAGCGGCCGAAAGCGGCAACAGCGGACGGTCGCAACAGGCCCAATGCGGCGGAAGACCGTTTTCGTTCGTGGTCCATGGCCTGTGGCCGCAATATGAGCGCGGCTATCCCGAATATTGCGACCGGGATTCCTGGCTGGACCGCAATATCATGAGCTCGATGCTCGATCTGATGCCGGCGCCCGGCCTGATTTTCAACGAGTGGAAAAAGCACGGCACCTGCTCGGGCCTTGGCCCCCGCGGTTATTTCGAGACCATTCGCAAAGCGCGCGCAGCGGTGAAAATTCCGCCCGAGTTCATCGACCTTTCCGACACCAAGACGGTCTCACCGGCCGAAATCGAGGACGCCTTCATCAAGGTCAATCCTGGCCTGCCTGCTAACGCCATCGCTGTGACCTGCAACCGTCGTTCGCGACTGAGCGAGGTGCGCATCTGCATGGCCAAGGACTTGCAATTCCGCGCTTGCGACGAGATCGATCGACGCTCCTGCCGGCGAGACCAGGTGACGATGCCGCCGGTGCGCGGCGGTTAGATGAGACGCCCGCGTGCCCCGGATGCTGCGCAGCGCGCCGCGTCTTGCGGCGTGATGCGCTGCCGATCCGGGGTCTATTTCCTCACGATGTACACGATGTAAGTGTGGGTCCCGGCTCTGCGGAGCAGCGTGAGGACGCTGCACCGCGTCCGGGACACGCAGTTCACTTTGCTCATTAGGTCGCCGTGGCGTACTGCTGGTGCCATGAACTACCGCCACGCCTTTCATGCCGGCAACTTTGCCGACGTCATCAAGCACGTCGTGCTGGTGCGCATCCTGCTCTATCTGCAGGAAAAAGACGCCGCCTTTCGCGTGATCGATACCCACGCCGGCGCCGGCCGCTATGATCTCACCGGGGAAGAGGCTGAGCGCAGCGGAGAATGGCTCACGGGAATTGCGCGTATCCTGCAGGCGCGGTTTTCGGAAAACGCGCTGCCGCTGATTGCGCCCTATCTCGACATCGTCCGGGCGTTCAATCCACAACCGGGAAAACTCACCGCCTATCCCGGATCGCCGTTGATCGCCCGCGCGCTGCTGCGGCCGCAGGACCGGCTGACCGCCTGCGAAGTCGAAGACAGCGCGCGAAAGGCCCTTATCGATTCGTTGCGCCGCGACACCCAGGCCCGCGTGGTCGATCTCGATGGCTGGACGGCGCTGCCCGCCTTCGTGCCGCCGAAAGAGCGGCGCGGCCTTGTCCTGATCGATCCGCCCTTCGAGGCGAAGGACGAGTTCGAACGGCTGGCCGCGGGCTTTGGCGCGGCCTTCGCGAAATGGCCGACCGGCAGCTATGTGTTGTGGTATCCGGCCAAGAGCCGGCGTGCCACCGACGAACTGGCGCGGCAGGTCGAAGACGCCGCCGGGCAGGCAAGACCAGCCGGAAAATGCCTGCGTCTTGAGTTCAGCGTGGCGCCGCAAACCGCTGATGCAGGCCTCACCTCGGCCGGCCTTCTGGTCGTCAACCCGCCATGGACCTTGGCGGCCGAACTCAAGACGATCCTTCCCGAACTCGAAAAGCCGCTCGGCCAGGGCGGCGCCAGCCGCTTCCGGCTCGAGACGCTTTGAGCCGTTCACGTCCCAAAAGTCCGATAGGCAATGGGCCGCGAACCGTATTATGCTCGTCATTGTTAGGATCGGCTTTACGTTCCGCTTCCGCGAATGGTAGCGGCGGAGTGACAAGGCCTCTTCTGATTTAGGGCAGGTTCGCCATCACGCGGGCCCGCCTGGATGGCCAAAGCATCTGGCGGGAAAGGTGTCCGCAGCAAAAGTCCGGTCGGCCAATACGCAAAGGAGCGTGACGGCAGAGCAATGCGGGGGGAGGTTTCCCGATGGCCATGACTGGGACGGTCAAGTTCTTCAACGGAGAACGCGGCTACGGCTTCATCAAGCCCGATGACGGTGGTCGCGATGTGTTCGTTCATATCACCGCCGTGGAGCGCGCCGGGCTGAAGGATTTGACCGAAGGACAACGCATCACATTCGAGGTTGAACCGGACAAGAAGGGCAAAGGCCCCAAGGCGGTCAACCTCGTGATTTCTTCCTGAAGCGTTTTCAAGTTGAGCATGCCCTCGGACTTGATCCGATGGTGGGCACCGGTTCGCGTAGCAATCAAGTTGACGCAGATTGCGTAGACTTATCTGCGGTAGAAAACGCGTCAACATAACGGTCAACATAAAGTCTGGCTTTGAATTCATTCAGAGCCATACAGCTCCAGCCTTCCAAGGCAAAAAAATCCCGGCCGCCGCCGCGGCCGGGAGTTTGTGGTTGGTGCTCTTTTATTCTTTTAGAAGTGATAGTTCACGCCGGCGCGAAGCAGACCGAAATGGTAGCCGTTCTGGGTGCCGGTGATCGCGAAATTGCTGTCGTTCAGATCGACATAGAGATATTCGACCTTGGCGCTCCAGTTCCGCGCCAGCCCTACTTCGGCGCCCAATCCGACAGTCCAGCCGGCATTGGTATGGCTCTCCGAGAGGCCACCAAAGGTCTGGCCGGTCAGTTCGCCGAAGGCGAGACCCGCGGTGCCGTAGAACAGGACGTTGTTGAGGGCGTAGCCGGCCCGGCCGCGTACGGTGCCAAACCAGGGGTTGGAGAATTTCCAGGGCGCAAACGTATCAGAGGCACCATTGCCCTGAATGTCGCCCTCGATGCCGAACACCCAGGGGCCGTTTTGCCAGTTGTAGCCAGCCTGCGCACCACCCACGAAGCCTGACGGCTTGGTCGGGTTGTTGTCGACCGAACCCCAGTCCCAGCCGATATTGCCGCCGAGATAGGGGCCTGCCCAGCTATACATGTTGAGCGGCTGATTGACGGTATAGGGCTGGCCATAAGGCAAATCAGCAGCCTCAGCCGATGACGACCAAACCACAGCGATCAACGCCGCCACGACCAAGGCAATCCTGCTCATCACGCATACTCCACGCAGTAAGTGCCGAACCCTTGGGCCATCTGCATGGTTACGGATTTGCACTTTTTACTCACGGGATTTATCGAGACTTTTAAGTTAAAGGGTTGTTAAGGCCTGCGCGGCGCCGCTTCTTAGTCTTAAGGGAGCGTTACCGGCGCAAGGCGTCTGCGGCTCGGATTCGGCCGTCTGAAGCGCTGGCAAGCTGCCGGGATGACACCTAAATTCAAGCACCATGGCCCGCGAATCGATCAATCACGCCAACAACGCGAGACGGAAGGAACCCTCCCCTTCCCGGCCGGACCAGTCGCAACCAGACCAGACGCAACCCGATCAGGAGCAGCCGCAGCATCTGGCCGCTGGCGATATCGATCCTGCGACCGTCACGACAGACGAGGAGGATGAGGCCCGGCTGCCGGAAATCACGGAGGATGGCAATGAAGCCATCGCCGAGGGCCCGCTCGCGACCGGACATGCCGCGATCGAAAACGCAGTCAAGCTGGCGCCGACCTCACCCGGCGTCTATCGCATGCTCAATGCCGCCCATGACGTGCTCTATGTCGGCAAGGCCAAGAATGTCCGCAAGCGGCTTTCTTCCTACGCCCGCGCCAGCGCGCCGCAGCCGGCGCGCATCCTGCGCATGATCGCAGCGACGGTCTCGGTCGAAATCATATCGACGACGACCGAAACCGAAGCGCTTCTACTGGAAGCAAACCTGATCAAACAATTGCGCCCGCGCTTCAACGTGCAACTGCGCGACGACAAGTCGTTTCCTTACATATTGATCACGGGCGATCACTGGGCGCCGCAAATTCTCAAGCACCGCGGTGCGCAGTCGCGGCCTGGACAATATTTCGGGCCGTTCGCCTCGGCCGGCGCGGTCAATCGCACCATCACCGCGCTCCAGCGTGCCTTCCTGATCCGCTCCTGCACCGACGCGTTTTTTGAAAGCCGCACCCGCCCCTGTCTGCTTTACCAGATCAAGCGTTGCGCCGGTCCCTGCACCCGCGAGATCGATTTTCCCGGCTATACAGAACTGGTGCGCGAGGCCAGGGATTTCCTCTCCGGCCGTAGCCGGGCCGTGAAACAGGAACTCGCGGGCGAGATGGAAAAGGCGTCCGGCGAGCTCGAATTCGAGACCGCAGCGCTTTACCGCGATCGCCTGGCCGCCCTGTCATCGATCCAATCGCAGCAAGGCATCAATCCACGCACGGTGGAAGAAGCCGACCTGTTCGCGATCCACCAGGAGGGCGGATATTCCTGCGTCGAGGTGTTCTTCTTCCGCACCGGACAGAACTGGGGCAATCGCGCCTATTTTCCGAAAGCGGAAAAATCGTTCACGCCGGAGGAGGTGCTGGCGTCGTTCCTGGCACAATTCTACGACGACAAGCCGCCGCCAAAGCTTATCCTGCTGTCGCATGTGATCGAGGAAACCGCGTTGATGGCAAGCGCCTTGTCGATCAAGGCCGGCTTCAAGGTCGACGTGATCACGCCGCAGCGCGGCGAGAAAAAAGAACTGATCACGCATGCATTGACCAACGCACGCGAAGCTCTGGGCCGCAAGCTCGCCGATACCGCCACCCAAAGCCGGCTGCTGGCGGGGCTTGTCACCACGCTCGGCCTGCCGCATCCGCCGCGCCGCATCGAGGTTTACGACAACAGCCACATCCAGGGCACCAATGCGGTCGGAGCCATGATCGTGGCGGGGCCGGACGGCTTCATCAAAAACCAGTACCGCAAGTTCAACATCAAGTCCGAAGGCCTGACACCGGGCGACGACTACGCGATGATGCGCGAGGTGCTGCAACGACGTTTCAAGCGGCTGCTGACCCCGCCAGCCGGGGACGATGCGGCCAAGCCGAAGGCGGATGACGACTCCTTTCCGCAATGGCCCGACCTGGTCATCATCGACGGCGGCCGTGGCCAACTCAACGCGGCGAAAGAAATCTTCGACACACTCGGGCTTTCGCAGGTCTCGCTGATGTCGGTCGCCAAGGGGCCGGACCGCGACGCCGGGCGCGAAACCCTGTTCTTGCCCGGCCGCGAGGCGATCAAGCTCGAGCCGCGCGACCCGGTGCTGTACTTCATCCAGCGCCTGCGCGACGAGGCGCACCGCTTTGTGATCGGATCGCACCGCAAATTGCGCAAGAAGGATATTCGCGAGGCCGGATTGCAGGAAATACCCGGGATCGGCCCCTCGCGTAAACGGGCGCTATTGCATCATTTTGGAACCTTGAAGGAGATCGAGCGGGCCTCTATCGCCGATCTCGGCAAGGTTCCGGGCGTCAGCGCCGAGAGTGCCCGCAAGATTTTCGAGTTTTTCCACACCCAGCCGGGTTGAGCCCGGGTGAGGATGTCACCAAAAGGTCATATGTGTCCCACGGTTGACCTTAAGGCCTCAGCGGTATTGGTAGGACGAATGAACATTGCAACGACCAGGGCCAGAGGATGGGCGAAAAGCTCGCTGTCCTTGCCCAATATTCTGACCTTTGCCCGGATCGCAGCGATCCCGCTGGTGGTCGGCTGCATCTACTGGCAGTCCATTCTGGACGGGCCGTTGTGGCTGCGATGGGTGGCGCTTGCGGTCTTCATTGCCGCCGGCGTCACCGATTTTCTCGACGGCTACTATGCGCGGATCTGGGATCAACAATCGGCTTTGGGCCGGATGCTGGACCCGATCGCCGACAAGCTCCTGGTCGCCTCCTGCCTGCTGATGCTGGCGGCCGACGGCATCATCCATGGCTGGACGCTGTGGGCCGCGATCGTGATCCTGTGCCGTGAAATCCTGGTATCGGGCCTGCGCGAATATCTGGCTGGATTACGCGTCAGCGTGCCCGTCACCAAGCTCGCCAAGTGGAAGACGACGGCGCAGCTCGTCGCGATCGGATTTTTGCTGGCCGGCGAAGCGGGCGACCAGGTCCTCCCCTTCACCACCCAGATCGGATTGCTGCTGCTCTGGGTCTCCGCGATCGTCACGATCTACACCGGCTGGGATTATTTCCGCGCCGGTATCCGTCACCTCATCGAGGAGGATGAGGGATGAAACTGAAATATTTCGCCTGGGTGCGCGAGCGGATCGGCAAACCGGAAGAGACGATCGAGCCGCCGCCGGGCGTTAAAACCGTCGAAGACCTGATCACCTGGCTTACCGCGCGCGGCGAGACCTACGCCCATGCCTTCGAGACGCCGCGTGTGATCCGCGCCGCGATCGACCATACCCATGTCAAACAGGATGCGGCGATTGCCGGTGCCCGCGAAATCGCTTTCTTTCCGCCGATGACCGGCGGTTGATTTTGGCGATGCCGTCATGACCGAAAGCGTCACCATCCGCATCCAGGAATCCGATTTCGACATCGCGCGCGAGATATCGGCGCTGACGGCTGGCCGCAGCGATATCGGCGCGGTGGTTTCCTTCACCGGCATCTGCCGGGGCAGCGAGGACGGTGCATCCATCGCCGCATTGACGCTTGAGCATTATCCCGGCATGGCCGAAGCCGAAATCGCCCGCCACGCCGAGACCGCGATGTCGCGCTGGGAGCTATCCGGGATAAGGGTTATCCACCGTATCGGCCGGATCGCGCCGGGTGAAAATATCGTGCTGGTCGTGACGGCGTCGAAACATCGCCAGGCCGCATTTGAGGCCGCCGAATTCCTGATGGATTACCTGAAATCCAATGCGCCGTTCTGGAAACGCGTGGAAGCTGCCGACGGCACAAGCTGGATCGAGGCGCGCGATCATGACGATGCGGCCGCCGCGCGCTGGACCAAATCCTGATGGCCAAACGCGCCAAGACACCTGCCAAGGCACCTGCAAAGACACCTGCCAAACGTCCCCGTGCAGCCTTGCGACTTCCCAAGGTTTCGGCGAGCGAACTGGTGACGCTGCTCGATTTCGTCCGTTATGCGACAAGCCGCTTCAGCGAGGCGAAATTGACCTTCGCCCACGGCACCACCGATCCGATCGCCGAGGCTGCGTTTCTGGTGTGCGAAACGTTGCATCTTCATCCCGATCAGTTCGAGAGTTTCGCGACCGCGCGCGTGGCAGCACACGAAGCCCGATCGATCCTTGACGTCATTGCCCGCCGCGTCAGTTCCGGAAAGCCGGCCGCCTACCTCGTCAACAAGATCTACATGCGCGGCCTGCCGTTCTATGTCGACGAGCGGGTCATCGTGCCGCGCTCCTTTATCGGTGAACTGCTGGATTCGCATTTCGGCGGACAGGACGGTGAGGGACATCAGCTGATCGGGGACGCGGACGCGGTGGAAAGCGTGCTCGAGCTCTGCACCGGCTCCGGCTGCCTCGCCATTCTCGCCAGCCGTGTATTTCCGAACGCAGAAATCGATGCGGTCGACATCTCTAAAGACGCGCTGGCCATCGCCGCACGCAATGTTGCGGATTTCGGTCTCGATGATCGGGTGATGTTGCATCGCGGCGACCTCTACGCGCCGGTTGCGGACAAGCGCTACGACCTGATCATCGCCAACCCGCCTTACGTCGATGCGGAGGGCATGGCGGGTTTGCCGCGCGAGTGCCGTGCCGAGCCAAAACTGGCTTTCGACGGCGGCGCTGACGGCCTCGATGTCATCAGGCGCATCCTGGACCAGGCCGGGCAGTATCTGACCGCGGAAGGCGGGCTGTTATGCGAAGTTGGCCGCTGCCGTGGCGTGCTTGAAGCAGCCTATCCGCAAACCGGGTTCCTTTGGCTTGAGACCGAGGATTCCGAAGGCGAGGTATTCTGGATAACCGCTTCTGATCTCTCAACTCTCTGAAGCCTTCCGCGCTTCACGTTAAAGGTGATCCCACCATTCGAAAAAGTCCGGCGCTGGCATTCCAGTGCCCCATGGAAACTGGTAACCTCTCAGGCAACCCTCCACTCAAAACTCGAAGAGGCCCGCCATGCTGGACAAGAGCCCGCACTCCGCCGCCGTCAACGTTCCCAACGACCTTGCCGCGCACTGGATGCCGTTTACCGCCAACCGCGCTTTCAAGAAGGCGCCGCGGCTGCTCGCCGGCGCCAAGGACATGCATTACTTCACCGTCGACGGCCGTAAAATCTTGGACGGCGCCGCCGGCATGTGGTGCAGCAATGCCGGCCACGGCCGTACCCAGATCGCGGAGGCCATCGGCCGGCAGGCGGCAACGCTGGATTATGCGCCGCCGTTCCAGTTCGGCATTCCGCAGGCCTTCGAACTCGCCAGCCGCATCGCCGATCTCGCGCCTAAAGGCCTCGATCACGTGTTCTTCTGCAACTCGGGATCGGAAGCCGCCGATACCGCGCTCAAGATCGCGCTCGCTTTTCACCAGATCTCCGGCCAGGGCTCACGCTCCCGCCTGATCGGCCGCGAACGCGGCTATCATGGCGTCGGCTTCGGCGGCACTTCGGTCGGCGGCATGGTCAACAACCGCAAGATGTTCGGCTCGCTGTTGACCGGCGTCGATCATTTGCCGACGACCTATGACCGCGAAAAACAGGCTTTCTCGAGAGGCGAGCCGGAATACGGCGCCCATTTCGCCGATGCGCTGGAAAACCTCGTCAACCTGCATGGCGCCAATACCATTGCCGCCGTCATCGTCGAGCCGATGGCCGGATCGACTGGTGTGTTGCCGGCGCCGAAGGGTTATCTCAAGCGGCTGCGCGAGATCACCCAGAAGCACGGCATCCTCCTGATCTTCGACGAAGTCATCACCGGCTTCGGCCGGCTGGGCTATGCCTTTGCGGCGGAACGTTACGGCGTGCTTCCGGACATGATCACCTTTGCCAAGGGCGTCACCAATGGGGCAGCGCCGATGGGCGGCGTCATCGTGCGCGATACCATCCACGATGCCTTCATGAGCGGCCCCGAACACGTCGTCGAACTGGCCCACGGCTATACCTACTCGGCTCATCCCTTGGCATGCGCCGCGGGACTGGCCACGCTCGACATTTACCGCGACGAAAAGCTGTTCGAGCATGCCCGCGCCCTCGAACCGAAATGGACCGATGCCATCCTGTCGCTGAAGAACGAGCCGAACGTCGTCGACATCCGCACGGTTGGTTTGACGGCTGGCATCGACCTCGCCTCGCGGCCGGACCAGCCGGGCAAGCGCGGTTTCGACGCGCTCAACAGCGCCTTCTTCGACAACGACCTGATGATGCGCATCGCCGGCGACACCCTGGCGCTGACCCCGCCTTTGATTGTCAGCGAAGCGCAGGTCGGCGAAATCGTCGAGAAGGTCGCCAAGGTCATTCGCGCGGTCGCCTGAGGCAAAAGTCGCCTGAAGCGGCACACCGCTCTTCCCATACCATCCACGGTAAGCGGCTTCCCTTTGGGGAAGCCGCAGTTCCGACCGTGCCCAAAGAACAATAGCCTGCCGAATCAAACTTAGTGCTAGTGTTACCAGGCTTGGGGGAGTGAAGCCGTGCGACGAACTCCCCCTCAGGCCAAAGGCACCCAAGGGGCTAAAGGGGCTTTACGCGTCACATGATCCGCATTTCCACGATCTTCATCGCGATTTGCATGGTGCTGGTCGCCGCCTCGCTCGGCCTTGTTCTGTACTCGGTGGCGGGAATCAGCGGCATGGAGTCGGCGATCATCGCCTTGACCGCGCTGACCTTCCTGATCCTCTACAACGCCGTATCGATGCGGCTGCGCGACCGCACCGATGTCGGCGGCCAGATCGCGGATCTGTCGCGCGGCACGGCGGACCTCGCCCGCCAGGTCGCCGAGTACGGCCGACGACTGACGGCCGTCGAAGGAAAGCTCGCGTCCCTCAATCATGCCGGCGCGGACCGCATTCAGGCGGTGGCCGGCGAGATCAACGAACTTGGCTCCCTGGTGAGACAACTCGCGGTGTCGGTTGCCGGCCATGACGATATTCTGTCTGCAACAGCCGCGGCACCCGTGAGCCGGCCGGAGAGTTCGCCGCCCAAGGAACCATCCTTCGCAGCCGAGCCTCCGAAACTGGTCGTGGCGCCACCCCCGATGGCTGCGGTCGCCCCTGAACTTCCTGCCCCCGTGCGCAACGAGGTGCACACGCTTGCGGCCGTGAGAGCCGCGATCGAAGAAAATCGGCTCGACATCTACCTGCAACCGATGGTGACCTTGCCACAGCGCAAGGTACGCTTCTATGAGGCGGTGACGC
Organism: Bradyrhizobium sp.; assembly: GCA_049509335.1. Taxonomy (GTDB): domain Bacteria; phylum Pseudomonadota; class Alphaproteobacteria; order Rhizobiales; family Xanthobacteraceae; genus Bradyrhizobium. The sequence continues at coordinate 89,935 of JBEKZZ010000008.1, read as the reverse complement.
GAATTCGCGACGAGCATGACCGGGTTCTCGCGGCCGAGGAATTCATGCCTTTCGTGGAAGCCGCCGGCCTGATCGGGCGGGTCGACCACACCATGATGCTGCGTTGCGTACAGGTGCTGCGCCGCCTGATGGTCCGCAACAAGGACGTCGGGCTGTTCTGCAATATGGCGGCGGCAACCCTCGGCAGTCCCTCGACTTTCGCGCCATGCCTGGATTTCCTCGAAGCCAACCGGGCACTGGCCCCTTCCCTCGTGATCGAATTCAAGCAGGCGACGTTCCGCAACCTCGGCCCCACCGAAAGCGAGCATCTGGCGGCACTGGCGCAGCGGGGATTCCGTTTCTCGATCGACCACGTCACGGATCTGCGGATAGAACCGCGCGAGTTGGCCGACCGCGGCGTCCGCTTCATCAAGGTGCCGGCCGTATTGTTGCTCGACCCGAAGGCGTCGTCGGCATCGGACATCCACCCCTCGGACCTCTCTGACCTGCTCGGCCGCTTCGGCATCGACCTGATCGCCGAGCGGATCGAGGGCGAGCGCGCCGTCGTCGATCTGCTCGATTTCGACGTCAGGTTCGGACAGGGCTTTCTGTTTGCGCCACCGCGGCCATTACGGCCCGATGGCGCCTCAGCCTCGGACGGTATTTCCCCAAACAAGGCGCAGGAGTCCAATGGTGCGGTCAGGGCGCCGGCAACTGACGCTTCTGTTATCGAGCCCCCGGCGCGAACCACCGGCAATGCTGCGCTGGCGCGGCGCGCGGCCGGTCCGAATTAGCTGCGATGACAACGTTGAAGTTTGCCGAAAGGCTGCGCGACCTCGTCGGCGGCGTGGATGTGCTGCTCAGCGACATCTGGGGCGTCGTTCACAACGGTCTCGTCGCGTTTCCCGAAGCCTGCGAGGCGCTGCAAAACTTTCGCAAGCAAGGCGGCACTGTCATCCTGATCACCAATGCACCGCGGCCGGCCGATTCGGTGCAGCGGCAATTGCGCAAACTCGGCGTCGCTGACGAGACCTACGACGCGATTGTCAGTTCGGGCGACCTGACGCGGAATTTCGTCGCCGATCATCCCGGCCAGAAGATGTTCTGGGTCGGCCCCGAGCGCGACAACTCGATCTATCGCGGCCTCGATCCGGTGCTGGCGCCGCTGGAACAGGCCGACTACATCGTCTGCACCGGCCTGTTCGACGACGAAACGGAATCGGCGGAAAACTATCGCGCGATGATGCAGAAAGCGCGCGAGCGCAAGCTGACATTGGTGTGTGCCAATCCCGACATCGTCGTCGAACGCGGCGACCGGCTGATCTATTGCGCAGGCGCCATCGCTGAACTTTATCTCGAACTCGGCGGCGAGGTGATCTTCTACGGCAAGCCGCACCGGCCAATCTATGAACGTGCCATGGCGCTTGCGGCTGAGCGGCGCGGGCGTCAGGTGATGCTCGGGGAGGTGCTTGCGATCGGGGATTCCGTGCGAACGGATCTGGCCGGCGCCCACGGCTTCGGGATCGACTGCCTGTTTGTGACGCGCGGCATCCACTCTGAGGAGTTCGCTGGTCTCGACCAGCTCGACCCCGCCTCGGTGAAGGAATTGTTCGGCCACCCGCCCCGTGCGCTGACGCGGGAATTAAAATGGTAAAGTTCGTTCCCCGGACGCAGCGCAGCGCCGTGCGTGTCCCAGACGCGCGTCAACGATACAGCGAGGCGGTGCGCTGCTGATCCGGGGTCCATGCTAAAAGGGGGACCCGGCTCAGCGCCGCATCATTGCATGACGCGTCGCATCCGGGACACGAATGGCCGGCTTACGCGCTCGCCATATCCGGGAACACCGCCTCGATCTTGGTCTTCAGCGTGGCGGCGTTGAATGGCTTGACGATGTAGTTGTTGACGCCGGCCTTCTTGGCGGCAATCACGTTCTCGGTCTTGGATTCCGCCGTGATCATGATGAACGGCGTGGTGGCGAGGTTGGGGTCGGCGCGGACTTCCCGGAGCAGGTCGTAGCCGGTCATCGGCTCCATGTTCCAGTCGGAGATCACCAGGCCATATTTCTTGGCGCGCATCTTGTTGAGCGCGGCCGATCCATCGCTGGCATCGTCAATATTCTCGAAGCCGAGCTGCTTGAGGAGATTTCTGATGATGCGAATCATGGTGCTGTAATCGTCCACCACCAGAACCGACATCGATAAATCCACCGCCATCTTCAAATCCCCTGGGCAACACACAAACGCTGCTGGGCCAAAAAGGCGCCCCTACAGTCCGCTCCAAGGACTACCATCAGCCGTTAAACAGCCCGTTAACCGACGCCGCAGTCGAAAGGCCAATGCGCCTAGAAAAAAGCCCAACGGCCCCCGGCTTGACTTCGCCCGCTGCCCCAAGCCACGGTCCGCCGCACCTATCAGCTAAGATTTTGTAAATGGCCTCCGATTTTACCGTGATCCGCGATACCAGCCCGCCCGCTTCCACTCCCAAGGGAATGGTGGTGGCGATGGGTAATTTCGACGGCGTTCATCTCGGCCATCGCTCGGTCATTGACGCCGCCTGCCGCATGGGGCTTGCGCACGGCAGACCGGCCTTCGCCGTCACCTTCGAACCCCATCCAAGAAGCTATTTCAGCCCGAACACCCCGCAGTTCCGCCTCACGGACGAGGCTGCCAAGCTCCGGCTCCTGGCGGCCACCGGCCTTTCGGGCGCCGTGGTGATGACCTTTGACCGGCGGCGCGCCGAGACGACGGCGCAAGATTTTATTCACCACGATCTGATCGAACGGCTCGGAATTAGCGGCATTGCGGTTGGCTATGACTTTCACTTCGGCAAGGGCCGCGTCGGCTCGCCAGGCCTGTTGGTCGCCGAGGCGCCGCGGCTTGGCATCGAGGTCGACGTCCAGGCGCATGTCGACATCGCCGAACGGCCGGTCTCCTCCAGCGCCATCCGCATGGCGCTGGCCGAAGGGCAGATCGACGAGGCGACCGCGATGCTGGGCGGCCCGTGGTTCATCAACGGCGAAGTCATCCATGGCGAGAAGCGCGGCCGCGACCTCGGCTACCCGACCGCCAATATAAGGCTCGACAAGAATTGCGGCCTCAGGCACGGCATCTATGCGGTGCGGGTCGGCCGGGACGGCGAACGCTTCGATGGCGTGGCGAGCTTCGGCCGCCGCCCGACCTTCGACAATGGCGCGGCACTGCTGGAAGTTTTTCTGTTCGATTTCAAGGGCGACCTTTATGGCAGCCGCCTGGATGTCGCCTTCATTGCCTTCCTTCGCGAGGAATTGAAGTTTGATGGTATCGACACGCTCATCCGCCAGATGAATAACGACAGCCGCAGCGCCCGCGAATGTCTGGCGGCTGCGCCGGGGGTGTTTCCAAAGCTTGGAGTCATCGGTTGAATAAAACCGAAAAGCAGAAGATGCTCGCGGGCGAACTGTACCGGCCAGATGCCGAGCTTGGCGCCGATCAAGCGGCGACCAAGGAATGGTTGGTGCGCTACAACGCGGCGTCCGCGCTGTCGGTAACGGAGCGACATAAATTATTGTCCGAGCGTTTCGCCAGTGTCGGCAGCGGGGCTGTGATCCGGCCGCCGTTTTTTTGCGATTACGGTTACAACATCCGTCTCGGCGACGGCGTCTTCCTGAATTTCAACTGCGTCATCCTCGACGTCGTCGAAGTGACCATCGGCGATCGCACCCAAATCGGACCTGCCGTGCAGATTTACGCCGCGGACCATCCACGCGATGCCGCGACGCGGAGCAGCGGGCTTGAATTCGGGCGTCCGGTGCGGATCGGCACGGATGTCTGGATCGGAGGCGGCGCCATTATCCTGCCCGGCGTGACGGTGGGTGACGGAGCCGTGATTGGCGCCGGCAGCGTTGTGACACGGGATGTCGGGGGCGGCCAGACGGTCGCCGGAAATCCGGCCCGGCCGCCGCATCGCCCAAAACCACGAGTTTGAGGATCGTGCCGCGGGGCTTTGCGATTTCGCTGCCCCCTGCTATGGAAAGCCCATGTTGACGCGGCGCACCATCGGCATTAGCGGCCCGGCTTCCGCCTGAGCTCTTAAGCTCGGCGCAAGACCGGGATTTTCTCGTTCATCCGCCATTCGCCCCAGATCTCGATCGCGTACCAGAGCCCCATGTCCGAAAAGCCGCAAAAGTCAGACAGCACCGACTATTCCAAAACCCTGTTCCTGCCGCAGACGGAATTCCCGATGCGCGCCGGCCTGCCCCAGCGCGAGCCGGACATCCTCGGGGCCTGGAACAAGATCGGCCTCTATGAGCGCTTGCGCGAAGCCTCCGCAGGCCGGCCGAAATTCGTCCTCCATGACGGGCCGCCTTATGCCAACGGCAACATCCATATCGGGCATGCGCTCAACAAGATCCTCAAGGATGTCGTGACCAAGAGCCAGCAGATGCTGGGCTTCGATTCCAACTATGTGCCTGGCTGGGACTGCCACGGCCTGCCGATCGAGTGGAAGATCGAGGAAGAAAACTACCGCTCCAAGGGCAAGACCAAGCCGGACTTCCGCGACTCCACGGCGATGGTGGCGTTCCGCAAGGAGTGCCGCGCCTATGCCACGCACTGGCTCAACGTGCAGCGCGAGGAATTCAAGCGGCTCGGCATCATCGGCGATTGGGACCACCCCTACGCCACCATGAGCTACCCGGCCGAAGCCCAGATCGCGCGCGAGTTGATGAAGTTTGCGGCGAACGGCACGCTCTATCGCGGCTCCAAGCCCGTGATGTGGAGCGTGGTGGAAAAAACCGCGCTCGCCGAGGCCGAAGTCGAGTACGAGGATTATACTTCGGATACGGTATGGGTGAAATTTCCGATCCAAAGAATGGAGCCTTCCCTCGATTTTGTTATGGCCACACCGGCTGACCTCATCGGCAAGCCCGAGGGACAACGGAGATTTCAAGAAGAATCTGAAAGGCTGCTCAGAGAGAATGAACTTGACGGAGCATCCATCGCAATCTGGACAACCACTCCTTGGACCCTGCCGGGAAACAGAGCGATCTCTTACTCGTCCAAGGTCCACTATGGACTCTATTTGATTACCGAGGCGCCAGAAGGAAATTGGGCAAAACCAGGTGATCGACTAATTCTAGCGGACGATCGCGGCGGTGACGTGATGACCGCTGCCAAGGTCCTAAAGTGCGAAAGGCTGCGTCACATACCAGCTTCGGTGATCGCGAAGTTGTCCTGCTGGCATCCGCTTAAAGGATTCTTTGGAGGTTACGATTTTTCCGTACCGCTTTTAGAGGGCGATCACGTAACGGCAGATGCTGGCACCGGCTTCGTCCACACCGCCCCCGGCCACGGCCGCGAGGACTTCGACGTCTGGACGGCGAATGCGCAATTGCTCGAGGAAGCATATCGCATCAATACGACGATTCCCTACACCGTCGACGAGAATGGCGCGCTGACGGCGCAAGCGCCCGGCTTTACCGGCAAGCGCGTCATCAACGACAAGGGCGAAAAGGGCGACGCCAACGAAGCCGTGATCAAGGCTTTGATCGACGCCGGCATGTTGCTGGCGCGCGGGCGGCTGAAGCATCAGTACCCGCATTCCTGGCGCTCCAAGAAGCCGGTGATCTTCCGCAATACGCCGCAATGGTTCATTGCGATGGATAAGCCAATTACTGCAAATAAATTGATTTGGGCCAGCAGTTTGACCGCGCCTGATACCCTGCGCGCACGCGCGCTGCACGCGATCTCCGTCACTCAATGGGTGCCGCAGTCGGGGCAGAACCGCATCAACGGCATGATCAACAGCAAGCCCGACTGGGTGATCTCGCGCCAGCGCGCCTGGGGTGTGCCGATCGCCGTGTTCGTGCGCGAGAAGGGTGACGGCTCGGCAGAAATCCTGCAGGACGAAGCCGTCAACCAGCGCATCGCCGATGCCTTTGAAAAAGAAGGCGCCGACGCCTGGTACATGGAGGGCGCCCGCGAACGCTTCCTCGGTTCGAAAGCCAACGAGGACTGGAAGAAGGTCGACGACATCTGCGACGTCTGGTTCGATTCAGGCTCGACCCACGCCTTTGTGCTGGAGGACGCCGTGCATTTTCCGGGATTGGCCGGCATCAAGCGCAAGGTCGATGGCGGTGCGGATACCGTGATGTATCTGGAGGGCTCGGATCAGCATCGCGGCTGGTTCCAGTCATCTTTATTGGAAAGCTGCGGCACCCGCGGCCGCGCCCCTTTTGACGTCGTGCTGACCCACGGTTTCACGCTCGACGAAAACGGCCGCAAGATGTCGAAATCGGTCGGCAACACCGTCGAGCCGCAAAAGGTGATCGCGCAATCCGGCGCCGACATTTTGCGGTTGTGGGTCTGCGCCACCGACTACGCCGACGACCAGCGCATCGGCCCTGAAATCCTCAAGAACACCATCGAAACCTACCGCAAGCTGCGCAACACCATCCGCTGGATGCTCGGCACGCTGCATCACTTCAAGCCGGCTGACGCGATCGCGCCAGCCGATATGCCCGAACTCGAACGGCTGATGCTGCATCGCCTGAGCGAGATCGATGCCGTCGTGCGCGAGGCCTATGCGGCGTTCGACTACAAGACGGTGGTTGCTTCGCTCACGCATTTCATGAATACGGATCTGTCGGCCTTCTATTTCGATATCCGCAAGGACACGCTGTACTGCGATCCGCCGTCATCGGTGGCGCGCAAGGCCGCGTTGACCGCGATCGACATGATCTGCGACGCGCTCCTGCGCTGGCTGGCGCCGGTATTGAGCTTTACCTGCGAGGAATCCTGGTGGCTGTACAAGCCCGGCGCGGAGGCCTCCGTCCATTTGACGCTGTTTCCCCGCGGACTGGAAGCGTTCCGCGACGACGCGTTGGCCGCGAAGTGGGAGATCATCCGCGATGTGCGTCGCGTGGTGACCGGAGCGCTCGAACTCGAACGCGCGGCCAAGCGGATCGGTTCGTCACTGGAAGCTTCCCCGCTGGTCTATGTCGCCGACAAGACGATCTTCGCCACGCTGTTCGATGTTGACCTGGCGGAGGTCTGCATCACCTCCAACGCCATGGTCACTGACGAGGAGGCTCCGGCCGCGGCTTTCCGGCTGAATGACGTGGCAGGCGTCGCCGTCATCGTGGAAAAAGCCGTCGGCAAGAAGTGCGCCCGGTCGTGGAAGATTCTCCCCACCGTGGGTGAGGATGCCGAATATCCCGACGTGTCGCCACGGGATGCCAGCGCGTTACGCGAATGGAAAGCGATGGGAGTGACGCCTTGAGTCTCCAGGTGCGCTACGGGGTGATCGTGGCCATCGTTACGCTTGTGCTCGATCAGGCCTCCAAATTCTGGCTTGTCCGGGTGTTCGACATCGCCCACCGCGGCACAGTCAAGCTCACGCCGTTCTTCGATCTGGTCCTGGCCTGGAACCAGGGCATCAGCTTCGGCTGGTTTCAGAACGACGGCCCGGCGGCCCAGATCGTCCTGATGGCGGTCAAGGTGGTCGCGGTCGTGGTCCTGGCGGTGTGGATGGCCCGCTCGCGGACCCTGATAGCCACCTTGGCCCTCGGGTTAATTATCGGCGGGGCGATCGGAAACGGCCTCGACCGCCTCGCCTATGGGGCGGTGGTCGATTTTGCTCTGTTTCACGTCCAGATCGGGGAAAATACCTTCAATTGGTATGTGTTTAACCTGGCTGATGTAGCAATTGTTGCCGGAGTTGCCGCCCTGTTGTATGAATCGCTTTGGGGGATACCCGCCGCAAAAGCGCCCTGATCCGGCTAATATTAGTCCGTAGAGCTTACAGGCCTTTTGGCCCCGAACCGGGTCTGGACGGTAACGCCATTTTTGAACGGGAAAGTGCGATGCGCCGAACTGAAGCTAACGGCCGGACTCGGCAAAATCCGTCGGTCATCACGATGCGAGCCGTCGGTCTTGCGGTCCTCTCCTTGAGCGTTGGCCTTGTCGTGACCGCCGGCACCGCCCGCGCGGGCGATGACGACAGGACTCTCTCGGAAAAATTCATGGACGGCTTCTACGGCACCATCCGTGGCACCAGCATGGACAACCGTGGCATCGACTACCGCGAGCGGTCCCCGCTGGTGGTGCCTCCGAGCCTCGATCTGCCGCCACCGGCCTCGGCAGCCAACGCACCGGCCCCCAACTGGCCCAAAGATCCCGACGAGCGCCAGCGCAAGGCTGTTATCGCCGCCAAGAAGAAGGCTGCGCCGCCTCCGAGCCGCGTCATGGTTTCGACCGCAGGCGCGGTTCAGGCCCAGCCCATCAACATCGCGCCGCCCACGGACCCGCAGGCGGGCACACCGCCCGCTCCCGGAACGACGCGTCCTGCCTATGCCAGCGACCGCAATGGCACGGCCCTGACCGATCCGGTCTACGACAAGCCGGGCGATCTATTCACCGGCGGCGCCTCGGATTTGGCTGACAGTATCGGCATCGGCAACCTTTTCGGCACCAGCAAGAAGGCGGTGCCGGTTGACCCTGGCACCGAGCCGGCGCGACAAGCTTTGACCCAGCCACCCATTGGCTACCAGACGCCGTCTCCCAACTATGCCTATGGCGAAGAAAAGAAGGGCTTGCTGGATGGCACGTCCAGTCCCGACAAGAATCCGCTTAGCCAGATGTCCAGCGCATCCAGCGTCGTCCACTAAAAGTCTTGGTACCTTCTTGATTGTCTGACACGGACCGGCTCGGCATCGATGTTTCGGTGCCGGCGTCCCAACAACAAGGATTCTCGGTGGAGCTTCGGACATTCGTTTTTAGAGCTCGCGGCCGGATCGGCAGCGAGCGCTTCTTCCTCCGCGCCGTGCGTCCAGATCATTCATGATATTGTCGGGGAGATTCCGCCTTTCCCTGTTTGCCGGCCTGATTGCCGGGCTTGTCGCCTCCCCAACTGTTGCCGAGACCGCGGCCACGCCGGCAGCGTCGGCCTCCTTCACCCTCAATAACGGGCTCCAGGTCGTGGTGATTCCGGATCACCGCACACCGGTCGTCACGCAGATGATCTGGTACAAGGTCGGCTCCGCCGACGAGACATCAGGCAAATCCGGCCTTGCGCATTTTCTTGAACACCTGATGTTCAAGGGCACGAGCAAACATCCGGCCGGCGAATTTTCCCAAACGGTGCTGCGGGTGGGCGGCAACGAGAACGCCTTCACCTCCGCCGACTATACCGCCTATTTCCAGCGCGTGCCGCGTGAAGAACTCGGCAAGATGATGGAGTTCGAGGCCGACCGCATGACCGGACTCGTCCTGAAGGACGAGAACGTATTGCCCGAGCGCGACGTCGTGCTTGAGGAATTCAACATGCGGGTGGCCAACAATCCCGAGGCGCGGCTCACCGAACAGATCATGGCGGCGCTCTATCTCAACCATCCCTATGGCCGGCCCGTGATCGGCTGGCATCAGGAGATCGAGAAGCTCGATCGTGAAGACGCGCTCGCCTTCTACCGGCGTTTTTATGCCCCCAATAACGCTATCCTGGTGATTGCCGGGGACGTCGATGCGGATGAGGTGCGCTCGATGGCGGAGCGGGCATTCGGCGTTGTTGCCGCCCAGCCCGCAATACCGGCGCAGCGCCTTCGTCCTCAAGAGCCCGAACCGGCCGCGCCGCGCACGGTGACCCTTTCCGATCCCCGCGTCGAACAGCCCGGCCTGCGGCGTTACTATCTGGTCCCGTCCGCCACCACGGCAGCCGCGGGGGAGAGTGCCGCGCTTGACGTGCTGGCGCAACTGATGGGCGGTGGCAGCAATTCCTATCTTTATCGCCGGCTGGTGGTCGACCGGCCGCTCGCGGTCAACGCCGGTGCAGCCTATCAAGGCGTCTCGCTGGACGCGACGCAGTTCTCGATATCGGCCTCGCCGAGATCCGGCGTGACGTTCGCACAGGTCGAGCAGGTGATCGACGACGTGATCGCGGACATCGGAGAGAACGGGGTCCGCTCTGAAGATCTCGAGCGCGTCAAAACGCAGCTCATCGCCGAAACGGTCTACGCCCAGGACAATCAGGCGACCCTTGCCCGCTGGTACGGCGGAGCGATGGCAACCGGCCTGAGCATCGAAGACATCAGGAAGTGGCCTGAGCGCATCCGCGCCGTCACCGCCGACGAGGTGCGCAAGGCCGCGCAAAAATGGCTCGACAAGAAACGTTCAGTCACCGGATATCTGATCAAGGACGAAACGCCCAGGCATGTGGAGAAGCGGTCGTGACCTTCCCAAAGATCGGCACGGCGGGTTTGAGCGTCGCGATAGGAGTGTGCCTGAGCGTCATGGCAATGATGCCGGCGCCTTCACACGCCGCTGCCAAGATCCAGCACCTGACATCACCCGGGGGCATCGAAGCCTGGTTTGTGCAGGACGCCACCGTGCCGCTGGTGGCCATGGAATTTGCCATGGGCGGCGGCGCCGCCCAGGACCCGGACGACAAGGCAGGCGTCGGCAATATGGTGGCCGACCTCATCGACGAGGGCTCGGGTGAGCTGGATTCCGCGGCGTTTCACGAACATCTGGATCGGCGTGCGATCGAACTCGGTTTCAGCGTCACGCGCGACTATTTCCGCGGCTCCTTGCGTATGCTCAAGGACGACAAGGATGAAGCCTTCGACCTTCTACGGACATCGCTGACCTCACCGCATTTCGACAGCGTCGACGTCGAACGCATTCGCACGCAGCTCCTCTCCGGCCTGCGGCGCGAGACCTCCAACCCGGGCTCGCTCGCCAGCCGAAAATTCCTGGAAATCGCCTATGGCGATCACCCCTATGGGCGGATGTCCGGTGGCACACTGGAAAGCCTTCCCAGGATCACGATCGCGGACATGAAGGATTTTGTCGCGCACGTGTTGACCAGGGAACAGCTGAAAATTGCCGTGGTCGGCGATATCGACGCCGCTTCGCTCGGATCGCTGCTGGACCGGACATTTGGCGGACTGCCCGCCAAATCGAAGCTCACGGCGATACCCGAGATCAAGGCCAGCAAGCCGCCGCAACGCGAATTCATCGCGCTCGACGTACCGCAGACCGTGGTGACCTTCGGCGGCCCCGGCATCAAGCGCAGCGACCCGGATTTCATGGCCGCCTTTGTCGTCAACCACATTCTCGGCGGCGGGTCGGGGTCGCGGCTTTACCGCGAAGTCCGCGAAAAGCGTGGCCTTGCCTATTCGATCTCCGACTCGCTGTCGTGGATGGATCACTCGGCTTTATTCGTGGGCTCGACCGGCACACGGGCCGACCGCGCCGGTGAAACGGTCGAGGCCATCAACCGCGAAATCCGCCGCATGGCGGAAGACGGCCCGACCGAGCAGGAGCTGGACGAAGCCAAATCCTACCTGAAGGGCTCGCGGATGCTCTCCCTCGATACGTCATCGAAACTCGCCTCCGCTTTGCTGCAATACCAGCTTGATCGCCTTTCGATCGACTATCTGGAGCGGCGCAATGCGGTCGTCGATGCGGTCACGATCGATGACGCCAGAAAGGCTGCGCGCAAGCTCTGGGGGGACGGTCTATTGACTGTCATCGTCGGCCGCGCACCGCAGGCTGCTGTCCAGCCGGTGGCCGCGACTCCCTTGAAGGCGAATTGAACCGTCATCCGCCAAGCAAATCGCGCGCAAAGCGGCTATTCTCATTCTCGGAAAAGCCCGATTCCATGAGGGAATCACTTCCGGTTTGGTGACGCCATGCTGCGGATTGCCCGCGACCTTTCGATCGACGAAAACGATCTCGATATTTCCTTTGTTCGCGCCTCCGGGCCGGGCGGGCAGAACGTCAACAAGCTCTCGACCGCGGTACAGTTGCGGTTCGACACCCGCCGGATCACGCTGCCGGAGGACGCCGCGATACGACTGGCGCGGCTTGCCGGCCAGCGCATGACCAAGGACGGCGTGATCGTCATTCACGCGCAGCGCTTCCGCACCCAGGAGCGCAACCGCAGCGACGCGATCGAACGTCTGACCGAGCTGTTGCGCGAGGCCATGATCCGTCCGATTCCGCGGCGGGCGACCCGGCCGACGCTGGGATCGAAGAAGCGCCGCCTTGAGGGCAAAAAACGCCGCAGCGATGTCAAGGCCAGGCGAGGCTCCGGCGGCTTCGACGACTAAACCACCGGGGGACTTCTCCGGCTGTGCCCTCCCGGAACGCCGGAAAAACTCCTAAATTACCTCGCCACCGCGAGTAAAGTTGAATGCCCGTCCGACAATTGCCCGAGCAAGTCGTCAACCGCATCGCCGCAGGCGAGGTGGTCGAGCGCCCGGCGAGCGTGGTCAAGGAACTCGTCGAGAACGCCATCGATGCCGGCGCCAGCCGGATCGATATCTTCACCGACGGCGGCGGCCGGCGCAAAATCGCCATCACCGATGATGGCGGCGGCATGACCCGCGCCGACCTCGCATTGGCAGTTGAGCGCCACGCAACATCCAAGCTCGACGATGAGGACCTGCTGCGCATCCGCACGCTGGGATTCCGCGGCGAGGCGCTGCCGTCGATTGGCGCTGTCGCTAAACTCAACATCGCGACCCGCCACGCAACCGAACCGCACGCCTGGACGCTGGCGGTGGAAGGCGGAGTAAAGTCAGCGCTCGCGCCGGCCGCCTTGTCGCAAGGCAGTCGCGTCGAGGTCAGCGATCTCTTTTATGCGACGCCGGCGCGCCTGAAATTTCTCAAGACCGATCGCACCGAAGCCGAGGCGATCCGCGAAGTGGTGCGGCGGCTCGCCATGGCGCGCCCGGATATCGCTTTCACGCTGGCCGGCGAGGAACGCAGCCCCGTCACCTGGGCCGCGGCACTGCCCGGCCCGCCCGGACAGTTGACGCGGCTTGGCGATATCCTGGGCGCGGATTTTCGCACGAGCGCGATCGACGTTCGCGCCGAACGCGAAGGCGCCATGGTCGAAGGCTTTGCGGCGAGCCCTTCGCTGACACGCGCCAACGCGCTTGGGCAATATCTCTTCGTCAACGGCAGACCCGTTCGCGACAAGCTGATCCTTGGCGCCGTGCGCGCGGCCTACGCGGACTATTTGCCGCGTGACCGCCATCCCGTGGTGGCGCTATTCGTGACCCTGGATTCCAGGGAAGTCGACGCCAACGTCCATCCGGCCAAGACCGAAGTACGCTTTCGCAACGCAGGCCTCGTGCGCGCCTTGATCGTGCACGCGCTGAAGGAAGGTCTCGCGCGCGAGGGCAGGCGCACGGCCGCGAACAGCGGCAGCGACGTGATCGATGCATTGCGCCCCGCCTTTGCGCTACGGCCAGCAAATGGCGGGCAAGCAAACTGGGGTTGGCGGCGCTCGCCGGCCTTTCCCGCAGGATCATCGCCGGCGTTTCAAACAGCGGTGGCCACCGCTTTTGCCGAACCGGGCCAGGCAGCCTTCGATGTCGGCGCGCCGACAGCGGACGTTCGGTTCGAGGCGCATCCGTCCGCCGACCTGCTCGACCGGCCGCTTGGCGCGGCGCGGACACAGATTCACGAAACCTATATCGTCTCGCAAACCCGCGACGGCCTCATTGTTGTCGACCAGCACGCCGCGCATGAACGCATCGTCTATGAGAAACTGAAGGCTTCGCTCGCGAAAAACGGGGTGCAGCGCCAGATCCTGCTGATTCCGGAAATCGTCGAACTCGATGAGGCCACGGTTGAGCGGTTATTGGAACGCTGCGACGAACTCGCTTCGTTCGGACTTGCGATCGAATCTTTCGGTCCCGGCGCGGTCGCGGTGCGCGAGACGCCGTCGCTGCTCGGCAAGGCCAATGCCGGTGCACTGTTGCGCGACCTCGCCGAACACATGGCGGAATGGGACGAAGCCTTGCCGCTGGAACGGCGGCTGATGCATGTCGCGGCCACCATGGCCTGCCATGGCTCGGTGCGCGCCGGCCGCCGGCTCAAGCCGGAAGAAATGAACGCGCTCTTGCGCGAGATGGAAGACACGCCCAATTCAGGCCAATGCAACCACGGCCGGCCGACTTATGTGGAGCTGAAGCTCGCCGACATCGAGAAGCTGTTTGGGCGGAGATAACTTCCGCGTCCAAAAATCTCTCTGTCATCACCCGCGACCCGGCTTCGCCGGGGCTGGATTCATGGGGCGCCGAAGCTTTAGCGAAGGCGGCAAGCGGGTGATCCAGTATTCGAGAGGCCTTGGCGCTCGTACCGAGAAGCCGCGGCATACTGGATCGCCCGGTCAAGCCGGTCGATGACAGCGTAGACAGACGACGAAAGCCTTATAGAAGGCGCAAAAACACGAACTCCGTGTCATCATAGGCGCGCCGTTCCAGCTCCGCAAAACCTTCACCCGCGTTGAACGCCGCGGCCTTCGCTTCCTCCACGACGAGCAGGGCGCCCGGCATCAGCCAGCCGCCATCACGCAAGGAGACGAGTGCCTTGTCGGCCAGTCCCTTGCCATAGGGCGGATCGAGAAACACCAGCGAGAACGGCTCCATCGGATGTGCCGGACCAAGATTGGCGGCGTCGCGGCGATAGACTTTTGTCACGCCGCCCAAGCCCAGCGCCTCGACATTGTCGCGCATCAAGGCACGCGCCTCCGCGCCGTTGTCGACAAAGAGCGCGAATTTGGCGCCGCGCGAGATCGCCTCGATGCCGAGCGCGCCGGTGCCGGCAAACAAGTCAAGCACGCGCGCATCGGCAATCGGATCATCATAGGCATGAATCAGGATGTTGAAGATCGACTCGCGCAACCGGTCCGCGGTCGGGCGGATCTCGCGCGAAGCCGGAGACGCGAGATTGCGGCCCTTTAGCCTGCCTCCGACGACACGCATAGACTACTCGTCCTGCGGCTTCAGATCGCGCTTGCCGTGATAGCCGCGCTTGGGACGGCGCGGCGGGCCGTAGCCGTTGGCTTCTTCCTCATTGCGCGCGCGCGCTTCTTCGCTACCCGTGCGCTGAACCAGCACGCGGCGGCCCTTGCGGTCCGCGATCAGCGCGCTCTTGCCGGCAGGCTTGAACGGCTTCTTGCCGCGTGGCGCGTCAACCGTTTCATCCGCAGGTTTTGCTATCGCCTCGTCCGGCATCGGCCGGTTGAAATCGGCACCGGCTAGCGTTGCGATCTTTTCCCCGAGCTGCTCGCGCAGCACCCGCGTCTTGACTTCCTCCACCGTGCCTTCGGCCAGTTCCGCAAGCTGGAACGGACCATAGGAGACGCGGATCAGCCGGTTCACCTCAAGACCCAGATGCGCCATCACGTTACGCACCTCGCGGTTCTTGCCTTCGCGGATCGCAAACACGAGCCAGACATTGGCGCCCTGGTCGCGCTCGAGCGTCGCATCGATCGACCCGTATTTGACGCCGTCGACCTCGACGCCTTTTTTCAGCTCGTCGAGCTGGCCTTGCGTGACTTCGCCGTGAGCGCGGACCCGATAACGCCGCAGCCAGCCGGTATCCGGCAGTTCGAGCGCGCGCGCCAGCCCGCCATCATTGGTCAGCAGCAACAAGCCTTCGGTGTTGAAGTCGAGCCGGCCGATGCTGATCAGCCGCGGCAGGCCTTCCGGCAGGTTGTCGAACACCGTCGGCCGACCTTCCGGGTCGGCATGGGTCGTCATCAACCCGCGCGGCTTGTGATACAGAAACAGTCGCGTGCGCTCGCGCGGCGGCAACGGCTTGCCGTCAACGGTGATCACGTCGTTTTCCGTGACGTCGAGCGCGGGCGAATTGATCACACGGCCATTGACCGTGACGCGCCCCTGCACGATCCATTCTTCGGCGTCACGGCGCGATGCAAGCCCTGCCCGCGAGACGACCTTGGCGATGCGCTCGCCGGATTTCTTGACCTTTGGCGGGCGTGCAGGGCGCCGCTCCTCAGGTGCGCGCTCACGATAGGCGCCGCGGCCGCCGAACGCCGGGCGTTTCACGAAGACCTTGCTGTCGTCCTCATTGTCCCGGCGCGGGCGATCAAAGCCCCTGGCGCGCGGCTCGCTGCGGGGATGCTCCTGCCAGTCGGTACGGCCCTCGGGACGCCCAGGGCCGCTGTCCCGGCGCGGGCGGTCGAATTTCGGACGATCCTCGCGGGGAGAATCGAATTTCGGGCGCTCGCGAAACGGACGATCGCCTTCGGGGCGATCACCGCGCGGACGCGAAAAACGCGGGCGGTCACTGTTGTCGTTATCACGCGGTCTGTCGTAACGCGGCTTGTCGAATTTCGGGCGGTCGAAATTCCGTGCGCCTTCACGGGCGGGACGCGAGTTGCGCTCTGCGCGATCCGGTGAGCCGGCTTCGCGCTTCTGCCAGGGTTTGGCATCGCCGCGGTCTCGGCCAAATTCTTTGCCGCGATCCGCGCCGCCGCCGAAATCCTTAGCCGGGCCTCGCGAAAACTTCTTGTCACCGCCGAATTTTCGTTCGGGACGCCCGGCAAACGGCCGGTCTCCACGCGGACGATCGCCGTCCCGTAAACGTGCATTGAAAGGCCGGTCGCCGCGCGGGCGATCACTGTCCTTGCGGAAGCCCTCTCCGCGCGGCGTATAGGGCCGCTTCTCGCCCCCCTCTCGCGGTGTATAAGGTTTTTTGTCGCCGAACTTCCTGTCCTGGAAGCGCGAAGCCGGTCGCGCCTCGTCGCCGCGATGACGGTCGGGCCGATCCCCGCGCGGCGTGTATGGGCGCTTGTCGCCGCCACGATCTTCGCGCGGCCGGAACGAGCGTTTCTCACCCTCACCGCCTCGCGACGGCCGGTCGCCGTAGGGTCGATCACTGCGGGGCCGCGGCGCATCGCGGTCATCGCGGCGCGGCGGACGATCGTCGCGCTTTCCGGCATACGGACGGCGCTCACCTTCGGCCTTACCCGCAAAGCCGCGTTTGGCGAATTTCTTCTCAGGTCCCCGGGAAACGCCCGAGCGGCCCTTGCCACCAGACGGACGGTCGCGCCGGCCCCGGGAGTCGTTGTTTTTATCGTCGTCGCGGGGCATGAAAGGTCTCATTTCGGGTGCAGGTACAAATGACGATCATGCGCGCTCTTTCAATGAGGCGCATTCTCACGCAAAACTACTTTTGCTGAAGGCCCACCCCATAGCAGAGTTCTCCCGGCGATACGAGCCATGACCGCACCATCTTTCATGGATTTGGCGCTGAAAGCGGCCGAAAAGGCCGGAAAATCGGCCGAAGTGCCGATCGGATGCGTCATCGTGCTTAACAACGAAGTCATCGCCACGGCCGGAAACCGGACGCTGACCGACCGCGATCCGACCGCGCATGCCGAAATTCTCGCGATCAGGCAGGCCACATTGGCGGTCGGCAGCGAGCGGCTGGTCGATTGCGACCTCTATGTCACCCTCGAACCCTGCACGATGTGCGCGGGTGCAATCTCGCTCGCGCGGATCAGGCGGCTTTATTATGGCGCGGCCGACCCCAAAGGCGGCGCGGTGGATTCCGGCGTGAGATTCTTTGCGTCGCCGACCTGCCATCACGTGCCGGAGGTCTACTCGGCGGTGGGCGAGCGCGAGGCAGCGACGCTGCTCAAGGATTTCTTCAAGGCGAGAAGGTAGGCCTCCTCATCCTGAGGAGCGCATACGCGTCTCGAAGGATGAGGCCCGGATCTATCCCTCGAGACGCATTGCTTCGCAATGCTCCTCGGGATGAGGGTCCATTTTATCCGGCAAAAAACTCCTTCAACGCCTTCGCTGTCACATCCGGATTTTCCTCGGTGAGAAAATGACCGGAATCGACCGGCGAACCCTGGACATTGGTCGCCCAGTTCTTCCAGGTGTCGAGCGGCGTGGCGGCGGCGCGCGCAATGCCGACATCACCCCACAGCGCCAGCATCGGGATCGTGATCTTCTTGCCTGCGTCACGATCGGCCTTGTCGATCTCGACATCGGCATAGGCGCCGGCGCGATAGTCCTCGCACATCGCGTGCACACGCGACGGATCGCGGAACGCCGCGAGATAATGTTCGAGCGCGCGCGGATCGATGGCGTCCAGCGTTTTAGATTTGGTCTGGCTTGCCATCTTGAAGCGCAGGAAGAAGTCGGGATTGCCGCCGATCAATGTTTCCGGCAGCGGGTAGGCCTGAGCCAGAAACGTCCAGTGATAGATCTTGAGCGCATAGACACGGTCCAGGCGTGCCCAATAGTCATAGGTCGGCAGGATATCGAGCACGGCCAGACGCGACAGGCGGCCGGGATGGTCGAGTGCCAGCCGATAAGCGACGCGGCCGCCACGATCATGGCCGGCCAGCGCAAAGTGCACGTGGCCGAGTTGTTCCATCGTCTCGATGATGGTCTGCGCCATCGCGCGCTTGGTATAGGGCGTGTGATCCTTGTCGCTTTCCGGCATATCCGACCAGCCGTAGCCTGGCAGGTCAGCGATGATCAACGTGAAGCGATCGGCCAGTTGCGGCGCCACGCGGTGCCACATCACATGCGTTTCAGAAAAGCCATGCAGCAGCAGCAACGGCGGGCCCTTGCCGCCGACACGCGCAAAGATGCGGCCAGATGTTGTGTTGATCCATTCGGAAGCAAAACCGGGGAAAAGGTCGGCCAGATCTGACATCGTCGATCACTCCACGCTTGATTCCCGCAGCGCTATTTCCGCTCCTGCTCGACCGCCTGCCAGCCGATATCGCGGCGGCAGAAACCTTCCGGCCAGTTGATCCGGTCGATCGCGGCATAGGCGCGCTGCCGCGCCTCGACGACGGTCTTGCCCAAGGCGCAGACGTTGAGCACGCGGCCGCCATTGGCAAGAATGGCGCCGTCTTTGGCGATCGTGCCGGCATGAAAAATCTCGACGCCCTCGATTTGCGCGGCCTCTTCCAGTCCCTCGATGCGAGTTCCCTTGGCATAGTCACCGGGATAGCCCTTGGCGGCCATGACGACCGTCAAGGCCGGTTCGTCGAACCAGCGCAGATCGAAATGCTTCAATTCGCCGTCGCAAGCGGCGAGCATCGCCGGTACGAGGTCCGACATCATCCGCAGCATCAGCACCTGGCATTCGGGATCGCCGAAGCGGACATTATATTCAAACAGTTTCGGCCCAGCCGACGTCAGCATCACGCCGGCATAGAGAACGCCGCGAAACGGCGTGCCCCGTGCCTTCATGCCGGCCACCGTCGGCAGGATGATCCTGGCCATGATCTGATCGTGAATGACTGATGTGACAAAAGGCGTCGGCGAATAGGCGCCCATGCCGCCGGTATTCGGTCCCTGGTCGTGATCGAACACCCGCTTGTGGTCCTGCGCGGAAGCAAGCGGAATCGCGGTCTCGCCGTCGCACAGCGCAAAAAAACTGATCTCGCGGCCCGCGAGATATTCCTCGATCACGACTTCAGCGCCCGCTGCGCCAAACGCGCCATCGAACATCATGGCAACAGCCGCTTCCGCCTCGGGAAGCGTCATGGCGACCACGACGCCCTTGCCCGCGGCCAGTCCGTCCGCCTTGACCACGATCGGCGCGCCATGCTTGCGCACATAAAGAAGCGCATCGGCTGCGTTGGTGAAACGGCCGTACGCGCCGGTCGGAATGTTGAATTCGGTGCAGAGCGCCTTGGTGAAGCCTTTCGACCCTTCAAGCCGCGCCGCCTGTTTGCTCGGCCCGAACGCCTTGATGCCGGCGCGCGCGAAATCGTCGACAATGCCTGCGGCGAGCGGCGTTTCCGGGCCGACCACGACCAGATCGACCTGCTCACGCTGGCAAAACGCGATCACAGCACCGTGGTCGGCGACGTCAAGCGCGACGCATTCCGCCTCGCGCGCGATGCCGGCATTGCCGGGCGCGCACCAGAGTTTTGTCACCAGCGGCGATGCGGCAATCTTCCACGCCAACGCATGTTCGCGGCCGCCGGAACCGAGCAGAAGTATATGCATGGATGCTGCCAGAGCGAGGGTTGCCGCCACAAAGCCTACCGTTTAGCATGGCATCGTCGCACTGCAAAAAGGGCCATCACCGGGTGTGGATATGTGCCTGGCTGCTGCGGTCTGCTATGGTTAGGCCGCGTGCGTCGATTCCAGAAACCTAGGGCAATTATCCAAGATGGCGCCGACCGAGGCCCTGATCAACGCACCTGAATTCACGGTCACCGAACTATCGTCCGCGCTGAAGCGGACGGTGGAGGACGCCTATGACCATGTCCGGGTCCGCGGCGAAATCACCGGCTTCCGCGGGGCACACGCTTCCGGCCACTGCTATTTCGCGCTGAAGGACGACGGCGCCAAGATCGAGGCGGTGATCTGGAAAGGCGTGCATGGCCGGATGCGCTTCAAGCCGCAGGAAGGGCTCGAGGTCATCGCGACCGGCAAGCTCACGACCTACCCCGGCTCGTCGAAATATCAGATTGTGATCGAAGCGCTTGAGCCCGCCGGCGTCGGCGCGCTGATGGCGTTGATGGAGGAGCGCAAGAAAAAGCTTGCCGCCGAAGGCCTGTTCGAAGAGGCCCGCAAGCAACTCTTGCCGTGGTTGCCAGAGGTGATCGGCGTCGTCACCTCGCCGACCGGCGCTGTCATCCGCGATATCCTGCACCGGCTGGAAGACCGCTTTCCGCGCCGGGTGCTGGTGTGGCCGGTGCGCGTGCAGGGCGAAGGCTCGGCCGAACAGATCGCAAACGCCATCCGCGGCTTCAATGCATTGCCCGAGGGCGGCAGGATTCCACGGCCCGATCTTCTGATCGTGGCGCGCGGCGGCGGCTCGCTGGAGGACCTCTGGTCGTTCAACGAGGAAATCGTGGTCCGCGCCGCCGCCGATAGCATGATCCCGCTGATCTCGGCAATCGGCCACGAGACCGATATCACGCTGATCGATTTTGCCGCGGACAAGCGCGCACCGACGCCAACAGCGGCGGCGGAGATGGCCGTTCCGGTGCGAAGCGAGCTCTTGGTCGAAGTGGCCACTCTGGCACGACGGACGATGCTGTGCTGGCAGCGCGGCCAGGAGATGCGACGCAATGAATTCCGTGCCGCCGCCCGCGCCTTCCCTGGCTTGAGCGAACTCCTCGCCATTCCGCGACAACGGCTGGACGGCGCCGCTGCCGCCCTGCCCCGTGGCCTGAAGGCCAATACGCACGCGCATTTCCGGCGCTTTGCAGGATCAAGCGCACGGCTGACGATGCGGGTGCTGCGCGGCCAACTCGCACAAGCCCGGCAACGGCTCAACGCGTCCGGCGAGCGGATCACGCATTCGGCCAAGAACCTTCTGCGAAACCGCAATGATCGCTTCGCGGGTCTTGCGATCCGGCTGAAGGCTTCAAAATTATCCAACGCGCAAGCGCAGCGTCAGGCGATTGCCGGGAATCGCGAACGCACCCTTCGTTTGGCCGATCGCGCCCGCCGCGCGCTTGCGACTTCGACACAGCGGCTTGCGGCGCGGGTCGCCCACAGCGGCCAGCTATTGAGCGCGCTCTCCTATCGCGGCGTGCTGGCGCGCGGTTTCGCCCTGGTGCGCGACGAGGCCGGCCATCCGTTGCATGCTGCTGCCGATATCGGGTCGGGCGCGCGCATGAGTATCGAATTCGCCGACGGGCGTGTGGGGGCTACCGCGGATGGAAGCCAAATGGTGGCAGCGCCGAAACCGGCGGCTCCCGAGCCGAGACAGGCCGCGCCCAGGCGCACGGGAAAACCAGTTGATCAGGGAAGCCTTTTCTAGATTAAAGCCCGTTCAGCGGCGCACTCCCATCACCGCGCCAGCCATTCGGCGACCCGCTTTTGCGAGTCGGTGCGCGCTTCCGCATCGGTGCCGACGTGACCTTTTTCGGGATCGGCGGCATCGGAATTTTGATCGGTCGCGTGAACGGGCAAATTGGCGCGATCGAAATCGTGATAGGCGCTCGGATAGACCACGATCCGCGTCAGCGCGCTGCGGCCATGGGCGCCTTCCACCATTTGACGGCAGGCGGGCGGCGAACTGACATCATCCTTGGCGCCGATCAGAAGCAGGGTCGGAACGCGCGCGCTCCAGCCTAGCCCGGACGACAAACGGCAATCGGGATAGAAGGCGACGGCCGAGCGGAAATCGGGCTCGGCATGGTGCAGCAACAGTTGCGGGCGAACCGCCCACAATAGCGCGCTGGCCCCATTGGCCCAGCCCAACAGGCTGATGCGGTCATGCGCCACCCACGCCTGCTGAATCAGCCATTGCCGTGCCGCCAGGATATCGGCCACGCGCTCGCGGCGGGCGGTGATCCTGCGTTCCTTGACATGACATTGCGGACCGAGTTCGCGGGAGCCGTAGCTGTCGGGAAACAAGACAGCCTTGCCGTCCTTGAGCAATTGTTCGGCCCAGTCCCGGTAGCGCACTTGAACCGGCTCGGAATGGCCACCCAGCCCGCCGCATCCATGCAGCGCGATCACGACCGGAAACGGGCCATCGCCTTCCGGCTTGTAGAGCTGCGCGTGGATCACAGCGGCTCCGGAAGGAATCTCGACCGCCTGCGGCGCCGGCAACGGCGCCGCCCACGCCGGCCACGTCACGGCAAGAAACGCAATGGCAGCGATGGTCGATAAAAAGCGCATCATTTTGCCAGATCAGGACGGGACTAGTGTGGTGATTCAGAAGTCCGCATCATTGCTGCCGCGAGCTCATCGTGCGGACTTCAGCGACACGACAAAAGGCTAACACGCGCCACGCGTGAAATTCATCACAAATCGGTGGGTTTGACGGGCGGACACTACGCCCTATTTATGTTATAGGTTTCCTCGGTTTGACCGGCGAAACAGACTGAAACTTTCGGAGAACTCTCACGTGCTGAACAAATCCGGACCGGCGGGGCACGGCGAAGCGCAGTTGCAATATCTGGACGGCGATTTTCGCGTGATCTCGCCGGGAACCTATGTGCGTTGCGCGGTAACCGACGTGCGGATACCACTGGACGAACTGAAATATTGGAGCGTCGATTTGCAGGAAGCTTACGCGCTGCCGGGTGCGGTGCTCCAACGGCACTTTCCCGGCGCGCTGAAATCCTGAAGGGTCAGTTCTTCCGGAATTTTCCCTCGCGCGCCCGAAACAGGCGCTCGGACACGAACCGGCGTAATTTAAGGGCGCTGTCGAATTCCAGTTTCACCGGAAACGACACGATACCTTGCGCCCATGGTGGCAGTTCGCCGATCCCCAGCCGCGCCAGATCCTTTTCCGTCGTCACCACCGTCAGCACGTGGCGCTTGGCTTCCGCCAGCAATGCTTCGATTTCGCTTTGGCTGAACGGGTGATGATCGGCAAAAATCCGCTCACTTACGACCTCGACACCGTTGGCGCGCAGCGTCCGAAAGAAACGGTCGGGATCGCCGATCCCGGCAAAGGCCAGGACGCGTCGGCCGCGCAACGAAGACACCGTGGCATCATCGGCCCTCAACTGCGCCGTCAAGACCGGCTTGTCCTGCGCCGCTACCGCGGCGGCGACGGCGTCGGCCGCACCGCCCTCGCCGATCACGATCAACGCGTCGGTACGGTCGATTTGCGGCGACAACGGCGCGCGCAGGGGACCCGCTGGAAAAATGCAGCCATTGCCAGTCCCCCGGTGAGCATCGATCACAATCAGCGAGGCATCCTTGGCGATCGCCGGATTCTGAAAGCCGTCATCCATCACGATCACGGTCGCGCCTTGCGACTTTGCAAGCGCCAATCCATCGACCCGCTCGCGTGCGACCGCGACCGGAACCGTTCGCGCCAGCATCAGCGGCTCGTCGCCGACATCGGTTGCAAGGTGCCGTGCGGGATCGGCCATCACCGGCCCACGCAGCCGTCCGCCATAGCCGCGGCTGAGCACCACCGGCGTTTCGCCGAGATCGCGCAGCAACTTCACCAGAGCCAGCACGGTCGGCGTCTTGCCGGCGCCGCCGACGTGATAGTTGCCGACGCAGAACACCGGGATGCCAGCATCGATGCCCTTGCGCTGCAAATGGCGGCTAGCGATCGCGCCATAGATGATAGCGAGCGGCGATAGCAGCAGCGATATCAGGGATGATGGCCGGTACCAAAAGGCCGGCTCACGCATCCGCCGCCCCCATTTCGAGGCGCAGCTGCAAGATATAGGGCTCAAGCGCCGCGAGCGTCCGGTCGAGCGCCCCGCCCAACTGGGAGACCACCCGTTCGGCCGCGGCAACGACCAGATCGCGCGCCGCAGGGTCGGCAAGCATTTGCCCCAGTTGCTTCACCAGCGCTTCGCGCGTGGCGGCGACCCGGGCGCCGCCTGCGCTATCGAGCGCCTCGTACACATCAGCAAAATTAAAAACATGAGGCCCGTGAACGAGAGAAGCGCCAAGCTTGATCGCCTCGATCGGATTCTGGCCGCCGTGCGGGATCAGCGAGCCGCCCACGAAGACGACCGGCGAGAGCCGATAAAACAATCCCAATTCGCCCATGGTATCGGCCACATAAATATCGGTAGTGGCGGTCGGCAACTCCTCGCGCGAACGCACGCTCGCGTGCAGGCCGGAGGCCACGATCAAGCGCGCGACCGCCTCGCCGCGGCCAGGATGCCGCGGCACGATCACGGTCAACAGCAACGGGAAAAAACCCGCCAGGGCCCGATGCGCCTCAAGCAGGATCTCCTCTTCGCCCGGATGTGTCGATGCCGCGACGATGATGGGACGGCCGCGCGTCACCGACATCAACCGCTCGAGCTTGGTGAAGTCGGCAGGAGGCGCCGGAACATCGAGTTTCAGATTGCCGGTGACCACAACGTTACGGCTGCCGAGTGCGCTAAAGCGCTCCGCATCGACGCGGGACTGCGCCAGGCAGACTTCGAACCGGCCGAGCAGCGCCGAGATCGTGCCGCTGACGCGCCGCCAGCGCGGGAACGAGCGATGCGACATCCGCCCGTTGATCAGGACCATCGGCAAGCGTCTTGCCGAGCTCGAAAGAATGAGATTCGGCCACAGATCGGATTCGATGAACAATGCAAGGCTCGGCCGCCAGTGATCGAGAAACCGCGCGACGTAGCGCGGTGAATCGTAGGGAACGTACTGATGAATGATGTCGGGAGGAAAGCGCTTGGCGACGATCGCCGCCGAAGTAACCGTGCCGGAAGTCAACAGGATGCGTATATTGAGCGCACGCAGTTTCTCGATCAGCGCCGCCGCCGCCAGCACCTCGCCGACGCTTGCCCCGTGGATCCACACCAGCGGCCCGTGCGGCCGGGCGTCGGCACTCATGCCCCGCCGTTCGCCGACGCGTGCGGGGTCCTCCTTGCCCTGTTTCAACCGCCGCTTGATCAGCGCAGGCGCGAGCGGCACCGCCACGGATGATAGCCGCCGGTAGACGCGCAGCGTCATCGGCAAGGCATTAGCCATGAGACGCTCCTTGCGGCGCCCCTTCGGGACGACCGACTTGCGCATAGGCGCGGCCCATGGCGTCGTTGAGGGTCACCTCCAGCCGGGCGCGCAGTTCTTCCATCTTTTCAGCGTCGGCGTCGGGTGGAACCATGATTATCTCGCCTCCCACCAACGCCCCTCGCCCGAATGGTAGATTGATCGTGGTCTGGTCCCAGTTTTTCAAACGCCAATAGCGGCTGGTCACCATTGCAAACGGCATGATCGGCCGTCCGGATTCGCGCGCCAGCATGATGATGCCGAGCCCCGCTATTCGCGAACGCTTCGGCACGTCGGCTGTCGACGCAACGTTATAGCCCTCTTCGAGGGCCCGCACCATCTCCCTGAATGCGCCGATGCCGCCCTTGCGGTGAAATGCCGACCCGTGATCCCCCGAACCTCTGATAGTGCCGATCCCGAGGCGCTCGGCGGCGATCGCATTGAATTCACCGTCGCGATGCCGCGAGATCAATACCTTGACGCGATGGATATCCTTGGTTTTGACGAAGGGAGTGAGGAAGTGCTGGCCGTGCCAGAAGGCGAAGATCGCCGGCATTTGCGGCTCGACAATCTCGTAAATGTCAGGCGGATCGAATCTGAATCGATTGGTGCGCCAGACCAGCCGCAGCAGTACGGCCGTGAGCGAACCCACAGCGCGCTGAAACCAGTTGCTGCGCAGCAGATCGCGAACCAGCTTCTTCAATGGCCGGGCTTCGCGTCTTGTTCAGGATCTAGCAGCCGGTGGAGATGGACGATGAAATATCTCATCTGGGCGTTGTCGACGGTTTGCTGCGCCTTCGCCCTCCAGGCCGTGTGGGCCGTCGCGTAATTCGGGAAAAGACCCACGATTTCCACCTGCGAGAGATCCTTGAACGTGTTGTGTTCGAGGTCGGCCAATTCGCCGCCGAGGACGAGATGAAGCAATTGTTGTGGGGCGCTATCTGACATGGTCCCTCTTCCTAAAGCTGTGCCCGCTGCGCAAGTCTTTCGAGAAACATCGGGACATGTTTACGGCAAGGGACGGCTTCGAAATTGCTCGACAATACTTGCATGACGATCGCGCCCCGCAGCTACCAGAACCCCGTGCGTCACCTCGCGGCGATTATACAGGATGGTGTCCCCCGACAACGCGGTCATGCTACCATTCGCTTCCTGCACGATCAAATTCGCCGCGGCAAGATCCCAATCGCGGCTTTGACCGCCCGCAAAAGCGGCATCCAGCTTCCCGTCGGCGACCCGGCACAGGCGGAGCGCCAGCGATCCGATCCGCGGATGAAGCGAAATTTCGCCGCCCGAACGATTGAGCCGCTCGACCAGTGGTTTGGGACCAGCGATGCGGGAAAAATCAAGCCCGGTGCCGGACGTCGCATGGATCGCGGTCCCATTGAGCGATGATCCGCGGCCGGCTTGCGCAAAAAAGAACTCATCGCTCGCCGGCGCAAACACCGCACCGATGACCGGCTGCGCGTCTTCAACCAGCGCCACGCTGACACACCAGTCTTCGCGGCCGGCAAGATAGGCGCGGGTACCGTCGATCGGATCGACAATCCAGACCAGACGTTTGCCGACACGTGCCTGATCGTCGGCACTTTCCTCGGACAACCAGCCGTAATCCGGCGTCGCTGACCTCAACCTGCCGGCAATCAGGTCGTTGACCGCGATATCGGCCTCCGACACCGGCGACGAGGCGCCCTTGATCCAGTTCTTCAGTTCGGTCCGAAACAAGGACAACGCCAACCGGCCGGCTTCCCGCACCGTGTCCGTCAGAAGGGCCGCGTCACGCGCCAGATTTTCCGGGTGCACATCGTTCCCGGCGTCACCGTCCGCCAAGGGTCAGTCCCTCGATCCGCACCGTCGGCGCGTTGACGCCATAGCGAAACTCAAGATCGTTCGCCGGCACCATCGATTTGAAGATGCCGAACAGGTGGCCGGCAATCGTCACCTCGCTCACGGGGTAGGTGATCTTGCCGTTCTCGATCCAGAAGCCGGATGCGCCGCGGCTATAGTCACCGGTCACACCGTTGACGCCTGAACCTATCAGATCGGTCACGTAGAAGCCCTGACGGATATCGGAGATGAGTTCTTCCGGCGTGGGCTCCCCGGCCTCAAGATGCAGATTATACGATCCCGGCGACGGCGAAGACGATACGCCGCGATGGGCGTGGCCGGTGGTCGTGAGCTTGAGTTCGCGCGCGGTCGCGCAGTCCAGAAGCCAGGTGGTCAGAACGCCCTGATCGACGATTGCGAGCTTCTTGACGCGAACCCCCTCCGCGTCGAACGACTGCGAGCGCAAGCCACGCGGGCGCAATGGATCGTCGATAATGCGGATGTTGCTGGCAAAGAGTTGCTCGCCGAGGCGGTCCTTCAAAAAGCTGGTCTTGCGCGCGATCGAGGCGCCGTTGATCGCGCCCACCAGATGGCCGACCAGCGAGCCGGACACGCGCGGATCGAACACCACCGGCACCTTGCAGGTTTCGACCTTGCGCGGATTGGCTCGTGCCACCGTTCGCTCGCCCGCCGTACGGCCGACGCTCCCGGGCGTGGCGAGATCGGCGGCATGCGGCGCGGTCGTGAAATCGTAGTCGCGCTCCATCGCGGTGCCTTCGCCGGAGATGGCGGTCACCGAGATGCCCTGGCTCGAGCGCAAGTAAGCGCCGTGAAAACCGGTGCTGGTCACAAGCACCATGCCGCCAATGCCGGTCGACGCCGAGGCGCCGCCCGATTTGGCGACGCCCTTGACAGCGAGCGCGGCAGCCTCGGCTTCGCAGGCGCGGCGTTCGAGTTCGGCCGTGGTTGGAACATGGGGATCGAGCAAATCGAGATCGGGGAAATCGCGCGCGAGCAGCGATGGATCGGCGAGGCCGACATAGTCGTCGTCGGGCGCCACGCGCGCCATGGCGACCGCCCGCTCGGCGAGCCGCGCCACGTTGTCGCCGCCGACATCGTTGGTTGAGACCACGGCCTGACGCTTGCCCACCAGCACGCGCAGGCCGACGTCGTCGCCTTCCGAACGCTCGGATTCCTCGACCCGGCCGTCGCGCACTTCGACCCCTTGCGAAATGCCGCGCACCGCGACCGCATCCGCCGCGTCGGCGCCAGCGCGTCTCGCAGCCTCGACAAGGCGTTGCGCGAGCGTCGTTAGCGCGGACTGATCGAACAGTTTGGCGGTGGCGGCCTCAGCCGAAAGCGACGATGCGCCTGATGGTGAAGAGATCACGAACAAAAATCCCGGAGATTTACGGAGGGGCGGAGAGGCTTCGAAAGCAAATCACTCAGAATATGAGATGTGCCTGATTCACGGGGATTTCAAGCATTTTCACGCAGCCAAAACATAAGAATTTCGGCAACATTGCAAGGTCTCGTCAATCATGCGGGCCAAGGTGTTGTCAATCATGCCGAACGAAGCAATGCCGGAGACGGCGGATTAACCAGCCTTTTTAAGCCAATCCGGACACGGCTCTGGCATGCTCTCACGCAACGACCGGGAATACCCGGCGGGGAGACAAAGCCGTGAGGCGTCAAACAGCAACAAGCGGGATCAATCCCGCCGGGTCGAGCCGTGCCTTGCGGCTCGACCCTCTCTCTCTTCCTGTGAGCTTTGATGCGCACGATGTTCGCGCCGACAACGGCGTACGCCGCGTCGAACTTCATCGGGAACGTGTCGTCCTTCGGCGTGCCATCCAGGGCATGCGGATGGCCATCAATCTTCGCGTCAGCGATTTCCGCGGCATTGCGCTGCGCGGCGTCGACGATGCCCAGATGCTGGTGCTGGCCCATCGCGATCCGTCACTGAGCATCCCACTTTGCGTGAGTTCCGACCGCGACGAAATTGCGGCGGCCTGGCAAATATGGAGCGATATCTTCTCGCTGCCGCAACTTGCGGAAGAACTGCCATGCGAGCCGGCTCCACGGAGGCGGAGGCGCAACGCGATTGGCGCGCGGCGTCCGAAATTCCTGGTGCGACGGCGCGGCGGGGGTTCGCTTGACGCTACCAATGTCCATCGCGACGAGCGCGAGATCATCGCGAGAAATTAAAAGCTGCCTCAAGCGGCCCGCGTCAGCGCATCGACGAGCAGCCCCGCAAACAGCAACAGCCCGGCGTCGCGATTGGATTTGAAGACGCGCAGGCACAGCGCGGGGTCGCCGATATCCAGTCGCACGATTTGCCAGCTCAAATGGGCGGCGAATGCCGCGAGCCCGATCCATCCAGCCAGACCGACGCCGGAAAGCACCAGCGCCACACCGATCAACACCACCGCAAGGCTGTAGAAGACGATCAGCGCCCGATGCGTTTGCGCACCGAACAGACGCGCGGTGGATCTGACGCCAATCAGGGCGTCGTCCTCGGTGTCCTGATGGGCATAGATGGTGTCATAGCCGATCACCCACGCGATCGAACCCGCATAGAGGAAGAGCGCCGGCGCGCCGATCTGTCCGAGGATGACCGCAAACCCCATCAGCGCCCCCCACGAGAACGCAAGCCCGAGCACGACCTGCGGCCACCAGGTGATGCGCTTCATGAACGGATACACCGCGACGATCGCCAATGAGGCGATACCGGTCATGACCGCAAAGCGGTTGAACTGAAGCAGTACGGCGAGGCCGATCAGCGCCTGCGCGGTCAAAAACGCCAGCGCCTGCCGCACGCTGACCTGCCCCGCCGGTATCGGGCGCGAGCGCGTGCGTTCAACCATGGCGTCGAGATCGCGATCGGTAATGTCGTTCCAGGTGCAGCCGGCGCCACGCATGGCAAAAGCGCCCGCGAAGAATAACGCAACGATGAGCGGCAATCGGCTGACGTCGTGAGCCAGGGCTGAAGCCAGCGCGGCCGACCACCAGCATGGCAGCAGCAGCAACCAGGAACCGATCGGACGGTCGAGGCGGGCAAGCCGCAAATAGGGCCGCGACCATAATGGCGCGAGCGTATCGACCCAATTGCCGGTCGCGTCCGCAACGCGCGTCTCGGTCATCTTGCCCCGGCGTTTGCTTTCGATATTCCGTACAAACCAGCGAGGCGTGTCATCGCGTCAGCGCGTTTCAACGCCGCGCGTCAGTGCGTTGCCGCTCAGCGTGTCGAATGTGTTGCCACCGCTCTTCTTGGCAGTCGAAGCCTCGGGCAGCGTCGCCGCAGAACCCAGCACATCGCTCAGGCTCGGACCGACAGGTCCCTGCTTTTGGGCTTGCGTCGCAGCGTTGCAAATTCTCTCCTGCATCGCCTCTGTGCCTTTATGGCCCTTCTTCAACTGCTCGAAAATCTGAGGTGGAATCCCGCATCGCGCCGAATTGGTCTCGACATATTTGATCATCTTGACCTCGGCCTGGATAAAGTTGCCGATCAGCTTGCAGGCAACTTCCGGACCCTGGCGCTTATCGCTGGCTGCCTTGAGGGCCTGGCCGCGCTTTTCCGCTTCCTGGCGAAGCGGCAGGAACTCCTTCATGCAATCATCAGGGGGCCCGCCTTGCGTCGGAGGCGCAGCAAAGGGCGCCCCACCCATCGGCATGCCTCCACCGGCCCCCGGAAAAGAAGCAGGCGCGGGCGCATTACCGAAGGACGGCGCCATCGGCGCATTACCGAAAGCGGACGGGGCGGGCGCGGGAGCGGGCGCGGCCCCGTTCACGGGCGGGAAAGCAGGATCGTTGACGGTCCCCGCTCTGCCCGGCAGCGGCGCTGGAAAAGCCCCTTGCGCCAAAACCTGTCCCGCATGGAATGTCACAGCAGCCACAACAAGTGGTGCGATCAGCTGGCGGATCATCAATGCTATTCCCTCAGGCCTGCAACTTTGTTTCCCGACAGGAGATCGACTCCGTTGGCCGGCATTTTACGATTGCTGCCAGTGGTTAACAACCCGTTGAATTGGGCAAGAGCGCGGCGCAACGCCACCCCTGGATGGTAATATCAGCGCAATTTCTCGTTCTTTGGGCTAAAACGCCGCGAATTTGAACCGCTCGAACCCTTTGGACCCTTCGCTTTGCCCTCGCACGATTTCCGCAAAACCCGGCTGTTCGTGGATGCCCCCCTCGGAAGTGGCGCTACCGTCGCGCTGGCGAGGGATCAGAGCAACTATCTCGGCAATGTGCTGAGGCTTTCAGCGGGTGACGGCATCCTCGTTTTCAACGGACGAGACGGCGAATGGCAGGCTTCGATCACCGGGCGCAAACGTCTTGACGGTCTCGAAATCGTAAGCCGGACCCGGCCGCAGGATCGCCTGCCGGAACTCGCTTACGTGTTCGCGCCGCTCAAGCACGCTCGCCTCGACTACATGGTGCAGAAAGCGGTCGAGATGGGCGTTTCCTCACTACAGCCGATCCTGACGCGGTTCACCCAGGTCTCCAGGGTCAACAGCGAACGGATGCGGGCCAATGTCATCGAGGCGGCCGAACAATGCGGCATTCTCGGCATCGCCGACGTCGCGGAGCCCGTTGCCTTCGAGCACTTCGCGGATCGCCGCAAGGGCGAGCGCCTTCTCGTGTTTTGCGATGAAGCAGCCGAGGTTGCAAATCCCTGGAGCGTGCTTGCGGGCCAAAAAGTCACCGACGGCATCGACGTTCTGATCGGCCCGGAGGGCGGGTTTGCCGAGGAAGAGCGCGCCATCTTGCTGCGTCAGCCAAACAGCTTACGGCTCTCGCTCGGACCCCGCATCTTGCGGGCAGATACCGCCGGCGTCGCGGCACTGGCGCTGGTGCAAGCCGCACTCGGCGATTGGACCGAAGGCTCCGGCCGTTGACACCCCCAATGAGGCCTCCAAGTCGTTAAGGCACTTGGCTAATCTTGGTCGAAACCTTGGGTGCGCCATGCTAAAGGCTGCGGCCTGTGCCCGGAGCCAGAGACTGGTGGCTTGGGCCGGAAACCGCCTACTCAATTAAAACAACGCCAAGTCAATGGCTTAGGTATATTTCGGGATACCGAACCGGTTTTTCGGTGGATTTGGACTGAAAGATGACCGCAACCGCAGCCCCTCGTGCGACCGGGTCCGCCGTATGGGCGGATACGCTGCTATTGTCATTCGCCCAGGCCGGCTACGCCCTGGCCGAACCGCCGGTCCTGCAGCCCGCCGAACCTTTTCTGGACCTTTCCGGCGAAGACATCCGAAAGAGCCTCTATCTGACAACGGATGCGACCGGCGAGGAACTTTGCCTCCGCCCGGATTTGACGATTCCTGTAGCACGCGAATATCTCGCCTCAGGTCAAGCGGGGAAGGCTGCCGGATACAGCTATCTCGGCCCCGTGTTCCGTTATCGCGGCGGAGCGCCGAGCGAGTTCTCGCAGGCCGGCATCGAATCCTTCGGCCGGCTGGATCGGTCCGCGGCGGATGCCGAAATGCTGGCGCTCGCGCTTGAGGCCACGCGCGCTTTCGGCGTCAACGAGGTCGAGATCCGCACCGGCGACGTCGCCCTCTTCACGGCCCTGATCGACGCCCTCGGTCTTTATCCGGTATGGCGCCGGCGGCTGATGAAAGATTTCAACCGCAAGATCAGCCTCGAACAGGATATCGAGCAGTTGACGGTCGCAAGTGCCGCGACCCGCAACGAATATGAGGGCGTGCTGGCCGCGCTCGCCGGCTCCGATCGCAAGGCGGCGCTGGCGCTCGTCACCGATCTGATGTCGATCGCCGGCACCACCAATGTCGGCGGCCGCACGGTTGCGGAAATCGCCGACCGCTTTCTCGAACAGTCCACTTTGAAGGCCGGGGCGCTGCCGCGCGACACGCTTGTCATCATCAAGCGCTTCCTGGCCATCACGGGCGATCCGCGCGATGCGATTGCGCAACTGCGCAAGCTGGCGACCGACGCCAACCTCAACATCGATGCAGCAACCGACGCGCTCGAAAGCCGCGTCGACTGGATGGTGAAACGGGGCATCGATATCGCTCAAACGCGCTTCTCGACCTCATTCGGGCGCGGGCTCGATTACTACACCGGCTTCGAATTCGAGCTTCACGCCAAGAACAATGGCGTCGAACCCCTGGTCGCGGGCGGCAGATATGACGGGCTGTTGCAGCGGCTCGGCTCGCCCACGGCCATTCCCGCGGTCGGATTTTCGGTATGGGTCGAGGCGCTCGCCAAAATCGGTGGGTCCGCCACCTCCGGGAGGCCGTCGTGACCACGCCCTTTGTTCTCGCCGTTCCCTCAAAGGGCCGCTTGCAGGAGAATGCCGAAGCGTTTTTTACGCGCGCCGGCCTCGCCTTGGCGAAGCCACGCGGCGCCCGCGAATATCGCGGCACCATTACCGGCCTCGACAATGTGGAGATCGCCTATCTATCGGCGAGCGAAATTGCCTCCCAGTTGGCGCGCGGCGCGGTGCACCTCGGCGTTACCGGTGAGGATCTCGTCCGCGAGAGCATCGTCGATGCCGACAGGCGCGTGCTTCTGATCGACAGCCTTGGCTTTGGCAGCGCCAATGTCGTGGTGGCGGTCCCGCAGGCCTGGATTGACGTGCGGACCATGGCCGATCTCGACGACGTCACGTCCGGTTTCCGCGAACAGCATAACCGGCGGATGCGGGTCGCCACCAAATACATCAACCTGACGCGGTCGTTCTTCGCTTCGCACGGCATTGTCGATTACCGCATCGTGGAGAGCGCCGGCGCGACCGAAGGCGCGCCCGCGGTCGGCACCGCCGAAATGATCGTCGATATTACCACCACCGGCGCAACCCTTGCCGCCAACGGCCTGAAGGTGCTCGACGACGGC
This sequence comes from Bradyrhizobium sp., assembly GCA_049509335.1. Lineage (GTDB taxonomy): Bacteria > Pseudomonadota > Alphaproteobacteria > Rhizobiales > Xanthobacteraceae > Bradyrhizobium. The sequence goes on along the minus strand of JBEKZZ010000008.1, from coordinate 56,055 downwards.
GTGATCCTGCGCAGCCAGGCCAACCTCGTCGCCTCGCGAGAGGCGGATTGGTCGAGCGAGGCACGGGAAACCGCGCGCGTGATCCTCGACCACATCGCGGCGCGCGCGCGCGCGAGCAAATATCGCGAAGTCCGCACCCGTTTCACCGGGTGCAACGCGGCATTGCTCGCCGAAGCTGCGCAACGTTTCGGCGTGGTGTCGCCGTTCGGCGGGCCGACGTCTTCCGGAATGGTGACGCTGCACTGTCCGCCGGCCCAGCTCTATGCGCTCGGAAGCTTCCTGCGTGACCACGGCGCGGAGACGGTTTCGGTGGCGTCGCTCGATTATGTGCTCGACCGCGAAAATCCGCTGTTCGCCAGGCTCGAAGCGTTCCTCGGCCAATAGGCGAAAAGGCAACTACCCTCCGTGGCGACAATTCACCGCGATTGCCATATGTTGTGTCGGAATGCCTTTCGAGCGAAGTTGAAGATGGTTCGTGCTGAGACTGGGACCTGATCGATGATGCTGGGTACGGACGTATCGAGCTTGTCAACGACCGCGGCCACCGCTGCGGCGCAAGGCCTGTCGATTGTGGTCCCGCTGTATAACGAGGCGGCCGGCCTTGCATCGCTGCACCAGCGGCTTTGTGGCCTCGCAAAAACACTCAACGATCGTTACCGGCTGCGTTGCGAGGTCGTTTACGTAGACGACGGTAGCGCCGATGCCACGCTCGCCATTGCGCGCGGGCTTGCTGCCGATGCCCTCGATGTTCAGGTGGTTTCGCTGTCGCGCAATTTCGGCAAGGAAGCGGCCCTGATGGCTGGCCTCGACCATGCGCGGCGCGGTGCAATCCTGTTCATGGACGGCGACGGCCAGCATCCACCGGATCTGGTCGAAAAACTCGTCGGTCACTGGATCGATGATGGCCATGACGTGGTCTATACGGCCAAAGCCAATCGCGACAATGAGCCGCTGCTGCGGCGATTATCGGTGCGCGGCTTCTACGCGCTGATCAACTGGGGCGCCCGGCAGAAAATCCCGGAAGACGCCGGAGACTTCCGCCTGCTGTCGCCGCGCGCCGCCGCCGCCTTGCGCCAGCTTCCGGAACGCAACCGCTTCTTCAAGGGGCTGGCGAGCTGGATCGGCTTTCGCCAGATCCGCGTCGATTATGAGCCGGCCGCGCGAGCCCACGGCATAACGACGTTCAGCCCCGGCCGGCTGGTCGGGCTTTCGATCGAAGGGCTGACCTCGTTTTCGGTCGCACCGCTTCGCGTTGCCAGCCTGCTGGGAGTATTGCTGGCGGCCGTCGCGTTTCTGTTCGGTCTCTCGATCCTGTGGGAAACCATCGTGGATGGGAAGTCGGTCCCCGGCTATCCCTCGCTGATCGTGGGCCTGATGACGATCGGCGGTGTACAACTGATCATGATCGGCATTGTCGGAGAATATATCGGCAAGATCCTGTCGGAGCTGAAGGCGCGTCCGATCTATTTCGTCGCCGAACATTCCGAAAAGCGCGCCGATGCCAGCACGAGCAGCGAGGCTGGCGCAAGGACCGCGGCGGAATGAACCGGCGCATCTGGTTGTGCGCCGACGACTATGGCATCAGTCCGGGTGTCAACCGCGCAATTCGCGACCTGATTGAGAATGGCCGCCTCAATGCCACTTCCGCCATGGTGGTGGGACCCGCGATTGGCCGGGAGGAAGCGAACGCGCTGAAGGCTTCAGCAAAAGCCAATCCGCGCTGCGCGATCGGCCTCCACGCTACCCTCACTGCGCCGTTTCGCCCTTTGACGATGCATTTCAAGCCGATCGAAGACGGCTTATTCCTGCCCCACACCAAACTGCTGCGCCGGGGCCTGACAGGACGACTCGATTTTGAACTCATCCACACCGAACTAACGGTGCAACTCGAAACCTTTTTCGATCTGTTCGGTCGCCCGCCCGACTTTGTCGATGGCCACCAGCATGTGCAGCTCTATCCGGGCGTGCGCGAAGCTTTTCTGGCGACGGTGAAGAAAGCAGCCCCCGACGCCTGGATCCGCCAATGCGGCCGCAATGGGCCCTGGGTCCAACGTCTGGACCAGCCGAAGGCGCTTGTTCTCGACGTCCTGAGCGCGCAATTCCGAAGACGCGCCGCGCGCGCCGAACTCACCTTCAACCCGGCTTTTGCCGGCGCTTATGATTTTTCGAAACAGCCGGAATTCGGCAGCCTGATGCGGCAATTCCTGCAAGGGATGCCCGCGGCCGGTGTCGTGATGTGTCATCCCGGCATCGTGGATGACGTGCTGATCAGCCTCGATCCGCTGACAGTGCAGCGTGAACGCGAATACGAATTCCTTCGCGGTGAACACTTCCTGCCCCTGCTCGCGGCCAGCGAAGTCACGCTCGGCTAAATCAAGCATTTGCATGAAAATAGGCACCCGACACCGTGCCGCCTACGTAAATTTAATTTCCACCCGCACTACTTGCGACATGAACGGCGCCTACATCTGAGCCAAGCTTCAAAAGCGGAAGCGAGGGAGAGGCCTGATGACACCGCAAGAACGCCAATTGGTTGATGATCTTTTTGAACGGCTGTCCAAGATGGAGAGCACGCCGCGCGATCCGGACGCCGCGGCTTCGATCGCCCAGGGCTTGCGAAGCGCTCCGAACGCGATTTATCCGCTGGTGCAAACGGTGCTTTTGCAAGACGAGGCGCTCAAGCGCGCCAACAGCCGCATCCAGGAACTGGAGAGCCAAGGCGCACCCCAGCAAGGCCAGGGCGGCGGCTTCCTCGACACGATGCGCGGCGCCATCCTCGGCCAGGGCCAAGGCGGCGGTTCTGTCCCGAATGTGCCGCCTCCCGACGTTGGCCGCCGCCCGGTCTGGAACAGCGGTCAGGTCTTGCAGCAGTCGGGACAGTATGACGCCGGGCATTACGACCAAGGCGGACAGGGTCAGCCCGGATATGGTCAGCCCTATGGCGGACCGCAGGCGCCTGGAGGAATGATGGGCGGCGGCATGATGGGTGGAGGCATGGGTGGCGGGGGCGGAGGCTCATTTTTGGGAACAGCCGCAGCCGCGGCCGCCGGCGTTGTCGGCGGATCGCTTTTGCTGGGCAGCATTCGTTCGATGATGGGCGGAAGCCATCATGGTTTCGGTGATGCGAGCGCATTGGCCGACCGAAGCTCGAGTCAAAGTCCTTGGACCGACCAGTCCAATAGCAGCCTCGCGCGTGATGCCGGCATCAACAACATCGGCTCATCCCACGATCGGGCCGACGACACTTCGCGTGCAGGATTGTTCGATTCCGCATCGAACGACGACCAGGACGATGCGGATATGGACTCGGACGACTTCGGCAACGACGGCGATAGCGACGTCGCCTGAGGGGATCAAAGCAAACAGACAAAAACGGCCGCCCCATTGGGAGCGGCCGTTTTATTTTCACGACATCCGATCGGTCAGATGACGACGACCCTGGTGCCGACGTTGACGCGACCATAGAGGTCGATCACATCCTCATTGCGCATCCGGATGCACCCCGACGACACGTTGGTGCCGATTGTCCAGGGTTCGTTGGAGCCGTGGATGCGGTAGAGCGTCGAGCCGAGATACATGGCGCGCGCACCGAGCGGATTTTGCGGTCCGCCTTCCATGTGCCGCGGCAGATCCGGCCGGCGAGCGATCATCTCGGCCGGCGGAGTCCAGTCCGGCCATTCCTTCTTGGCGGAAATGGTCTTGATGCCGGACCAGGCGAAGCCGGGACGGCCGACGCCGATGCCATAGCGCATCGCTTTGCCATTGCCCTGGACCAGATAGAGGAATTTGTTCGGCGTATCGACGACGACGGTGCCGGCGCTCTCCTTGCCGTCATATTCGACGACCTGTTTTTCGTATTTTGGATCGAACGCAGGACGCGCCGGCTCGCTCATCGTTGGCTGCGGCACCACCGGCGATTGATAAACTTGCTGCTGCTGCTGATAGCCAGGCTGTTGCGGATAGAGAGGCCGTTGCCGATCGAGTTGATCCTGCGACTGATAACCCTGGCCCTGACGATCACCGAACAGGAACTCGATGAAGCCCCCGCCCATGTTGGGCCGGTCGGCGGACGCGACACGCACCGGCGCGGCAGCCGGCGGCATTGCGGATTGATCGGGATGGAGCACAACCGGATCGGTGACAAACTCGGCCTCGTTCGCGGCGGCTTGCGGGAATCCGAGGTTGAGCCAACAGGCGCTGGCGAGCAGCGCGAAATACATTTTCTTCATCGACGTACTCATACTGTTTTCGTCGTGGGTGCGCCGGAGCGGCGCGCTGTACACGCGAACAGCTAAGAGCGAAAAACGCATCGGTTTGGTAAACGGAATCGCGGTTTCGATTCACCACGTCGTCAAGTTCGCGCTGTTTTGTCCGGCAGCGTTTATTTTCCATGAACGGAGAATGCGCATGGTTAATCGTTCGTGTGCGGGGCCCACTAGTGTTTTGCAAGCCGGTTCCGGCGTGAACCTCATGTTAAATCCAGTCTGCTTTAAAGCACGGCGGAGTAAAGGGGTCAGGGACATTCTCATGCCGGTTCATCGCAGACGTTTTCGTATCGAGGAAGCTCTCTCCGGAGACATTCAGATGCCGCCGGAAGTCGAAGCCGAAGTCGGCCCCATGCATCTCGAGATCATGAGCGAACTGCGCGCCATCAGAGCCCAGATGGCCGTCTCACGACCATCCAGCGTCACCACCGAGACGATCGGCGAAGCCGCGTCACGCGAAGTTGCGGAGGCCCAAGTCTTGCTTGAAACCTATCGCGCCCAGATCGAACAATGCGAGAAGCTGAAGGTCGAACTCGACCTGATCTATGACGCCATTACCCGCACCAAGCGCGAAATTGCCGTGCTGCATGGCAAGAGCTTCAACGGCGAGGAGATGGCCAAGGTCAATGGCGAACTCGGCGCCGTCGTCGGCGGCACTGAAGAAGCCACCCAGCAAATTCTGGAAGCCGCCGAATCAATCGATAACGCGGCTACCGCGCTCAGCAAAATCACTTCGCCCGATCAGCAGAAGCTGCTCAGCGAGGAAATCCAGGAACGCGTCGTTTCCATTTTCGAGGCCTGCAACTTCCAGGACCTGACCGGCCAGCGCATCAAGAAGGTGATGAACACGATGAAGTTCATCGAAAACCACATCACCGTCATGATGGATATCTGGGGCGGCGTCGACGCCATCAAGGCCCATGCGCCGGCGATCGTCGATACCCGCGAAGGCGATGCCAAGCTCCTGAACGGTCCGAGACTTGACGGTGATGTCGGCCACGCCTCACAGGACGATATCGACGCGCTGTTCGATTGATATAAAGCATTCGGTTCAAAACAAGACGCCGGCCCTAAAAGGCCGGCGTTTTTTGTTTCCTGAACGTCAGAGCGGATTACGCCCGCGGCGCGCAGCGAACATAGACCATGTTGCCGTAACGGGTCGCCGCGTCCTTGTCGATGAAGCGGGTGATCAGCACCCTGCCATCGAAGGATGATATCTCGCGGTCCTGCTCGCCACCGGCCGGACCTGGCGGACCAATGTAATTCTTGCCGCTCGGACTGCCCTTCAAACGCAACTCCTGCGGCGTGGCCTGATCGGCCAGGTGCATGATGACCCCACCGGTGGCGCCGGCGCCGATCACGTAAGGCTGTTTGCACTGGGCCTTCGCGGCCGCTTCGGTTCGTGCGCGGTCATTGGGATTCTGGAAGGACGCCAGCCCCCATTTGCCAACGATCTCATCGGGGCGGATCGTTGCGGGCATTTCCGGGACTGGCGCCGGCTCGGGAGCAGCCGTCGGAGATGACGACGAGAAGGAGGGCAAGCTCATGCTGCTGCACGCCCCCAGCAAGAGCGTCAGCACCAAGGCGATCCCCAGATTGGCAGCCATCCGTACGCCACCTGAAACGACCATGTTCATCCCCAAGCAAATTCTTAGGCCGCCTTGTCTGGCAGCCAAGCGCCAAAACCCTGACCTAGCAACGACGTCCTGCAAAATACGCCGCCGCACCGATGTGGTTTCCGAAAGCATCCTATACGAACCTCACCAACGTCTTCTTAACCTCGTTTGCTTGACAGGACCGCCACGAGGCCATATCCCCCAGTCGCACCATTGGCACTCTAAGCGCCCGATTGCCAAGAACACGATAGGCTGCTTGGCCGCGTTTGAATACACCCGTATTCGCGTCAATTCCGGCAGCAAATCGACCAGCAGAACCAAGCCTCCAAAGGAACCGTCATGGCTAAAACCACATTTCGCCCTCTGCATGACCGTGTCGTGGTCAAGCGTCTCGATGCCGAACAAAAGACCAAGGGCGGCATCATCATTCCCGACACTGCCAAGGAAAAGCCCTCGCAAGGCGAAATCACGGCGGTAGGTCCCGGCGGCCGGGATGAATCCGGCAAGTTGATCCCGATCGATCTCAAGGTCGGCGACCGCGTTCTGTTCGGCAAGTGGTCCGGCACCGAGGTCAAACTCGACGGCGAGGAACTGCTGATCATGAAGGAAAGCGACATCATGGGCGTGCTGGCTTAACGCCGCATCGCTCTCCTGCCCCTTTGGTGCAGCGGCAAAGCTGCGTCAGGCAAACATCCAGATACCGATGGAGTGAATTCAAATGGCTGCCAAAGACGTCAAATTTTCCGGAGACGCGCGCGACCGCATGTTGCGTGGCGTCGATATTCTCGCCAACGCCGTCAAGGTGACGCTCGGCCCCAAGGGCCGCAACGTCGTCATTGAAAAGAGTTTTGGCGCGCCTCGTATCACCAAGGACGGCGTGACCGTCGCCAAGGAAATCGAACTTGACGACAAGTTCGAGAATATGGGCGCGCAGATGCTGCGCGAAGTCGCCTCCAAGACCAACGACAACGCTGGCGACGGCACCACCACCGCGACCGTGCTTGCGCAAGCGATCGTACGGGAAGGCGCTAAGGCGGTGGCCGCGGGCATGAATCCGATGGATCTCAAGCGCGGCATCGAGATCGCGGTGACAGCCGTGGTGAAGGACATCGAGAAGCGCGCCAAGCCGGTCGCCTCCTCCTCCGAAGTCGCCCAGGTCGGCACTATCTCATCCAACGGCGATGCCGCGATCGGCAAGATGATCGCGCAGGCGATGCAGAAGGTCGGCAACGAAGGCGTCATCACGGTTGAGGAAAACAAGTCGCTCGAGACCGAGGTCGACATCGTCGAGGGCATGAAATTCGACCGTGGTTATCTGTCGCCTTATTTCGTCACCAACGGCGAAAAGATGACGGCGGAACTCGAGGACGTCTACGTGCTGCTGCACGAGAAGAAGCTGTCCGGCCTGCAGGCGATGTTGCCGGTGCTCGAAGCCGTCGTGCAGTCGGGCAAGCCGCTTCTGATCATCGCCGAGGACGTCGAGGGCGAGGCGCTGGCGACGCTGGTCGTCAACCGGCTGCGCGGCGGTTTGAAGGTTGCCGCTGTCAAGGCGCCGGGCTTCGGTGACCGCCGCAAGGCGATGCTGGAAGACATCGCGGTCCTGACCGGTGGTCAGCTTATTTCCGACGAACTCGGCATGAAGCTCGAGAGCGTCACGGTCGCCATGCTCGGCCGCGCCGGCAAGGTCGTGATCGACAAGGAAAACACCACGATCGTCAAAGGCGCCGGCAAGAAGAAGGACATCGAGGGCCGCGTCAACCAGATCAAGGCCCAGATCGATGAAACCTCGTCGGACTATGACCGCGAGAAGCTCCAGGAGCGTCTGGCCAAACTCGCCGGCGGCGTCGCGGTGATCCGCGTCGGCGGCGCGACCGAGGTCGAGGTCAAGGAAAAGAAAGACCGCGTTGAGGACGCGCTGAACGCCACACGCGCTGCCGTGCAGGAAGGCATCGTGCCGGGCGGCGGCGTCGCTTTGCTGCGCGCCAAAAAGGCCGTGGGGCGCATCCACAACGACAATTCCGACGTGCAGGCCGGCATCAACATCGTGCTCAAGGCGCTGGAAGCTCCGATCCGCCAGATCGCGGAGAATGCCGGGGTCGAGGGTTCGATCGTCGTCGGCAAGATCCTGGAAGACAAGTCGGAGACGTTCGGCTTCGACGCCCAGACCGAAGAGTATGTCGATATGGTCGCCAAGGGCATCATCGACCCTGCCAAGGTGGTTCGCACGGCCCTGCAAGATGCTTCGTCCGTCGCCGCCTTGCTGGTGACGACGGAGGCGATGGTTGCGGAGTTGCCGAAGGAGCCCGCGCCGGCAGCCGGCGGTGGCCATGGCCATGGAGGCGGCATGGGCTTCTAACCCAAGCGGCCCTGGAAACACACCAGATCGAGAAGGCCGCCTCCGGGCGGCCTTCTTTTTTTGAGCGATCTGTCCGAAGCTTTGCTAGGAAAGGTCAAACTTGGCTCCAACCGACTCGCAACCCTCAAGCTCGACGATTAAGCCCACCTTTCCGAGGAAGTGCAGATGCGCGCACCGTTGCTTCTCCTGGCCGTTGTTGTGGTGGCCTTGAACGGCATGGCCCATGGCCAAATGAAGCTCTCTCCGAAGGCAGCCCCTGGCGTCAACGAGGTCAGGTACTTCACCGCCATCGATGGATTGATGGACGGCAATGCCGACGTGATCCTGAAAGAAACACGGCAAGGCAAGACCTTGACCGCGGCGACGCTCGACGTCTGCTACCCCGTCGCCAAAGGCTCCGACCGCAAGGATCGCTTCGTCGCCAATCTTTCGATCAACGGTCAAACGCTGACGGGCACGGCGCAAAGCGCAGGCGCCAAATTGCCGGTCACCGTCAAATTGACGCGAAAGCCGGCCGGCGAAAATTTCGAGTTCAACGGTCAAATCACCATCGGACAGACCGTCACGGAAGTAAACTCGACCGACAACTCCGACATCAGCGAACGGGAGTTTCAGGAAAACCAGACCAGCGACGACGGCATCACGCCGTCGCCGAAGGATTTTACGGAAGTATCGCCTGAAGCGATCGGCGTTCGCGTCAAATTGGATGCGGCGGCCGATTTTCTCAAAAACCTCAAGGGGCAAGACGTCGAAGTTTCCTTGAGCAGCCTCAGTGTCACCTGCGACGTGTTGCGCGCGGGCGAGCAGACCATCACGATGAGCGCCGATCCGGATCGGGCCGCCGCGCTGATCGCGAAGTTCAAGTCGGCCCCCGGGGTGGTTACGGCCGGCTGGACCACGGGAATCCTCGAAATGGACCGCACCATCCGCCTTTCCGCCACAGGCTGGCGCGACGGCGATCGGCTCAACAAGGACAAGCTTGCTGGAGCGATCACCAACGCGCTCGCCGAAGCGCTTTCGGCCAGACCAGCGACTTCCGCCTGGAACTCCTCGAACGGCAAGCTGAAACTGACGTTCAAGCGCGCCAGCGAGCTATATCCGTCGCTCGATCTCACCGACACCATCGAGGTGACGGCGTTGGTCGCTTCCGAAAAGCCGGGCGCATCGGACCGGTTGATCCTGTGGGTCGGCACTCCCGTGACTACGACGGCGGACGAGACCTCGGGCCCCGCACTCAACCTCGCCAACGATTCCAGCGGTGACGAAGAAGGCGCCCAGAAAGACGACATTGGCGTCGTTGACGCGCTGGCCAGGGAATTCAGGGGACAGCGCTGGGACGCCGACAAATCGGTCTGGAAGTAAAAGTAAGCAACCGTCAGTTGGTGTTGATGCGGAATCGCAAAGGTTTGGCTCCGGCAAAGGACACCAGATCGCCTCGCCGCTGCCAGGTGGTAGCCTCGCTCAGCGCTGCGACAAGATCATCGTCGGCTTGCGCCCGCGCCGGTGGACAGCCCGGGTCCTGCAACTGACCGGGAACGAAGATCACGGTACTCCCCGCGACCGAGAACTGGCCCGTGCCGGTCTTGCACCATAAATCGAGCTTCGCTTCGCCATTGTCACCGATCTCAAGTGTCGGAATCCGCTTCGATCCGGGTTGGGGCGGCGTATTCAGTGTCATCTCGAATCCGAACGGAAAGCCATCTTCGGCGCTGGCGGCACTGGCAAGGAAACCGGCCGTAGCGAGCGCGGCAACAACCACGGCCGGTCTCAAAAAACCTCGCGTTGAAAACATGTCGTCCCTCTAAATATGCCGACGCGCGCGCCTTGTAGTCGGCCAGCGCGCCGTTGAACAGATCGGCGGCGTAAAAAAATCCCCGCGTCCGATCAGGACGCGGGGAGCTGGTTTGGTTGAAGCCGGCGTCTACTTCAAGACCATGGCAGTGAACGGGTAGACATAGGCCTGCAACATCACGAACAGGCCGACCAGACAGGCCAGCGCGATCGAATGCTTGAAGACGAAACGCAGGATCGAGCCTTCATGCCCGTACCAGTTGGTCGCCGTTGAGGCGACGACGATCGACTGCGCATCGATCATCTTGCCCATGACGCCACCGGACGAGTTCGCAGCCGCCATCAGCACCGACGGCAGGCCCAGTTGCTCCGAGGTAATCTTCTGCAAGTTGCCGAACAGAATATTCGACGCGGTATCCGATCCGGTCAGCGCGACACCGAGCCAACCGAGCAGCGTGCCGAAGAAGGGATAGAGAACGCCGGTCGCGGCGAAGGCGAGACCGAGCGTTGCGTCGACGCCGGAGAGGCGTGTCAGCGTTCCGATCGCGAGCATCGCCGAAATCGTGATCAGCGAGATCGCGCAGAGCTTGATGGTACGGCCGTATTCGACGATCATCTTCATCGGCGAGAAGCCTGCCAGCAAGCCGGAGATGATCGCCGCGATCAACATGCCCGTCCCGGTGAACGACAGATAGGTGAAGCCGAACACCGCGCCTTGCGGCGTCGGCTTGGCCGCGACCGGAGGCACCGTGTTGATCATGTTGTGTAGATCAGGGACGGGATACCTGTAGAAAAAGATCGAGTCGGCCCAGGTCTTGAACCAACCGCTACCCCAGATCAGCATCACGATGCAGACGATGATCCACGGCAACAGCGCGTTCCAGAGCTGCCCCTGGCTCAACGGCGTCTTATCAAATGGCTTCGCCGGCGTCATCGTCGCCATGGATTCGTCGTTGCCGCGCAGCGCCGGCGACAGCCAAAGCTGCTTCGGCTGCCAGACTTTGAGGAACAGGATGAGCGCTCCCATCGAAATCAGCGACGCGGCGATATCGACGATCCAGGGATTGAGGTAGTTGGAGACTACGAATTGCGGGACGGCGAACGAAATGCCGGTGACCAGAATGGCCGGCCAGATATCTTTCATGCCCTTCCAGCCGGCGAAGGCCCACACGACCCAGAACGGAACGAGCAGCGAGAAGATCGGCAATTGGCGACCGACCATGGCGCCGAGAACATAGGGATCGAGCCCGGTCACCTGAGCGAGGCCCTGGATCGGCGTGCCGAGCGCGCCGTAGGCGACCGGCGCGGTATTGGCGATCAACGAGAGACCGGATGCGGCAAGCGGTGAGAATCCGAGACCGATCAGGACCGAGCCGGTGATCGCGACCGGCGTACCAAATCCTGATGCTCCCTCGAAGAACGCGCCGAAAGAAAATGCGATCAGCAGCAGTTGCAGACGACGATCTTCGGTAACGCCGCCAACTGCGCGTTTTAATAGTTCGAATTGACCCGTTGCAACCGTGAGCTGGTAGAGAAAGATGACGTTGAGCACGATCCAGCCGATCGGGAAGAACCCGGCAACGACGCCGAGCAACGAGGCGCGGATCGACATGCCCGCGGGCATGGTGAACACGAAAATCGCAATCAGGTTGGTCAAGATCACCGCAATGATGGCGGCGATATGCGCCTTGACCTTGCCGCTGGCGATCAAGACCAGCAGCGTGACCACGGGCACCGCGGCAGCGATCGTCGACAGCACGGTATTGCTAAAGGGATTATAGACCTGATTCCACATTACGATTCCTCTCCATGCATTTTTTGGCGTCCCGGCACGCGTGAACGGCCGGCGCGCTGGCGCGAATTCCGGGGGACCTTTGACAAAGCGCGGCTCCAAGTGCGGACTCGGCTTTTCGCCAAACCCGCTCACAAACGCGCGAAATGTGAGGGCCCCCTGCCACCCGCCATTAGCCGCATGCTAGGGTTGACTCGGAGGCGGCGACAAGCGCACCCGTACCATCAAGTTTACGACTTTAGTCTAGTTCCGCAGACTGACACTCACTCACGGTTTTGCGGATTCCGAAACGCGACGCTGGCCAACCCGTAACGAATATCAAGTCCCCTTCCCTGACGGGGCCAACACCTTGCCCGCGCAGCTATTCCCCCGGAGATCACGACCTGTGAACAATATCAGCTTGAAGCCTGCGACCGTGTGGCGGATCGCGGCTCCTTATTTCCGTTCGGAAGACAAATTTGCGGGCCGCCTGCTGCTTGCGGCGGTCATCGCGATCGAACTCACAGTGGTCGGCCTCAATGTGCTCTTCAACCAGTGGAACAATCGCTTTTATAACGCCCTGCAGGAGAAGGATTGGGACGCTTTCGTTCGCGAAATCGGCGTCTTTTGCATCCTAGCGACTATTTTCATCGCACTCAGTGTCTATCAGCTCTATCTCAATCAGTGGCTCCAGATCCGCTGGCGGAACTGGCTGACGCACCACTATCTCGGCGAATGGCTGGATAAAGCCAACCATTACCGCATGCAGCTTCAGGGCGACGCCGCCGACAATCCGGACCAGCGAATTTCCGACGACGTCAAAATGTTTGTCGAGCAGACGCTGGGCATCTGCGTCGGCTTTCTGAGCGCGGTGGTAACGCTCGGCTCTTTCGTCGTTATCCTGTGGGGCCTCTCGGCCGATTCGCCGCTGACGCTGTTCGGCAACGAATTCCATGTCCCCGGCTATCTGGTGTGGGGCGCGACGATTTACGCCATCTTCGGAACGGCGCTGACGCATTGGATCGGATCGCCTTTGGTCATGCTCAATTTTCAACAGCAGCGTTTTGAAGCCGACTTCCGTTTCAATCTGGTGCGGGTGCGCGAAAATTCAGAGCAGATTGCGCTGCTCAGCGGCGAGAGCGCCGAACAAGCGCGGCTGCTCGATCGCTTCGGCCGCGTGGTCCAGAACTGGTACGAGATCATGACCCGCACCAAGCGGCTGACCGCGTTCACCTCGAGCTACTCGCAGGCCGCGGTGGTTTTTCCCTATGTTCTGGTGGCGCCGGCCTATTTTACCGACAAGATCCAGCTCGGCGGCATGATGCAGACTGCTTCCGCCTTTTCCAGCGTGCAACAGGCGTTGTCGTTCTTTGTGACGGCCTATCGCTCGTTGGCGGAGTGGAGTTCGGTGGTTGCCCGTCTCGAAGGTTTCGAGGAAGCGATCTCAAACGCCACCCGGCTCGCAAGTGCCAGCCCCTCGATCGAAGTCGTACGTTCGGAAGAAAGCCGGGCGATTGAGTTGCGGCAGTTTCTGGTCAAGTTACCCAACGGTACGCCGCTGGTCGCAGCCGACGGCCTGCGCATTCAGAACAACGAGCACGTCCTGGTCACCGGGCCATCCGGAGCCGGCAAATCGACGCTCTTCCGCGCAATTGCCGGCATATGGCCGTTCGGCAATGGGGTGATTACGATTCCCGCCAAGGCCACGCTGATGATGTTGCCGCAACGGCCCTACTTTCCAATCGGTGCTCTGAAAGCGGCGATCGTTTACCCATCGAGTCCGGATGCGTTCAGCTCGGCGCTCGTTGAACAGGCACTCATCGCCGTAGGCCTGCCGCAGCTCGCGCCAAGGCTTGGGGAAGAAGCCCATTGGAACCGGATGCTCTCGCTTGGCGAGCAACAGCGGCTCGGCCTTGCCCGCGCGCTGCTGCACGAACCTCAGTACCTTTTCCTCGACGAGGCGACCGCCTCGCTCGACGAGGCCTCCGAAGCCGCGCTCTATCGCCTGCTGGCCGACAAGCTCAAGGCAACGACAACGGTCTCGATCGGGCATCGCAGCACGCTAGAAGCATTCCACGACGGCCACATCGTGCTGGAGCGCGAGGGCGACCGGTTTACCGCGCATGAGCAACACAAGGAGGGCGGCGCGTCGTAGCAAGCCGAGCCGCCAAGCTACTTCAAGCTGCTCATCGCGGTCAGGTCGGCCGAAAACTTCACAATGCCGGCTGCGCCGCACCAGTTCGAACCTGCGCCACCGGGATTTATCGACGTCACGTTGTTCGTTCCCGAGGCGTTGAAGGCGGTCGTGAGGGCGTTGCAATTACCCTTCGACATATCCGTGTCGGAGTAACGAATGTCGAGGGTGAACACCTTGTAGGTGAAGCCGATACCGATATTCCAGGTATCATAGCTCGGATAGGGAATGCCGTTGGGGAAGTTCGGAACACGATAGAACGCATCTGACGTACCGAGCCACTGCCTGCCGACTTCGGCGGATACGTACATGCCGACGCCGCTTTTTCCGAAGAAGGTGCTCGGCGCAGTGTATCTACCCGTGATCGACGCGTAGTCACCCCAGGCGCCGGAATTGAGGTAACTCGGCGTGTAGTATTCGCTCACACCGAACTGCCAGTTGTCATTCACAGTGTAGTTGCCCTTGCCATAGAACTCGTAAAAGCTGACGTCCTTTTTCATGACGTTGCCGTTGGCGAGGAAGATCGTACTGGTGTCGATTGGGCAGACATTGCCGCCGGGAACGCCGCCGGTCAGGACGTTATCGGCGCAATTTCCGCCCGGATAGAGATATCCCCAGACGCCGAAGTCGAGGGCAAAGGCGCCGAAGGTCGGCCGAATGCCACCGTAGACATCGACCTCGCCCGCCGCACGGCTGGCAAATGAAATGCTCTCGGCGGAGGTGCCGACATAGAGCTGCAAATCCTTGTTGACGTTGTAACGCGGCTCGAAATAAGCGGCCACCGATGGCTGGTGATTGGACTGGGTAATACCGCGAAAGACATAGTCGCTCATCACAGCGCCGCCGAAGGCGATATCCCAGGGATCGAAGGGGGCCGGCGGGGCTTTGAGGGCCTTTACAGGCAGATCGGCGGCAACAGCCGAGCCGGCCACGGCAAGCATCGCCGCGGCAACAAAAGCTATCTTTTTCATACTTTACGCCCCATTCCATTGGCTCGAACTCAGCGCCCAAACGATGGGACGGCAGCCGAATTCCCGGGATCGGGCCAATGTCTTATAGGCCTTCGCTATCGCGAAGCAAAAAACATAATCAATTGCTTATTTTTTAATCTAAAATCGTATATTAAAAAGATATTCCCACCGCGTGTTGTCGTTGGGAGACAATTTTCGCGTGCGGCCTTAGCCGCATAAGCAGGCACCGTGATGCCTCGATCAGCATCCGAGGATCGGTCCGGCAATGAAAGAGCCGGCATGAAAAAGGCCGCAGCGACAACGCTGCGGCCTTTCGATTTCGAAGGTAGCTGGATGGACTATTCTAGCTTCCGTCCTCGCTGCCGGAGCCGTGGTGGCTGTGCTCCCACGACGGCGCGGGAGCGGGCTCCTCGTGGCTCGGCGTAGCCCAGCTGTCGGCCGGCGCGGCCGGCTCATGATGGGCTGCCGGCGCGGCCGCCTTCTTTGCGGCCTTTTTCTTGGCTGCTTTCTTCGGGGCCGCTTTCTTTGCAGTTTTCTTGGCGGCCTTCTTGGCCGATTTCTTCACGGCTTTCTTCGCCGACTTCTTTGCGGATTTCTTCGCGGATTTTTTGGCCGCCTTCTTGGCGGATTTCTTCTTCGTTGCGAGAAGCTTTTTAGCCTTCTTCGCCTTCTTGCCTTTCTTCTTCTTCGCCTTAGCCATGTAGTCCTCCTGTTGCGCTGAGCCGTATCTATCGGGTGTTCAGACCGTCGTTGTGCACGAGCCTGTCGGGTCCGCTCGATCCCGGCTGCGGGCCGCCCGTCGCCCAATCGAGAAGCTCAATCGTGTGCACCACAGGAACTGACGTACCGCTGGCAATCTGCACCATGCATCCAATATTGCCCGCAGCAATCATATCCGGCTCGATCATCGCAATATTGGCGACCTTTCGATCGCGCAATTTGTTCGCAATGTCAGGCTGGAGAATGTTGTAGGTCCCCGCCGAACCGCAACACAAATGGCTCTCGGGTACATCTTTCACCACGAATCCGTTCTTGGAAAGCAATTCTTTCGGCAGTTGCGTTATTTTCTGCCCGTGCTGTAGCGAACAAGCCGCGTGATAAGCGACGACGATGTCGTCGCGGCGCTGTGCTGACGCAAGATCGAGGCCGCCGACATACTCGGTGATGTCCCTGGCCAGCGCTGAAACCTGCGCGGCGCGAGTGGCGAAGTCGCGGTCCTGGCGCAGCATGAAACCGTAGTCCTTGATGACGGTGCCGCAGCCCGACGTCGTCACCAGAATGGCGTCGAGCCCGCCGCGATCGGCCTCAGCACACCAGGCGGTGATGTTGGCGCGGGCGAAGGCCAGCGCCGCATCCTCCCGGCCCATGTGGTGGGTCAGCGCGCCGCAGCATTGCTCGTCGTTGACCAGGACGACCTCGATGCCATGACGGGTCAACACACCAATGGCGGCCTGATTGATCCGCGGCGCCAGCACCTGTTGCGCGCAGCCCTGAAGCAAAGCGACCCGCCCGCGCCGCTCGCCCTTGGCGGGAAAAACGCTGCCGCCAGCCGGCCCCGCCTCAGGCAAGGCGCGCGGCGACAACGCCAGCATCGCCTTGATTCGCTTGAGCAAAGTCGGTGTCGCCGAGGCCCTGCCCGAAGGCAAGAGGCTGGCGAAAGGCCGCGCGAGCCGCGCCAGTATCATGCTGGCGCGAAACAGTTTTGGCCGCGGCAGCACCAAAGCCAGCACGCTGCGCAACAGCCGTTCCGTCAAGGGGCGAGCAAAGTCCCGTTCGATCCTCACCCGCGCCTGGTCGACCAGATGCATGTAGTTCACGCCCGACGGACAGGTGGTCATGCAGGCGAGGCAGGAGAGACAACGATCGATGTGCTTGACGACTTCAGGCGTCGGCGGGTGGTCTTTTTCCAGCATCTCCTTGATGAGATAGATCCGGCCGCGCGGGCTATCGAGCTCGTCGCCAAGCAGGACATAGGTCGGACAGGTCGCAGTGCAAAAGCCGCAATGCACGCACTTGCGCAGGATCGTGTCGGCTTCGGCGATATCGGGATCGGCCAGTTGAGCGGGGCTAAATTCCGTTTTCATGGAACAACCTTCCGGACCATTCGGCCGCGATTGAGAATGCCTTTCGGGTCGAAACTCTGCCGGACGCGTTCGCTCAAAGCGGCCACGCCTTCGCTCGCGGGCTGGAACACGTCGACCTGCCGCCTCACCTCATCGCCCGCGCGCAGCAGCATGGCATGCCCGCCGGCTGAGGCGGCACGCTGCCGCACCAGCGCCGCCTGGGCATCCGGCTGCGGCGGCAACGCCGCCCAGATCAGTCCGCCACCCCAGTCGTAAAGCACATCGCCCCCGGTTTCGCGGGCGAGGCGTTCGCCCAAGGCGCCCCCTGAGGCCGGCGGACAGACGATGCGCCACACCGGCCAGGCGCCGAGCGGTCCCTTGGCCGCGAAGGGTTCCACGTCACGCACGCATTCCCAGGCCGCGGCAGAAAGCTCATCTTCGATGATGTCAGCGGTTCCAAACCGCGCGAGTTGCTTGGCGAGCGAGGCGGCACGATGCGCGGCCGATGCCGTAATGCCTTCCAGCCGCAGCAGCGTCAGCGCCGTTTGGGGCGCTCCCAAGCTGCCGAGTGCGCCGCTCGTGTCGTGCAGGGCCGATTTCGGCACATGCGCCGCACCTGAGACGTCGAAGGGGGAACCAAGCGCTGCAGTCATCGCCTGGTTAGCGGTCGCATGGTCAAGGTCACGCAACACCAGTGTGCGCTCGCTCTCCGGCCTTGGCATCACCTTCAGCGTCACTTCAGTCATGACCGCCAGCGTTCCCCAGGAACCCGCCAGCAGCTTGCAGAGGTCATAGCCCGTGACGTTCTTCACGACCCGGCCGCCGGCCTTGAAGCTGTCACCGAAGCCTGAGACGGCGTGCGCACCAAGCAGGTGGTCGCGGGCGGCACCGGCCTGGATCCGGCGCGGTCCGGCCAACCCGGCACTAATCATGCCTCCAATCGTACCCGCCTCAGGCGTACCCAGCAGCGGCGCGGTGTCCATCGGCTCGAATGCAAACCGCTGATTTTTGGAGTCGATCAGCGACTTGACGTCGGAAAGCGGCGCGCCCGCTTCAACCGTGATGATGAGTTCATTTGGCTCGTAGGACTTCACGGCATTGAGCGCCGACAGGTCGAGCAGCGCGTTGGTCGCCATCACCTGGCCGACCATCCGCTTGGTGCCATGGCCGATGATTTCGAGCGGCTGCTCGCTGGCGATCGCCGCGCGCACCGCCTGCTCGACGTCGTTGGCGTCACGTACTTTCAGGATATCCACTATCTTGAGCCCGAAACTCTCTTGTCATCGTCCGCGATCCGGCTCCGCCAAGGCTTCGCCGGGGCCAAGTTCATGGGCCGCCGAAGCTTTAAGCGAAGGCGGCAAGCGGACGATCCAGTAAACGCAGGCGCCGACGATAAAATTCGACGCCTCGGCGTACTGGATACCCCGCCTTCGCGGGGTATGACGAATGAAATCTGGGCGAAGGCCATCATGCTCAAAATCTCGGAATATCGGGGAAAGCAAGCTTGCCGCCATGCACATGCATGCGGCCGAGTTCGGCACAGCGATGCAGCGTCGGAAATACCTTGCCGGGGTTGAGCAGACCCTGCGCGTCGAAGGCGCATTTGAGGCGCTGCTGCTGATTGAGATCAATCTCGGAAAACATCTCCGGCATCAGATCGCGCTTTTCGATACCAACGCCATGTTCGCCGGTCAGCACACCGCCGAACTCGACGCAGGCTCGCAAGATATCGGCGCCAAACGCCTCCGCCCGCTCGATCTCACCGGGCTGGTTGGCATCGTACAGGATCAGGGGATGCAGATTGCCGTCGCCGGCGTGAAACACATTGGCGCAGCGCAGACCATATTTCTGCGAGAGACCCCGAATACGAGCAAGCGCCTTGGGCAAGGCGCCACGCGGAATGGTGCCGTCCATGCAGAGATAGTCGGGCGAGATCCGCCCCACCGCCGGAAAAGCGGCCTTGCGGCCGGCCCAGAACAGGTTGCGCTCGGCCTCCGAATTGGAGATCTGGCAGGTGGTCGAGCCGCACGCCAGCGCGATGGTCTCAACGCGCCTGATCAGTTCGTCGACCTCGACGCCGGGACCATCCAGTTCGATGATCAGAAGCGCTTCGACGTCGAGCGGGTAGCCGGCATGGACGAAAGCCTCCGCGGCGTGGATCGCAGGCTTGTCCATCATCTCCATGCCGCCGGGGATGATGCCGGCGCCGATGATCCGCGCCACGCATTCGCCCGCCGCCTCGACCTCGGCAAAGCCCACCATCAGCGCACGCGCCGTCTCGGGTTTTTGCAGGATCCGAACCGTCACCTCGGTGATGACGCCGAGCAGACCCTCCGAGCCCGTGATAATTCCCATCAGGTCGTAGCCTGAACTCTCGGCGGTCTTGCCGCCGATCCGCAGGACTTCGCCTGACATCAGCACAATCTCGCACCCCAGCACATTGTTGGTGGTCATGCCGTATTTCAGGCAATGCACGCCGCCGGAATTCTCTGCGACGTTGCCGCCGATCGAACACGCAATCTGGGATGAGGGATCGGGCGCATAGTAAAAGCCGGCATGCGCCACCGCCTGGCTGATCGCAAGATTGGTAACCCCGGGTTCGGTCACGACCGCGCGGTTGTCAAAATCGATCTCGCGGATGCGCTTGAATTTGCCGAGCCCCAGCAACACCGCGTCCTCAAGTGGCAGCGCACCGCCCGACAGCGATGTGCCGGAGCCACGCGGCACCACCTTGATGCCCTGCTCGAAGCAGTATTTCAGCACCCGTGAGACCTGTTCCGTGGTGTCCGGGAGCACCACCACCATCGGCGGCTGGCGATAGGCCATCAAGCCGTCGGACTCGTAGGGGAGCATTTCGGCGGGCGTATCGATCACGCCCTCACCCGGCACAATGGCGCGAAGCGCCGCGACGATGGTGCTGCGGCGGGCCAACACCGCCTGGTCGGCAGCGGGCATCATGATGGTCATTCTGGTCTCCCCGCCGCAGTTCGCGTGAACCACGCGACATTGCCGATTTCCCGTGGGGAATCAAGCAGGTCCGGATGCACCCCGCCAACGAGGCGAGCCCGTCGCGCGAACAGGCTTTTTCATAAGGTGCAAGTGACGCCAGAACTTCCAAACAGCCTCTCGCGGCCCTTGTCCACGGCCCGCGCCCTATGCCACAAACGGCTCTGTTCTCCCGATCCAACCAAGAAGAGCCGAGAATGAAAAAACTGATCCTGAGCGCCCTGATTATCGTTGCATCGCCGGCGGCCGCGCTGGCGCAAGACGCCGAAGCGGGCAAGGCCTCCTTCAACAAGTGCCTGGCCTGTCACGCGATCGGCGAGGACGCCAAGAACAAGGTCGGACCGGAGCTCAATGGGCTCGACGGACGCAAGTCGGGCACCGCGCCGGACTACAACTACTCCGAGGCCAACAAGAATTCCGGCATCACCTGGAATGAGGCCAACTTCAAGGAATACATCAAGGACCCGAAGGCCAAGGTGCCCGGCACCAAGATGTTCTTTGCCGGCATCAAGAACGAGAAAGAGGTCAACGACCTCTGGGCCTACATCTCGCAGTATGACGCAGACGGCAAGATCAAGGCCAAGTAAGCGTCTTCTCAGATTTTGATTTTGCAATGGCCGGGCCATAGCCGTCCAAAACACGGCGTCGTTTCACTCGCCTATGCCCCGGCCATTTTCTTTTATGCAACGCGCGGTGGCCAACGCTCAATTCGCCGCGGCGGCCGATTTGCGCACCGACAGACTGGTGAGACCCTCGATCTCGCGAATCACCAGATCGGGCGCGGCATCCTGCACCATGTGACCCACACCGGGCAGCACGATCAGTCTGGCATTCGCAACCGCCGACGCAAAGGGGCGAGAATGAATGTCCGTCGACACGGTCTTGTCGACATCGCCTGAGATCAAAACCGTCGGTGCGGAGATTTCGCCATAGCGCGGCGCCTGCTCCCTGACCGCTTGCTTCAGCCGCACGAGATCCCAAGCATTGGCAAGAAACTCGCGCGGGCGCAGCAGTAAAGGCGTCGCGGTATTGGTGACGAAATCGTCCGGCATCACCTGCGGCAGGAAGACTGTGCGCGCGCCGCTCTCGGTGAGGAAATAGCCGAGCGGAAGGGTGATGGTGTAGGCAAGTAACGGACCGATCACCGGCTTCGTCACGAGTTCGTTGTACCAGCCGGCGCCGCCGGGCCATGGATAGGCGACCGGCGCAAGCATCACGAGGCCCGCAAGGCGCGCCGGATAGTCGAGCGCCATCCGCGCACCCAAGGCGCCAGCCCACGAATGCACCACCAAAATAACAGGGCCGACGTCGAGCTTCGCCAACGCCTCCTCGATCATCCGGCCCTGCGCGGCCGGCGTGGCGGCATTCTCACCGGTAACCGAACTCCAGCCATGACCAGGCCGGTCGATCAGGATCACGCGGTGGTTGACTGCGAGCTTGTCGCCAAGCGGCCGGCGCATCGCTTCGAGGTTTGAGCTTGCGCCATGGATGAGAACGATCGGTGGACCAGAGGCGTCCCTCGGTCCGATGTCGAGCACGTTGAGAACAGCGCCCGTCACCTCGATCGCTTTTCCTTCAGCCGGGAAACGATGCTGAAGCACGATCACGCCGACCTGGGTCGCCAGCGCCAGCATCGCGAGCGCGGCTACGAAAACCAAGGGTAACATGTAGGGAATCCGGATCGATCTGGGCACATTCAGACTACGAATTGGGTGGCGCCCCGGTTTCAAAAGCACGGCGCTGGGGGAAGTTTTCCACCGCACCGCACAGGCGAAAGATGGCTCTTCATACAACCGTCATTGGCAGCTTCCTATAAGCATAGGCGATACTTTTTCGCTTCCCGGTGTCCCAGCTCTGGCGTTCGTGTTTTTGCCGCGGCGGCTTTGTGACGAAGGCCGGAACCAAAAGGGACACCGGGAAATACAGTTTTCCAGCGCGGTCCCGCGTCATCGAGGATATGGGAGCCCGACCTTTCCACATAATCCACAGCAACCCGTGGATTACAAAGCAGTTGTCATGCAGGGGATATTTGGAGGCTTTTCGATGAGTTCCGGATTACATGAAACTGCCATCGACGAAATCGTGGCCCGATGCAATGGCGATATTCGTGGCGCGCTGAAGGCACTTCTACTGGTGAATGAACAACTTGAGGCGGAGCTTGCAAAGCTCCATGCCGTGGTAGCGCATGGTGGACTGACGGGACCGAACCGCAACGTCCTGCACTAGAAGTAGCGCCGTCGTCCCAGACCGCTCTTCAGATATCGCGGCCCTCGACTTTTTCAGTCAGGGTTTTGACCAGTTCTGGCACTTTGTCGATGTACGGATTGACGGCGAGCGCCCTGCGGAAAGCATCAAGCGCGCGCTTGTCGTCGCCGAGATCCTGCATGATCATGCCGAGCCCCGCGAGCGCGCCGAAGTGGCGAGGCTCGCGCGCAAGCACCTGCTGGATATCCTCAAGCGAGCGGGCGTAGTCGTTCCTCAGATAATAGAGCGTCGCACGCCGGTTCCAGCCTTCGACATAGTCGGGGCGCAGCCGTATGACGGCATCGAGCAGCTTCAGCGCGACGTCAGAATTCTGGGCATCCATCGCCGCCTTGGCACGCGTCATCAGAAGCGCGACGGTATCACTCGGCGTCTGCAGCCAGATCGCCCAGATCCGGGCCTCGACATGCTTCGCGCTGGCCTCGTCCGGAGCTGCTTTCAGCGCGCCGAACAGAAACTCCAGCCCGCGCGTCCTGTCAGCAGGAACCTTCGGCAATTTCGCCGGAGCGTCCGGTAGTTTCTTCCTGGAGCCAGGATCTTGCGCGAACGAACCAGCCGGTGCTGCGCTGATGATCGCAACAAGAAGAAGAAGTGCGAGCCGGCGATGACGCGCGGCAGGGAATCTCAAGGCCATGGATAAAGTCTAGACGCAGCAAAAGCCGCTTGCAAAGCGGCTATCGCGTCAAAGACCTGTGATGAACGGGAAAATCAGCCCGGCTCTGAAGCCGGAAAAGCCGGATCAAACCTGGATCAGCCCTGGCGTGCCTTGAAGCGACGCTGAACCTTGTTGATCACATAAACCCGGCCCTTGCGGCGGACCAGACGGTTGTTGCGATGACGACCGCGCAACGATTTCAGCGAGTTACGGACCTTCATGGGACGTTCCTGATGCTTTGAAAGGCCGTGTTCGGCGCGATCATCCGGCCGACCCGAGAACATCCCGGGGAGACCCCAACTATGGAGAAAAAGGTTTTATCCCGCTGGCGGCAATACCGCCCGGAACGCGCGGTTTCTAAGCCATTGGGCCCTCAAATGTCAATCCGGACAGGCCGTTTCGGGCCTTTTTGGCCTGCCGGGGCCGGTTTCGGCGAAAATCGGCCCTGTCTCCGCGCCCCCGAAGAACGGCCGGTCTTTCAGTCCGGCGGGAACTCGACCATGGCCTCCCCGGTCGCGACCTTCTCGCCCGCCTGGTTGGATACGAGCACGTCGATCAGGACCCAGCGTGATTTGGAGGTCATTTGCTTGGACTTCACGATGCCAGCGGGCTGGATGGTGTCGCCGGGCCGCACCGGCTTGACCCAGCGGGTTTCGAGGCGGCGGTGAACGGCGCCCAAAGGATAGGCCCAATCGGTGATCATCCGCGAGATCAGCCCGAAATTGTTCATGCCGTGCATGATGATGCCGCCGAAATTAGTCTTGCCGAAATCGCCCTTCATATATTCGTCGTCGAGATGCAGCGGGTTGTAATCGAGCGAGGCATCGCAGAACAGGCGAATGGATTCGCGGCTGACCGCGAACTTCGGCCCGGCGATGGCATCGCCGGTATTCAGGCTTTCAAACGTCGTCGTCACGTGGCCCTCCCTTAGGTCGGCCGGATGGTCCAGCCGCGGCCCGAGCAGATCACCTTGTCATGCTGGTTGAAGAAGACATTGTCGTGCACGACGAACAGCCGCTCCCGCTTGATGAACTTGTCGAGCGCGCGGGCCTCGAGCCGGATGACATCGCCCGGACGGGCCGGGATGTTGTAGCTCCATGATTGGCCGGCATTCACGGTGCCGGGTGAGCGCATCCAGTCGTCCACAGGCGTGCAGGAGAACATCAGGAGGATGTGGATCGAGGGCGGCGCGATCAATCCGCCGTAGCGTGTCGTCCTCGCATAGTCCTCATCGAAGTAGAGAGGATGGTTTTCACCGACCGCGGCACAATAGAGCTCGATCGCCTCGCGCGTCAGACAGTAGGGAATGGTCTTGCGCGGCTCGCCGGGAACAATGCCGTCCCAGACCTTGCGCAGATTGGCATGTTTCCAGAAGTCGATCTCGAAGGCATCCGGCTGGCCCATGTCACCCACCTCATTTCCAAGTCTCGTCTCATTTCCAATTCTCGTCCCAGCGCCTATTTTGTTATATGATATAATCAATTCTGGAACGGTCCAGTCAAGCAGCAGCGGAACCCTGAAATGCCCAAATTGAAGCTGCCTCATATCGACGACGTGGTCGCGATCGACATCCACACCCATGCCGAGGAGCCCTGCGGGCTGCACAGCGACGACGGCTATGACGATTTTCAGGCGCAGATGGCGACCTATTTCAAGTCGCCGAACAAGCACCCGCCGACGGTTGCGGAAACCGCCGCTTACTATCGGGCAAAGAAGATCGCGGCCGTGATCTTCCCGGTCGATGCCGAACGAGAGACCGGCTTCCGCCGCTACAACAACGACGAGATGATCGAGGCGGCTTCAGATAATTTAGACGTGCTGATCCCGTTTGCGAGCATCGATCCGCACAAAGGCAAGCTCGGCGTTCGCGAGGCGAAACGACTGATCGAGGAATTTGGCATCAGGGGTTTCAAATTCCACCCGACCATGCAGGGTTTCTACCCCAACGACCGCATGGCCTATCCGCTCTATGAAGCCATCAGCGACGGCGGCGCCATCGCGCTGTTTCACACCGGCCAGACCGGGGTCGGCAGCGGCATGCCGGGCGGCATGGGCATGCGGCTGAAATATTCAAACCCGATGTACATGGATGACGTGGCGGCGGACTTTCCCGATCTGAAGATCATCCTCGCCCACCCGTCCTTTCCCTGGCAGGAAGAGGCGCTGTCGGTCGCGACCCACAAGCCGAATGTCTATATCGACCTCTCCGGCTGGTCGCCGAAATATTTCCCGCCGATTCTTGTCCGCTACATCAACTCGATCTTGCAGGACAAGATGCTGTTCGGCTCCGACTGGCCGGTGATCACACCGGACCGCTGGCTTGCAGATTTCGCCAAGCTCGACATCCGCGACGAGATCAGGCCGAAAGTGCTAAAGGCCAACGCGCGAAAGCTGTTGAATATCTAGCAGCGAGTACGATAACAAACTCGCCGACTAAAGAAAGACCGCCCCATGACGATCAAGGCCGTCGTATTTGACGCCTATGGCACGCTCTATGACATTCAGTCGGTGGCGACTGTCACCGAAGAAGCGTTCCCCGGATACGGCGACATCATCACGCAAATCTGGCGCATCAAGCAGCTCGAATATAGCTGGCTACGCTCATTGATGCGTCGCTATGAGGACTTCTCTGTCATCACCGGAGAATCCCTCTCCTACACGATCCGGGTGCTCGGGCTGAAACATGATGCGGCGGCCTTCGGGCGCATCATGGACAAATATCTTCACCTCGATCTTTATCCCGATGCGAAAGCGACGCTCGCCACGCTGAAGGACAAGAAGCTTGCCATCCTCTCCAACGGCTCCAGCAATATGCTCAACGCGCTGGTGAAGAATAGCGGACTGGATCGCGTGCTCGACGCCACCATCAGCATCGACCAGCAACGCATCTTCAAACCCGCACCGGATGCCTACGCGCTGATCGAGGAACAGCTCGATGTGCGCCCTGCCGAAGTTCTCTTTGTGTCATCGAATCCATGGGACGCCTGCGGCGCCAAGGCCTTCGGATTGAACGTCGCCTGGATCGAGCGGGTCACGCCGGAAGCCATGGCGCTTGCTTGTGTCAAAAGCGACGTCGTCGCTCCCCTTACCCTATTCAAGGCGCTTCGAACGCAGATGGATGAACTTGGCGTCACGCCCGACCACCGTATTCACGCCCTGTCAGAATTGCACGGTCTCGCTTATCCATGAGCCTTGAATCCGTCCGCGCTTTCTTCGCCGAAAAGGCTCCTGACATCAGCGTAATCGAATCGCCGAAGAGTTCGGCAACGGTAGCGCTCGCCGCCGAGGCCTATGGCGTCGAACCGGCGCGGATCGCCAAGACGCTGAGCCTGAGGATCGGCGATCAGGTGATCCTGATTGTCGCCAGCGGCACATCGCGGATGGACAACAAAAAGGTCAAGGCGCGCTTCGGCGGCAAGCCCAAGATGCTCGGCCTCGATGAGGTCGCTGAGATCACCGGTCACGAAGTCGGCGGCGTTTGCCCCTTCGGCCTGAAGGCTCCGCTGCCGATCTATTGCGACGTTTCGCTGAAGGCCTTTGACGAGGTGGTGCCCGCGGCGGGCTCCATTCACAGCGCCGTCCGCATCGCGCCCTCACGCATGGCCGAACTCGTCGCCGCCGAATGGGTCGATGTCTGCTGAGAACAGGTCGGCCGCGAAACCTCACTGAAACCGCAGCGGTCTCGGCGCCGGTGGTTGCGGCGGATTTTGCGGTGGCGGACTGGGGGTGCTGTCGCTTGATTCAAAGACAGCACGACAGCCCGCGCTGAGAATTGGCGTATTCGACCGCAAGCACGCCACGATCCGGTTGGCGTCAGGGATCGCGGCGCCACATAGCCGAAACACGTCTGGCGTGCAGGCCATTTGCTGCTCGGGAGTTCCGCGATTTTCCTGCGCTACGGCGGAACTTTCGCCTGCGAGGGTCGCTGCCAAACCTGCAAGCGCAAAAATTCGGAAAATTCGGTGCTTTCGCATGGCCGCCCCTTCCTCTTCAGCACATAAGTATTCGCCCCGGGCACGCCGGTTCACTCAACAAACTAAATCAATGAGGCCGGACTGGTTCGCGCCGAACAACAAAATGTGAGTGCACCACCTGACACGGCGGTTCAGAAATCCGCTTCATTATCGCCGCGAGTTCGCCACGCAGACTTCTGAACCGGAGTCAAGACGGTATCTATTCCACCCTGCCGATGCGCTTGACCGACGCAACCAGGCGCGCGCTGTCGATCTCGACGAATTTAGAGAATTCCGGCGCGTCCATATAGGCGACCGGGCTGCCCGCGGTCTCAAAGGTCTTGATCACTTCGGGAGTTTTCACCGCCTGCGCCATTGCTTCGCGCAGCCTTGTCACGATGGGCTCGGGCAAAGCCTTTTGCGCGAACAGTCCGGCCCAGATGTAGAATTCGACATCCTTGTAGCCGCGCTCCTTGAAGGTCGGCAGATCGGGAAAGCTTGCAATGCGTTCCGCGCCCCAATTCGCCAGCACACGCATCCTGCCGTCATCGACCTGCTGTTTCAGCGTTCCCGGCGCCGATGCAAGCGCCTCCACGGTTCCAGTCAGGATCGCGTTGAGCGCGGGGCCCGCACCACGAAACGGGATGTGAAGCAACTTGATGCCGGCGGAAGCTGCGAACATTTCCATCGCCACATGCAGCGTGCCGTAGGGGCCGGACGAGCCATAGCGAATTTCACCGGGACGCCTTTTTGCATCCTCGACGAACTCCTCTAACGTCTTCCACGGCGCCGAGGCAGGCACCGCCAGCAGCGTCGGATCGGCCAGCACACGGGCGATCGGCGTGAACTGCGAGACTTCATATACCGGCGGGCGATCGAAAAGACGGTCAGCCTCGGGAAGTACCGCCAAAGACGACAACGTCATCAGCAAAGTGTAGCCGTCGGGTTCGGCGCGCGCTGCTGCCGCGTTGCCGATCGCGCCGCCCGCTCCCCCTGCGCGATTGTCAACGATCACGGACTTGCCAAGGATCTTTTCAAGCGCCAGAGCGACTGGCCGCGCCGCAAGGTCGGCCTGACCACCGGCCGGAAATGGCACGATCATGGAGATCGTATGTGCGGGCCAAGCCGTGTCCGCCAGCGCCGGAGGCGGCCGAACCGCCTGCAACAGCGGCAGCGCCGCGGTCGCTTTGAGTAATTCACGTCTGTTCATCGGCAGTTTCCCCCATCGTTTTTCGTTTTGTTGCTTGTCGCTGCCTATAACCTGAACCGTCATGCAAGCAAAGCTGCAAGTCCTCGCTCAGGCACGCCGTGGCGGCTTCGACCGGTTTGCGTTGCCAAAGTGAGTTGCCAGGAAATTTCCCAACGCTTCAACCCGCGCCGGACGCGGACCGCCCGGTGGCGTCACCAGATGCAAGGCGCCTTCGGCCTGCGACCAGCCTTTCAGAATAACTTCGACCTCTCCCGATCGAATGGCTTCGCCCGCGATGAAGTCGGGCAGATCGGCGACGCCCAGACCAGCAATCACCGCCGGCAGCAAGGCTTCACCGTTGTTGACGCGAAGCGGCCCCGCGGGGCGCACACTTGCCTGCTCACCTGCGGCGTTGCTGTAGTGCCAGACATCGGCTGTCGACAGATAGGCATAGCCAAAACATTTGTGTTGCGCGAGGTGCATCGGATGGGTCGGCCGGCCGTGGCGCTTCAAATAGGATGGTGCGGCGACGGTATGGCGGGGCATCGCACACAGCCGCCGCGCAATCAGCGAGGAATCCGGCAGCCGCGCGATCCGCAACGCGGCATCAAAACCCTCGCCGATCAGATCCACCATCGCGTCGCTGAGATGCAGGTCGATGGCGACGTCGGGATAGGCCTTGAGAAACTCGGGCAAGATCGGCGCCACCGCCCTTACCCCGAACGTCATCGGTACCGCGAGACGAACAAGTCCGCGCGGCGAAACCGATTGCGCCAGCGCCTCGTTCTCCACCGCCTCGCCATCGGCCAGAAGCCGCTGGGCGCGAGCGGACAATTTCTGTCCGGCATCCGTGAGCGCCAGCCGCCGCGAGGTGCGGTTGAACAGCCGCGCGCCGAGACGCTCCTCGAGACGGCCGACCGCCTTGGAGACGGTTGCCTTCGACAGCGCAAGATCGTTCGCGGCGGCCACGAATGAACGCAGTTCGACAACTTTGGCAAAGATCGCGAGCCCCTCGAAGTCCGGAAGTCTGGCCATCCTCGGCTTTCCTAAAGGTCATAAATGGAAACGATGTGTTTCTATTGTTTCTATTTATGCACATGTGAGGCGGGCTTATCCAGAGGGCCATGTGAACTTCGAAGGAGTATCCCCATGCTTGAACTTCGACCCTATAACCAGCTCGGCGGCGCCGACCACGGCTGGCTCAAGGCCAAACACCATTTCTCATTTGGCAGTCATTACGATCCCGGCAATATGGGCCACGGTGCATTGCGCGTGTGGAACGACGACGAGATCGCGCCCAACACGGGCTTTCCCGCCCATCCCCACGCCAATATGGAAATCATCACCTATGTGCGGGAAGGCGCGATCACCCATCAGGACAGTCTCGGCAACAAGGGCCGCACCGAGGCCGGCGATGTCCAGGTGATGAGCGCCGGAAGCGGCATTCGCCATTCCGAATACAATCTTGAAGCCAAGCCGACCCGGATCTTCCAGATCTGGATCGAGTCTGTGACGGAAGGCGGCGCGCCGACCTGGGGCTCCAAGCCGTTTCCCAAATCGGATCGCTCCGGCCAGTTCGTTGCAATCGCCAGCGGACAGCCGAACGACAAGGACGCGCTGCCAATCCGAGCCGATGCTCGCGTATTGGCCGCCACGTTGAAAGCCGGCGAGAGCGCGCATTATACGCTGGACAGAGCGCGCCATCTTTATCTCGTGCCCGCCGCCGGCAAAGTCGATGTCAACGGCGTCAGCGTCAATGCCCGCGACGGCGTTGCCATCCGCGACGAGGCGAAGCTGACCATCACCGCGCTCGAGGATTCCGAACTGGTGCTGGTTGACGCTGCGTAAGAAACGCGAGGAATTCCCAAACTCCGAACTGTCAGCTCAAGCTGGCAGTTCGGCTGCCTTCCCGAACCCTCTCCCCCAACAATCCCTGGAGACAAGACCATGACGAAAGTTCTCGTGCTTTATTATTCCGCCTACGGCCATATCGAGACCATGGCGAATGCTGTCGCCGCCGGCGCCCGCGAGGCCGGCGCAACCGTCGACATCAAGCGCGTTCCCGAACTGGTGCCCCCGGATGTCGCCAAGGCCTCGTACTATAAAGTCGACCAGGCGGCGCCGGTCGCCAACATCGACGACCTCGCCAACTACGATGCGATCATCGTCGGCACCGGGACCCGCTTCGGCCGGATGGCCTCGCAGATGGCCAACTTCCTTGATCAGGCCGGCGGTCTGTGGGCCAAGGGCGCGCTGCACGGCAAGGTCGGCGGCGCATTCACCTCGACCGCGACCCAGCATGGCGGCCAGGAGACCACGCTCTTCTCCATCATCACCAACCTCCTGCATTTCGGCATGACCGTCGTCGGTCTGAACTATGGCTTTGCCGGCCAGATGAAGCTCGACGAGGTCACCGGTGGCTCGCCCTACGGCGCCACCACGATCACCGGAGG
The DNA here is from genome assembly GCA_049509335.1 of Bradyrhizobium sp. Lineage (GTDB taxonomy): Bacteria > Pseudomonadota > Alphaproteobacteria > Rhizobiales > Xanthobacteraceae > Bradyrhizobium. Next base: position 25,510 of record JBEKZZ010000008.1, on the reverse strand, counting down.
CGACGGCAGCCGCCAGCCGTCCGAAAACGAACTCGCGGGCGCGCGCTATCAGGGCCGCGCCATTGCAGAGGCTGCCAAGAAGCTGCACGGCTGAGAAGCAAAGATGGCGGCGTTCCCACAAGGAACTGCCGCCGTCCCACTAAGCGGGATTACAGAGCTCTCACGGCCTTCCTGTGACGCCAACCAACCGAACTGACGAGCGCGAGCTACCCCATCGCGCCAAGCGGCCGAACAATCTCTGTCCCGGTTGCTCCACCAGGTAATAGCTGACACAGGCAACAGCCACGAGAAGACCGACGAACAGCAACGTCACCAGAATCGGCAGGACGTGACCGCCGAGCACGATCAACTTGCCGGCTTCGCCTCCCAAAGCCGAACTCGCGCCTTCCGTGGTCGTCAATACCCTCCCCGTGATCTTTTCGAGGAAAGAGACTGGGCGATCGACGAAATTGAAGATGATGAACGCCTGCCACATGTAGATCGAATAGGAGATCTTGCCGAGCCAGTCGTTGACTTTGTTTGACATCAAACGCGAAACCGGACCGGCCTCGAACGCAAACACAAACACCACGAGAGCAAACACCGGCGGCGCAAAAAACGAGAAATTGGTGCGCCCGGCCAGCGACACGTAGGTCACGGTAACGACCAGCATGGCCCATTCCAACAACCCGGCGTCGAATTTGGTTTTGGAGGCGGCCTGAAAAAGGCGATAGGTCAAATGACCGACAAGAAAGCCATACAGGCATCGGACAAATCCGAGGTCATAGCTCGCGTCCATCCCATGCTGCGCGAACAGAACGAGGATCGAAACACTGCCCACCAGTATGATCGCGATCAGGCCGGTAACGGCAAACCTAAATCGCGCCAACAACGTGGAGCTCACTACGAGGACGGCAGCGAACGCCAGATAGGTCCAGAATTCCGCACAAATACTCCAACTTGGCGGATTCCAAGTCAAATGCTGGACTAAACCGAATGACTGACCAAAGACCAAATTCATCGGGATGGTACTGAGCGAATTGGCACCGGTAAAAGGCGGAAGATAGAACGACGCGCCGCGCGCCGCCATCACCGCTTTGGCGCTTTCGGCAACTGCCAATGCGAGGAGCACGACTGCGTGCAGCGGCCAAAGGCGACCTAATCGCCGAATTGCGAATGTACCTAGATCGTCGAGCGTCTTCAGTCGATCAGCGTAGCTGTAGGTGATGACAAAGCCGCTAAGCACGAAGAAGAAGTCAACGAAGAGATAGGCATTTCGGATGAAGTCGAGAGAATAGATCGTACTATAGAGATTGAGATGAAACAGCGCGACTAGCAGTGCGACGACGCCACGCCAGCTTTCCAGCACCCGGAAATGCTTCTTTTCCGTTTCCAACGACGAAGCCATCTCATTCCTCACGTACCGGCCTGCCTAACGCCCGACTAACCTTTTGCGCCAGCCACGGATAGCGGCGCAGCCGCTGCGCAGCGTGATCGCGCAAAACATGAGGAATGCCGCGCCAGCCAAGCGCGATGCTGGCATCCGTCAATGGAAACTGTTTCGCGCCGAATCGGCGCTTGAATGCGTAGTTTCCCACGCTCAAATCGAACCGCCGGACGCCCTGCTCATGCAGCGCCGCCATCGAGCGCTCGACGACGAGCTTACTCGGCGAACAGTGAGCCCAACACGCTCCGGCATTGCTGATCCTCAGGACAGCGAAATAGTCGTCCAGCCTTATGCCTAACATCGTCGCGACAACAGCCTCATCGCAGATCAGAGCCGATACGATAGCGTAGCCTTTCGGCGACCCACGTCTGACCAGGTCTCGATAGAATCTGGCGTGAACCTCGTCATTCAAGACGAACTTGAGGCCTAGCTTCTGCATGCGCGCATTTTGCTGCGCATCCATGACGTCGATAATCCGCAGCGCTTCATCGACTGAGTCAATCGTTCGAAACGTCGCACCCGAATGGCGATTGAAGACACGCCAATAGCGCGGCATCTGTAGTCGCTTTATCGAGATGCGGTAAGCTTCGAAATCATCACCGGTTTCAATGATATTTCCGTTGAGCGAACTCGAACCTTCGCGCCCGAGCAAAGCAAGAGGATTGATCCCACTCACAAGCCCGCTCGGCATTTTTTGCAATCGAACGAGATCGACGCCGCCAGGCGCTTTGCGCAGCGCGGCCACAAGCGCCCGACTTAGAACTCGTGCTTCTGAGACATCGAATGTCACTCCAGGCCGCAAGAGCGGCGCGTTGTAATCGGTCACATTCAGATCGGCGAACTCGACAATCCTCACACCGTGGCGGACACGGCGGATTAGCGGCACAAGCGCGAGCTTCCGTCCATCAGCGGCATCGCGGACGATCGCGATTAACGGCGATGCTTCTTTGAAGGTGCCGTACCAGGAGCCGAACCACAGCGGATGCTGAAAGACTGTCGTCTCGTCTTCACTAGACCAACATGCAGCCGCCAACTTCCAGTCGTCGGAAAAATCGATCTGGTATTTAGACACGGAAAAGGAAGACGCCCGTCCAATGATTTGCTCGGCTTCAACGATCGGCGTCATCGTCCGTCAACTTCCCTCAGCCGATCTGCCTGCCGAATATCCGACGATAAGACCGTTCCAACCATGGAGGCTTGGCTTACGTATGCCGCTAATCGCTGCCAACTGTCGCATAGTCCCGGCCAGATTTGGGCGTTGCCCCGACGAGAAACGAACGCCTTAGCTTTGGTTGTTATCTCGCAAGAACCGGGCCTAAGGCAATCGCAGCCGCTTACGGTAAGATAACTACTGGGATATATGGCTAACGTTGTCGCCGACGGAACTTGCCTTAGGTAAGCCCGAACGCGCTCTCTTAATCATTAACGCCATGGTCTGGCACCTCGTGCCAACCCCTTCCTCGATCACTCCAAAGAGCACGATGACCGCAAAACCCAAATATCAGGCGCTGTTTTTGGGAGCTGGCCTGCAAATGCAGTGCGGCGTCGGGCAGTTTACGCGGCTGTTATATGAGATTATCGAGAAGCTGGATCCTAACTGTAGCACCACGTTAACCTTGACTCGATCGGAAGGCTCAATCGCAGAGATCTGGCAGGCCGTCGGTTCGGCGGAAAGCGTGGTGTGCAATTTCCCGATCGTTGCCTGGAAGCGCGTCATAGCGCGGCCTTTGCTGGCCCTCGCGTTCGCTTGGATTCGACGTCGACGAGTCGTGCTGATCCAACACGAATGGATGGGTCTGCACAGGCTGCGGCGGCTGACCTACGCGCCAGCGCTGTTGCTGGCAGATACGATCATCATGTTCTCTCCTTTGGTACGCCGCGAGCTTGCCGAAACTCCTTTGATCGGCTGGACGTCCAAAAATTGCGTGCTGGCGCCGTTGCCGCCGAATATCGAGGTCCCTCCGGAAGGAGCCGACTCCCTCCTGAAGCAGCGCTTGGCCACAGCACGCGCAGAGGGTCGCGTAATCATCGGTCATTTTGGATCGATCTATCCGGCGAAGCGGCCGAATGCGCTTCTAGGTATTTGCGCGATTCTCAAAGAACGCGGATTAAGGCCGTTGGCAGTTTATATCGGGTCGTTTATTCAGGCGGTCGACAACGTTGAAGAGGATTTCTATGCCCGCGTAGCCGAACTCAGCCTAGCGGAGGATATTTTAGTCAGCGGTTATGTCGAGTCCGATCGCGAGGTGTTCGGGTTGTTCGAGCAAGTCGACGCGTTCTGTTATCCACTCGAAGAAGGCCTTACGGCCCGCCGATCCAGCGTTCTCGCCAGCGTACAATCTGGCCGTCCAGTGATTGTCAGCGGTCCGGCCGACGCTCGCGAATTCGATCATCACACCCGCTTCCGGACGCTGATCGAGAATGGCGCGGTCGCGCTGGTGCCACGCGGCTCCGATGATGGGGTCTACGCCGACAGGATCATTGCCTCGCTCAAACAGTCGACGGCTTACCCCCCATTCGACTTCGCGGGTTGGTGGCGCGACACCGCGAATGCGGTCAAAGCCAGGCTCTAGTGCGGATTGAAGCGATGCCGCAGTCAACGTCGATACCGGATATGGCCGCCCCGGGCATCATTCGCTGAGGCGAAATCGTGCAAGATAATGTAACCCGAACACGGCCGTCAGAAGGGTAAACCACATGGGATCGGCACGGTCGAAGAAGAAGCTTTCCAGCGAGGATAAATATAGTCCGAAGAGCCATACCTGAAGCAACGCCTGCGTCAGTGGACCATTGTTGCCCTCACGATCGGCAACGTGGAAATCCCGCAACGGCGAGATGACGGCCACCACGATCAGCAGCGCCAGTCCCGGCAGACCCGTCGCCAGCGTTATATCAAGATACCCGTTATGACTATGCGCAGCGGTGGCCGCCCACTCCATACCTTGCGGCAAGTTTTGGACCGCGCTGCTACCCCAGAACGACGAGAATCCGTATCCAGTCCACAATTTCAGCTGCGCCGCCTGCAGCCCGAACGTCCAGATGTCGGTGCGGCCGGTAAAACTCGCATCGACCGGCAATGCCCTGGAAATTGCAGCAAGATGCTCGTTCACCACGCTACCGATACCGATCAAATTCAGCAGCACAAGCGGCGTCAGCAAAACGACGGCGCGGCCCCAAAATGATCGGGTCATTGTGGTACACGAGGTCAAAATCAGGACCGCCGCACACAGCGCTGATGCACTTTTCCCCTCGGTGTTGATCAAAAACAGAAGCGTCAGGGCGACGGCTATTCCGCCGGCGACCCATGAACCGGCACGAACGACGTAGATGCTGAGAAACAACAGCATCGCCATCATGCCGGCAGCCATGTTTTTGTGCCCGAATACCCCACGCCAGGCGCCGGCCAACGCTGGCTCTTGCGCATCGGCCGCGAGGTGTATCGACAGATTTGGGACCAATATCAACCCGAGATAACAGGTACCTAAGAGCGTCAGGATCGCGATTGCAAGCCAGCGTCTCAACTGGGACTGCGTCTTCGGCAATAGCAGCAATGATGCCGCAACGACAATTACGCAAAGCGCCAAAACAAAACGCCGCGCGGAAGTGACCGGCTCCAGCGACAACATCACCGTGATCAGGATCCAGGCACCAAACGCCAGATAGCTCGGCGACAATAGCGTGGCATATCCGCGTTTTGCCTCGCGCAGCGCGAGGGCGACCGTGAGCAGGGCGAAACCGCCGAACGCCGCGTAGGTCCAGGTCTCGTTACCCGTCGCGTCGGCGATCAGCATATCGCCCAGATCGATGAACGGTCGCATCGATATCCAAGCGAGCAGCAGCGCACGGATAAAGACCGCTCCGCGCGTGACATCGCTCATCTCCTGACGGCGAACCTCGTCGAAGACGGTGCGGAAATCGGACGAGAGGGCGAACCGGCTCAAGATGTCATCTTCGATGCTTTATAGGGTTGAGGTTCGATTCCGATTGCGGCCAGCAGACCGCCGGCCGCGACGATCACGGGATGCAGGGCAATCAGCGGCTTGCGCTCGGTCAGAAACAGCCGGACGGCGCGAAACAGCGACAACGGCAATAGCGCCAGCACTTTGGCGGCAAGCCTGGCGCGCAACCAGGGTGTCTGGGCTACCTTGCGCTGGACGTGGTAGTTGATCGCGCCGATGCGAAGACCGCGCAGCGCGAGCCATGATGGGCGGGTCCTGGTGTCCGGCACGGTTTCGACGATGACCGCCTCCGCCATCCAGAGAAATTTCATGCCTTGCCGCCGGCAGCGGGTGAAGAAGTCAACGTCGCCGCCACCGAGAAAATTGAAGCGCAGATCAAAGGCCGGGCTACCGAGCCTGTCGAACACCGGCCGCCGAATCAGGCAATTTCCGCAGCCATAGATGATCGGCACAGGCCCGCTCGCATCATACGCGGGACGAAACGCCGGATGGCGTTGCAAGCCGCGCTTGGCCTCGTCATCAAAACGTTGCAGCACCGGCCCGCCGACGACATCGGCACCCGTCGCCTCGGCGGCACCGACCATCCGCTCCAGCCAGTCTCTTGAGGCGATCTCGTCGTCGTCAATCATCAGAAAATGTGCGGCGTCGGGAAACATCGCTTGCGCCGTTTCAAATGCGGCGTTGATGGCGTGACAATTTCCCTGCCGCGGCTCGACCACGCAAAGGCCGGACAATTGTCCAGCTCGCAAGAATTCGCTCGCGACCGGCACGCTCCCGCAGGCCGATGCATCGTTTTCGACCATAACAACGGCAAAACGGCGATCCGTGCGCTGATCGACGAGAGACTGAAGGGTTTGCCGCAGGTGCTCGGGACGACGAAAACAGGGAATACACACCACGATCCCGATCGCCGGATCGAGCGAAGGCGACATTGACGCGATGGCGCGTCCGGACTCCGGTGTGAGGTCAGAGTTTTCCATCTGACGGCACCTCACTCCAGGGCAACTGCGAAAGGCGCGACCACCATTGGCGGCGCATATTCTCGGCCGCGGGGATGGCGTCCAGGGTGGACGCCGGAATCTCCGGCATTTCGGCCGCAAGGACGTCGTCGCGCAGAAAGATCGCGTTGAAGCCGAGCGCATTCATGCCGACCAGACGATAGCCCTTGCGCCGGCCAACCGCGACAAAGGCCGCGAGACTTGCGGAGCGGAACATCGCCTGCTCGGCAGGCAATGCCGCGAAAGAAAAATCGGGCTTGTAGGGAATAGTGAGCGCCAATTCGCTCGGTATTGCGTTGTTGAATTCGCAGATCAGGATTCGCGGGCGCATCTTCATCGCGCCCCACAGATAGAGATCGTTGCCGTCGATATCGAGCGACAATACGTCCACTTCGTCCGAAACGCCTGCCGCGCGGAGCACCTGATTGACGTTTTCGCGCGTGAACCACTCCGACTTCATGACTGGCGGAGCGCTACGGGTGGCCGGATGAGCGGCAAAGAAACGCTGTCCTTCCCGAACGAAGACCGGGTCACCGTCAAACAGAAAGCCCTGCCAGCGGTGGTGCACCAGAAGATTGGTCGCCATGCAGACGCGACCGTCCTGGGAAGAAATTTCGACCACGGTGCGAGATGTCGATCCCGCAAGCGTGAGCAAATACAACAGATGACCGTCTTCTTCGAACTCGGAAAACCGGCTGAACCCGACCTGATCGAGTGGCAAGATCACCCCTGACGCCTGCAACTGCTTCCAGGCAGCGATCAGGTTCTTCTGGGCAACCTCGGACTGGCGGTAAATGACTTCCTCTGAACCACGTGCAAACTCGACGAGCTTGCGCTTGACAGATCGAAGCAAAGGCACCGTTCGCAGGCGGGTTCTCGCCGCGTCCCACAATTGCCGTGCGAAAGCGGGCCGCGGAGCGGCAATGGGTGGGGTGGCGGACTGGTATTCGGTCGTTGTCTGGCTCATGGCAGGATCAATTCAAGTTCGAGAACTGTGGCACTTCGCGGTGAAGTCTTGGCGGGCAGCAACTAGGCCTTGCGGCGAAACTCCTCGATCACGTCGAACAGGGGCTTGCGCTTGAGCTCGGCATCGAGCGGCAGCGGCCGATTGGGCATACCATCCCGGCGTTTAAAATAGATTGGCACCCAGGTATATCGGTCGCTCAGGCCCCAGGTCAGAATGGCCTTTGGGCGAACCACCTCACCGACCACCTGTAAGAACTGGTTAGCCATGCCGGCCACCAGCGCGTCGCGCTCGCCGATCTTGCCCGGCAGCTCGTAGTCGATGACATCGAGCTCGGTGATCCAGACGTCAAGCTTGAGGGCCTTGATTTCAGCCAGAAGCGCTTGCAGGCCGTCGCGGTCGACAGCGCGGTCGGCAAACAGATGCGCCTGCAACCCGACGGCATGCAGCGGCGCGCCGCGATCACGCAACGAACGCAGCAATTGAACGAGCGCATTTCGCCTCGCCGCGAAGCGAGGTCCCGTAAACTCGACGTCGTATTCGTTGAGCACGAGCTTGGCGTCGGGATCTGCCGCAGCAGCCGTCTCCAAAGCGAGCTTTATATAATCTGCTCCGAGCCGTCTCGCCCAGATCGAGGGACGAAGCGACGCAGCGCTCTCGGGCCAGTCCACCAGCGGTTCGTTAATCACGTCCCACGACGGGATTGCGCCTTTATATCGGGACACCACCGTCTCGATATGGTCGGTCAGTTCACGCTCGGCATCGCTGCGGGTTGCGATCGATTCAGTCCACGGCGGCAATGCGCCGTACCAGGCCAGTGTATGGCCACGAACCTCAATGCCGTTCTGGCGGGCGAAGTCGATGATCGCATCAGCCTTCTCGAACCGGTATTCGTTTTGCGTTGGCCGCAGCTCAAGCCATTTGAGCTCGCTTTCCGGCACGACCATCTGGCAATTGGCAATGACCGCGTCGCGGTAGGATAGGTCGGCCGCCAGGGCGTCCGACCGCACCGCGGCGCCATATGGAATTGGATTCGTGGCGCCGGCCGATGGCGTTGACGGTGTCGCAAATGCGGACACGCCGGACAATCCACCTGTGCCGAAAACGGTCAGCGCCGTGGCCGATGCCGTGCCGGCCAGAAATTCGCGCCGGGAATGCGCCTTTGTCGACATAATTTCACCTGACGATCTGCGGCCGCCAAACTATTCGCGAGCAGCATTGCAATATCCGGTCCATTGCGATGCATCGCAGCACCCGGCGCTGGGGATGGTTACCGCAACTCGCGTTAACCAGAACTCAAGCGCGGCCAGCACGCTGGAACCATCCGGCACCGATCTTGCTGTCTAGACTTCAAGATGAAGTATGAACCTTTGAATGCGCTTGAATTGGATACGCCAGTTGTTGCGCGGGCGCCGCGGCTGCTCGCGATGCTGACGCGCGCGTTCCGTTCGCAATTTACCAACTACCTTCAGGTTTTTGCCGGCACCGGCGTGCGGCTCGGCCTTCAGGCGGTTTATTTCTTTATTTTGGCCAACACCCTGTCGCTGCATGACATGGGCGTATTTGCCTCGGCCTCTTCGACCGGGATCATGATCGGATGCTTCTCGGGACTTGGCTTTGCTTCCCTTGCCTTCAGGGCATCGGCGGGCAAACGCCGGATCTTGGGCGGCTACCTTGCCGTCTTCTACGCAAGCTGGCTGGCCGCGTTGCCACTCTGCCTCGCCGCATCGCTGCCGGTATTCTATTTCCTGTTTACCTCATCGCTGTCGTTGACCGCCTTCCTCCTGATTATTCTGGTTGAAACCGGTCTCTGGCGGATCGTGGAAATGATCCACCAGGTCAATAACGGCCTCGGGCGCTTTGCTTCGGCATCCCTCGTCATCTCTTTCGGATCGGCATTGCGGACCGCCGGCGCTGTTGTTTTCGCGGCATGCGGCCGGCATGACGTCGAAACATGGTCCGCCATCTACTTCGCGTTCAACCTGGCGGCAATGGCGCTTGCCATCTCCGTGTATCAGCCGCGAATTAAACTGCGCTGGCGACGTCAGATCTTCTTCGGGCGGGTCCGCGATGCGCTGCTGTTCTCGGTCGCCTATTGTGCCTCGATTGCGCAAAACGAAATTGACAAGCTCGTGATGCTCGCGCTGGCGGATCAGCGCACCGTCGGCATTTATGCGATTTCCACCCGCATCATCGATTTCACGTCGGTCCCGATTCGCAGTTTCTTCGTGCTGTATTCGCGAAAGCTGATCATCGACGGCGGCCAGAGCAACCGGATCGGCCGCAGCCTCAGCGTCGAAATGCTGATCGCGCTGATCTCAACGGCGGCCATGGCGGCTCTGCTGGTGACGCTTTCGATCTGGCCGGACCTGCTCGGTCATAACGTGGCCGTCGCAACGCAATTGTTCGGCGTGCTGCTGGCCGTGCCGGCTTTCAAGAATTTGCTCGAATATCACTCCGAGCTCTTCTTCGTGTACCAGCGCATGACCATCCGCGCAGTCCTTGCAACGGTGCTGGTCGGATTGAAGGCCGCAGCGCTGGCTCTCCTGCTGATCCATTTCGACAACATCGTCCAATGGGGCGCATGGCTCAACGTCGTCTATCTCGGGCTTTATGTGTTCTCTGCCGCGTCCGTGTACGGGTCAATATCCGCAGGCAAGAACCGATGAATAACAAATCGTTAATTTCGAGCCAAAGCACTTCTGTCAAAGGCGTTCCAGAGGCTGGACGCTTAAACGCTTTCTTTGCTAATTCGGTGAATAGTCCATCAATGAGTATGGTTAATTTTTCCTGTTGCGTTTGTTCGCCATCTGACGTGACCCGGGAAGTAGCCGCTCAGCCGACGCGTTCGGCGGTTCGAATGGAAACCGGGGTTCATGCTGGCGTATGACCAACCCATAACGCGATCCAAACCGGACGCCGGGCCAAAGCCTGCGCGGACGGCGGTTGGCTTGAACGTGTCCCAGCTCGCGCAACTGCTCTGGCGGCACAAAGCGGCGATCGTGTTGGCGGCCCTGATTGGCGCCTGCGCGGCTGTCGCGATCGGCAAAAGCCTGACGCCGAAATATCTTGCGACCGCCCAGCTGTATGTGGATCCGCGAGAGCTGCAACTGGTCGATCGCGAACTGACACCGCGCTCGCAGGATATTTCCGGGCTGGCGATGGTGGTCGAAAGCCAGGCGCGCCTGATCACATCCAACAGTGTCCTGATGCAGGTCATCCAGGGCACCCATCTCGACAAGGACCCGGAATTCGGCGGAGGCTCGAACGGCCTCCTGGCGAACCTGTTCGGCTTGTTCGGACTGGAGGTGCGGCCGAACGGCCCGTCTGCCCTCGGTCAGACGGCGGCGCTGGACGCCCTCAACCGCCACATCAACGTCAAGAAGACCGATCGCACCTTCATCGTCGATATCGACGTCTGGTCTTACGATCCGGCAAAGGCGGCGATGCTCGCCAATGCGATTTCCAATTCCTATCTGGCGGAAGCCAAGAATTCGCAGGCCACAGCCGCGCGGCGCGCCACAAGCGATCTGTCCGGACGGCTAAAGGAATTGCAAGAGCGGCTGCGCACCGCCGAGAACGCGCTTGCCGTTTACAAGGCACAAAACAATTTCGTCGGCACGCAAGACACCCTGATCACCGATCAGCAATTGCTGGCGAGCAATCAGCGGCTCGCCGCGGCGCGCGCGGCTACCCTCGATGCTCGGGCAAAATACGACCAGATCGAAGCCAGCCGCCGTGCGTCGGGTGATGCCGGGGCTATCCCGGAAGCTTTGCAGTCGCCGACGCTCGGAAATTTACGCGCCCAATATGCCGAGGCGCGCAGACGGCTGGCCGAGATGACCAGCGAACTCGGCCCCCTGCACCCCTCGTTGCGCCAGATGGAGAAGCAGGTCGAGGATCTGCATCGCACGGTGAACGAGGAAACGGATCGCTTCGCGCAGTCGGCGAAAAATGATCTCGCCCGCGCCCGCGATTACGAAACATCCCTCACCCGGTCGCTGGAAGCGCAGAAGCGCCAGAGCGTGCAACTCAGCCAGGCTTCGGTGCGACTTCGCGAACTAGAACGCGACGTCGAGGCGAGCCGTGACGTGTATCAGTCCTTCCTCAAGCGCTCGCGCGAAACCGAAGAACAGGAAAGCCTCAATACATCGAACGTGCGCATCATCGGCGAAGCCACCGTGCCGCAGCGACGCTCCTTTCCGCCGGGCATGTCTCTGATTGCGGCGATCGGTCTTGTACTCGGCGCGCTGGCGGCAGCCAGCTGGTTTGCCGCCGCGGAGTTGTTGTCCTTCCGTATCGCGCCAGGCCGGGCAACACGGGAGCTGCCCGATAGCGAAGCACTGGTTGAGCCTCAGCCACCGAAACAGGCCGAGAATCAGCTGACGCCATCCGTGACCGAGAAGCCGGGCATTGCCCGGCTTCAGGAATCCGACGTGATGCGCACACTGGGCGGAATCCTCGCAACCGGCGGCATCCTTGATTTGACGCGGCTGGGCTGGCCGACGCTGCGGGCTGGCTTCCCACTCCCGACCTTCCTCAACGCCATGCGCGAAATGCGCGAGGCGCTTGCGCGGCGCTCGGCCGCCAACGTTGCCCCCGTGCTGGCCGTGATCGGCCAGGGCGCAGGCCGTGATCGAAGCATCGTCACCTTGAACATTGCATTAGCGGCGGCGCGTGATGGCGCCCGAGTGCTGGCGATCGACGCCGATCGGGAAAGCCGCACGCTCTCGAACAAATTGTCCCGCTCGCCCAAGACTGAGGCCAAGCGCCCCGGCTGGCTTGGCATCGGCACCAAGGTCTCACGCGCCATCAAGACCACAAACGGCGTCGAGATCCTGCCTCTGATTGGTTCAACGACCACCGATACCATTCGCAAAGCACTCGTTCAGACGCGCGCCGGTGGGGACCATGACCTGGTCATCATCGATGGCCCGGCGATGCCCTTCAGCGTCGACGAGTGCAAGCTGATCGACACTGTCGATGGACTCGTCGCGATCCTGCCCGCCAGTCTCGATATCAACAGCTGCATGGACGATATTATCGCAAGCCTTGGCGGCTTCGAGCGCAAGCTGATCGGCGTGATCATTGATGAACTCCAGCCGGCTGGCGCCGTAACGCAGCCGAGCTCGCAATATGCTTGAGCGGCGCGCAAACCCGATCGGCAGGGCTGCCACGGCGGGCGTCCCCAGAATCACGCTGGGCGGACTACGCATCGCCGTGCTCGACCTCGAGCAGACCGCCGATTTCATGATCGACCTCGTGTTCCCGCAGCGCCAGCTCGCCCGGCCGCTGTACCTGACGTCGGCCAACGGCGAGGTGTTGGCGCGCTGCTCCACCGAACCGATGACGGACCGGCTGTTCCGTGCCGCCGACCTCATCAATGCCGACGGCCAGCCGCTGGTGACGGTGTCGCTGCTGACATCCCCGGTGCGGCTGCCGGAGCGAGTAGCTACAACAGACCTGTTTCACGCCGTCGCCCGCAAGGCGGAAACCACGGGCCTCACTTTCTATATGTTCGGCGCCGACGAGGCTGAAAACGCAGCCGCAGTCGCCAGCGTTCGCACGATGTATCCGCGCTTGCGGATCATTGGACACTGTCATGGCTATCTTCGCGGCGACGAACTCCGCGCCAAGGTCGACGAAATCAACGAACTGGCGCCGGATTGTTTATGGGTGGCGCTTGGCGTGCCCTACGAGCAGGCCTTCGTCGCGGAATTCACCCCGCGGCTCGACAAGGTCGGCGTTATCAAGACTGCCGGCGGGTTGTTCAATTTCCTCTCGGGCAGCCGCCGCCGCGCGCCGCAATGGATGCAGGATGCGGGCCTCGAATGGGTGTGGCGAATCTGGCTCGAGCCGCGCCGGTTGTTCTGGCGCTATTTGACGACAAACCCCCGCGCGCTCTATTTGCTGCTCCAAAGGACTCGCGGCTCGAAAGCAGGCCGCACGCCGCTATAGCTTTTCGAGCATGGTCTTTTCCGGATCATGCTTTAGCGCCTCTTGCCGGTAGCGCCCAATCCAACCAGTTGCGCGTCAACAAATTGCGCCAGCTGCTGGCGCAGCTTTTCCGGCGGCACCGCGACCATCCGTTCTTCAAGTCCGAGCGAGATGATGCCATGCACGGCCGAGAACATGGTTCGGGCAATCAAGGCGATGTCGGCTGGATCGCGGTCGGGCATGACCCGGAAGAGCGGCGGGTACATCAGCGCGAACGTTTCCATCACCATGTTGAGGATGTCCTGCGGGAAAGGCCGGTCCTGCTCCATCCGGTGCTCGAACAGCGACCTGAGCAGGTTGGCGTTGTGGGTTGCGAACTCGAGATAGCCCGCAGCCAGGCCGTGCAGTTGCGCATGCGCATCGGCATTTGCGACGGCGCGTAGCTTCTCGGTGAGACGCTGAATCGTCTCCTGGTTGATGGTCAGAATCAGGCCGTCAAAGTCCCCGAACTCATTATAGACGCTCCCGATCGAGCACCCGGCAGCATCGGCTACATCCCGAACCTTCAGGAATATCAACCCCTTATCGGAAATGATGCGCCGCGCGGTGTCGAGCATCAACACCCGCCTCTTATTTTTTTTTGCGTCGCGCAAAGATTCTACTTGAACATTGTTCATTTTACAGTTATCCACTTTTGAACAATGTTCAATTTAACCCAGAGGAGCTGAACATGCAAATGGTCCTTGTTGAGAATCTGGCCCTGACCTTTGTCGGCGATGCCTATGCGCTGGCAGCCGGGTTTGGCAAAATCCTTGTCAAACTCGTCAGGGCTCCCATCGAAGTCATCACCGCCCCCATCGAGCGACTGGCCAGAGCCTGCGACGTCGCAGGCGTCCTGTCCGACCCCCGCACGAAAACAAGCTTCAGCCAATTTCGTTCGCGCAGGCACGCGCCAATATCGCCGCGGCGAACCTCCCCGCGGCGTTGCCTGTTTCCCTTTCGCTCCCTGAATCATTTGACGTGAGTGGACCCCATGCGCGAATTCCTCATCCGCTTGTTTGACGCATTGAACGGCCAGGGAGATCGCGCTTCTTCTCCCATGGCAAACCTGGAACGATCGATTGGCGCCGCGCATCACGCCCACGCCGTCGCCCGGCGCGCCCTCGCGATCGCGGTAGCGGAGGAGACGCGGGAAACCGAGCGCCGCCTCGCGTTGATCGCGAAAACCAGCGACCTGGAACAGCGGGCGATAGCGGCGCTGCGCGCCGGCCGCGACGACCTCGCCACCCAGGCGGCTGAAGCGATCGCGGCGATCACCGCCGACATCGAGGCCTCGGAACGGGCTTCGCACCGTTTCGTTGCCGAGGTTGCGCTGGCCCGCCGCGAAGTCGACGCCCAGCGTCGGCGCTTGTCGGAGCTGGACCGCGGACGCCGGCTCGCCCGGATTGGCGATGCCCTGACCGCCACGGCGCATGCTTCCGAAACCGGCCTCGACAGCTTCAGCGAGGCAGAAGCAGCGCTGGTAAAGGTCGTCGCCAATAATCACGACGCCCGCGTCATGCGCCAGGAAATGGCGTCGCCAGCCGAGCAACTGATCGAGCGCCTGTCCGATGCCGGCTTCGGCGAGCCTGTGCAGGTTCGCGCGTCCGACGTGCTGGCAAGGCTCCGCGCAGCCGCCGGGCCTGAAGTTTCGCAACTGATCGAATCCCATTCCAATTCTTAACAAAGGACCTACCATGTCACAGCATCTTGCTCATCTCGATCGGCCTACCAGCGCTTGGGTCAACTTTTCATACATATCCTTCGCGGCATCTGTCCTGATGATTGGTGGAGGCATCTTCGCGCTTCCGCTCGACTGGTGGGTGCGTGCCTATTTCGCAATGGGTATGGGAATGGTGATTCAGTCCTGCTTCACGCTCGCCAAGACACTTCGCGATCTTCATGAGACCACCCGCATGATCAACCGGATCGAAGAAGCCAGGACGGAAAAATTGCTTAGTACCGAGCGAACCTGAGGCCGCTGTCATCTGTCATATATTCACCGGCACCCCAATCGTATCATCCAGCCTTTCGTGATAGAAATTTACCGCCACAACAGGAAGCGTCCATGATCAAGGATCTGATGTCGTCGCGCCGCTTTGCGCCGCTGTTTTGGGCCCAGTTCTGCGCCGCGCTCAATGACAATGTTCTGAAGAACGCGCTGGTCATCATGCTGCTCTACGGTGCGACGACCGGACACGGCGATGCCCTGGTGACGGTCGCAGGCGCCGTCTTCATCTTCCCCTTCTTCATTCTCTCCGGCCTCGGCGGCGAGCTCGCCGACAAATTCGTCAAGTCCGTGGTGGCGCGGCGGATCAAATTTGCCGAAATCTTCGCCGCAGGATTTGCCTGCGCGGGCTTCTTCCTGCATTCGATCCCGCTTCTGTTCGTCGCGCTCGGCTTGTTTGGAGTCTGCGCCGCGCTGTTCGGCCCGGTGAAATACGCGATGTTGCCGGACCAGTTGTCGGTCGGCGAGCTCGCCACCGGCAACGCGCTGGTCGAAGGCGCGACGTTCCTGGCGATCCTGATCGGCACCATCGCCGGCGGCCTGCTCGTCTCCAGTTCCACCCACATGGGCTGGGTGACCTCGGCGATCATGCTGCTCGCGTTGCTGTCCTGGGGATTCGCCTCACGGATTCCGCATACGACCCCGTCGGCCGCTGATCTCGTCGTCACCGCCAATCCCTGGACGTCGACCATCCGCCTTCTGAAGTCGCTCTACGCCGAACAGCGGCTCTGGGACGGCATGCTGATCGTGTCGTGGTTCTGGTTGGCCGGCGCGGTGGTGCTGTCGCTGCTGCCCGCCCTGGTCAAGGGTATCGTTGGCGGCACCGAAGCCGTGGTGACGTTGTGCCTTGCGATCTTTGCGATCGGCATCGCTGTCGGTTCGCTGTTTGCCGCGCAGCTTTCCCATGTGCGCCCGAATCTGGCGCTGGTGCCGATCGGCGCGATCATCATGGGCATTGCCGGCCTCGACATCGCCTGGGCGATCGGGCACGCCACCACCGGAGCCGAGATCACGCCGGCGGCGTTCGCGACTTCGTTCAGCGGCCTGCGCATGATCGCCGACTTTGCGATTTTCGCCTTCGGCGGCGGCCTGTTCGTCGTGCCGTCTTTTGCCGCCGTGCAGGCCTGGTCGGCGCCCTCCGAGCGTGCGCGGGTGATCGCCGCGGGCAATATCCTGCAGGCGGCTTTCATGGTTGTCGGCTCGCTGTTCGTCGCCGTTCTTCAGGCCGCCGGCCTTCCGATTGCATGGATCTTTGTCGGCCTTGCGCTGGCTTCGTTCGGCTCTGTCTTCTTCGTGCTCCGCAAATGGGGCAAGGAAGGCGTGCGCGATTTCGGCGCGCTGTTGTTCCGCGCGATGTTTCGGGTCGAGGTGAGAGGGATCGAAAACCTCCCCGCTCCCGGCACGCGGATGCTGATCACCCCCAACCATGTCAGCCTGATCGATGGACCGCTGGTGCATGCGACGCTGCCGATCGAAGCAAGCTTCGCGGTCGATACCGGCATTGCGAAAGCCTGGTGGGCAAAGCCCTTCCTGCAACAGATCCGCCACTACACCATGGACCCGTCCAAGCCGCTTGCCGCGCGCGACCTGATCAAGCTGGTTGCGACCGGCGAGCCGGTCGTGATCTTCCCCGAAGGGCGCATCACCGTCTCGGGTTCGCTGATGAAGGTCTATGACGGCACCGCTATGATCGCCGACAAGGCCGATGCGGTCGTGGTGCCCGTCCGAATCGAGGGCGCGCAGCGGTCCTATCTCAGCTATCTCAAGAACGGCGAGATCAAGCGCAGCCTGTTCCCCAAGGTGACGATCTCGATCCTGCCGCCGGTCAAGCTGCCGGTCGATCCCTCGCTGAGGGGCAAGGTCCGGCGCAATGCGGCCGGCGCGGCGTTGCAGGACGTCATGATCGACGCGATGGTCAAGAACTCGATGCTGGAGCAGACCCTGTTCCAGGGCCTCGCCCATGCCTGGCGCGATCGCGACACCGGTAAGCCCATCATCCAGGATGCGCTCGGCACCAGCCTCACCTACCGCAAGCTGATCCTTGGCGCGCAGGTCTTGAGCCGCAAGCTCGAGCAAGGCACAGCCGTGGGCGAGAATGTCGGCGTGCTGCTGCCGAACTCGGCCGGCGTCGCCGTCGTGTTCATGGCGCTTCAGACCATCGGCCGCGTGCCGGCGATGCTGAATTTCTCCGCCGGCCCTTCCAATGTTCAGGCCGCGATGAAAGCCGCGCAGGTCAGGACGGTTCTGACCTCGAAATCCTTCGTCGAGAAGGGCAAGCTCGACAAGCTCATCGCCGCGATCGCGAGCGATGCCAAGATCGTCTACCTCGAAGACGTCCGCGCCGGCATCGGCCTCGCCGACAAGGTGGCGGGCCTGCTCGCCGGCGTCGAACCGCGCGTGGCGCGAGAGGCTAATGATCCGGCCGTCGTGTTGTTCACCTCGGGCTCGGAGGGCACGCCCAAGGGCGTCGTGCTCTCTCACCGTAATATCCTGGCCAATGCCGCGCAGGCGCTGGCGCGTGTCGACGCCAACGGCAACGACAAGGTGTTCAACGTCCTGCCGGTGTTCCATTCGTTCGGATTGACCGGCGGCATGATGATGCCGCTTCTCGCCGGCATTCCCATCTTCATGTATCCGACGCCGCTGCATTACCGGATCGTGCCCGAACTGATCTATCAGACTGGCGCGACCATCCTGTTCGGCACCGACACGTTCCTCACCGGCTACGCGCGCTCTGCGCACGCCTATGACTTCCGCACGCTTAGGCTGGTGCTCGCCGGCGCAGAAGCCGTGAAGGACCGCACGCGGCAGATCTATATGGAGCGCTATGGCATCCGCATTCTCGAAGGCTATGGCGTCACCGAGACCGCGCCTGTGCTCGCCATGAATACGCCGATGGCGAACCGGCCGGGTACGGTCGGGCGTCTCTCGCCGCTGATGGAAGCCCGCCTCGATCCGGTGCCGGGCATCGAGGAAGGAGGACGGCTGTCGGTCCGCGGTCCGAACGTCATGCTCGGCTATCTGCGCACTGAAAATCCCGGCGTGCTGGAGCCGCTCACTGACGGCTGGCACGACACCGGCGATATTGTCGCAATCGATGCGGCCGGCTTCATCACCATCAAGGGCCGCGCCAAGCGCTTTGCCAAGATCGCGGGCGAAATGGTGTCGCTGTCGGCGGTTGAAACCATGGCGAGTACTTTGTGGCCGCAGGCAATATCGGTGGCGGTGTCGATTCCCGACCAGCGCAAGGGCGAACGCATCGTCCTGCTCACGACGCAAAAGGATGCCGA
Source organism: Bradyrhizobium sp. (assembly GCA_049509335.1). Lineage (GTDB taxonomy): Bacteria > Pseudomonadota > Alphaproteobacteria > Rhizobiales > Xanthobacteraceae > Bradyrhizobium. The sequence continues at coordinate 6,889 of JBEKZZ010000008.1, read as the reverse complement.
CCGCGCCGCGATGCAGCGCCAGGCCAAGGCGACCGGCGCACCAGAGCTCGCCGTGCCGGCCGACATCCGTGTCGTCGACAAGGTGCCGCTGCTCGGCTCCGGCAAGACCGACTATGTCGCGGCCACCACGCTCGCAATGGAGATGGCCACAAGCGCCGAGCGCGAAGTGGCATGAGCGGGGCAACACCGCTGCTTCCGGGCGTGGTGTTGCTGCATGGCCTTGCAGGAACATCACGCTTGCTCCGCAAAATGGAGCGGGCGTTGCAGAGAGCGGGCTATGCGACGCTCAATCTCGATTACGCGAGCCGCAAGCGCCCGATCGAGGCGCTGGTCGAAGACATCCATCCGGCCATCGCCGAATTCTCCAGGAACGTCGGCGACCTTCACTTCGTCACCCACTCCATGGGCGGCCTTCTCGCGCGCGCCTATCTTGCCAGATATCGCCCAGCCCGCCTTGCACGCGTCGTCATGCTGGGACCGCCGAATAACGGCAGTGAGGTCGCGGACCTTCTCAAAGACCTCGCGCCCTACCGCGCATTCTTTGGGCCCGCCGGCCAACAGCTCGGGACCCAACACAGCGAGTTTCTCGCCGGACTTCCGCTGCCCCATTGTGCGGTCGGCATCATTGCAGGCAACAGAACGATCGCTCCCGTTTCGTCCTTTTTCATCGTGCCGCGCCCCAACGACGGCAAGGTTTCCGTGGCCAGCACGAAACTGGAAGGCATGGCCGACCACATTGTGCTGAAGACCTCGCATTCCCTGATGATGCTTCACCGCGGTACGATCGATCAGACGATTGCGTTTTTGCATGAGGGACAGTTCGCGCACGCAGAAGAGCCTAATTCCCGTACACCAGGTGCGGCAGCCAGAGCGTGAGCGCGGGCACGTAGGTGATGATCATCAGCACCATCAGGAGCAGGATGAGGAACGGCAAAACGCCGCGCACCACTTCGCCGATCGGCGCCCGCGAAATCGTCGACAGCACGAACAGGTTCAAGCCGACCGGCGGATGAACCAGCGCGATCTCCATGTTGTGGGTGAAGATGATCGAAAAGTGCACGGGGTCGACGCCGAGCGCCGGCAGCACCGGCGCGAGGATCGGCAGCACCAGAAGCAGCGTCGCGATCACTTCCAGGAAACAGCCGAGTACCAGCAACAGCACGTTGATGGTGAGCAGGAACTGCCACGGCGCCATGTGCTGCGCCAGCACCCATTTGACGAGTTCGGCCGGAACGCCCGACGCCGTCATCCAGTGACCGAAGGCGAGCGCAGTCGCGACAATCAACATGATCGCGCCGGCGCTTTTCAGCGCGTCGGCCACCACCCACAACGTTTCGGACCAGTGAAAGCCGCGGTAATAGACCAGACTGACCAGGAGCGACACGACGGCGGCGATGGCGGCGGCTTCGGTCACCGTGACAACACCGCCGTAAATGCCGACCAGCACGATGACCGGCACCATCAATGCGGGGATCGCCTTCGCCGTCACCCGAACGCGCTCCGTCAACGGCAGCGCCGGCTCGACCGGAAATTTGCGCCGCCGCGCGTCGTACCAGACCCAGGCGAAGAACACCGCGGCCTGTAGCAGGCCGGGCAATACGCCAGCGAGAAACAAGCGCGGCACCGATTGTTCGGCAACGATGCCATACAAGATCAGCGCCAGTGACGGCGGGATGACGATGCCGATGGTACCGGACGCACCGACGACGCCGAGTGCGAAGCTGCGCGGATAGCCTTTCTCGATCATGGCCGGCAGCAGGATCGTCCCCATCGCGAGCGCGGTTGCCACCGACGAGCCGGAGATCGCCGCAAACAGCGTGCAGGCAACCACCGTGACGAGGCCAAGCGATCCCCTGACGCCGCCGAGCCAGGCGGCGGACAAATCGACCAGCGCCTTTGCGACCCCGCCATGACGCATGAACGTCGCCGCCATCACGAACAACGGCAAAGACATCAGCGTCGGCGAATTCAGGTGATCGATGATGACTTGGGCGACGCCGATCAGAGGTTCGCCGGAGGCGATATAGAGAATCGCCGCGCAAAGTCCGAGCACCAGGAAGATCGGCATGCCGACCGCGAGCAGGCCGAAGAACAGCACCAGAAACAGGATGATCAGCATGGTGGGTTCGCTTCGCCTTTAATCCGTATCCGGCAGCGGAGCACTCGCGCCAGCGGCCAACTCATGCGCGGGGATATGGCCGACCGTCATCGTCGCCGGATCGAAGGCAAAGACATAACGATAGAGCCGGATGAGGTAACGGCCGGACATCAGCGTGGCACCGGTCGGGATTGCCGCCGAATAAAGCCACATCGGAAACTGCACGTCGGACGAACTGCGCTCGTCCAGCATCCAGGAGGTCTCGACGATGCTCCAGCCGTACCAGGCCAGCCCTGCGCAGAACGCGAGTGCCACGAGACAATTGCCGACCTCCATCCAGCGCTGAACACCGGGCGAGACCGCGCGCAGCACCAAATCAGGCCGGACATGGCCGTCGGTGCGCACCAGTTGGGAAGCCGCGAGCATGATGCCCCAGACCACGAGATAGACGATCACCTCTTCGGCCCAGGAGATGGCATAGCGCGGGGCGATATAACGCCCGACGACCTGCACGAGACCGACGATCATCGCGGCAAGGCCCAACAGGCCGATCAGAATCCGCTCGGCTTTGTCCCACCACGTATCGCGCAACGGCGAACTCCCCCCACCCGCCATTTTATCAGCTATGGCTGCCGACGGTGTCGCTCACCAGCTTGACGATATCGGCGGACAGCTTGGTGTCGCGGATGAGATCGGCCTGCGCCGCGACCATGCGCTTGCGATCGGCTTCCACCTGATCCGCCGGCGGATCGACAAACGTCACGCCATTGGCCTGCATCGCCGCGCGGGCATCGGCTTGCGATTTTGCCGACATCGCCCGGTAACGCTCGAAGTTCGCCGCCCAGACGTCGCGCATCAGCTTGCGCTCGGCCTCACCAAGCTTCGACCAGAAGGTGTCGCTGACCATCGGGATGTAATTGGCGTAGAACTGATGGTCGGCATAGGAATATTTGACGCCGGCTTCCCAGAGTTTGGCCGAATTGACGCTCTCGTCGCTGGAGACGAAACCGTCGAAGGTGCCTTGCGACAATGCGAGCGGCACGTTCGGCCATGGTGTGACGTTGGGAATGCCGTGCACGAAGGCAATGCGCCAGGAGATGCCGGCCCCACCGGGACTTCGAACCTTCAATCCGTTGAGATCTTCAAGCGAGCGAACCTCTTTCTTGGTCGTGTACCAGTTCTCGTTGCCGAGCTCGAGCCAGCGCCCGATGACATGCGAGCGCACTTTGCCCTCGAGCTGTTTGTTGACGAGTTCGCCCGGCGCGCCGTCGGCACATCGGCGAAACAGCTCGATGGGCGGACTATACAACGCGGGCAACTGGCAGAAGTCGCAATCGGGCACGAGCCCGGTCATGGTCCAGGTGCCGGGCGCGGCCATGTCCACCTGGCCCTGGAGCAGCGCCTTGGTGACGTTGAGATCGGCAAACAACTGTCCGGAATGGAACACTTCGCCCTTGATCTTGCCCTGGCTCGCTTCCTCGATCTTGCCGAGGTAATCGACGATCGCCTGGTTGCGCGGATGCGAGGGCGCGGTGTCGAGCGAGCAGCGCAGCTTGATCGCGTCGTCCGCACGAGCTTGGCGAGACAAATAGGGCGCGGCCATCGCGCTTGCGGCGACCGTCACAAAGGCACGCCTGTTCAATCCTGTCATCTTTCCCTCCCGAGTATTTTTTCCGACCTGTTGTTCCGGTCTTTGGTTGGGCTGAAGGATCGCCCCTGTTTCGGTCATTGGCAACCGTAATCCGGGTCGTTTCTCGCCATTTTCGGCTCAGACTTTCGGCGCTGGTCCGGTTTGGGGTGGCGGAAAGTCGCAAGCCAAGAAGCCGCCCGACGACGCCGGGCGGCTTTGATTGGTTCGCCGAGATTCAGATATTCAGCGTTTCTCTTCTTCCAGTGTGACGGCGACCGCACCGATGGCGGAAAGCCGTACCTTGTTGCCTTCAACGCCGGCAACAAGGCCGCGGTCGATATAGTGGTGATGGCCTTTATGCGAACCTTCTCCGCTGTCCTTCTTGGTCAGCTTGATCCGGTGGCCCTCGATCTTGTCGACAGTGCCGACGTGAACGCCGTCGGCGCCGATGACTTCCATGTGCTCTTTGATATCAGTCATTGTCTACAACTCCCAGACATTCAATGTTGCGTCGAACACCTATGGTTCAAGCCGCCAACTTCTGTTCGGCTTCGATGTTGACCAGGGATTCGGCAAGCTTGGTAAGCGCAGAGTCGGTCGCCTCCTCCTCGTCAAGCGTCGCCTGTAGAAGCTTGGCCGCGTCCGCCATTCCAAGTTCTTCGGCCCACGTGCGCAGCGTGCCGTAGCGCGACATCTCGTAATGCTCGACGGCCTGCGCCGCCGCCAGCAGGCCTGCGTCGAGCGCCGGCATTCCCTTGAAGTCTTTCATGATCTCGGCGCCTTCTTCGGTGATGCCGTTGATGGCCGCGCAGGTTTTTCCCCGTGCCGGCTTGCCGATGATCTTGAAGACCTGATTGAGGCGCTTCACCTGGCCTTCGGTTTCCCGAAGATGTTTTGTGAAGGCTTTCTGCAACTCTTTCGAGTGCGCAGCCTTCGCCATCTTTGGCAGTGTTTTGAGAATCTTGTTCTCGGCGAAATAGATATCCTTCAGCGTCTCGTGAAAGAGGTCGCTCAGCAGCATCGACTTTTTGGCCATGTTCAATTCCAATCTCGGTTGAGGGTACTCTGCGGGAGTTAGCGCAAAAGCATGATGAGGATGATGAGGGGGATCGGAATTCCGACCAGCCAGAGAAGAATGGGCATAATTTGCTCCTGTCAGGTTCGCACCGTGGGTGAAAGTCGGGCACGCGATCCCCACGTACCGTCACGCAGGCCCCCGCCTTCGGTCGCCGCGAGACTGGCGCAGAAGGCTCCGAGCAACAGCGAAGCGGTGAGCCAGAACGCGAGTTGCGCGGTGGCTTTCCGTGCTGCATCGGTGTCGGCTTTGATTTGCGTCACGACCTCGGCGACACGCTTGTCGGCGTCGGCCTGGCTGAGGCCGGTTCGCGCCGCCACGACTCGGGAAACGTAACCTTGATCGTTCGGCTTCAACTCGCCGCCATTCCGGAAACTCGAGGTGAACAACCTCACCATTTCGGATCGCGAATCGCCGGAGGCGCCCTGGCCCTGCGCAGATGGCTGGTCGGGCCGCAGCAGCGTATCGACATAGTTATCCATCGGACCTGAGCGGCTGGCAGCCACTGAGGCACCCTGGCCCAGGCTGCTCATGCCGCCACCGATCAGGCTGCTCGCAGGCGTCGCCAACAAAATGGCGCCCAGGATGGATGCGAACGCCCAAGCCACGAAGCCGTGTGCCGTATCGCGGAAGTAGACTTCGTCCGCATGAACGCCCACCCAGCGCGAGCGGAGGCGACCGGCGATATATCCGCCGACCGAAGACGACAACATGGCAATCACAATGAGATAAAGACCCGTCCCGATCTTGAACGTGGTGGCTGTAACGCCCGCTCCGCTCCATGGCGAGACGACCGATAATCCAAGGCCGACCCCGAAGGCCAGGAGGACCAATGTCAGCGCGCAGGAAACGACGGCTCCCGCAGCAACGGCGGCCCAGGACACGCCTGCGACTGATTCAGCCAGGTCAGTTGCGCCTGGCTTGACGATAACGGTGTCGCTCATGAGGCCCTATCCCTTTGCGGTGAAAGTTCTGTCGGTGCTGCCCTAACAAGAGGCAGGAGAGAGCAATGGTTCCACGACGCCGGGATATGTTTGCGCCGATCGCTGCTCGGCTTCCGTGACCAAACGAAGCAGGCGCGAACGCCGGGCACGCCCTCGCGTTCTCGCGGCGCGAAAACGCCCGAGCGATATGAATTCAAGTCCCTCGCATGAGAGGGCGCAGGGAATGCCGGGCGCTCGCCGCACCCGCAGCCTCGTATGCAAATGAAAAAAGCATACGAGCATAGTCACCACAGGTTCACCGAAACGATCCGGCATTCCCTGCGCGAGTGGTTTTAACGGTTTCCTTCGTGCTCTCCCCAGTGATCGGGCTATCTTGTCACTGTCATCGGCGTTGATTGCGAGAGCATCACCGCCAACTTGACATCAGCGTCGAGATGTCAGGACCACACGACTTCGCCGTCCGAGAACTTGCGCGCTCGTCTACCGCGCAAGCCTCGTCCATCGCATCCCGCGCCCAACGTCCGTGACGATCGCGATACGCCCCTTGTGGGCGCGAGACGGGCGGGGCTTGTAGAGATGATTTACCCGTTGGGGCAAGGGGAATATTTTTGGAAGAAGGATGGACCGACGCGGGCGAAGCGCAGGAGTGATTGCCCGACGGGCAAAAGTTACCAGCGTAGCTGGGCATCCTGGTCCCAGGACTGCTTTCCTTCGGTGATTGAGCCGGTCGTCTGGCATGGGCCGACGGCCTGCTGCACCACCGAACAACCGCCCGCCCATTCCGCGTATTGGAACGTTAAAACGCCCGTCGCACGCGTTTACCAGTCTGTAGTTGTGCCATCGACCGCTGATCCCACGCTGTTCGAGTGTGACGCAGTCTCGTGCCGAGGTTGGGCTCCGACATTTCGGCGCTTGGCCAGGCGGATCAGAATTGGGTGTCTTCGCGATCGAGGTCGGCTGCGGCGGTTTCGGCGCGACCGGGGGGTTAGGGCCACCGACTTGAGGAGACGGCTGCTGCGAAGTTGAGTTGGAGCCTCCGTCGCAATTTGCTTGCTGCTCGGCCGGGCGATACAGATCTCACCGCGCCCCAAGCGCAAGCCGCCGATCGAGCTGCCCGTTGCTTCCGTACCAGGGGCAAAGGC
>JBEKZZ010000079.1:0-16813 GCA_049509335.1 Bradyrhizobium sp. | reverse complement strand
GTCCGGCATACCTAGCCTCCAGGGCAGCCTCAGTTGGCGGCCTCCTTCACTCTTCATGTCGTGGCGAGCGTTCGGCACGAGCCAACCCAACGGTAATTCCGCCCACCGCCTTCACCCCACGCTCGGCGGCTTGCTCACCGGGGGAACTGTTTCTCGTCGCTGAAGGAAAACCTTCATAACCAGCCATGTTTCGACGGGAAAAAAGCAGATCACCCCGACCGCTAGGCCTAACATGACCCTACCCAACAGCGGCCAGATCATCCAAACCGCCATGGCCACGCAGACGTAGGCGATCAGCGCCACGATCACGGCAATCGTCCAAACGGCAGTGTCTGCCAGCTTCATTCCGGCAGAATATCACTCAGGTTGCAGTGTCCTAATTCACAAGTGCGAGTGTCCCAGGACAGCACCATGTGGCCCCTTTCCATCGGGTTTTTTGGCTAGTGGCCCCTTTAGATTTTGAGAGGACCCCTTTTGCAAAGGAACGAAGCCGCCCGTCTCAGATTATATTGCAGGGCACAACTCAATGGTGAGCTTATGTTGGAGCTCGTCCTGTTGTTCGCATCTGGTTTCTTTTTCGGATACTTTGTCAGAGCCCTGCGCTCACGACGAAGACGTTATCGTCGACTCCACCTGCCTCCGCAGGTGAGACTCGATCCGCTCAAGAAAAATGAATAGGGCCGCCTCGGTTGGCGGCCTCTTTCATTTCATCTCGCGTTGTTCGATGCGCGATGTGGCCGCGGAATCAAAAAGGGCCGCATTGGCGCGACCCCGTGCCGGTAAAAATTTGTCCGTGATGAAATCCCTCCTCCGGCAAGAGCCATTGTATGGTTTTCCTCTGGATAAAGGGATTCCGTAGAAACACGGTTGCCAACGGTCCCGGCGAACCAGACCCGGACCTTAATGCCCGCGCGCCAGTCTTAGGGGACCTAACGCAAGCACTGGCGTCGCGGGTCACTCGCTATCCGACCGAACGGCGTTTCAGTCCATGCAGGACAATCTTTAGATGGCCTTCCAAATCCTGATAGCTATCCTCGGACATGTCCCCGTTGCCCACAAACGACCAGAGCCGAAGGAGATCTGAAAATGAAACAATTACTCATGACACTCACGATCTCGACTATCCTGATTGTACCGGCTCTAGCCGGAGACTCCGATCAGTGCGCACGCCAGGGCCACGTTGCGAAGTTGGTCGCGCAAGCTCGCGACGACGGTATGACATTGCAGCTAGCGAAGCATATGCTTCGCGACACCGGAATGTCGTCATTTCAAAATATGGCCACCCTCATTTTCAAGGAGAAAGGCCATTCCCCGGCAGAGTTTGAAGAAACGGTCACGAAAGCATGTCTGGCGAAGCAGTAGCCCGAAAACCGTTGTGGGCGTCAAACTTGAAGGCTTGGGTGCGGGAAGTCCAATATCGCTTCTGACCCCGGTGTCCTGGATTGCGGTTAGCAGAGCAGTGGCCTAATTTAGATTCAGGATCGGCGAACCGGATGCCAGGTCGCTGAGACACGCGGGCTTGGTATAGGGGTTGTGCCCTAGCCTTCCAAGCTAGAGAGATGGGTTCGAATCCCGTAGCCCGCTCAGAGCTTCATCGTCCGACAATAAGGCCGCCTCAGTGGGCGGCCTCTTTCATTTTCAGTCCGCCAATGGGAAGCCATTCAGGTGCCATCCGTATTTGGCCCCCGGCGTCCTGGTGTGAAGTTAGCAGCCCCCTGAATGCGAACCAAACTCTCGCCCGCGCCTTGTTATCTGCGGGGGCAAAACATGCATCGGGCGGGTTATGTTTGAAGTGCTAGCCGTGTTGCTGGGTATCTTCGGCGCAGGCTTCGGAGCTGGATACGGCGTCCGGGAATTGGTCTCGCGACGGCGGCGAAAAGAATATCGCCGGGATTGGTAGCCAAGGCCGCCTCAGTGGGCGGCCTCTTCATTCGTATCGCCATCCTGATTTGCAAGAATTCGGTACTGTCCGTATTTGACTCTCCGTGTCCTGGTCTAAATGTAGCGGGCGTGCCGATTTCGAAAGAGAGCAAATGTCCCGCTGGGTGGGTGGCCTTTTCTTCACAATTTGGCTCGGTCCGATTTTGGTTTTGTTTTTCTGGGACGGCTACCTGTCGCTCCAGATGTTCAACCACCGCATCATCAAGAAGAACGAGCGTTTGTTCGGGGGACGAAAGTTCGCGTTTCAAACCGCCCCCGCGGACTACACCGAGATCGGTCAAATTTATCGCCGCAAATCCATTCGGCTGGAGATCGCTTTGCTGAACTGGATATTGGGTTCAATTATCGTCCTCCTCATCATCTCAGCGGTGATGCAACCGTGATGGCTTCTCAGTGCGGTACCGTCCGTATTCGGCTGTCCCGATTTAAAAAGTTGGCAGTGGCTCAATTTCGATTTGGCGCGCTATGCTGCGTTCGCTTTAAGTGTCCAAACTGTCAAACTCGCCATGGAGAGATGAAGTGTGGAAATCAGGCTGGATGGTAGCAATGATCGCGTTGTCGATGGCGCTCGGCTCACCGGCGCGCGCGGCCGATTGCAGCCCGAATGTCAGTGCATGCATCGATGCCAACAAGAACAAACCGAACGCTGTCGCGAAATGCCAGGCGGCAGGGCAACGCTGTGCGAAAACGGGTATTTATGTCGGACCCTTTAGTGGCGTGTCTTATGAAGTGCATAAATGTTTGCGCTTCGGGTGCGATTAATTGACGAAGCGGCAAGGCCGCCTCATTCGCATCACGCCCGGCAAAACATCCGGTCACGACGGGTTATCGGGATCGTTGTGGCGACAGCCCTGCCATTTCCAACAAGCCAAAAACAACGGCCCCGCCACGCTGAGGGCGCGTGCCGAGGCCGCCTGCCCCTTGGCTGTTCCGGGGGACCAGAACTTGAGGGCAGCGCAACATAACCAACGCCCGGCAGCTGAAAAGTGAGCCGCTTCACAGTTGCCGTTTTGAATCTGCCGCTGGAGCGGTTTGGCGCTGCCGGTGCAATTGACAGAGCTGGAAAAAAGAACCGCAGGCTTGGTGGAATGGCTTTCCCCAACTTCTCCTGAAATAAAAGATGAACCAAAAAGCGACCCGCGCAGACCTAACATTCGACCGAGGGCATTTCAGGGGCCTCGAGACCAGGCCGGCGCCGCCAAGCGATCATATTCCGCTTCGGGCGGCGTTGTGCTTTTTACCCCCTGCCTCGCCGGCCTTTTCCTGTCGCCATGGGTCCCGTTCCCATTGGACCGGCCGTTGCGCAAGCCACCGTCCTAAAGCATGATCCGCAAAAAGCCTGCCCCGCATTTGCCGCCTGCGCTGAAGCTGCGGCGGCCGGGCAAGCCAGTGGCCCCGGCGTAGCCTTGGCGGAGACGGGATGCGGGGTGTGGTTGCGGTTTTCCGTCGCGACAAACGCGGGTTTCTAGTGGAGTTCTGGATTTGACATTCGCAGGTTGAGTGCGCGGCTACGGGAAATAGCGAATGTCAAATCCACTCCACTATCCGTTTAATAGCCTTTTACCGGGGGACGTCCTTGGCCAACTGGCTCGTCGACGAGTACTTGATGCTTGGGCTGGTCCCGCTCCAGAACTGGATGCTGCTCGCGATGGCGATCGTCGTCCTCAGCGTCGTCGTTTCCGCGTGGCTGGTGCGGCATTAAACCACGATGAGCAAATCTCCATGCACATGCCGGCGGCGTGCGCACCGTATTTGTCCCGTCCCCGGCAGACACTTGTTGAGTAGCGTGTGCAGTCGCGATCAGGCGTTAGCTGATCGGTCGCGCAGAGCTGACCCGTCAGGGTCACAATTTTAATTGCGCGGCGGGGGTCGTCGGCTTGTTTCGAACTCGGTCGACGGCCCCATCCGAACTGGCTGCTAGCGTCACCACTGCCGCCAATCGCCATCATGCATCAATTTGAGGCTGTTTTCCGGCAGGTCCCGTTAACTTGCCATGGGAAGTCGCGCGTTGCACCTGTCCTTTTGTATCCGTAAGTAGAGTCGGCAACTTTCAGAAATAAATGCTATTGTCGCTGGCGACCTGACCGCGAGTGGACGATGACTGTTCATGCTTCCAAACTTCTCACGCCTGAAGAATTCGCGTCCCTGATCGAAATCGCGATCGCGTCCGAAAACCCGGTCGTGCCGCCGCAGCATCTGTCGAAGCTGATCAGCCTCGGCTATGTCCTTCAGGCCGCCAAGGGTCTCGTTGTCACCGGCGACGGCCTGATTCGGATCACCGAAAGCGAATAAGGCCGTGTTGCGACGCACACACCCCGTAGCCTACCGGAATTGATCCACAGCCGTATTGGGCGTCAAATGACGCTGATACCGAGAGGGGCCCGAGCCCGGTCCCCGCGGGCGGTTTTCTGTGGGTAAGTATTATGCCGCTCTATTTCTTTCGGATTCGAAATGGCCGTTATTCCGGCGCGTCGGAGCAAGGCATTGAACTTGCCGACCACAACGCCGCCTGGCGGGAGCTGACGAGTTCCTGTGCCGAAATGGTTGGCGGGATCTGCCGCAAGCTCGGCCGGGATACGCAATGGGAGATGGAACTCCTGGACGAGCGCAAGCAGCCGGTTTTCCGGATTTGCCTGGTCGCGGATTCGCTGAACAGCAGCGGATCAAAACCCGCCGCCAGCCAACGAAGGCGGCCCCGCGCCGAACGCTGACCTGGAGCCTGTCTCGAAAACGCTTTAGTTAGCGGAGGCGCCGCTGCTGGCGGTGGTTCCGCTCTTGGCCTTCGGCTTGGACGATGATGCCGACTTGGCCGGCGGGGCCGGAGCATCCGTTCGCACGGTGCTCCAGGGATCGGTAGGCGCCTTGGCATCCGGAATCTTTTTCAAGGATTCCTTATACGCTTTTTGTTGTGCGTCCTCCGCGTCCTTTTCCTCCTGCGTCTTGGGAGGCTTGTTGTCTTGCAACAGATTCAGCTTCGGAGTCTGAGCAAAGGCCGGCGATGCCAGCAACATGATCGCGGCCGCGAGGCGCAAAACTCTCATGAACGAACTCCCCGTATCATTAGCCGCTCGTGGCGCAGGAACTTCAAGAACCGCCCTAGCATAGCATCGCACGGGCCGCCCAGCCAAGCGCGCCGCGGCGCGCCGGCGTTCACTTCAGAAATGGTCGGACTTGCAGGATTTTGGGGACGGAAGCCAATCATCCCAAATCGGGCCGCATTTGGTGCAGCCGTTGAGCAAGAGCCCCAAGGCGACCACGGACAACAGTAAAGCCAGTCGGCGAAACATTTGGAAAAACAACTCCCCACTTCAAGTCATTATAGGGCCCAACGGCTGCTATTTTCAATCATCGAACGCCCTGGCTGAACCCCGGCCAGCCACCGGGGCTGGCGCTTCTCATCGAAATGCGGCACCAAAATGGATTTGCAAAATGAACTCAGTCCGTCTTTGAAGCCATGCAGGAAGATTCAAGCGCGCCGGGAGTGATTTGTGATGGCATCCGACCCCACGGCCCCGGCGAAATTCGACATCGAGGAAGCGAGAGGCGTTCTACGCGAGGTCTTCGCACCCTGGGTGCTGGACCTCGGCCTGTCGATCATCGACATCGAATCCGACCCGCCGGCGGCTGCGTCTTCCGACTGGCGGCCAGGCGCCATTCTGCGCATGGCGTTCTCGGATCGTCTGTGCCGGCATGGCGGCGTCATTTGCGGCCAGGCGCTGATGGCGCTTGCCGATACGGCCATGGTGATCGCCGTCCTTGCCGCCAATCGCGGCTATCGCCCGATGACCACGGTCGACCAGACCACACATTTCATGCGCCCGGCTGCGCAATCCGATGTGATCGCCGATGCGCGGGTGGTCCGGCTCGGACGAACCATGAGCTTCGGCCGCGTCACGCTGTCGAGCAGCACCGACAACAAGCCCGTGGCGATGGTATCGAGCGCCTTCGCGATGTTGTGAGAACGGGTGGGAGCTCCTATGAAACGCAAAACGCCATCTGATCCGCCCCGTATCTGAAGCCAAAGAGGACTGATGCGGCAGATCTTTCTACCAATCGCGCTGGCAGGTTGCGCGCTCATGCTCGCGGCTTGCGGCCTTGCCGACAGCCGCTCGCCGCTGCCGCTGCCCGATTACATGCGCGCCAAGCCCGCCGAGGCGCCCGCGCTCGAGCCGGCGCCCGATGCCCGGCAGATGGTGCGCGAGAAACTGGACCAGGTATTCACCGCCCAGTCCAATGCGCAACATGTGCAGGTCTCCGAGGCGCGTCACGAACTTCGCGGACGGGGCTGGATCGCCTGTGTGAAGGCCGAGCTGACCTCATCGACCGGAAAGCCTCTGGGCGAGGAAACCTATGTGATCTCGATCAACAGCGGCGTCATCATCGACCGGCACCGCGCGTTGCCCGAAGACGCCTGCGATACCCAGACCTATCAGCCGATCTGAGCCCACACCCCACCGGCGCGCGATCCCGCGACACAGCCGCGCTTCAGGTCCAGTGCCCGAGCCGCAACGCGACCGCCATGGTCGCCTCGCGCAACTCGTGGGCGAGCGCGCCGTCCTCGATCGCGCGGGCGAGCACCATACCGCCGAGACAGAGCGAGGTCAGCGCCAGCGCGACCTGCCTCGATGCGTGTGCGTTGGGCGCCATACCCTGCGCGAAGATATCAACCATCATTCGCAGCGCCGCCTCCTGCGCCTCTCTCACCGACTGGTCATTCCGTGAAACGTCGTTCGGAAGACCGATCAAGGGACAACTCCTCTCGACGTCTTCGAAATGCTGACGGGAGAGGTAATCGCGCAGCAACATGACCGCACGATCCGACGCACCGGCCGAACTGGCGATGACCTCCTGCTTTTCGGTGACGAAGCAGCTGATCGCTTCCGCATAAAGCTCGCTCTTGCTTTGGAAGTAGCTGTAGAAGCCGCCCCGCGTCATCCCCGCGCCAGCCATGATGTCGTCGATGGAAGCCGCCGTAAAACCATGCTTGTTGAAGAGTTGCACTGCGCTCTGAATGATTCTCTGCCGTACTTGCTCGCGATGCTGCGTCTGAGTTCCCATTTCACCCCCGTAACCATGCTGAATTTTCACTCAGCGCACCGTGTTTTCCGACGCAGACCGATCGTATGACGCCCACCATGAACAGGCCCAAGGACAGGTACGCCCCGGCTGCACAAACATTCCAACGATCACGAAAATGTAATCGAAGGGACGTGCAATTCTCGCGCGACACAAGCAACAGGAGAGCGGGTTAAATCGAGGGGGATGATCGCGTTGAGTACGGGGGCAGCCTGCTGCTGCCGGCTGAATGGCCGGTCCATCGCCGCAACATTTGAGAGCCGTTGATCCCGAAACATGGCGCGGGCGCGCGGCGGAGCCCTCGCACCGTCAATGCTCGATTAACGATAAAGATCAAATTGAATCCTCGGCCCAAGAGCATTTTCCGAACTTTCCGCTAGCGTTGCGAAGCACGGGAAAGTCTCTTCCTCCCGCGAACGGGAAAACGGAACGTGGCTGAAATGGCAGACATCGCCGGCCGCCCTCGCCCATCGCGCGACGATGGCGCGGAAAAGCGCGCACCTATGGTTACGGTTTCCAGACAAGATCTGCAGCGCGCCGGATTTACCCCGCTAACCGCCATTCCGGTTGCGGAATGGCGCGCGCTTGCCGAGCGCGCTATTGAACCAAACGGTTACTATCTGCCGGCCTGGGAACTCGCCGTAAACGCCACCGCCCGCGGCCGTACCGGCGTCATGGCACTGAGCGCCTGGCGCGAGGCTTCAGCCGCCGGTGAAGCGGGGGCGCTGATCGGCCTGTTGCCGGTGGTCTCGCTGTGGCGCGCCTGCAAGATCCCCCTGCCCGCTTTGGCAAGCGCCAGCCCCTACGGAACGCTCTGCACACCGCTGCTCGATCGCGGCCTCGCCGGGGAAGCCATCAGGCGACTGATGAACGAAGCCCGCATCAGCGGGGCGCACGCGCTGATCCTGCGCGACGTCTCGCTCAGTGGCGCTGCGATGAAGGCCTTCACGCAAGTGCTGCGCCAGGATGGATTGCAGCCGATCGTCCTGCATTCGCATCTGCGCGCCTGCCTTGACGCCCGGCGGCCGGCGGCCGAGGTGCTGCGCGACGCGCTGAGTGCCAAAAAACTGAAAGAGCTGCGGCGACAGCGCAATCGCCTCGCCGGGCACGGCGACGTGCGGTTCGAGATTGCACGCAACCCAGCCGATGTCAGCCGCGCGGTTGAAATTTTCCTCGCATTGGAAGCCAGCGGCTGGAAGGGCGAGCGCGGCACCGCGCTCCGACAGGACGACGGCGACGCGAGTTTCATCCGGCGCGCCACGCGAGATCTGGCTGAAACCGGCCAATGCGAGATTGTGACCATGCACGCCGGCGAAACCCCGGTTGCCGCCGCAATCGTGCTTCGGCACCAGGATCGCGCGTTCTATTTCAAGCTCGGCATCGATGAGCGTTTTGCGAAGTTTTCACCCGGCGTCCAGCTCACGCTCGACCTGACGCGGCATCTGTGCGCCGATGCCGTGCTGGTCACGGCCGACTCGACCGCCAGCGCCCATCATCCGATGATCAACCCGATCTGGCGCGGACGCATGCGGATCGGCGACGTGATCATCCCGCTACGCCCTCGCGACCCTGTCGTGGCGGCGATCCATGCGGTCATGAAGATGCGGCATGGCTTACGCGAACTCGCCCGCCGCGCGGTTCATCGCATTCGCAATCGTGAGCGACACCCTCACATCACGCCGTGATATCGAGCAGCGATTGCGTCGTGTTGGCGTAGGCCTGAATAACCTTCGCATTCGCCGCGAAGCTATATTTCGCAGTGAGCAGCTGAACGAACTGGCTCGCCAAATCCACATTCGGCGACGCGATCAGGCCGTCCTGGTTGGCAAAGGGAGCGTTGGGATCATATTGCGCGACAGATCCTGGTGAAACTGTCGACACCGTCGCGACCGTGCCGCTGCTCGCCTGATCCGTCTGATTGACCTGTAGCGGCACATAGGCCGGAGGAAAATTCGAATTGGTATTCGAACTGCCTGCGCCGCCGCCCGACGCGTTCGATCCGTCTTGCGCCGGAAGCGGGCCTGACGTGAAGGCGTTGGCGATATTGTTCGCGGCCACGTTCAGACGCAAACTCGCCGCGGAAAGTCCGGATGTGGCAATCGAGAGTGTGCTCATGCACTCTCATCTACAAAACAAGTAATACCCGTTCATTCATACGATCGGTAAAATACGTTTCGTATTTTATAGGCATAGGAGAGCGGAAGCGACGCCGTTCTTCGAACGGCTAAAAAACCTGCTCCGCCGCCTGCGCGTTCACTTCCGCCGAGACCTGCCGGATGGCAGTTGCGAGTTGCTCGGGCGGTTGCGCCCCTGAGACCGCATATTTCTGGGCGAAGACGTAAGTGGGCACACCGGAAATGCCTTTGTTGGCGGCCTCCTCGGCCTGTACCGAAACGGTGGCTACATCCTCATCGGTCGAAAGGCGCCGGCGCGTCTCCTCAGCATCGAGCCCGCATTCGCTTGCCGCCTGCACCAGCACATTGACATCGGTGAGATCGCCGCCGTCGCGGAAATACAGTTCCATCAGCCGCTGCTTCATCTCGGCTGCGGTACCCTTCGCTTCAGCCCAGTGAATCAGGCGATGGCAATCGATCGTGTTTGGCTGCCGTTTCACGAGTTCCGGCCGATAGATTAGCCCTTCCTCGCCGGCTGCGGCGACCACGCGTCCCGAGATCCCCTTATAGGCCTCGACCGAGCCGAATTTGGCGGTGAGATATTCCTCGCGGCTGATGCCTTCGCGCGGCACCCAGGGATTGAGAAAAAACGGCCGCCAATGCACCTCGATCGGCACGTCTTTCACCAGCGCCAGCGCACTCTCAATCCGGTGCTTGCCGATATAACACCAGGGGCAGACGACATCGGAAACGATGTCCAGTCGAAGCGGTTTCAGGGTGCTCATGACGACGCTCCTTTCGGATGATCGCAAAGAGATAGGCCGCCAGATAGTCGTGCACAAGGCATCTATTGCAGGCCGGCCGCCATCTTTCGTAAGCGATCCGCGGTGAATTCGTCGGCCGGGAAAAACGTCTCCAGCGCCAGTTCCGACAGCGTGACGTCGACCGGCGTGCCGAAAATCATCGTCGCCGACATGAAGCTGAGAACCTCGCCGCCGAACCGCAGCTTGAAGGGGATGGCGACATTATCGGGCGGCAACGGCGCCGATCGCGCAGGCAACGGATAGGCTTTCAACTCGTCATGGAGCTTGATCAGCCCGGGGTCGGCGGTCGCCTCGCATTGACGGCGCAGGCGCTCCAGCAAATGCCCGCACCATTCGGCGACATTGACGGTGTGCCCGGCGAGCGCCTCGGGATGAAAGGCGAGCCGGAGAATATTGACGGGCGGCGTCAGCAGCCGCTGCGGAACGCCGGCCAGAAGCGGCATCACCATGCGGTTGCTAGAGACCAGATTCCAGTGCCGGTCATAGGCCAGCGCAGGACTCGGCTCATGCGCCCGCAGAACCAGATCGATCGCTGCGCGCGCCGATTTAAGGGCGGGATCGTCGAACGCGCGTTGCGGAAACGCGGGCGCAAAGCCCGCCGCGACCAGCATGATGTTGCGTTCCCGCAAGGGCACATTGAGCCGTTCGGCCAGCTTGAGCACCATGTCGCGCGAAGGGGCCGCGCGGCCTGTTTCCACGAAGCTCAAATGGCGCGTCGAAATCTCGGCATCTCCGGCCAGATCGAGCTGGCTCAAATGCCGGCGCTGACGCCACTGGCGCAGATGCTCGCCGACGTGGCCCGGCACGGTCCGGTCGATTTGGCTGGTAGCCGTCTCAGTATTCATGTTGGGAAAAGTAGCACGTCCTCTCACGCCTTCCATTACCTTGTGCGTAATGGAGTTGCCGCCCCCGGCAGATCATCGTCGCGGTCGCAGGAGATGACACGTCGTCCCGGCGTGCTGATCCATCTCCCACTCACGCAAGGAGAACCGCGATGATCTATCCCTCCTCATTGCTACGCCGCGCCCTTCAGGCCGACACCGTCTTCAGCGGCACAGGAGCCATATTACTGACGCTGGGCGCCGGTGAACTCGCCCCGCTGCTCAATTTGCCCGAGACGCTTTTGCGCGACGCAGGCCTCTTCCTGATCGTCTATGCGGCCTTTGTCGGCTGGCTCAGCACGCGCACCGGCTTTCCGAAGATCCTGGTCGTGGCCGTGGTCGCCGGCAATGCGGCCTGGACGCTCTCCAGCATCGCCCTGATCTTCAGCGGCGCCGTCACGCCCAACGTGTTGGGCGAAATAGCGCTCGCGATGCAGGCGATCATTGTTGGCATATTGGCCGAGCTGCAATTCCTCGGCCTGCGCCGGAGCAGCGGCCCCATCGCCGCATAAGACGGGTTGCCTTACGCCGAGGCCTGTTGGGCCTCGTCCTTGACATGATTCACAGTCGCCGCGGGAAGCGCGAGGTTTGAGGCCTGGAAGATGGCGGAAACCTCGCCGGTCGCGGCGACACCCTGCTCGACGACAACCATGGTTGCGACGGATTTGGGCCGCCCGCGCCGGCTCGGCTTGCGACTGTTAAGTACAGTCGACGCCTTGCTATCGAGCTTGCGCTTGCGGTCGGGCTTGAGCTCGAGCTTTGCGTTGCTCTTTTCTTTAGCCTTGGCGCGCGCTTTAACCTTCGCCTTAGCCTTGGCGCGAGTCTTGGCGCGCTTGGCCGCTTTCTTCTCCGCCTGTTTTTTGGCCTTGCGTTCGGCTTTGGCTTTCAGCCGCGCCCGCTCCGCGCGAGCCTCAGCGCGCTCCTTCTTGCGTTTTTTCTCGCAAGCGGCGCATTTGCAGCCGATCGGCTTCAGATAGGCTTTGAAATAATCGGTGCCGTAGTCGTAGTTGATCTCGTCGCCGGGCTCGATGTTCTTGATCGCGCGGATGAAAACCTTGCGCTTGCGCGGTTTGACGTCGCTTTCCGCATTCGGCTTGCAGGCGTGATTGATGTAACGGGCGACGTTCTTGCGGACCGAACCGTCGATGGTCCAGCGGTTATTGAGTTCAAACAGGTATTTGTTCTCGATCGCGTCGTCTTTTTTCTTTTTGGAATCCAGCAATGGCCCAAAATAGCGGATGATTTTGGTGCCTTTCTTGATCCTTTGGGTAGCGAAAAGGCCAAGTCCGGTGCGGGAACGGCCAACGCGATAGGGTTTCTTCGGCGAAATCGTGGGCATGACGATGAGGCAACTGCAACGCTAATGAAGCGACGGATCGCGAAGGCGACGTTCTAGGACGATTCCATGCAAATGTCAGGCCTTTCGCGCCGTTTGCGCGAACCATCCCCAGCTTGCGCAACTCGGAGAGTTCGGTTCCTCGATTATTACGGCCGCACGACCGATGTTTTGAGCATGGCGTCCAGCAACACGGCGGCGTCGGTGCCCTCGGGCAAGTGGCGCAGAATGTCGGAAAGCCGGCCGTCGAGCAGCAACATCGTGAAGCCATGGACCAGCGACCAGGCGCGCGCGATCGCAGCCGCATGATCCAGCGACAACGCCTCGCCCGCCATCGCTTCGTGACGCTGGACGCCGACCGCGCCGGCCAGGCCAGCGAAAGCGGTACGGGCCGCCTCATTGAGAGCGGGCCGCTTCATATCAAGACGCTCGGTACGGAACATCAGCCCGTACATGCCGGGGTGCGCCTGCGCATAGGCGACATAGGCCTTGGCCCGCGCCATCGCCTTTTCGGCCATCGTACCACTGGAAACCCCCGCCTCTGTCATGGCGACATTGAATTGCCGAAACCCAATTGCGGCGACTTCGCTGAGGAGACCAGCAAGATCGCCAAAATGATGCGTTGGCGCGGCGTGAGAGACGCCGGCTTCACGCGCCACCGCCCGCAGCGTCAGTCCGGAAAGCCCGTCGCGTTCCAATACCCGCTCGGCTGCTTCCAATAGCGCTGCATGCAGCGCGCCGTGATGATAGGGCGTCGTCTCGCTTGGAGCCTGCGCCCGCGCCGACCGTTTGGCGCGCGCCGGCCGCGCAGCTGTCCTGGCACGGCGGACTCCCTGAGGCGATGAATCAGTTCTGGTTCTCATGTTCACAATATATGATCCGATGTTTACGCTGTAAAGATTTCGCTTGACCCGCTCCGTGATTGGGCTTAATTTCATCTTTACACCGTAAAGATTTAAACTCGGGAGGCACTGATGCAGCAGGAAGTCTCGGCCAAGGCGACCCGTAACAATCGCGGCCCGATCCCCTTCGAATCCGACGCGGCCTATCTGAAAGTCACCGGCGAACTGCCGCGCGAGCTTAACGGCACGCTGTACCGCAACGGCCCCAACCCCCAATTCGATGCCCCCAACGCGCACTGGTTTGTCGGCGACGGCATGCTGCATGCCTTCCATCTGGAGAACGGCGCTGCCTCCTATCGCAATCGCTGGGTACGGACATCGAAATGGCAGGCCGAGCATGAGGCCGGCCGGGCTCTGTTTGGCGGCTTCGGACAAAAACTGCCGGATGCGCCCGCCTCCTCCGCCGATGGCTGCGTCGCCAACACCAACATCATCTTCCATGGCGGAAAGCTGCTGGCGCTGGTGGAATCGCATCTGCCGACCGAAATCGAGCCGGGAACGCTCGCCACGCGCGGCACCTGCAACTTTGACGGCGCGCTCAGTGGTCCCTTCACCGCGCATCCCAAGACAGATCCCGTCACCGGCGAACTGTTTTTCTTTGGCTACAATGCGAGCGGCCCCTTCACGCCCACCCTCTCCTTCGGGTCGATCGATGCAGGCGGGCATGCGACGCGCTTCGACCGTTTTGAAGCGCCCTATGCCAGCATGGTTCACGACTTCATCGTCACCGAACGTCATTTGCTGTTTCCGATCCTCCCCATCACCGGCAGCATGATGCGTGCGATGCGGGGCCGCCCGCCCTACGCCTGGGAGCCCAACAAGGGCGCCTATGTCGGCGTCATGAAGCGCAACGGCTCGGCCAAGGACATCGTCTGGTTCCGTGGCGAGAGCTGTTATGTCTTCCACGTCATGAACGCCTGGGAAGAAGGCGACCGCATCATCGCCGACGTCATGCAGTTTGAGGAAGCACCGCTGTTTCCGCATCCCGACGGCTCCCCTACCAACCCGGACAAGTCGCGCGCGCGGCTGGCGCGCTGGACCTTCGACCTCGCCGGCAACACCGACCGCTTCCAGCAGACCTATCTCGACGATCTCACCGGCGAATTTCCGCGCATCGACGATCGCCGCGCCGGCCTCGCCAACCATCACGGCTGGTATGCCTGCGCCAATCCCGAGTTGCGGATGTTCGAAGGCTTTTCCGGCGTCGCGCATGTCAACGGCAAGGGCGAGCGTCTCGGCAAATATCTGTTGCCGCTTGGCGACAGCATCTCGGAGCCGGTGTTCGTCGAACGAAGCAAGGACGCCGCCGAGGGCGATGGCTGGCTGCTCGCGGCGGTGTGGCGGGCGAACGAAAACACAAGCGACCTCGCCGTCTTCAACGCCACCGATGTCGATGCCGGGCCGGTGGCGCTGGTGCATCTCGGCCACCGCGTGCCTGACGGTTTTCATGGCAATTGGGTGGGCGCGGCCTGAACCGCGCTGACAGCGATTCATTCGGGAGGAGAGCGTCATGAAGGATGTCTTTGTCAGGCTCGGCACCGACTTCTTGTCCACCATCCTGTTCGCGGCGGTCTATTTCTCAACCGATAACATCGCGCTTGCGACGGGGATTGGCATCGCCGGCGCCGTCGGCCAGGTGATCCATGCCCGCGTCACCGGAAAAGAGCTCGGCTTCATGACCTGGGCAAGCCTGGGGCTTGTCATCGTGCTGGGCACGGCCACCCTCCTCACCAATGATCCGCGCTTTGTGCTGGCCAAACCCTCGATCGCGCATTTTGCGATCGGCGCCGTCATGCTCAAGCGCGGCTGGATGCTGCGTTATGTGCCGCCGATCGTCGCCGAAACGATTCCCGAATATGTCACGATCGCAGGCTTTTCCTGGGCTTTCCTGATGTTCGCGCTTGGGCTTGGCACCATCGCGGCGGCGATGACCGGCGACATCAAGCTGTGGGCGATTTATGTGTCCTTTGTGGCGGTCGGTGCGAAAGTGGCCGCCTTCGCCATCCAATATGTGGCCTTCCGCCTCCTCATCGTCAGCCGCCTGCGCGCTCGCGCCGCCGGCACCTGAAATCTTGATTCCAGAGGTTGGGCATCGGCTGCAAGATGCGCTATACCGCGACCACTGACGGTTTTGGGAAGACAGCGGGAGATACGGATGGCCGTGGACGGAAACTGGAACATCACCATGAGTACGCCGATGGGCGATCGCCAGACGACGCTGAGCCTGAAGAGCTCAGGCGGCGCGCTGACGGGCACACAAGAGGCCGAAGGCAACTCAACCGAGATTTTCGACGGCACGGCCAATGGCGATGACGTGTTCTGGAAGGTATCGATCACCAACCCGATGCCGCTGACGCTCGAATTCACCGGCAAGGTTTCCGGCAACAGCATTTCCGGCGAAATGGGCATCGGCCCGATGGGAAGCTTTCCGTTCACGGGCACGCGGGCGTAAGTCTGGCCGTCCCTGCGAACAACCCCGGCGAAGCCTTGGCGGAGACGGGTTGGCGGAGACGGGTCGCGGGGACGACAAATTTGCGAATGGCAGTTCTCGAACCCGATGCCTCCCGCACGCGGGGGCAAGCAGACCCTCTTACGACCTGACCGCGCGTTCCGGAAGCACGATCGGCACATGCGCCGACGAACTCACCACGCGCGGCGCGCCATCGGCATAAGTCGCCACTTTGTCGGTCTGGCCCTTGATCAGGACCTCGAGGACAAGAAAGAACTTTTCCGCAAGCATTGACCGAACTCCGTTGTTCCTCAATGCGCGGATGCTGCGCCGGGTTTGTTTCACGTCTGTTTCGCGGGACCTGCGAAACGGTTTCGTCCGCCCGCCCCAAGGCCGACGCACCGTCACATCGCCGTGATGGCGTGCGAAGTGCGCAAGCTCGCAGGAGCCGCCGACATCCGAATGACAAACAGCCCGGCCTCATGGTTCGAGACGCACGCCTCCGGCGTGCTCCTCACCACGAGGGAAAAGTACCTCATCCTGAGGAGCGCGCTTGCGCGCGTCTCGAAGGATGGTCCCGAAGACGTCAAACACACCTCCGCATCCCCGCAGCGCAACCGCGCCCGAGTCATGCATGAACTATTCGCCCCGAAATCGGAGGGCGCAGGGAATGCCGGATGCATCAGCGCATCCGCAGCCTCGCGTGCGAAAAAAAAGCACACGAGCGTCGTCACCACGGTCACACCGGTCTCACCCGGCATTCCCCGCGCGAATGGTTTTAACGGCTTATTCCGTGCTCTCCCTGGCGATCGGGCTTTCTTGCCACCATCCCCGCCGTGATGCCTCAGCATCATCGGCCGGTTGATATCAGCGTCGAGATATCAGGACCACACGACTTCACCGTCCGCAAATGGCGCATTCGTCAGCGCGCCACCGGCGTCCATCGCATCCCGCGCCCAACGTTCGTGACGATCGCGAAACGCCCCTCCCAAGGAGGCGGGATGATTCGCTCATAATCCTGCTTCTACCGGGTCGTCAAGAACAATTTCGGAAATTCCGAAATCAAACGATGAGTACAAATCCGGCATCTCGAACGTACCCCCGGGATGTCCGCTATTGTGAAGCAAAGCAGATCTTGCATTTGTCGGGGTTGATGTCTGCTCCTGACCCAGCCTGTGTGAAAACTGCCTTCAATGATATGATTCTCCTGCGATTTGGCTGGAGGATTCGATGACGCGCTTTGTCGTTGGCGACGACCGCAGTCAGAGCACGTTGTTTCCCGAGCGGCTA
>JBEKZZ010000078.1:0-18045 GCA_049509335.1 Bradyrhizobium sp. | reverse complement strand
GGCTCATGGTTCTCCCGGCGATGCAAGGCATCGTCTGGAGACGCCGCGCAAGAAACGCGGCTCCTCACCATGAGGGTCTAAATCGAGCCCGAGTAACGACCTCATCCCGAGGAGGCACGAAGTGCCGTCTCGAGGGACGGATGAGATGATCGTCGGGCCGAGCCATACGATTGCTCTGCCGCAAGCGGGTGGAACGAGTTTGAGCGTAATCGCGGCTCTTATGGCGGGAAGGTAATCCTTTCCGCCAGGAATCTTTGAAGAATCGTTCTTGAATCTTTTTTGCCACGATTGGCCGTTATCCATTCAGAGCCTATTCATGCCTGATACGCCAGATTGACTGTTACTGGCGCATTGATTGCCTTTTCGGTGTCAGGGATTTGCATGACGAGCTTCATCAGATGGAACCGGCCATTTTAGGAAAGTTCCGCCGCAGCCGGAGTCGGATTTTGTCGGGCTGCACCGCTTTGATCATGGCCACGGGAGTGGCTGACGCGGCCGAACTGACGCCGCATGACCTGATTTTCCTCGATCGCCTCACCTTCGGAATCAACGCTTCCAGTGCCGCGCATCTGCAAGCCATCGGGCCTGAGCGCTGGCTGAACGAGCAACTGCACCCCGCGCCCAATTCAGCCTTGCCGGAGGCCGCGCACGCGCAGATCGAAGCGATGGCGGACGTGCACAAGTTTCCGTTCGACATCGCGATGTCGTTCGATGCGCAGGCCAAGAGCGCCAACCAGGTCGCCGACCCCGATCAAAAGAAGGCCGCGCAACAGGTCTATCAGCAGGCGATGAACGAGCGGATGAAGCAGGCGCAAGCCCGTTCCATCCTTCACGCGCTCTATGCGCCCGACCAGTTGCGCGAGCGCATGACCTGGTTCTGGTTCAACCATTTCAAT
The DNA here is from genome assembly GCA_049509335.1 of Bradyrhizobium sp. Classification (GTDB taxonomy): domain Bacteria; phylum Pseudomonadota; class Alphaproteobacteria; order Rhizobiales; family Xanthobacteraceae; genus Bradyrhizobium. Next base: position 17,149 of record JBEKZZ010000078.1, on the reverse strand, counting down.
GTGCATCAATACAAGGCGAACCTGCGCATTCTCATCGGCGATTATGAGGATCACGCGATCCGCGCGCACGCGCTCGGAAAATTTCGCGATTTGCTGGTCGCGACCCTGCGCCACCCCGCCATGCTGCGCTACCTCGACAACACCGACAACGCGGCCGGCCATCTGAACGAGAACTACGCCCGCGAGATCATGGAACTGCACACCATGGGTGTCGGTTCTGGTTACACGCAAGCCGATGTCGAGACGCTCGCGCGCATTCTCACCGGCGTCGGCATCGACGTGAAACCGGATGGTCCGAAGCTCAATCCGGAATTGCAATCGCAGCTCATTCGCGAGGGCGCGTTCGAATTCAATCCGGCGCGCCACGACTATGGCGACAAGACCTTCCTTGGGCATGAGATCAAGGGCGGAGGTTTTGCCGAAGTCGACGAGGCGATCGATATCCTGGTGCATCATCCGGCGACGGCTGCGCATCTGTCGAAGCAGATCGCGACCTATTTCGTCTCGGACAATCCGCCCGACGCGCTGGTGCAAAAAATGGCGCAGACTTTCAAGGCGACCGACGGCGACATCGCCGCGGTGCTCGCCACCATGGTGCATGCGCCTGAGTTCAACGCGTCTCTGAAGCCGGGCACGAAATTCAAGGACCCCGTGCATTGGGTCTTCTCGGCTGTGCGCCTGGCTTACGACGACAAGGTGATCCTCAACACCTTACCCGTTCAGAACTGGCTCAATCGTCTCGGCGAGGGGCTGTTCAATCACGAAACGCCGGACGGTTATTCGATGATGTCGGCGTCGTGGGACGGCCCCGGCCAGATGACATTGCGCTTCGAGATCGCGCGCCAGATCGGCTCGGGCTCGGCCGGCCTGTTCAAGACTGATATGCCGAACGCGGTCGAAAAGCCGGCATTCCCGTTGATTCAGAACGCGCTCTACTTCAATGGGCTACGTAAGACGCTGGGTCCAGCGACGCTGGCTGCGCTCGACCAAGCCGTGTCGCCGCAGGACTGGAACACGCTGTTTCTGTCGTCGCCCGAATTCATGCGCTGAGATCTCACGAGGGAGAAAGAACATGAACCGCCGTGATCTGATCAAGGTTTTCGCAGCCGCGGTCCCTTTGACGGTCGCTGGCCGCGTCTGGGCCGCACCCGCGACCGATGCGCGGCTACTCGTGGTGTTCTTGCGCGGCGCCTATGATGCGGCCAATGTCGTCGTCCCGATCGGCAGCGACTTCTACCGCACGGCTCGCCCCAATCTTGGCCTTGCCAAACCCGACGCGGGCAATCCTAATTCAGCGTTGTCGCTGAACGCGGATTGGGGACTGCATCCGGCACTGCGTGACAGCATTTATCCGATGTGGGGCAAGCGCGAGATCGCCTTCGTACCGTTCGCCGGCACCTCCGACGATCTGACGCGCAGCCATTTCGAGACACAGGACACGATCGAACTCGGGCAGGCCGCCGGTGGCTCGCGCGATTACCGTTCGGGGTTCATGAGCCGGCTTGCGGCCGAACTCACCCGCGCCAAGCCGATCTCCTTCACCGATCAATTGCCGCTGATCTTCCGCGGCAAGACGCAAACCCCGAACATCGGGATTGCCAGCGTCGGCAAACCCGGCGTCGACGATCGCCAGGCGCGTTTGATCAAGGATATGTATGCGCAAAGCGACCTGTCGTCTTCGGTCTCGGAGGGTTTTCGTATCAGAGACGATGTCTATCGCTCGATCTCCGAAGAAATGACGGCGGCCAACCGCGGCGCGGTTTCGCCGCGCGGCTTTGAGTTGTCGGCGCGGCGAATCGGCAAGCTGATGCGCGATCAATTCAACCTCGGCTTTGTCGATGTCGGCGGTTGGGACACCCACGTCAATCAGGGCGCGGCAACCGGCTATCTCGCGGATCGCCTCGGCGAGCTCGGCCGGGGGCTGGCTGGCTTTTCCGAAGAGATCGGCTCCGAGGGCTGGCGCAACACGGTGGTTGTCGTGATCTCCGAATTCGGGCGCACGTTTCGCGAGAACGGCGATCGCGGCACCGATCACGGTCACGGCAGTGTCTACTGGCTGATGGGCGGCGGCATTAATGGCGGACGCATTGCCGGCGAGCAGATCAAGGTCGAGCAGGCAACGCTGTTTCAGAACCGCGACTATCCGGTGCTGACCGATTATCGCGCGATGCTCGCCGGTCTGTTCCAGCATCAGTTCGGTCTCCAGCCAGCGAGCATTCAGCGTATCTTTACAAACGTGCATCCCGCCGAACTCGGGCTGGTCTAGCGTCGTGCGCTATCAGTGGCGATGCATCGTTCCCCGGAGCTAGCGCAGCGCTTTAGCGGTGCGATGCCGATCCGGGGTCCGTCGTCAGGCAGGTCCCGGCTCTGCGTAGCGGCATTGCATTCCGCAACGCGTCCGAGACACGGGTTTTTACAGGATGCATGGCTGGTCTTCGCGTGAAATGAGTTTACGCGACCTTCACGACCTCAAGGGTAGTTTCCGCCGGCGGACGTGTGTCCGATAGCGGAATACATCATGTTTAAGGTTTATAACTGTATCGCGACCGAGCACGACTTCAAACTCGTCGCACTTGCCGCATTTGTATGCATCCTTGCTTCGGTCGCAGCGATCAGGTTGCTTCGCTACGCCCGTAGCTCCAGGGGGCGGATGCGCGGCATATGGTTAGCGGTTTCCGCCATCTCGACCGGCTTCGGCATCTGGGCGACGCACTTCATCGCCATGCTCGCGTTCACGCCGGCTCTGCCGGGCGGTTATAACATTGAATTAACCGTGTTGTCGTTGATCGTCGCCATCGTGCTCACGGGCGTCGGCCTCACGGTGGCGCTGATCGAAAATTGGCGCCTCGCGCCGTGGATGGGTGGCGCCATTGTCGCCGGCGGCATCGCCGCGATGCATTACACTGGGATGGCGGCTTTCGAGGTCGCAGGCATCGTGATGTGGGACCCCGTTCTGGTGGTCGCTTCCATTTTGATTGGGGCTGTGATCGGCGCGATTGCGCTGCCGGTTGGGCTGCACGGCGATCGTGAGGCGTGGAAACTCAGCGGCGCGCTGCTGCTGACGCTCGCGATCTGCGGCCTTCATTTCACCTCCATGGGCGCAGCCTCGATCGTCCCCGATCCCTCCATTACGGTGTCGCAATCAGCGCTGCCGGCCGAATGGCTTGCGATGGCCGTGGCGGTCGCAAGCCTCGCCGTTCTGGGACTGGCGACCGCTGGCGTCGTGATCGACATCCGCGACCACCGCCGTTCTCTGCTCGAGACCGACCGGATGCGCGACCTCGCGGATGCTTCCGTCGAAGGGCTTCTGGTCTGCGACGGGCAGACGATCGTCTCCGCCAACAAGAGCTTCTCGCAGTTGGCGGGGTGCCAAGCCGAAAGCCTCATCGGCGGCAAGCTCGAAAACTGCTTTCCCGACGCCGTCGCCCGCTTCAAACTGATGTCGCGGCCCAATCACGCCGTTGAAACGGAATTGCGTCACCGCGATGGTTCGGTAACGCCGGTCGAACTGATCATGCGGCCGATCGTCTTCGCCCAGCGTCTTCACAACGTTGTCGCCGTGCGCGATCTGAAGGCCCGCAAGGATGCCGAGCAGCACATCCATTTCCTGGCGCATCACGATGCGCTGACCGGTTTGCCGAACCGAAGCTTTTTCAACGCGCGCGTCGATCAGGAAATCGCGAGTCTCGCACCGGGCAAGAGTCTCGGCATTCTCTGCCTCGATCTCGACCGGTTCAAGGAGATCAACGATCTCTTCGGTCATGCCGCCGGTGACCGGGCCTTGCAGACCTTTGCCTCGCGCCTCGGTGCCTTGCTCGACGACCAGCAGATGATGGCGCGGCTTGGCGGTGACGAGTTTGCCATCCTGCTGCCCGGCATTTCGGGCCCCGCGGCTGCGGGGCGGTTCGCCGAATCCGTTCTCGAGGCGCTGCGCAAAGCCAACGATGCGCCGGAAATGCCGATCACCGCCAGCATCGGCATCGCGCTCAATCCGGACGACGCGGCCGATCGCCAATCGCTGCTCAACCATGCCGACGTGGCGCTCTACCGGGCGAAGCAGGAAGGCCGCAACACCTATCGCTTCTTTGAAGCCAAGATGGGCTCCGAGGTTCGCGAGCGGCGGTTGCTCGAGCACGAATTGCGGTTTGCGGTGGCGAATGGCGAAATGTGGCTGGCCTATCAGCCGCAATACGACATACAGGGCGGTGGCGTGGTCGGCTTCGAGGCCTTGATACGCTGGAAGAGCCCGGGCCGCGGCGAAATATCGCCGGCGATCTTTATCCCGATCGCAGAGGAAACCGGCTCCATTCTGCAAATCGGCGACTGGGTGTTGAAGGAAGCCTGCCGCGAAGCCGCAAGTTGGCAAAAGCCGCTCAAGGTCGCCGTCAATGTTTCGGCCGTGCAGCTTCATAACGCCGCGTTTGCGCAGGAATTGCACGCGATCCTGCTCGCGAGCGGTCTGCCCGCCAAGCGGCTGGAAATCGAGATTACCGAAACGGCGCTGGTCCGCGACTTCAACCGGACGCTGGCGACGCTGCGGCAGGTCAAGGCACTCGGCGTCGAAATCGCGATGGATGACTTCGGCACCGGCTATTCGTCATTGTCCAACCTGCGCGCGTTTCCGTTCGACCGGATCAAGATCGACCGCTCCTTCATCAAGTCGGTCCACACCAACCAGCAGGCGGCGACGATCGTGCGGGCGGTGCTTGGCCTCGGCAAGGGTCTCGGTCTGCCGGTCATCGCGGAAGGCGTCGAGACCGCCGCCGAGCTGCAATTCCTGCAAGACGAGAATTGCGACGAGGTACAGGGCTATCTGCTGGGACGTCCCGCCGCCATCGGCAATTTCCGCAACGTCACCCATTCCGACGCGAGTCCGCCTGAGGCGGCGCCTGAGCGGCGCACCGCGAACGGCTGAAACTCCTTTAACCAGCCTTCAGGCGCAGCAACAGGCCCACGGCATTGCCGCGGCCGATCGCGGCGAGATCGCTCTCCGAAAGACCGAGTTGGCCCATGGTGTCGGCGCTCTCGCCAAGTGGGCGGTAGGGGAAGTCGCTGCCGAACAGGATCTGGCTGATCGGAATGAGGCCGGTGAGGGCGGCAACCGCCGGCCGATAGCCGCTGACCGCGATGTCGTAATGAAGCCGCTTCAACTCGTATTCGACGCCTTGCGGGAGCACCTCAGTGAGGTTCTTCGGGCCGTATTGGGTCATGCGGGCGGCCATCACGGGCATGGTGCCGCCCGCATGGCAGAAGATGAAGCGGATGTCCTTTAGCCGGGTGAGTGTGCCGGAAAACAGCAGGCTCGTGATGGTGCGCGTGGTGTCCTGTGGCACCTCCGCCATGATGGCGGAGATGCCCGGCATCAGCGTGCGGCAGCAATTCGGCGCGGTCGGATGCACGAAGACCAGCGCCTTGCGCCGGTTGAGTTCTTCGAGCACAGGAGCGTAGGCGGGATCTCCGAGCCACTTGTCGCCATAGCTCGTGAGCAGCCCGATGCCGTCGGCCTTCAGCACATCGAACGCATATTCGATTTCGCGCAACGAGCCTTCGGTGTCGGGTAAGGGGATCGCGGCGAACAGCCCGAAACGTCCGGGATGGCTGCGCACGAGTTCGGCGCCGTAGTCATTGACCCGTCGCGCGGTGGCGCGCGCTTCTTCCGCATTTCCGAACCAGACGCCGGGCGTCGACAGCGACAGCATCGAGGTTTCGACGCCGTGTTCGTCCATCGCCGCGAGCGATTGTTGCGGCGACCATTCGAGCCACGGGCGGCTGACTTCGCCGCCGCGCGAGCCTGCGATCCGGTCGCGGTTCTCGGCGACGTAAAACGGCGGGGCGATATGGCTATGGACGTCGATCAGGCGGCGCGTCTCGGCGCGTGCCGGGCGAATGGATCGGGCCGAGGCCATGGCGACAACGCCGGTGGCGGCTATTCCAGCGAGAAATTTTCGCCGCCCCATGGTCGGAACAACCGCCGGCGCGTTGCAGCAAAGACGGCCGCGAAAGGGTTGTGCCCGGTTGCCCAGGTTGTCCATCAAATTCACTCCACCAGCTGGCTGAGGATAGCATTGCTTTGGTGGAAGTCGATCACCGCCAGGGTCGTTTCGCTGTCGCAATCGGTGGCGATACTTTGTAAGAAGGATGACGGTCCATTGGGCGGAGCGAAATAGCCGTGAGCGAACAGGCGGTACAATCCTCCCAATCCTCCGAACGGCGGCAAGCCCCGCAAGGCAAATTGCCGGCCTTGGCGCTGTCGGCGCTGGGCATTGTCTTCGGCGATATCGGAACCAGCCCGCTCTATACGTTCAAGACGGTGCTCGGCACGGCCGACATGCCGTCAGATCCCGCCACGGTTCTCGGCGCGTTGTCGCTGGTGTTGTGGACGCTCTTTCTGATCACCACGGTCAAATACGTCTCCTTCGCCATGCGCGTCGACAATGACGGCGAGGGTGGCATTCTCGCGCTGATGGCGCTGCTCGGCGTAAAAAAACAAAATCGGCCGACCATCGTGGCGGTCGGCCTGTTCGGTGCGGCGCTCATCTATGGCGACGGCGCGATCACGCCGGCGATCTCGGTGTTGTCGGCGCTCGAAGGCCTGAACATGGCGACGCCCGCGTTGCAGCCCTATGTGGTGCCGGCCGCGGTTGTGATCCTGATCGCGTTGTTCGCGATCCAGTCGCGGGGAACCGCGGCGATCGGGCATTTCTTTGGCCCCATCATGCTGTTCTGGTTTGCCGCGATGGCGGTGATGGGCGTGTGGGGAATCGCTCGGCACCCGCAAGTGTTCGTCGCGCTCAATCCGGTCTATGGCCTGACCTATCTGATTTCGCACGGCTGGACCGGCTTTCTGGTGCTGGGCGCCGTATTTCTCTGCGTCACCGGAGCGGAAGCGCTCTACGCCGATATGGGTCACTTCGGCAGCCGGCCGATCAAGTTCGCCTGGTTTGGAATCGTGTTTCCGAGCCTGATTATCAACTATGCGGGCCAGGCGGCGCTGGTGCTCGAGGGCGCGCCGACCGACGGCAATATCTTCTTCCGCCTGTGTCCCGAGCCGCTTCTGATCCCGCTGATCGTGCTCGCGACGGTCGCCACCATCATCGCCAGCCAGTCGATCATCACCGGCGCCTTCTCGATGACGCGGCAGGCGATCCAGCTCGGCTGGCTGCCGCGGCTGTACGTCAAGCAGACGTCGTCCGAAGGCTACGGCCAGATCTACGTCGGTGTCGTCAACTGGCTGTTGATGATCGTGACCGTGGGCTTAACCATCGCGTTCGGCAAGTCCGACAATCTCGCCGCTGCCTACGGCATCGCGGTTTCCGCGACGATGCTGATGACGTCGGCGCTGCTGTTCATCGCGATGCGCGAGATCTGGGGATGGAGCGTGCTTGCGGCAGGCAGCGTGGCCGCCTGCTTCCTCGTGGTCGACAGCGCCTTCTTCCTGGCCAACCTCACCAAGATCGCCGAGGGCGGCTATGTGCCGCTACTGCTCGCGCTCGCTGTTTATGGCGTGATGTGGACCTGGCATCGCGGCGCGGCGGCGGTCGCGTCCCGCATGCGCGAGGCGCTGATTCCGGTCGGCGAATTCATGGCGCGGATCAAGGCTGCGGATATTCCGCGCGTGCCGGGCACCGCGGTATTTCTGACCCGCGCCGAGCGCGACACGCCGCCGGTGATGCTGTGGCACGTCAGGCATAACCGCGCGTTGCACGAGCACGTGTTTGTGCTGCGCGTGGAAATCCTGTCGGTACCGTGGCTGCCATCCGGCGAACGCCTCACGATCGAGGAGGTCGCGCCGGACTTCTGGCGCGCGGAGGCGCATTTCGGCTTCATGGAACGTCCGCACATTCCGGGCCTGCTCGCTGCCTCCAAATCGCTCGGCTGCACGGTCGATCTTGCCGACGTCACCTATTATGTCGGGCATGAGACCGTGATCGGCCGCGCCGATGGCATGGGGATGCCGGGATGGCAGGAGGGGTTCTTCGCGGCGATGGAACGCAACGCGGTCCATGTCAGCGACTTTTTCAGCCTGCCCAGCGATCAGGTGGTCGAGATCGGCCGGCAGATTGCGATTTGACGAGTCGCGATTTGAGCCGAGGCCTTACACCAACCTTACGGCTTCGGCACCCTGGAGGTGCAGGCGCCGCCGGAGCATTTCAGGTTCGACGCTGCGACGACGGTCTTGCCCTTCTTTGGCGGCGTAACAGGCGGGATGGGCTTGGTCGCGGCCAACGTCGGCGGGGTTCCGCTGCCGGTTGAACCGGGCGTCGGGACGCCCACGGGGGAATTCGGTTTGGCGATGCCGATCACCGGACCGGGCTTCGGCGGGCCGGGAGGCGTGATCGGCTTGATCGCCCCGCCGACCACCGGGGGCGGCTTGGCCGCGCCGCCAACCGTGTTGTGCTGCGTCTTGGCACCGCCGATCGTGCTCTGCGCGTCAGCCGGCGACATGCTTCCGGCTGCGACGCCGAGCGCACAAGCCATCATCCATCCGATCATCGCTTTGTTGTTCATGAGGGGTCTCGCATGTCCGCGCCATAAGATCTGATTTGAACGTAATCCTCTCGCGCGCTTTCGCCAAGGCTTGTGAGAGATCAAATGTGCTGAAGAAGGCGACCATCTTCGTTATGGAACTGTTTCCCGAATAACTTTTTCATAGCGCATTTTTTTGATTCCGTTCCGTAAGGTCGGTGTAAGGCGAAGCGAATATGGTTTTGCTGCCCCCAGCCTCGTGGTTTTTACGCTTGCGAGGTCTGACAAGCGGCCCTGGTTCGATTGTGGTTTGCCCCCAAGCCGAGCCGGGGCCGCTTTTTTGCCGACGCGTACTTGTTGACACGTCGGGCAAATCACCGGCATAGGTCCATCATCGCAAAACATGAAAGCCCGCGCCGGGAAACCGGTCGCGGGCTTTTTCGTTTCCATTTTCCGAGATCGGACGGCGGCCGCCGGGCGCAGGAATCTCTTCGAAGCGCGTTGTGCGAGGCGCCGTCGAAGCGCGCCGCCGTCCGAACCAATTGCCTTCATGGTTCGAGACGCCGCGCAAGCGGCGCGGCTCCTCACCATGAGGACCTCATCCCGAGGAGGCGCGCAAGCGCCGTATCGAGGGATGGGTAACGTCGTTGCTCTCTAGCCAGTCATCCCTCCTGCAAGAAGGAAAACCCGCATGGCTGCCACCGCCTGTCTGCTCGCGCTTGCCGTGAGCGGGCTGATCCTCATCGTGCTCTGGGAGGTTTTTTCGTGATCGCCAGGATCATTCAGTTTGTTCCGCGAGCGAGCTTCGGCCATCGTTCGCACGAAACCCCGCAGCCGTTCGGCTTCCTGCGTCGGCCGGACGATCTCGTGATGGATCATGCCGACACCGCACCAAGCGAATACGCGCCGCCGCCCTGGCAGTGCGAGGGCGAAGACGAACCGGCGTAACGCTTTCAGCTTCGAAAGAAGAATCCTCAAATGCCCAAAGCCGTCACTGAAATCCGCTCGCTCGCGCGCTCTCATACGCGCACCGCGCTCAACGTCCTCGTCGCCGTGATGCGCAACACCAAGGCGACCCCGCCGGCGCGCGTCGCGGCGGCGAATGCGATCCTCGATCGCGGCTGGGGCAAGCCGACCCAGACGCTCGGCAACGACGAGGGCGCGCTTGAACTGATCCATCGCATCGAGCGCGTCATTTATGACATGCAGCTCTTTATCGTCGAACACGAAGCGCGTCGCGAAAAGGCGCTGCGGCGGGCGCAAAACGAAGCGGCGGTCCTCCGCCGGAAACCGGCCGCCATTCAGCAGCCGCCATCTGAAACTGGGCCGGGAGGCAACACCAATGAAATCAAGGGATGCAAAACAGATGTCAAATCTCCCGCTTGAAGAGCGCATCAAACAGCTCCGCGCTGAAATCGATGCCGTGATCGATGCGAAAACGGCGGCGGTGGCCAAGGAAAACCCCGGTGTTCCCGCAGGCGTGATCCGCAACCTCCTGACGGCGCGGGCCCCCGCCTGTGCGTGCTCGCAATATCTCGAGCTGGCGCGGGCCGAGTAGGCGCGCGCTTTACCTACCATCCACATGCAGTGAACGGCGGCCGCAAAGGCCGCCGTTTTGATTTCGGAGCAGCAGCAATGACACTTTATAAATGGTCGCAGACGGCTTCAGCGGACGCGAATGCCGATCCGACGATCAACTGGGCAGAAGGACAGGCGCCCTCCAGCGTCAACGATTCCGCCCGGGCCATGATGGCGGCGACCGCGAAATACCGCGATGACATCGCTGGCGCGATCGTGACGGCGGGCACTTCAACGGCCTACACCGTCTCGAGCTTTCAGGTGTTCGATACGCTCACCGATCTCAACGGACAGATGATCGCGTTCACGCCGCACACGACCAACGGCGCGACCGTGACGCTGAACGTGGATTCCCTCGGCACCAAGCCGTTGCGCTCGGCGCCGAATGTCGAGCTGCCCGCCGGCGTGATCATCCAGGGAACGCCCTATACGGCGACGTACAACAACACGGATGGTGCGTTTTATTTGCAGGGCTTCTTCGGCAGTCCCTACAATATCCCGATCGGTGCAGGACTCGATTTTTGGGGCACGACGGCACCGAACAGTTCTTTCGCGTTTCCCTATGGTCAAGCGATCTCGCGCGCGGCCTATGCCACCATGTTCGCGATCGTTGGCACGACCTATGGCAGCGGCGATGGAGCGACCACGTTCAACCTACCCGACAAGCGCGGCCGCATTTCCGTGGCGCTTGATACGATGGGTGGAACGGCTTCCGGCCGTGTGACGTCGGCAACCGGTGGCATTGACGGTACGACGGTCGGAGCCTCGGGCGGCGGACAGATCTATACGATGCAGCGTTCTGACCTGCCGAACGTGGCGCCGACGTTTACGGGAAGTGCAGGGACGGTCAATGTTACATCGGATGACGGGAGAAATTATGTTGCCGGTTCTCTCGTTGGTGTAACGGGAGGCGGCGGTGGGGCCGTTGCGCCCGCTACTGGGGGAACAGTCGGAACTGTCTCGTCGGCGGGCTCGTTTACTCCGGCCGGTACCGTGCAGAGCCTTAACGGCGGGGTAACGCAAACATCAATGAAGACGATGCCACCGGCTATAGTTGTACCTTACTTGATAAGGGTCATCTGACATTGTGAAAAATCATGTTGTCAGGAGTACGAGCGAGAAACTCGTAGTTGTTGGCCTTCATGATAGGAGAAAAGTCGTCTGAAGCTTCGATGCAGATAATTTTTGGGCGAAAACGACCGAAGTCTATCGATTCGATAATCTCGAGGTTGCAGCCCTCGGTGTCGATCGACAAGAAATCAAAGCCGGCTGGAAAGTGGCCAGCTAATATATCGTTCGCCGGAACTAAGGGCACTTCTACTTCATCAACGACCCTTTGCCTGTCCGACTTCAGCCAATCTTTGGAGCTGTTGACAACAAAATCAGCTTGCGTAGGCAGAAATGTATTGAATGCGCGATCCGACAGACGTTGGAGCTTCGCTGATCTGCGATCATCGAAAGCCACGCCAACATTAGTATAGAATCGCGCGGCCTCGCCCTGCGGAGCTTCCCGCAAAGAAACGGGTCGGGCTCAATCAGTACGCCGCTGGCACCCAATCGATACAAGGCAAATGTATTACTCAAGTATTTCGGATGGTTGGCTCCAATATCGCAATAACGGACCTCACTCATCTTCATTCGGGCTATGACCCGCAGCCAAGCTATGACTAGACGATCCTCTCCGGCTCCTGAAAATGACGGATAGCCGATTAAGGATCGAATGGCGACTGCGATATTTTGCCTGATACCCATAATACCCAAAAAAGTCTGCGAATTCGCTTTACCGTAAGACTAATCATAGCGCCTTGCAACTAGAGGGCGCTCCCAACCATGAGGTGAAGAAGAGCCTATTTACCATTAAGTATCTTGAGATACGAGCAGGTGACTGATGTGCATCCTGACCTGCTTCCCGCAATAGCTAAAATCTATCAACCGTCCCCGTTATCCGGGCGGCACCCACCCACCAACCACAGGTTCACCATGCTCTCATCGTCTTCGGGCGAGGTATCGCCATGACCGATCTCAATGCCTTGACCGCAGCGAACACCCAGCGCTGGTCCCACGCCAAATCAACGCGAAATTTTGCCGCTACCGCCAAACGGCTCATCGCCGCGGATGCCCAGTCTCGCTATCAGGCTGTGTCCGCAAAAACCGGCGTGCCGTGGCCCGTGATTGCCGTCATTCACGAGCGGGAATGCTCGCAGGATTGGACGCGCTCGCTCGCCCAGGGCGATCCATGGGACCGCGTCTCGGTCCATGTCCCCGCCGGCAGAGGACCCTTCAAGTCCTGGGAAGACGCAGCGGTCGACGCTTTGAACGACTGCGCGCCCTATGCGGGCCGCAACAAGGACTGGTCGATCGGCGCGCTGCTGACGAAGCTCGAGGAATATAATGGGCTTGGTTATGCGGCTCGGGGCGTGCCGTCGCCCTATCTGTGGGCGGGGACGGATCAATATCGATCCGGAAAATATGTCCGCGACGGCGTCTACGATCCAAACGTGATCGATAGCCAGCCCGGTTGCGCGGGCCTCTTGATGGCGATGAAGGCGCTTGATCCCGCGATCACGTTCGTAACCGCCGCCCAGGCGCCGGTCGATACGAATGCGCCGGCGCCGGCAGGTCCAAAAACGGCCGCATCCGCGCCATCGCCAAAGGCCCCGTCGATCAGGATTCCCGCGTCCGGCTCCATCGGCGCCTGGATTGCGTCAGCTCTCTCCACTCTTCTCGCTGTCTTTAAACCGAAAGGAAAATAGATGTTTCACGCCCTCTCCATCGGACTCCTCGTCTTAACCGCGCTCATGATCGGCTGGATCGTCTTCACGTTTGCCCATGCCTGGGTCACCGAGACAGGATCGTTCTGGCAACGCACCCTGAAGGCCGGCAAAGATTCCGCGACCATTGTCTGGGCCAAGGTGGTGCTGATCGCTGGCGGCCTGGTCGCAGTGCGCGACAAGATTGCGAGCCTTGCCGGAGATCCCTCGCTCGACACGCAGATCCAGCAATATGTCACGCCCCAACTCGTCAGTTACGTCATGATGGGGATCATGGCCGTCAACGTCTGGGCCCGCTTTCGCACACTCGGCAAGTGAGGGGCACATCAGATGTGGCTTGCGCTCGCCAAATGGCTGGCCGGTTTTGTCACGGGCCCGGTATTCGACGATCTCCTGAAGGGGTACCAGGCCAAGCTCGCCGCCGGCAACACGTCGGAAAGCATCGCCGCCGATCTCGCTGCCAAGGAATTGGCGGTGCAGCAACGCGAACTGGAATTGCAGACGCAATTGCGCATCGCGGAGATTGGCCATCCGTTCGAGCCCGATCGCCTGATGGGGTACTGCGTCGCCGCGTATTTTTTCAAACTCTTGATCTTCGACAAGGTCTTCGGCCTCGGCACGACCGATGGACTTGCGGGATTTGCCTCGACAACGGCCAATCTCATCGTGGCGTCCTATTTCGCCAAGCGCGGCTTCGAGAATGTTGCGAGGATCATCAAGCGATGATCCGAGATCATCAAGCGATGACCCGGGATCGTCACGCGACGCGGTGTCGCCATGGCTGATATCAACGAAGATACCATCCGCGCAGTCGTGGCGGAGACCCTTAGCGAGCAGCAACGGATTCATCACGGCGATATCGACGCCGTGGTCGATCGCGCCATCACCACGGTGCTTGCTTCTTTCGGTATTGAGGAAGAAGACCGGCGTGAATTGAGGGCCGATTTTCAGCACTTGAGGCGGTGGCGCAAAAGCGTCGAACAGGCCCAGGGTTTCACCTTCAAGGCCGTCATCAGCATCATCGTGGCAGGCTTTCTTGGCGCGGTATGGCTCGGCATCAAGGCAACGCTCGGCAAATGATTCTTTCCATATGGCTGCTCGTGTCGCTGCTGGCGTCCTCACCGGCGGATGCCGTTCCCTGCTGGGTCGTCAAGCGCGCGGTGGCGCAATATGGCGAAGCGGCGGCCGAGGCGTGGGCGCGCACCAAGGGCTTCTCGGCCGAGGATATCGAGCGGGCCAGGCGATGTCTGAAATCGTGACCGCAATTTACAGGATTCGCGAGGTCGACGGACGCGACGACGAGGTCGCGGATGTCCTGACCGAGCTGCATCGTTTGACCTTCTTCGGCGGCGCGTCCGTTCCGGCGTTTGACTGGGGGCATTGGTGGCTGGCCTATCGTGAAGCGACGCCGGTTGCCTTTGCCGGCGTCGTGCCGTCGACGCATGTCCGCAATGCCGGATATTTCTGCCGGGTCGGTGTCCTGCAGCGCCATTGGGGCCATCGCCTTCAGTTGCGTCTAATGCGCGCCATGGAAGCGCGGGCGCGGCGCAATGGCTGGAATTGCGTGGTTTCCGACACGACCGGTAACGTCTTTTCCGCCAACAACTTCATCCGGGCCGGCTACCGGATGGTTTGGCCGACCTCACCGTGGGCGTTTCCGGATACGCTTTACTGGCGCAAGGACCTCGCTCTCGCCCCTTCTGCTCATAGCACCCATTCGAAAAGGCGATAATGGCCGAGTTGTGAGGTTCGCTTCTCTTGGAAGGAAGGCCAAGGCCCGTATACTATCTCTCGCAACGATCTTGCCAGGCGACAGACCGGCGATCGAATAGAGGGAAGGAACGGGCCGATCATGACTGCGAGACCGAAACTGCCGGGCCGGCTGCCGCGAGAGAAGGGGGCGCCGATCGCTCTTGACGGTCTTTTGGTCGTCGATTTCACCCGGGTCGTCGCCGGTCCCGCCTGCACGCAGACGCTGGCGGATTTTGGCGCCCACGTCATCAAGATCGAAAACCCCGAGGGTGGCGACGATACCCGGCACTACGAACACGCCGACCTCGCGGGCGAAAGCGCAGCCTTTGTCAGCCTCAATCGCAACAAGCGCGGCATTGTGCTCGACCTCACCAAGCCTGAAGCATGCGTGGTGGCGCTTGAGTTGATCGCGCAGGCCGACGTCGTGGTCGAGAATTTTTCCTCGGGCGTGATGAAGAAATACGGCCTCGACTATGCGTCGGTCGCGCCTCGCAATCCACGGCTGGTCTATTGCTCGATCTCCGCCTATGGCCGCAAGGGTCCGTTCGCATCACGCCCCGGCTTTGATCCAATTACACAGGCCGAAAGCGGCTTCATGTCGCTCAACGGTTTTCCCGACGGGCCGCCGGTGCGGACCGGGCCGCCAGCGGTCGACATGCTCACGGGCATGACCGCTTGCAACGCCATCCTGCTCGCGCTTCTCGCCCGCGACAAACTCGGCCGTGGCCAGCATGTCGAAGTGGCCCTGTTCGACATGGCGCTCGCCATGACGCAGTTCTACGGCATGGCCTATTTGATGAGCGGGGTGAACCCAAGCCGCCAGGGCAACTCGCCGAACGGCTCGCCTTCCGTCGGCGTGTATCACGGTTCCGATGCGCCGTTCTATATCGCCTGCGCCAATGATCGGCTCTATCGCCGCTTGGTCGTTGAGGTGCTGAACCGGCCCGATCTGGTCAGTGGCGAATTCGGAGACCGCCGTTCGCGCACCGCCAACAAGGAGAAATTGCGCGCCATCCTCACCGGCCTGTTTGCGCAGGACACCCGTGAAAATTGGGTGACGAAAATGAAGGCAGCCAATATTCCGGTCGGGTATCTGCGCACGGTAGAGGAAGCCTTCAACTCGCCCGAAGCGCGTGAACGTCATCGCATCAGCGAGATTCCACATCCCAAGGCGGGCACCGTTCCGAATATCGAAACCGCGCTCAATCTCTCGCTGACGCCCGTCATCGATCCCGTTGCCGCGCCCTTGCTCGGCCAGCACACCAGAGAAGTGCTGCGAGAGACGCTCGGCTATGACGAGGCGCGAGTTGCCGCGCTGGCGGAGGCCGGCGTATTCGGGAAGGTATTGACCGCGGCCGGCTGACCGCTGCAATAAGTCATGGAGAATGAATATGCCCGGTGGCCGTTTTGGCCGCCGGGCTTTTTTTCGTTTTGGGAACTGTTTTTGAAATTTGACTTGCTTTCGAGGGGCCGCCGGGCCTGTATTCTCGCCCTCGCCATGGCGATATAAAATGCACCGCGCCCGTGATCCCGGCGACGATGTGATCGCCCGTTATTTCCCATCTCCAAGGAGTTGTTCCCATGACGCATGCCATCCGCTTTCACAAGACTGGCGGCCCCGAAGTTCTTGTCTGGGAGGAGGTCAACGTCGGCAAGCCCGGAGCGGGGGAAGCGCGTATCCGCCACACTGCCGTGGGGCTCAACTTCGTCGACATCTATAATCGCTCGGGCGTCTACCCCCCGGCACAATTGCCGAGCGGACTTGGCGGCGAGGGTGCGGGCGTCGTCGAGGAAGTCGGCCCCGGCGTCACCGACCTGAAGCCGGGCGATCGCGTTGCCTATGGTGCGGCGCCGCTTGGCTCCTATGCCGAGGCACGGCTTATTCCGGCCGAGCGGCTGCTCAAGCTGCCTGATGGCATCGACGACAAGACGGCTGCTGCGATGATGCTCAAGGGCCTCACCACGCAATATCTCATCCGCCAGACCTATCACGTCAAATCCGGCGACACGATTTTGCTGCATGCCGCGGCCGGCGGCGTCGGCCTGATCCTGTCGCAATGGGCCAAGCATCTCGGCGCCACCGTTATCGGTACCGTCGGCAGCGACGAGAAGGCCGCGCTGGCCAAAGCCCATGGCTGCGCGCACACCATCGTCTACTCGCGCGAGGATTTCGTGAAGCGCGTCGACGAGATCACCGGTGGCAAGAAAGTGCCGGTGGTTTACGATTCCGTCGGCAAGGACACGTTCCTGAAATCGCTAGATTGTCTCGCGCCGCTCGGCGTCGCCGCCTTGTTCGGCCAATCCTCCGGTGGCGTCGAGCCGCTTAACCTTGGTCTGTTGGCTCAGAAAGGCTCGCTGTTCGTCACTCGTCCGACGCTCAACACCTACGCCGCCAAGGCCGAGAACCTTCGCGCCATGGCCAAGGAATTGTTCGAGGTCGTGGCTTCCGGCGCCGTGAAGATCAATGTCAACCAGACCTATGCGTTGAAGGACGCCGCCAAAGCGCACGCCGATCTTGCGGGGCGCAAAACGACTGGATCGACCGTCTTCCTGGTGTGAGGCACGATGGCCCGCGTTCTCAT
>JBEKZZ010000077.1:0-18417 GCA_049509335.1 Bradyrhizobium sp. | reverse complement strand
CCGACGTCATGCGCGAGGTCTACAAGAGCGCGCAGCCGATCCCCCGCGCCGGCTTGCCGGAGGACATCGCGCATGCGGCGGTATTTCTGGCCAGCGACGAGTCCAGTTTCATCAACGGACACGATCTGGTGATCGACGGCGCCATCACCGGCGGCCGTAACTGGACCGCGCAGCAGCAGGGCTATGTGGCCTTGCGCAAGGCGTTCGACCAGAACAGTGGGTAAACGCTCTGAGCAGCCGCAACGCAGATCCGAGGTCGGCATGAATGCACGGCTCGAACGAAAGCTGCGATTGCTCGCCGTTATCATTGTGGTCGGGACCGTCGCCGGGCTTTCCGTCAACTTCATGCAGGGACGCACCTCATACGCTTCGATGGTCGTGGGAACCGTATACGGGCTGCTGCTGTCGGCCGTGCTTGGCGGCGTTGAGTTATTCGTCCTGGACGGGCTGATGCGCGACTGGCTCGGTCGCCTCTCATTTACGAAAAGCCTGATCGTGCGAAGCACGGTCTACGCCGCGATTATCATGGTGCTACAGGGATTCAATCTGGCTACGATCATCGCCGGATTGCCTGTCGAAGCCTCCCGACCCGATTTCTGGTCCAATTTCACCAGCGCCGCGGTGATCGCGGTCTTGATGAACCTGACCTTCAGCATCGCCAACATTATCGGGCCCCGCGCGTTCCTGAACTTCATCACCGGGCGCTACCATTCTCCGGTCGAGGAAGATCGTTTCATCCTCTTCGTCGACATCGCGGGATCAACCGGGCTCGCGGAGCGGCTCGGCGGCCTCACCATTCACCGTCTTCTCGATCGCACGTTTCGCCTTCTGACCCTGGCCGTGGTGGATTACCACGGCGAGGTGCTCAATTATGTCGGCGACGAAGTGATTGTGACATGGCGTGAGAGCAGCGGCGCGATCGATTACCGCCCGCTACGCTGCTTTATGGCGATGCGCGACGAACTGGCGCAAGCATCGGGCCCATTCGAGCAGGAATTCGGTGTCGTGCCAAAAATTCGCGGCAGCCTGCATTTCGGGCCTGTCATTGTCGGCGAGATTGGTGACGTCAAGCGCGCCATCGTCTTCAACGGCGACGTCATGAACACCACGGCCCGGCTCGAGGAGATGAGTAGAAAGGTCGACGGCGGCTTCCTCGCCTCGCGCACGGCGATGGAGCGATTTAGTTCCGCGCCGCCATTTGCGGTTCGCGACCTCGGACGTCTACCGATTCGCGGACGCGCCGATGGCATCGACGTCTTCGGCATCGAGGCTCCGGCCCCGACGTGATGCTCTTAACCGACCGCAGACACGGTCACGCGCAATCCGTCCTTCGGCTTCGGGATCGGCCACATCTGCCAGTCCGGCGACGGGCCTGATGGCAGTGAGACGCTGAGATTTTGCAGGAAATGCCGCGCGAAGCATTTGGCCTGCATATAGGCGAAATGCAGCCCCAGGCACATGTGGGCGCCGCCGCCGAACGGCACAAAGGCGAAACGATGCCGGCCGCGTTGTGCCTCATCCGTGAAGCGCAAGGGATCGAAGGCGTCGGGATCGGGCCAGATTTCAGGCATGTGGTGGGTGAACAGCGGATTGAACCCAACCAGCGTACCGGCCGGAATCTCGTAGCCGCCAAAGCTGAAGTCGCGCGTCGCCCGCCGCGGAATCGACGGCACCGGCGGTCGTAGCCGCATCGCTTCCTTGAAGGCCATCTCGGCAAGCGGCATCGCCTCGAGATGATCGAAGCTGGTGGGCGCATCAGCAGCGACACCGAGCGCCATCACCTCCTCGCGCAGCTTCTCCTGCCATTGCGGGTTCGCGGCCAGTTCCGCCACAAAAGACGTCAGCGACGAGGTCAGCGTGTCGTGCGCGGCCATCACCAGGAAACTCATATGATCGACGATATCCTGAGGGGAGAGCAGCGCGCCGTCTTCATGGGTGGCGCGGCAGAGTTGGGAGAACAGGTCTTCGCCACCGTTGGCGCGCCGGATCGGGATCTGCTCGGAAAAATAGGCAACGATGCGGGCACGGCCCTTGACGCCGCGCGCCATCTGCGTGCCCGGCCAGGGTTGGCGGATCGGCGCGATGGAGGCGGCGACCATGTCGACAAAAGCTCGCGTGACCTCGGCCACTTCAGGGCCGATGCCCGTGCCCAGAAACGACGTGGCGGCGAGATCGAGCGTCAGCTGTTTCATGGCGGGATAAAACAACATCTCTCCCGGCCGCTGCCGCCATTGGGTCACGCGCTGTGAAATGCCGGCATCGAGCGCTGCCAGATAGGACTTCATCGGCCCGGATTTGAACGCCACCGACAGCGCGCGCCGGTGCAGGCGATGTTCGTCGAAATCGAGCAGCATCAGCCCGCGCGGAAACAGGCGGCCGAGAATCGTTCCCCAACCGTAGGTGGAGGAAAAAAGCCTGCTCTGATCAAACAGGATCAGTTCGTTGGCCTCGGGCCCCAGCATGGTGATGCTGGTCTCGCCGAGTATACGAGTGCGGTAGATCGGGCCATACTTCGCCGCCATCCGCTCGACCTCGCCCTTGGGATCGGCGAGAACAGAAATCGTGCGGCCGATCACGGGCCAGCCTTCGTCCCCCGGAATATGGGCCAACGCATGCCGATGGGGCGGCATCAGCGCCGTGGTTGGGAAAGCCGCACTTTGCAGTGACGCACTTTGCAGTGACATGGCCGTGCTCCATCAGACAAGAACGTCCCACACTACACCTATCAAACGCGCTAATCAGGCCTTTTGTTGTTTGGCCGCTTCCTTCTGCAAATCCGGCGCATTCACCGCCGGAATCGCCACGCGGCCAGGGCCGGTCAACGGCAGCGCCGCGGCCGCCTTGTCATTTTCCATAATCTTCGCCATCACCGCTTGCCCTGCGCGTTCGAACACCGCGCGGTTTTCGATCAGGAATTTCTGCGACTCGCGAAGCTTGGCAACATACCCATTGATCTCCGGAATCACATAACGCGCCACCATATCCCAGCTGCGTCTCGTGTTCTCGGGGTTGGCCCAGTCGTGAACGAAGCCGATAATACTGCCGACGCCGCCGGATACCTCCATCAACTTCTTGATGGTTTTGACCAGGTCGTCCGGCGTGCCGATGGTGGAGGCGGCATTCTCGCCGCCAGCCGTCTTTTCCAGCGCGTCCTCGGGCGACGTAAAAGGCTCAAGGCCCGGACGCTGGAGCGTCTTCACATTATATTCGTTGTGCCAGCGCATCAGCCCGGCGCCGGCCTCGCGATGCGCCTGCTCGCGGCTCTCGGCAATGTGCCAGGAGAGCAAGACCCGCCAGTCGGCGCGGCTCACGGTTGTGCCGTACTTCTTCGCGGCGTCTTCGGCAAAACCCCACTGCGTCGGCAGCGCCATCAGCCCCTGTGTCGACATCGAACCGAGCGAGATGATCCCGATGCCGTATTTTCCAGCCAGTGTCATTCCCGATGGCGAGATTTGCGACGCGACCACGAAGGGCATCTCCTCCTGGAGCGGAAGGATCTGCAACGCGGCGTCGTTCATCGTGAACCAGTCGCTTTTCGCGGTCACCCGCTCGCCGCGAAACAGCCGGCGGATAAGCGCGATCGCCTCATCCTGACGGTCGCGCTGGTGCATCGGATCGATGCCAAGCGTATGCGCATCGGAAGCAAGCGCGCCGGGACCCGAGCCGAAGATGGCGCGGCCACCGGTCATGTGGTCAAGCCGCACCATGCGCTGGGCGACGTTGAAAGGATGGTGATAGGGCAGCGAAATCACACCGGTGCCGAGCTTGATGCGTTTGGTGCGCTCGCCGGCGGCGGCCAGAAACATTTCCGGCGACGCGATCATTTCCCAGCCCGACGAGTGATGCTCGCCACACCAGAACTCGTCATAACCGAGCGCATCGAGTTGCTCGACCAGATCGAGGTCGCGGCGAAATTGCAGCATCGGGCGCTCGCCGATCGGATGGTGCGGGGCAAGGAAAGCACCGAATTTAAGACGAGCCATAGGCGTTCTCTCCAGACGTTTATCGCTTGTTGCTTGCAGCCAAGTTATGGGGTGGCAAACCACAAGGCAACGGGACGCCGCGCACATGCGCCATGCGGCGGTTAGCCGGCCATTTCGGTCATTTTTGATCGAATTTACAGCTCTTTACCGTTCGGCTAAGACGACCCTCGGTTTGTCGACGTCGAGGTTTTAGATGTATTTGAGGCCATCCGATTCCGCCAGTTCGTTGCAACTGCCGACGCAGCGGAAGCGCGACCTCGTCGACCATTTCGAGGCCAATGGCGACGAACTGCAGCGCTGGCGTGAATTCAACGCCGCCTATCACGAAGACGACTTCAAGTTCATGCGCTTCCTGATTCCGCCGGGGAAGCGGGTGCTGGAACTGGGATGCGGCCGCGGCGACTTGTTGGCGGCGCTGGAGCCGTCTTATGGCGTCGGCGTCGACTTCGGCGCCAAGACCGTTACCAAGGCCAACGAGCTGCATCCCAATCTCTACTTCGTGCTCGGCGATGTCGAAGATCCGGCGACGCTCACCTCGATCGAGGGACCGTTCGACTACATCGTGATCGCCGACACCATCGGCATGTTCGAGGATATCGACGCGACCTTGCGGCTGGTGCACCATCTGTGCGCACCGTCGACGCGGATCATCATCTCCTACTATTCTCATGTGTGGGAGCCGGTGCTCAAGCTCGCAGAAGCTCTGCACCTGCGGGCCAGGCAGCCGAAGATCAATTACATCGCCACGGCCGACTTCCTCAACCTGATGGATCTGGCGGATTTCGAGGTCATCAGCCAGGAGCAGCGGCAGCTCTTGCCGCGCCGCTGGCTTGGCCTCGGCCCATTCATCAACCGCTTCATCGCGCCGCTGCCGGGGATCAGGAAGCTGTGCCTGCGAACCTATCTGGTCGGCCGTCCGGTCCGCACTTTTCCGGACCGGAAATTCTCCGCAAGCATTTTGATCCCGTGCCGGAACGAGAGCGGCAATATCGAGGACGCCGTTCGGCGCATGCCGCGATTTGGCGCCTCACAAGAAATCCTGTTCGTCGAAGGCAATTCCAGCGACAACACCTTTGCCGAATGCGAGCGGGTGCGCGACGCCTACAAGGATAGCTGGGACATCAAGGTCCTCAAGCAGGACGGCAAGGGCAAGGGCGAT
Organism: Bradyrhizobium sp.; assembly: GCA_049509335.1. Classification (GTDB taxonomy): domain Bacteria; phylum Pseudomonadota; class Alphaproteobacteria; order Rhizobiales; family Xanthobacteraceae; genus Bradyrhizobium. The sequence goes on along the minus strand of JBEKZZ010000077.1, from coordinate 13,275 downwards.
GCGGTGCGCAAGGGTTTTGCCGCGGCCAGCGGCGACGTGCTGATGATTCTCGACGCCGATTTGACGATGCCGCCGGAAGCCCTGCCGAAGTTTCACGCTGTGATCGAGACCGGCAAGGCCGAATTCGTCAACGGCACCCGCCTGGTCTATCCGATGGAGCAGGAGGCGATGCGTCCGCTCAACTTCATCGCCAACCGCTTCTTCGCTTATCTCTTCAGCTATCTCGTCAACACGCGCCTCACCGACACGCTTTGCGGCACCAAGGTACTTTTGCGCAAGGACTATGAAATATTGGCGCGGGAACGAAGCTATTTCGGCAATTTCGATCCGTTCGGCGATTTCGACCTGATCTTCGGCGCGGCAAAACAGAACCTGAAAATTGTCGAGACGCCAATCCACTACAAGGCGCGCACGTTTGGCGAGACCCAGATTTCACGCTTCCGCGACGGCTGGCTGCTCTTGAAAATGGTCTGGTTTGCCTATCGCAAATTGAAAGCGATCTGATTTCGTCTGTTTTCGCGCCAGCACCCCCGCATTTTTGTCAAGGATGCATCACGCGCCTGTGCTGCGGAGCGCGGAAATATTTTCCTGAGGACTGACAGCACACGGCCTTTTTATTTTGCAGTGCAGCAATTATGTGGTTTGGGGTGCGTCCCGATTTTCCGGGCCAAGGAGCAGCCGGTGTCGCTTGCCAAAAATATAGAGTTCCTGCGCCAACTGCCGCGGCTGCCTGGATTGAGCGCGTGGGACGGCCTCGGACCCGTCACACCGGCTGGAACCCGCGGCCCATTGGTGGAAACGAAGCAATTCGGCACCAATCCGGGCGACTTGCGGATGTTTTCCTATGTGCCCGCGGACTTGCGGCCATCGCCTGCTCTGGTTGTCGTCCTGCATGGCTGCGGACAGACCGCCGCGGGTTACGATCTGGGCACGGGCTGGTCAGTGCTGGCGAAGCATTACGGCTTTGCGTTGCTGATGCCCGAGCAGCAGGCAAGCAACAACGCGCACACCTGTTTCAACTGGTTCAATCCGGAAGACACCGCACGCGGCCAGGGTGAAGCTTGCTCCATCAGGCAGATGATCGCGCGAATGGTGAGCCAGCACAGGATCGACAAGAACAACATTTTCGTCACCGGGCTTTCCGCGGGCGGCGCCATGACCTCGGTCATGCTCGCGACCTATCCTGAAGTTTTTGCGGGCGGCGCTGTCATCGCCGGATTGCCTTACGGGATCGCGACCAATGTGCGGGAAGCCTTGAGCGGCATGCTGCGGCCGCATCCACGTTCACCGCATGAGTTGGGCAACCTGGTGCGCACCGCTTCAAAACATCGCGGCCCCTGGCCGAAGGTTTCGATTTGGCACGGCAGCGCCGACCGCACGGTCAACTCCGCCAATGCCGACGAGATCGTCAAGCAATGGCTTGACGTCCATCAACTCCCCGCCGGTCCGATGTCGGAAGGCATCGTCGACGGATATCCTCACCAGGTCTGGTGGAATGCCGATGGCGAAACGATCGTCGAATCCTACTCCATCACCGACATGGCCCACGGCACGCCACTTGGGAAGGCCGAGAACGACGAGCGATATGGCAAGGAAGGCCCGTTTCTGATCGAGGCCGGAATCTCGTCCTCCCACCACATCGCGAGCTTCTTCGGATTAACCTCTGGAATTCATCAATCTGAAAAGGTGGCCAAAGCGGCGTCGCGTGCGGCCGCGGAATCGCCGAGTGCGAAGCTGATCCCGCTTGCTTCGCCGATCTCACCGCCTGCACCCGACCTCAACAAGGTACTGTGGCCGTTGGCGACGGCGAAGACGCCTGCGATTCCCCTGGCCAAGCCAAAACCCAAGCGCGGCGGCGGGCTAGATGTCGGCGCCGTCATTACCCGCGCTTTGACCGCCGCGGGTCTCATGAAATAGAGGTCGCCAACGGCCTTTAAGCCGCGGCCGCTGTTCCCTTACATCTCGCCGGTGAGGAATGGATTGGTCATCCGCTCGTGGCCAATCCGGGAGCTAGGTCCGTGCCCGCAGATAAAGCCGACGTCGTCGCCAAGCGGCAACAGCTTCGTCTTGATCGAATTGATCAGCGTGGCGTGATCGCCGCCGGGCAAATCAGTACGTCCAACCGAGCCGTTAAACAGCACATCGCCGACATGGGCGAAGCGCATGTCCCGATTGAAAAACACCACACTGCCGGGCGAATGACCGGGGCAGTGAAAGATGTCGAACGTCAATTCGCCGATTGAGACCTGATTGCCTTCTTCGAGCCAGCGATCCGGCGCGAAATTGCGTACGCCGGTCATGCCGAAACGTGCGCCGCTCGTCACCACATTGTCGAGCAGGTATTTGTCGGCGACGTGCGGACCTTCGATTTCAACCTTGAGCGCATCGCGCAAATCCGCCGCGCCGCCGACGTGATCGATATGACCGTGGGTGAGCCAGATCTTCTCGACCGTGACATTGGCTTGTGAGATAGCGTCCTGAATTTTCGGAACGTCCCCACCGGGATCGATGACCACGGCCTTCTGGGTCGCCGCACACCAGATCAGGGTGCAGTTCTGCTCAAACGCCGTCACGGGGATAATCATCGCCCCCGCCTTCGCCTTGCCTTCGGATTGCTGTGCCATGGCAAGCCACAAAGCCGATTTTTCGCACTCCGCCAAGGAAAAATTCGAGGAGGTTCGCGCATTTATGGCCGGAAACATGGCCGAACCAGCCGGCCCATAAAGGCAAGATTTCCTGCACGATCCCGTTATCAAACGCATTGCGAGGTTTTTGAGCCGCGTTCTATGCTTGGCCGGATGGGTCATCTGCCCCGAAAATCGCCCTCGTTCCCGCGCCGGATGGCCGCCAATCCGAGACGGCGCTTGCGATCGCGCGCGGCACGGCGCGGCTGTTGCGCGCGCTCGGCTTTGCCTGCATCAGCGAATTGCCGTTGCCCTCGGGCCGGCGCGCCGACCTCGTGGCCATCAATGAGCGCGGTGAGATCTGGATCGTCGAAATCAAGTCATCGATCGAGGATTTGCGCGCCGACCAGAAATGGCCGGAATACAGGGCTCATTGCGACCGGCTGTTCTTTGCCTTCACGCAAGCTTTGCCGTGCGAGATTTTCCCCGGCGAGACCGGGTTGATCATCGCCGACGCCTATGGCGCGCATTTGCAACGTCCGGCGCCGGAGCATCGGCTGCCGGCGCCAACCCGAAAATCGATGACGGTGCGGTTTGCGCTGGCCGCGGCGCAGCGGATCAGCCGCCTGGTCGACCCGCAAGGTCATGCGGAGCCGTAGAGGGAACAGCCGCGGAGGAAACACCCGCGGTTTGGCGCGAGAGTTCGCGCCCAAGATATTTCTCGACCTGCCGCCGCTCCCAGTCACCATTCAGGAAGGGAACGCGATCGAAAACGCGCAGACCGTGGACCAGAAGGCCGATGCCCCAGCCCGACGCGGACCACAGGAACCAGAGATAGTGATGGGACGTCATCAGGTTCACGATCGCGAGGAACCCGATCACGATGCAATACAGCGCCAGGTGAAGATAAAATCCCTTGAGTTTGCGCACATGCGCCAGCGCCAGGGCTTCGTCGGCGGGAAGGCTTTGACTCATCGCTGAATTCATTTCCGGCTCCTTCAGATCAGAAAAATCGATCTCAAAGGCGGCCCCCAGTGCTTTCAGGGATTCGACGCTCGCGGTTTGCCCGCGTTCGAGGCGTTGAATCGTACGGACGCTCAACCCGCTAACCTCGGCCAATTGTTCCTGAGACCAGCCGCGTTGCAGCCTGAGCTTTTGAATCAGCATTTGAGAACCCCTCGATCGACCACCCCAAAATGCGCCGGCAAAGGCCGGCTAACCACGCCAGCGACCCGTCAGCAGCCCGTCAAGCACCCGACTTGGCACGCCAGCGTCGCGACGCGCCCGCGAGGGCGCCCCAAAACGGGCGGCCAAGGCGTTGCAACCTTGAGCGGCAAGCCGGGCGTTTGTCCACGCCCTGAACTCGGGGATCAGCGCGGCGCGCGCTTGGCCAGGATCCGCTGCAGCGTGCGGCGGTGCATGTTCAGCCGCCGCGCCGTCTCCGAGACGTTGCGGTTGCACATCTCGTAAATCCGCTGGATGTGCTCCCAGCGCACGCGATCCGCCGACATCGGATTACTCGGCGGTTCGGACTTCTGGTTACCGCTGGCAAGCAGCGCCGAAACCACATCGTCGGCATCGGCCGGCTTCGACAAATAATCCACCGCACCGAGTTTCACCGCGGTGACAGCGGTCGCGATATTGCCGTAGCCGGTGAGGACGATCGCGCGCGCATCGGGGCGTTTGCGTTTCAGGGCCGACACGACGTCCAGCCCATTGCCGTCGCCGAGCCGCAAATCCACCACCGCAAAGGCGGGCGCTGCCTTGGCGATCTGGGTCAAGCCTTCGGCTACGCTGTCGCAAGATGTCACCGCAAAGCCCCGCGTTTCCATGGCGCGCGCAAGGCGCTCCAGAAAAGGCTTGTCGTCCTCCACGATCAGGAGCGAACGATCGGTGTGCCCGGCCAGTTCGGCGATGGCGTTCAAGATAAGACTTCCTTCCTGCAACCCTGCGAAGATATGGCGTCGCGAACAGCGATGCCAAGTGCACTTTAGGACCAGTTCGGCCTGATTGTATGCATTCTAGCGAGGCGGTTAACGAGACGCCGCACGGCGATGGCGGCCTTAGGCCGGCTCCGTGGCCGGTTCCTTAACCTCGAAGCGACTTCGTGGCCAAACGACCTGCACCACGGCACCGTGGTCCGGGAACACGCGGTTGGTGAACGAGACCTTGGCCCCGGTACGTTCGAGCAACGTACGGGCGATGAACACGCCAAGACCGAGGCCACTGCGCACGCCCTGGGCTTCTTCCGTCTCGCGCCGCCGCGACAGATAGGGTTCACCGATGCGCTTGAGCAGATCGGGCGCAATTCCCGGACCGTCATCGGAAATGACGATTTCGACAGTCTCGGTGTCCCACCAGGCGTTCACTTCCACGCTGCTGCGGGCAAAATCGACGGCGTTCTCCAGGATGTTGCCGACACCGTAAATAATGGCCGGATTTCGTGCCCCGATTGGCTCAGCCGTGCCGGAAACCGCGATGCGCACCTTGATCGCGACGCCGAAATCGCGATGCGGCGCCACGGTCTCCTCGATCAGCGCGGATAGCGGCATGCGATCGAACGGCGCGCCGCTCGAGGAGAGCTGCGTGATCTTGGCGAGAATGTCGCGGCAGCGTTGGGCCTGCTCCCGCAACATCTTGATGTCCGCCGAAAGCTGCGGCTTGTCGTTGAGGCCCTGTTCGAGTTCGCGCGAAATCAGAAAGATCGTCGACAGCGGGGTACCCAATTCATGGGCGGCGGCAGCGGCAAGACCGTCGAGCTGGGTCAAATGCTGTTCTCGCGCCAGCACGAGCTCGGTGGCCGCCAGGGCGTCCGAAAGCTTACGCGCCTCTTCGGCGACCTGAAACGCATAAAGACTGGTAACGCCGATGGCGACCACAATCGAAAGCCAAACGCCGAACAGATAGATGAGCGGCAGCACCAGTGGATCGTCGCTGTCCCATGGCAGCGGGAAGAAAAAGAACACGAGAACGGAGGCGGAGGCTACCGCCAGCACCCCGAGCGCGATCGTGAACCTGACCGGCAGCGCGGTGGCCGAGATCAGAACCGGAGCCAGAAACAGGAATGAGAACGGATTCTGCAAACCTCCGGTGAAGAACAACAGCCCGGCGAGTTCGATGATGTTCAGCGCCAGCAGCCCCGCCGCAAACGGCGGCTCGAGCCGCTCCATCGGGTTGAACCAGAGCTGAAGGATGAGGTTCAAAAGCGCGGAAAAGCCCACAATGGCGAGGCAAGGCGCGACCTCGACGTCGAATTCGAGACCTTGTTCGACGATGAAGATGGCGGCGAGCTGGCCGAGCGCGGCAAGCCAGCGCAGCCGCAGGATCGTGTCCAGGCGGACATGGCGGCGCGGGAGACGAAAATCGGTGGCGGCGGTATCGGACATGATCGATATCTGGGTTTTAGCGGCACGGACGCCAGCCGACAAATTTCCTTGACCTCGTCCCCGCGGCGTAAGGCCACGGGCGGCCTTGCACAAGCGTCCCTGATGGCTCAATGAACAGGCCAAATGACGAGTGTTGACACGACGATATCCCTACCGGCCACGCCGGATCGGCGCGAAGCGCCGGCGATCGACGTCGCGCATCTGGTGAAATTCTACAAGAAGACCCGCGCCGTCGACGATATTTCATTTTCCATCGCACGCGGCAGCATCACCGGTCTGCTCGGCGGCAACGGCGCCGGCAAGACCACGACGATTGCCATGATCATGGGGCTGGTTTTACCGAGCTCGGGACGCATCGAGGTGCTGGGTCACCCGATGCCGGACGAAAGCACCGAGGTGCTCGGCCGGATGAATTTCGAAAGTCCTTATGTCGATATGCCGGCGCGGCTCACGGTCCGGCAAAACCTGACGATCTTCGGCCGCCTCTACTCGGTCGGAAATCTGCCGGCGCGGATCGAACGGCTTGCCGCCGACCTCGACCTCGGCGAATTCCTTGATCGCGCCAACGGCAAGCTTTCGGCCGGACAAAAGACCCGCGTGGCGTTGGCAAAGGCGCTGATCAACCAACCCGAATTGCTGCTGCTCGACGAACCGACCGCGTCGCTCGATCCCGATACCGCGGACTGGATCCGGCAGCATCTTGCGACCTATCGCAAGGAGAACGGCGCGACCATCCTGCTCGCCTCCCACAACATGCTGGAGGTGGAACGCCTGTGCGACCGCGTCATCATCATGAAGCGCGGCCGCATCGAGGACGACGACAGTCCGGAAGCGATCATGGCCCGCTATAACCGGACAACGCTGGAGGAAGTGTTTCTCGACGTCACCCGCGGCCGCGTTCAGGAAGCGGCATCATGAGCCAGTCAAGCATCAGGGGCATCTCGCCGCATCGGATCGCGGCCATGATCCTGCGTTACTGGTATGTCCTGATATCGTCCTGACCGCGATTGTTGGAGTTGCTCTATTGGCCGGCGCTACAGATCGTCACCTGGGGCTTCCTTCAGAATTACATCTCGCAGAATGCCGGATTCTTTGCCCGCGCCGGCGGCACACTGATCGGCGCGGTGATCCTGTGGGACATCCTGTTTCGCGGCCAGCTCGGCTTTTCGATTTCGTTTCTTGAGGAGATGTGGGCGCGCAATCTCGGCAACCTGATGATGAGCCCGCTCAAGCCGATCGAGTTCCTGATTTCGCTGATGGCGATGAGCCTGATCCGGCTTGCGATCGGCGTCATTCCGATGACGCTGCTGGCGATGATCTTCTTCGGCTTCAACCTTTACGGCATCGGATTTCCGTTGATCGCCTTTTTCTGCAATCTGATTTTCACCAGCTGGTCGGTCGGAATATTCGTCTCCGGTTTAGTCCTGCGCTACGGCCTCGGCGCCGAAAGCATCGTCTGGACGCTGATGTTCGGCATGATGCCGCTGGCCTGCATCTATTACCCGGTAACGGTGCTGCCGGATTGGCTGCAAGTTGTCGCCTGGTCGCTGCCGCCGACTTACGTGTTCGAAGGCATGCGTTCTCTGTTAATGGAGCATGTCTTTCGCGCCGACCTGATGGTCGATGCGCTCGCAATCAATGTCGTCCCGATTACGATATCGTTTGCCATCTTTTTGATGCTTCTGCGCAGCGCCCGGCAACATGGTTCGTTGATTCAGACCGGCGAATAGCCCGTTAAAACCCGGGATTTTCGTCCTCGTAACTTGTTAAGCAGCGCGGCAATGCCGATCTATCCATTGACGCTTTATTGTGCTTTTAGCACTATGCTGCGACGCAAAAGGAAAGAGTGCGAAATGCCGATTGGGGAGTTTGGCGGCGCGCCACCGCTGGTGGCCGAAGGCAGTCCGGCGCTGACCACGCCGATGTACTGGATGTACGAAATGGCGCAGGCATCGCTCAATCCAGCGCGCGCCGTGACCGACGCCACGAAAATCCTGTTTCAAAATCCACTCAATCCGTGGTCGCACACCGAGGCCGGTAAATCGATCGCCGCAGCGTGCGAACTGTTCGAGCGCACCACGCGCCGCTACGGCAAACCCGAATGGGGCATCCTCGATACCGACGTCAATGGCATCCGCACGCCGGTGGAAGTCCGCAGCGTGTGGGAGAAGCCGTTCTGCCGATTATTGTACTTCGAGCGCAAGCTGACGCGGCCTTTGCGCAGTCCGCAGCCGCGCGTGCTGATCGTGGCGCCGATGTCCGGCCATTATGCAACGCTGTTGCGCGGCACCGTCGAGGCCTTTCTGCCGAACCATGAGGTCTACATCACCGATTGGGCCGATGCCCGCATGGTGCCGCTGGCGGCCGGCCGTTTCGATCTGGACGACTATGTCGACTACGTGATCGAGATGCTGCATGTGCTGGGCGGCAACATGCATATCATCGCGGTGTGTCAGCCCTCCGTGCCGGTTGTGGCTGCAGTTTCCGTCATGGAAGCCGAGAATGATGCCTTCGTTCCGCTTTCAATGACGCTGATGGGCGGTCCGATCGATACTCGCCGCAATCCCACAGCGGTCAACAACCTCGCCGCCGAGCGCGGCATCGACTGGTTTCGCAACAACGTCATTACCAAGGTGCCGTTTCCGCATCCCGGCGTCATGCGCGACGTCTATCCGGGCTTTTTGCAGCTGAACGGCTTCATCAGCATGAATCTCGACCGGCACATGGACGCTCACAAGGAGCTGTTCCGGAACCTGGTGAAGGGCGATGGCGATCTGGTCGACAAGCACCGCGACTTCTACGACGAATATCTGGCGGTGATGGACCTTTCGGCAGAATACTATCTGCAAACCGTAGATCTGGTTTTCGTCAAGCACGCGCTGCCCAAAGGCGAGATGACCCATCGCGGCAAGCCGGTCGATCCCTCCAGGGTCAGGCGCGTCGCCTTGATGACGGTGGAAGGCGAGAACGACGACATTTCCGGGCTCGGCCAGACCGAAGCAACACACGCGCTGTGCAGTTCGATCCCCAACCATCGCCGGGTGCACTACGTGCAAAAGGGCGTCGGTCACTACGGCGTCTTCAACGGCTCGCGATTCAAATCGGAAATCGTGCCGCGCATTCACGATTTCATGGTGTCGTCAGCGAACATGAAGCCTTCGCTCGCTTACGCCGCGGAGTGATTCATCGAACCGCACCAAAATTGATGTGGAACACCCCTTCCGCATCGAATCGGCGTCAGGTGAGCGATCTCTAACCCTCTGATTTAGCCGAAGGAAAGCGGGAATCTGCGCTGAATGAAAGAGTGAATATTAATCCATCTCTTGGAGGTTCGGGCGGGGGTACTTTTCTGTCCATTTTTTTGCTCTGAACCCCATCCTATAGGGTCGGCAGGCGCGCCAACCCCTGTATATTGGGCAAATGATTTGTTTTTGCGCCGAGCGATTTACCTGGCGGCGGATGTGGCAGAATCCGGGCGAACTCTTGCTCCCCGGAATAGCAGACATGGCCACTCGCGCGCTCCTTTATCGGCGGCCTTATGAACCTTCTCGCCTTTTGATCAAACACGGCACCCAGATCTATTCGGTCCGGCTGCGCCGGCACCGGCGCGCGCGGCGTTATACGTTGCGCATCCATCCCAGCGACCGCGAGGCGATCCTCACCATACCTCCGCGCGGCACTATCGCCGACGCCAAGGACTTTGCGCAGCGTCACGGCGGCTGGATTGCCGCACGTCTTGGCCGGTTGCCGAAAGCAGCGCCGTTTCTTCCAGGCACGGTGGTTCCGTTGCGCGGCGTCGCGCACCGGATCGTGCACCGCGCCGGTCAGCGGGGGACGGTCTGGACAGAAACTCGCGACAGCGGCGAGCGCATCATCTGCGTGGCCGGCGGCGTCGAATATGCCGAACGGCGGGTGCACGACTACCTCAAGCGCGAAGCCCGCAAGGATTTGCAGAAGGCAGCCGCGTCTTATGCCCAGGCTCTCGGCGTGCGGGTGCGGCGGATATCCATCCGCGACCAATCGAGCCGCTGGGGTTCGTGCACATCGGCAGGCTCGCTGTCGTTCTCGTGGCGGTTGATCCTCGCGCCGCCTTATGTGCTGGACTATCTCGCAGCCCATGAGGCGGCCCATCTCGTCGAAATGAACCACTCGGCGCGGTTCTGGAAGGTCGTTGCCAAGGTCTGCGGTCATGTCGAACGCGCCAAGACCTGGCTGGACACACACGGTAACGATCTCCATCGCTACGGTATCCAGGATTGAGGTGCTCGCCATCGAGCACCTCAGGTAGGCGTGCCCTGGCTGCGCTTTTGAGCGAAAAGTTTGCGCGAAAAAAGCAACACCGATCGATATTCCGACGGACATCACGGCGGCGTGCTTGCGACCACACAGCTATGCGCTTTTGATCGGCTTCTGAATTGCGTATGGATGTTGTCAGACCGCGTATGGCGTTGGATAAATTGAATATGCTTGGCGTAAGAGTTTTAGGCGGAACAGCTTCAGCCGTCGTTCTCCTGGTTCAGATGGCCGCAGACCCTCTGCGCGCTGACACCATGGAGAGCGCGCTTTTGCGCGCCTATCGCAATAACCCGCAGCTCAACGCCCAGCGTGCCTCGGTGCGAGCGGTGGATGAAGGAGTGCCCCAGGCTTTGGCCGGCTATCGCCCCAAGGTGGCCGGTACGTTCACAGCGGGCGTTGGGTACGTCAACCAGCTTGCGGACTCCAACGTCGGCAAGAAGATCGAAGAGGGAGATCAGACCCCCCACTCCGCCGCTCTTGCGGTGACCCAGACGATCTACAACGGCAATCAGACCGCCAACAAAACCCGCGCCGCAGAAAGCCAGGTTTCTGGCGCCCGCGAAGGCCTGCGGCTTATGGAGCAGTCGATCCTGCTTGCCGCCGCGACCATCTACATGGACTACCTGCGCGATGCCGCAAACCTGGAGGTCCAGCGCAGCAACGTCAAAGTACTCGAACTGACTTTGAGACAGACCCGCGACCGCTACAGCGCGGGACTGGTCACGCCAACCGACGTCGCCCAGTCGGAAGCGCAGCTTGCCGCGGCCAACAGCCAGGAACTTGCGGCCGAATCGACGCTCACGACCACGCGGGCGAACTTCCGCCGCATCATCGGCAACGACCCGGCCAGCCTCGCGGCGGCCTCGCCGGTCGACCGCTATCTGCCGGTGACCCAAGCAGGCGCAGTCGAATTGGCGCTCCGGGAAAATCCGAATGTGACCGCAGCGATGTACGGCGTCGATGTCAGTTTTCTCACTGTGAAAATCAACGAGGGCGCGCTGCTCCCGACGGTCTCGTTGCAAGCAACGGTCGCCAAGGCCTGGGATCCGCTCATTACCCAGATCAACGTGTTCAGCGCGGTGGCCAGCGCTCAGCTGAACGTGCCGGTCTATCAGGGCGGGATGGAGTATTCGCTGATCCGGCAGTCGAAGGAGACGCTGGAGCAGCAACGCCTTACCCTGGAGCGGGTTCGCGATCAGGCTCGCGCTGATCTTGTCACGGCATGGGGGCAGCTCGTGGCAGGCAAGGCGCAGGTGACGGCCGCCCAATCCCAGGTCACGGCTTCGGAGGTCGCCTATGAGGGCACGACCAAGGAAGCCCAGGCCGGCCAGCGCACCGTGATCGACATTCTCAACGCCCAGCAGACGCTGGTGAATGCCCGCATCGCGCTGGTGACGGCCCAACACGACCGCGTCGTTGCTTCCTACGCGGTCCTGAACGCGATCGGCCGGCTGTCCCCTCAGGTGCTGCATCTGTCGACACAGACCTATGACCCGAGCGTTCACTACCAGCAGGTGCGCGACAACTGGATCGGCGTCCGTACGCCCGACGGGCGCTGACGTTCGCAGGAAGATGCGTTCATCTCGCTAGAATTTACGCGCCAGCGCAACATATTGCGTGTATCGCGGTGACGGCCTATTACGCTATTACGTATTACGGTGACAGTGCATTTAATATGAATTGCGGACAGCGTGTATAATTGAAAAGGTCGGCCGTTAACAGGGCGCGCTTTTTGCTTTCGTTCATTTAATGCACTGTCACCTTAATTCTGATCGCATTCAGATAATCGGAGTTTGTCGGCATCTCAGTTTCCATTTTTTTGCGGACCAACTTCGAACACGCCGATGCCATTGAGGCCATCAGCGAACAAAGACGATCCGTCTGGAGAAAAAAACAAAGTGTGCGAATGACGCCCCTGAGCCGCGACGACCGACAGCCCCGGCTCGAGCGGATTCCATAACCGGAGCGCTCCTAAGCTATCGAGGAAGGCAAGATAGCCACTGTTGGGCGACCAGGCGATCCCGCGTTTGCCATTGATGCCAACGCCGGGGAATCCACCGAGCGTCGCAATCCGCTTTCGCGTCTGCACGTCAAAAACGCGCAAGGGATCCGCGGGCAGCTCTTGCCTTGGCACGCCCGTTCCTGGAGCCGTTAACTCCTGATTTGCATCGAACCAGAACAATCCTCCGGAGGAAGAGCAAACGATAAGCATGCTGCCATTCGGGCTGAAAACGAGGCCGTTTACCACAGGTCCTAGCTTTATCGCTGGGTCGTCAAAGGCCTGGAGTGTCCCCAAGGCTTCCCAGGTCCCGACACTGTAAAATTCGACACCGCCCCAGTCTCCACGTGCGACAGCTAACAGTCGCCAGTCCGGCGAAAATGCGAGTGCGTGCGGTTTCCCGTGCATGCCAGCATGTGTACGAATTGTGGCGATGAGCCGCCAGTCGTTCGTTTCGTAGATTCCTATGAGGGGATCGCGCACCGCGTATGCAACAGCCACGTAGTTTTGATCAGGCGAAAACGCCAGCAAATGGGCTGCATTTTCCGGCGGGCCGCCAACCGGATTGGGTCCTGGAATGCTGCGAAGAACTTTCCCGCTTTCCGCATCAAGAATCGAAAAGGCGGCTTGGTCAGCCTTTTCACGATCTTCCTGGCTGTTCGTCTCGGCCGCGGGACTGGTCACAAGCTGATTATGACCCGCAAAAAAGGCCAGTATGTCGGCGCCAAGCCCAAAGTTGCTATAGCGATGGATTTGTTTCACGTACTTTCCATCTGGACTCAAAATGACGATCCCGACGCCAAAATTGACGTAAGTGGCCAGCCGCTCTCCGTCCGGGCTCATGGCTAGTACCCGGAATCATTGATCCGCGAAACGTGCTTTGAGACGTTTTTGGTGGACTTGGGACTTGGTCCAGACGAACGGTTTGGCGTCGGCGTTGTAGTCATTAATGAATGCATCGATGTGCTCT
>JBEKZZ010000076.1:0-18856 GCA_049509335.1 Bradyrhizobium sp. | reverse complement strand
GTCGAGCGCACCAAGCCCTCAAGCTCGCTGCGCTCCGCACTCGTCAAGATAATCGATGTCGCTTCCGGGATGCCGCTCATGCCCCCTTGAATCACGACTCATTCTTCACCGATAGTGGGTACTAGGCATTCCGCCAACCCGTTGATTTCTTGTGAAAGCGATGCTTCGCTAGCAGGCACCGGCGCACGACGCGAACCCATCAAGGCACCATTGGCGGAGCCGATCGTTGCGTTGATCGAATCGCACGATGAACATAGCTGGCCCGACAGATAGAAAAGCGGCGCGCCGTCTCGATAGCTTCAGGCGCCTGCTCAGCCACGTCAACGAGCGCATCCTGCCCGATATGGGCTTTGTGCTGTGGGACGGCTCAACGGTACCGGCCGATCTTCCAGCCGATGCGCTCGCCTTTGTCATCGCCGACGAGGGTGCCATTGCGGCCATGATCCGGCGGCCAAACGTCGATACTTTCCTCGATCTCTGGGTCACCTCACGATTCGATCTGCGCAACGGATCGTTTTTCGATCTCGTTGCACGCCGACCGAAGACGCGCAGCAGAGAGTTGATGAAATCGTTCAACAAGTCCCTTGCGGCTGCGACGCTCGCCCGGTTTCTGTTCGTGCCGCGCGGTGGTCCCTGGCCGCTGGAGGCCGTTCGCACCCAAAAAACGCATCCCGACGGCTCCGAGGCCGCCAACAAGACCAACATTCATTATCACTACGACCTCTCGAATCGCTTTTACGAACTCTTCCTCGATCCGGAAATGGTCTACTCCTGCGCTTATTTCAAAGACTGGAACAACGATCTCGCGACCGCGCAGGCCGACAAGCTCGATATGATCTGTCGAAAGCTGCGGCTCCAGCCTGGAGAGACTTTGCTCGACATCGGCTGCGGCTGGGGCGCGCTGGTCTGCCACGCCGCCAGGCATTACGGCGTCCGCGCCCATGGCGTGACGCTCGCGGAAGAGCAACTCGCCTATGCCAAGGAAAAAGTCGCCCGGCTGAAGCTCGAAGACAAGGTGACGCTCGAACTCCGCGATTACGCACGCCTCGAAGGCAGCTATGACAAGATCGCGTCGATCGGCATGTTCGAGCATGTCGGCATCGCCAAGCATCCAGCCTACTTTCAAACGATCAACCGCTTGCTGAAGCCGGGCGGTCTGTACCTTCACCATTCAATCGCGCTGCGCTCAAAGAGCTTCGAGCGCTTGCGTCGCGGACGCAAGGGCGCGGCTGCAGCGACCGCGATCGGCCGTTACATCTTTCCGGGTGGAGAACTCGATCACGTTGGCATGTCGATTGCCAATCTCGAGAGGCATAACTTTGAAGTGCACGACGTCGAAGCCTGGCGCGAGCACTACATGCACACCACCCGGCTTTGGCACGATCGCTTGTCCACCAACCGCGAAGCCGCGGAACACGAGGTCGGCCGCGAGAAAACCAGGCTGTGGATCGCCTATCTGGCCGTGGTGTCGATCGCCTTTGCGCAAGGCACCACCGGGATTTTCCAGACGCTTGCCTCGAAACGTGTTCGCGGCCCTTCCGCCCTGCCGCCGACCCGCGCCGATTTGTACCGGTGACAATCCGAATGGCTAGAACGACGATGGCGATAAGAAACGCCAACGAGGATTGCATGAAGATAAAAAATCCCGGCTGGTCGCGGCGATGGGCTATGTGCGCGTTTGTCGGCGGCGCTTCGGCCACGCTTCTGCTGCGAACCTCGTCAGCCGACGCCGATGAAAAAATGACGCGGGAACAAGCGCAGTATCAGGACACGCCAAACGGCATTTATAGCTGCGCCACCTGCTCGCTGTTCGAGCGCCCGAAATCCTGCAAGGTGGTCGACGGTGAGGTCAGCGAGGACGGTTGGTGCAAAGCCTTTGCGCTCGTCGATTAGCTTTTTAGCGAAATAAAATGCCGCCGAAATCGCGAGGGATATCGGCAGGATAGATTCTCTACTGAATACGCTTTTAGGCGAAAATCGAGTGATCAATCGACCCGTTCGGTACCACGTAGCCGTAACGGGTGTGGGACGGCTCCGCTCCAGCCTTATCGTATTCCGCTTTCATCATGGCAAAGCGATCGCCCTTGAGTTCCAGCATCGCCTTCTTCGGCTCGATATTGTAAAGTCGCGCGTTGTTGTCGGCGAAAATGGCCGTCTTGACGGGCCCCCTCGCGTCGCCGAGCGGAGCGTAACCGTATTTCTTCTGCATCGCTTCGGGGATTTCGAGACGACGCAAGCCTTCGATCTGCCATTGCGGCCCGCCAGTCCACAGCGCATCAGTGCCCCAGCAAACGCGATCGACGCCGAGCCCCTTGATCAGGATGCCCATGAGCGCGGCGCAGACATTGGGCTCGGCCACGAGCGTGGTAGCAAACAACTGTCCGACGTCGCCGTAGACATTGTTGACCCCGTACTGGGCCGGGATGTCGGCCAGATCGCTGGTCCAGGCAACCCGGCCTGTGCGCTCGAATTCCGCCAGCGCCACCTTCGGGTCGCCGCCGACGTGGCGATAGGCAGAGTGATAGATGATGAAATTGAGCTGCGGCCAGTCCTTGGCCGCCTGGCCGACGTCGGCAACATCAGCGTAGCCGCGCAAGTTCGGAAACCGCTTTTCGACCCCTGGGGCAAACAGTCCCTTGTGAACGCAGACATTCTTGATGCCTGCCTTCACCATCTTCTCGTAACCCTTATAGGCGACTTTCTCATCATCCATCCGCCAGGGATAATGGCTGATCTCCTTGTGGGTATTGTCGCCGATCGTGTAACCCTTGCAGGATTCCGGCTTCAATTCGAGGCCGGCCTCGAGGTTCTCGAGCCAATTGGGTTGCCCCGGCGTGAATATGCAATGGGCGAACAGGCGGCGTGAGCCTGCTTCATCGTTGATCTTTTTTCGCGCTTCCGCCATCTGCTGATTGGTCAGGAACCAGTCCTGCTCGATATCGGAAGGCGCCGAGGAGATCAGCGCGATCTTGGTGTCGCTGTCGAGAAACATCTCTTTTTTGTAATTATTGAACTTCAGATCCTCGATCGTCTGTTCGTGGTCGCTGAGCTGTTTGTTCCAGCCGGCTCTGCCCACGGCCTTGCGCATATCGACGAAGCCCGTGAGGCGGGTGTCATCGCGCAGGAAATGCGTGTGCATGTCCATGATAAACTGGTCTTTGAGCGAATTCGCACGCTCCTGAGCCATCGCCGGCGTCGCCGCTTCCGCCTTGGTCACATCGAATAACGGCCCGTAAACCTCATTCATCGCAACAAAGGATGCGGCCATGCCGGCTGCGGTCTGGAAAAATCGCCGGCGATCCAGACCCTGCTTGCCGCCGAGATCATCGGCCATCGCGAGCAATCGCTGCTCGACCTCGCGCTGCCGCTCGTTTTGCGGGTCTGGATAAAACTCGTCGCTGGAAACAATCTGAGTTGGAATAGGCGTCTTGTGCTGAAGCAGTTCAGACGGCATCAACGCGGCAAGTTCTTCTTCCGTTAATTGGCTGCTCACGTTTGATCTCCCATTTATTATTTGTGGTCCGTGGTGGCACGCTCCTCGGTTGGAATATGGGAAGACTAGACCTGTGCTTTTCAGAGGCAAGCCTGCGCTGGATCGCGTCCGTCAGAACGGCGTGATTGAATATGATGAAAAGCCGTTCGGCCCAGCCGCCGGACGTCATCAATATAAGGAAACGGAGGAACTGTTGGACTGGTTCCCGGCGATTGGAGTGCGGTGCACAAGGGTCGGACGCTGCGCGGACCGACACGGACAGGCGCTCAGCGAGCCCGAGCATCAAAAATTCTAGACCTATTGACTTCGCGCGGCGGTGCCCTGCTAGAGAACAGGGTGGAAAATACAGGAACGATAAACATCAATGGCTGTTCAACGGTACCTGGCGATACTGGCGACCCTGGCCCTGACCGGGTGCGGCGGCGCTATGCCGAACCTTTCTTTGCCAATTGGCGCAGAAAGAAATGACTATAAAGGCAAGCCACTGAGCGCGCTGACGGCCAGGCTCGGCTATCCAACCTACCAGCAAACGATCAACGGGCAAAAAACCTACTCATGGCGTATCGGCTCCGGGATCCAGCAATGCACGATCAGTGTCGTGATGGCCGGCGATGTCGTCGGAGCCTATAATACATCGGGCGACTCCCCGGTCTGCGGGCCCTACGAAGCTCGCCAAGAACCGTCGCAGTCGGAATAATCATGTCTGATCATCGTTCCAAAGCGGACGGCATGCGCGTGCTGGCCGACCTCAACGCGCTCCGCGCCTTCGGCGCCCACAAGACCGGCGTGCACCGGCCGACTTTTTCCGAGCCGCATGTCGACTCGCTGCAATGGCTGGTGCGGAAATTGCCGGAAGCCGGTCTTGCAGCGGAGATCGACGGTATCGGCAATGTGCTAGGCACCAGCGCCAAAGCCGGACTGAAACTGCTGGCGGGCTCACATCTGGAGAGCCAGAACTTCGCGGGCTGGCTCGATGGACCGCTTGGCGTGGTCTACGCGCTCGAAGCAGCGCGCGTGATCAATCCCGATCCGCAGATCAGCGGCGCCGTGGAAGTCGCGTCATGGTGCGACGAGGAAGGCCATTTCGGCCATTTTCTCGGCAGCCGTTCCTTTGTCGGCGACGTCACCGAACAGGATATCGACACCGCGCGCGATCGCACTGAAGGCCGCGCGATGCGCGAGGCGCTGCAAGCGGCCGGCCTCGCGGGCCGCTCGCGAAAGACCGCCGAGAACGGACGTCACATCGGATATCTTGAAGCCCATATTGAACAAGGGCGGACTCTGGAAGGCTCACAGCTTGGCATCGGGGTTGTCACCTCCATTGTCGGCATCTGGCAATACCGGATCGCCTTTACCGGCGAACAAAATCACGCCGGCACCACGCGAATGAAAGACCGAAAAGACGCCGGTCTTGCGGCTGCCAGGTTATGCGTCGCCGCCGACGAACGTTTTCCCGCAAGCTGCGGCCCGCGAACCGTGTGGACGACCGGCCGTATCACGCTCAATCCCGGCGCTCCCAGTATCATTCCGGGCCGCGCCGACATGTTGTTCCAGATCCGCGACGACAATCCCGCAATCGTCGAACGTCTCGAAGCTTTGCTGCGCGAAATCGCGACCGAGATCGCCGCGGCGAGTGGTTGCAACGTCGAGGTCGAGCGTATCCGCACCGGCAAACCCGCGATGATGGACGAGAGATTTCAGCGCGCGATTGAGCAAGCTGCATCTGACGTCGCGGAGGGAAAATCCATTCGCATGCCAAGCGGCGCCGGCCACGATGCCCAGGTTCTCGCGACGATCATGCCGGCAGGCATGATGTTCGTGCCCTCGATCGGCGGCATCAGCCATCACTGGACCGAAAACACCGACGATACCGACATCGTCAGGGGCGCGGAGGTATTTGTCGAGACCTGCCGGCGGCTACTCTCGCGCTGAACTATCGAAACTTATCTTCCCTGCCAGCGCGGCGGACGCTTCTCGGCAAAAGCTTTGGGGCCCTCGACATAGTCGGCTGACGCGATCATCTCGCGCACCGCGGGATATTCGCGCTGCGCTATCATCGCGTCCGGCAGCGGGATGTTCAATCCTTCCAGCACCGCCTGTTTTGACGCGCGGATCGACATCGGGCTGTTCTGGCAGATCTGGTTCGCCCAGCGTTCCGCCGCATGGAGCGCTTCGCCCACGGGCACGACCTCATTGACAAAGCCGAGCTCAAAACCTTCGCGGGCGGAAACGTGCCGGCCGGTCAGGATCATGCCCATCGCCCGCTTCAAACCGATCTGACGCGGCAGCCGTTGCAGGCCGCCGGCCAGCGCCGCAAGGCCGACGCGCGGCTCCGGCAGCGCGAATGTCGCGTTCTCCGATGCAATGATGAGGTCGCAGGCCAGCGCGACCTCGAATCCGCCGCCCATCGCCACGCCATTGACGGCGGCGATGATCGGCTTGTCACAGTGAAAGCGTAATGTCAGTCCGCCGAAACCGCTCGAATTCCAGCCCCGCTCGCCGCCGGCAGCCTGCCATTTCAGGTCGTTACCCACGCAGAAAGCCCGTTCGCCCGCACCGGTGACGATCGCTATCCATTGCTCCGGATCGGCAGCAAAAGCATTGAATACTTCATGAAGCTCAAAATGAGCCGGCTTATGCAGGGCATTCATCACGGCCGGGCGGTTCAGCGTCACGGTCGTGATGTGGCCGCTACGTTTCACATCCACAAATTCAAAACTCATTGCAAACTCCCCTGGCACATCCCTCCAGATTTTAGTTTCATCCGCTCTCTCGCCTTCGGCAAAGTGTCGTTCGGCCCCTGGCGGGGAAAGCACCTTACTGCGGCTGAATAACGTTGCAGTTGGTGCGCCCCGACATCAGGCAATCCTGCATCTTGCTGGCCGCGGTCAATTCGCGCGCCAGCCATAGTCCGACCACCAGCAGCACGACTGCAATCGCCAGACCCGCCATCGCCGGTGTACGGCTCCCCTGGGATTCAGCGTCTTCATGCTTGGCGTTTTCCGGCTTGGTATTTTGAGGCTCATTTTGAGGCTTGGGGGCATCCACGGCGGAACCTTCTTCTTTCTCGATTTTCGTTTGCCCTGATGTCAACTAAATCTCCGGCGCCCCCAGGGAATGGCCGCCCAAACCCGCTCGTGAAGATAATACCACGCAATTTTTGTCACGATCTCAAAGCCGGCGATCGAGCCGGCAACCTCGACCCTCCCGGTAAAGAACCAGCTGATCGCGAAGGTATCGAGGGTTCCAAGCGTTCGCCAGCTGACAGCTTTGAGAACCGACCTTGAATGCGTTTCTGCTCCGCGGAAAATCACCGGCGCGCTCCCTTATGATTTTGGCCACAAGCCTACCATGCGGCGACAGCCTTCGGCTCCGCGCTTGCCATGCAGCTTGGGCGGGTGCCCCGGCGATAGCGTGGGCCGGGAACCGGCGAAACTCCTTGATTTGGCTATTTTATCGGGCCTCGCGCGCGGCGCGGCCCGATATCTCGTTCTGGTTACGCCCCAGAACAAGTGATTGAAGGGCTAGTAGGCTACAAGGCAATAATCGGTGGCTGAACGCGAAACACAGGCTCAAGTGCAACCGTAGTTTGAGAACGCCGGAAAAATGGCCATATTTACCAATCGGTGGATCGGGCGAAACGGCGGTCCGAGCCTGACTTGAAACCTTGAACCTTCGGACGAGCCTTTGATTCTAGCAGCCACCTCTCACAATCGGAAAGCTGCCGGCCTTCATGACGGGCGGCTGTTAGAATAGAGCCAATCCATGCTTCTCATCGAATCCCTACCGACCGTCATCGGAACGGCAGCCGTTGCACCGGCTTTGCTCATCCTGTGGCTCGTGGTCGCCGCCGGCGAACGACCGGGATCGCCTGCCAAGGTGTGGACCGCCTTTTTCCTCGGCGCGGCCAGTATTCCCTTACTTGGACGGACCCTCACTCCTTTGATGTCACTCCTGACCGCCCCGGAAAATCCCTGGGCCGCGCAAGGACTGCATTCGCTTTTCGGCGTTGCGCTGCCCGAGGAAACCGTGAAGATTCTGGTCATTACGGTGGTGTCGGCCTGGCGGAAGCCTTTCACCGATCCGATGGATACCGTGATCTACGGCGCCGCCGCTGGTCTCGGCTTTGCAGCCTACGAAAATCTCTATTACCTCGTTCAGCACGCCGATATGTGGCAATCCTTGGCCGCATTGCGCAGTGTTTTGACCGTGCCGTTTCACGGCGCGCTCGGGATCATCGCCGGCGCCTACCTCGCGATTGCACGGTCCGGCACAGCGCTTGGGGCCCACCGCCACCACCGCGACTGGGCGCGGATCACAAGCGGTTTCCTCGTGCTGGCAGGGCCGGTTGGTCTGCATGCGGCTTTCGATTTTCCGCTGCTGACATTGCAGAAAAATCCGGACCTCGATAATACCACCCGCCTTTTGCTCGGCTCGGCCAGCATTCTGATCGGGTTCTCTTCGATCGCCTTTGCCGCGCGCCTGGTGCGGCGGGTGGGCCGTCACCATGCGCCCCGAACCGACCTTGCCCGCGAGCGGCTTAGTCAGCTCCGGCGAATGTGGGCGCTATTGGTGGTTGGCGGCGGGACCGGCTTTGCAGGCCTCGCTTTCGTCTTGTCGTCGGTCCACCACTGGTTATTGAACCCCGATCGCAACATGGCGTTCGTTCTTGTTCCGATCGGCCTTCTCTCCATCCTCGTCGGTTTTGGGCTGCTGGTGGTCACCACCGCTGTTTATTTTCTCGGCCGCGATCGCCTGCGGACCAACGCGTCATAGCTGCCGTACCTGCCGGACCGGGGCTGACGCAGGCGTGGGACCCGCTATACTCTCACCGTCACAGGAGCGCGTCATTCTGACTGGAAGCTGGATCACCTAACCGGTACGGGAGATTTCGATGACCATTCCACACGACAATGCCGAGCTGTCGACGAAAATGCGCGACGCCGTTCGCCAACACTGGAAGGCGTTTCTGTTCGAGGGCATTCTTTTGGTGGTCTTGGGATTGGCCGCCATGATCGTCCCGCCGGCCGCCAGTCTCGCCGTGACGATCTTTCTGGGCTGGCTGTTCCTGATCAGCGGCGTCGCCGGCCTTGCGCTGACGTTCTGGGCACGCGAAATGCCGGGCTTCTGGTGGTCGCTGATTTCAGCAGCACTGGCGGTTCTGGCGGGCCTCATCCTGTTGGCGCAGCCGGCACAGGGAACGCTGACCCTGACCATTGTCGTCGGCGCTTACTTCCTCGCCGAAGGCGTGGCCACCATCATGTACGCGCTGGAACATCGGCGCGAACTGTCGGAGCGTTGGTCATGGATGTTGATCGCCGGCCTGATGGATATCCTGATTGCAGCCATCATCATTGCAGGACTGCCGGAATCAGCGTTGTGGGCGCTCGGCCTTCTGGTCGGCGTCAACTTGCTGTTCGGCGGAGCGACTTTAATCGGCGTGGCGCTCGCCGCGCGCAACGCCTGATCGCATTCGGTCTGGCGGCCTGATTCTGACATTCGCATCCCGAATACGTGGTCACAGGGCAGCGAATGTCCACTAGCAGCCGCGGCAGATGCTCTTGATCTTGCGGTCGAGCTCGGCGTCTTGTTTTTTCTCGGCGTCCGAGGCGGCGGAATTATTGTTCTCCGGCACCTGATCGGCCCGCGGCTGGCGGTGACCAACGGGCGCAGGCAATGGTTCTGCCCTCTTCGCGGACGAATTGCCGGTTTGCGCGACCGCGGCCGGCCCGATCGTCAGCATCAGAAATGTCGTCGTCACCAATAGTTTTTGCATCTGCTTTTTCCATTTTCGACGCACAACCCTCGAAACCGGTCACCGACCCGGGGGATAGAGGTGGACGTCACCGCAATAATCCACAATACGATAGCGGGTTTCGGCAGCCTGTTCACGATCTGCGGAAAAAGAATTTTCGGCAGACAGATAGTTCGGACCCGCGGGGGCCTTGCCGTGGCCACCGGGAATATCGACCACGAAATCCGGCTGACACAGTCCGGACACCCGGCCACGCAGGGCACGCATGATTTCCTGGCCCTGCGCCAGGGACGTTCGCAAATGCGAGGTTCCCGGCGCCAAATCGCCGTGATGCAGATAGTAGGGCTTGATCCGGCACTCGACGAAGCCGCGCATCAATGCCTCAAGCGTCTCTGGATCATCATTGACCCCCCGCAGCAGCACCGATTGGCTGACCATCGGGATGCCGGCATCGATTATGGCGGCACAGGCGATACGCGCATTCGGCGTCAGCTCCCGGACATGATTGGCATGGAGCGCCACCCATGTCGTGGCGCCCTTGATCTTGAGGGCGGCAACCATCTTGTCGTTGATACGCTGGGGTTCGGCAACCGGCACGCGGGTATGAATGCGGATGATCTTGACATGATCAATCTGCGCGAGGTCCGCCATCACCTCCGAAAGTCGCCGTGGCGACAGCATCAGCGGGTCGCCGCCGGTCAGGATGACTTCCCATATTTCCGAATGCGCCCGGATATAGGCCAGCGCGTTTTGATAAGCCCCCTCCGAAAGGGTGGTCGTCTTGCCTGGTCCGACCATCTCTCGGCGAAAGCAGAACCGGCAATAGACCGCGCAGACATGCACCAGTTTGAACAGAACCCGGTCGGGATAGCGATGCACGATGCCGGATACCGGCGAACGCGCCTCGTCGCCGATCGGATCCGCTTTCTCGTTGGGTTGAGCCACCAATTCCTCGGCGCTGGGGATATATTGCCGCGCAATCGGATCAAGCGGGTCGTCGGGATCGATCAACGCGGCCACCTCGGGCGTCACCGCGATCGCATACCGCGCCGCGACTTTTTCGAGCGCCGGAATATCCGAAACCGGCACAAGGCCGCGCGCAGCCAGTTCCGCAGGCTCACGCAAAGTGGTGACGGGTTTAAAAAAGGTACTGCTCATATGCCTCCAACCGGAGGCGTCCACACCACCTGATCGACCGAGGCTGCACCGCTAGCGAGCATCACCAACCTGTCAAAACCAAGCGCAACGCCGCTTGCCTCCGGCATGCAAGCGACCGCCGCGAGGAAATCCTCATCCAACGGATAGCGCTCGCCATAGCGGCGCTGCTTGTCGTCCATGGCCAGCGTAAAGCGACGGCGTTGCTCGGCTGCATCGGTCAATTCACCAAATCCATTCGCCAGTTCGACACCGCAGGCATAAATCTCGAAACGCTCGGCAACGCGGGCGTCGGATGAAGCCGCGCGCGCCAGCGCCGCTTCCGGCAGCGGATATTCGTAGAGGATCGTAAGGCGTCCGTGCCCCAGATTTGGTTCAATGTATTCCACCAATATCTTGCTGAAGATGTCAGACCAGCTGTCATCGGCTGCAACACGAATTTTTGTGCCCGCTGCCGCCGCAAGCTTGGTCCGGTCGCCTTCGCCGTCAATGGTCGCGAGCAAGTCGATGCCGGCAAAACGCTTGAATGCGGCAGCGACTGTCAACATCTCGGGTTCGGCAAAGGGGTCGGCGATTTTCCCTCGAAATGAAAACTGCCCGATCCCGGTTGCTAGCGCGGCATTTGCGATCAGAACAATGCCGTCAGCCATGACGGCCTCGTAGGCCTCGTTCGCCCGGTACCATTCGAGCATGGTGAATTCAGGCAAATGCAGCCGGCCGCGCTCCCGGTCACGAAATACCCGTGCAAATTCGAATATTCGAGTCTCGCCGGCGGCGAGTAGCTTCTTGCAGGCAAATTCCGGCGAGGTTCGTAAGTACCGCGCCGTGCGGTCGCCATTGGCGGCGGTCAGTTCCGTGCGCGGCGCATGTAAGTGGGTCTCATTGCCGGGCGATATTTGCAGGATCGCCGTTTCCACCTCGGTAAAGCCTTGTTCGTCGAACCAGGCCCGGACCGCCCGGGTGATGGCATTCCTGGCCATCAAAAACGGCCTGATGTCGGTGTATCGGCCGGCGGACCACCATGGCGAAGCCTTATTGTCCGCAACCATCAACCAACCGCCCCAAAACGCTAGCTTCCAAGCACAAAATCAGTATGTTGCAGGCCGAAACCGCCTTAATGGCCCCGGAACGCCCGCATCCGGAAAGGTCCCGGGCCATATTATCAGGAAAAACAGCCTTGAAAGTCATCGCCAGTTCCATTCGCAAAGGCAACATCATCGAGCAAGATGGCAAGCTTTACGTGGTTCTTACCGCCGAAAACATCCATCCCGGCAAGGGAACTCCGGTCAGCCAGATTGAGATGCGCCGTATCGGCGACGGGGTGAAGATTTCCGAGCGCTACAAGACCACCGATCAGGTGGAAAAAGCGACGGTCGAGGACACCAATTTCAATTACCTCTATGAAGATGCCGACGGCTTCCACTTCATGAACACCGAGAATTACGACCAAGTCCAGGTCTCCAAGGAAATCGTCGGTTCTTCGGCACCTTATTTGCAGGAGAACATGACCGTGAAGCTGTCGCTTCACGACGGTAATCCGGTCTCGATCCAGTTGCCGCAACGCGCGACGCTGGAAGTCGTGGAAACTGAGCCGGTCACCAAAGGACAAACGGCATCCTCCTCCTATAAGCCCGCCGTCCTGTCCAATGGTGTCCGCACCGCCGTGCCGCCGCACGTCGCCGCTGGCACGCGCATTGTGGTGATGACCGAAGATGGGTCTTACGTCGAACGCGCAAAGGATTAATATCCAGCGTATGGAGCAACGCCGGGGGGCGTTAAGGTGAGATCGGGGGCCGGCAGTTTCTTGGCGCGTCTACAGCTAGCCTTCTGTTTGCTCGGCGCCTGCGCAAGCCCGCTTGCCGCCGACGAATTCAGAAGCCCAGCCCTGTCGGTTGCGCGCGTCGACTGGCGCGCCGCACTCGATGAAATCCGCACCGAGATCGGCACCCGGCCATCGGTCGTTCCTGCGTTTACTTTCGTCAGCCGATACCGGTTGCCCGCCTCCGACCCGCGCTCGATGCCGGCGCTCGTGCAGCTCAACGCCTCGACGTCCCAGATCTTCACCGGCATCAGCCGCAGCCCGGTGCCGGTGTTGCTGCCCTTCGACACCGCGGCCTATCTCGAAGCGCGATGGAAGGATGCATCTGAAAATTTCCTGCTGGCGCGCTTCCAGGCCGATTTTCGCCCCGCCGACCTGTTCGATGCAGGTCCGGCCGGCTACGACGCGGTATTTTCGCTCGAACCCGGCACCGGCGACGGCCTGCCGCAGCGGATTTTCGCCAAGCCGGTGGAAGTTCAGATCACAGGCTCCATCCTGACCTACGATCTCAACGACCCCTCGGGTGGCAAGGGCGATCCGGTCAAGTCGCTGTCTGCGCAATTTCCGGACCTGCGCCGTTTTATCCGGGAAGGCTATGTGCGCTATGCCTTCACGCGCTTCGGCGTCCCTTACGTCGTTTCGATCCAGTGCCTCGACAGCGTGGCAAAGCCGAAGCGTCTGGCCTGTCGCGAGGCCTATCCGGTGGCCGAACGGTTTTTGAAAGCGCTGCGCGTCGCGGGCGGCCTGCCGTCGCGGCCGCGGATGGACATCTCCCCGGAAGCTGTCGAGCGTCCTTCCTTGACGTCCCCGGATTTCACCTATCGCCCGCCTGGCGACCTCATTGCCAGAAGCGGATCGCGCAAGCAGGCAGGCCGGGTCGACTACACCGCCTATTCGCAAATCCGTTTTCCATTGGAGAAGACACCGGCCTTTGCCCACTCCCAATCGTTCGGTTTGCGCAAAAGCGACAAGCTCGATGAGTTCTCCGCCGGTCCGACCAGCTATCCCTGGCAGGACAATTTTTGCGAAGCCCGCAGCTTTGGCGTTGGCCAATGCCCAAGCGGCTTCGGTCATCAAGGACAGGACATGCGGCCTGCCCCCTGCCCCGCCCACGACGATGGGCCGGAGCATTGCGACCCCAAGCAACGGGCCGTCGTCGCGGCCCGAGATGCCGTCCTGATCCGCGAGCCGAAGCAGCAGGCGGCAACGCTTCAGGTCAACAGCCGCAACGAACATATTCGCTTCCGCTATATGCACATGGACCCCGCGGCCATGGATGCCGATGGTGTTCTGAATGGCCGTCATGTCGAGGAAGGCGAGAAAATCGGAGTGGTTTCCAACTATCTCGACCGCCCCAACGGCACCACCCGTCACCTGCATTTCGACGTCCAGGTGTTCACGCGCGACGGATGGTTGTGGGTCAATCCCTATGTCACGCTGGTCTCCGCTTATGAACGCCTGATCGGCGGGCGTGGACGCGAAGTCGGTCCCCACAGCGGGCCGGCCGCCAACCTGGCGCGTGCTCTTCCAGAGGACATGAGCCGGCGGGAACCCGAAGAAGGCAGTGAGAACTAATCCCGTTTGATCGTCGCCCTGCCGGTGTGACCCCAAGCCTCGTCCCAATCCTGTCCGGCCGCATCGACAACACGACCGTCCGTCTCAAAGAACTTGTTCGGCACCTGAAAGATCGCGAGCATCAACCCGCCTTCCGGACACCATGCCACGTGGCGGCTGCCTTGCTCGCGCCAAACGAATTCGCCGGCCTTTGCCTCGATACCCTTCGCCGGACCTTCCTTGTCAACTAAACTGCCTTCGAGGATGTAAGTCTGTTCGATGTGGACATGCTCGTGATCCGGCAAGACCGCACCCGGCGCAAACCGCATCAAGGCCGTCATCAGGCCTGTGGCGCGGTCGAACAACAGCGTTTTGGCTTCGCAGCCCGGAAAGCGCGTTTTCTGCCACTCCATGTTCTCCGGGCGAACAAGGTGGGAATGTTGGTCGGCGGTTTGCGGACCTGTCGGCGTTACGGCGTCCATGGCATCCTCCCGATATGATTTGGAAGCGATGATAGCAGCATTGCACGCCGGATGGCAGCGCCGCAAACTGTCTGGATGACACGGCCTGATTCACGGAAACTGCCCACGCGACGCGTCCTGCTGCGCGGCGGCCTGGTTGCCGGGCTGAGCACAGCCGCCCTGCTCGTTCGTCCGCTTCAAGCCTTTGCGGTCGGCCCGCCCGGTTTCGATCAATGGCGTGAGCGCTTTCGTGCAAAGGCAGTCGCGAAAGGCGTTTCGGAGGCGACCTGGACGCGCGTGATGGGCCGCATCCAGCCTGACATGTCTGTTTTTAGGGAAATTGGGAACCAGCCGGAGTTCAACGAAGAACTCTGGCAATACATCAATCGCCGCGTCTCGGACTGGAGGATCATCCACGGGAAGGAAGCGCTCCGGAAGAACGTCGCATTGTTTGCCAGGATCGAGCAGGACTACGGCGTCGAACGCGGCACGCTGCTGGCACTGTGGGGTGTCGAATCCGCCTACGGCGATCCGCTGGTGCAGCAGAATCATATGCGGCCGGTTTTCCCCGCGTTGGCCGCACTGGCCTGGAACGAGCCGCGACGGCGCGCCTATTGGGAAAGCGAACTGATCAACGCGCTGCGCATCGTCGATCGCGGCTGGAGCACTCCGGAGGAAATGCGAGGCTCCTGGGCCGGCGCGATGGGACACACCCAGTGGATGCCCGAGGTCTGGCTCAATGTCGGCATCGACTACGATCATGACGGGCGGGTATCGCCATTCGGCCGGCCGGACGACGCGCTGGGTTCGACCGCACGCTATCTCGTCGACCGCGGCAAATATCACAGCGGCGAGCACTGGGGCTACGAAGTGCGCCCCAACGGCGCCTTGTCGAAAGGCAATCGCAGCTATGCCGCGTGGGCGAGCGCCGGCGTCACCCGCGCCGACGGCGCGCCGTTCCCGCAACCGAACGCCTCGGCGCAGCTTTGGACGCCGGTGCCGGACGGACCGAGCTTCCTGTTGGGGCCGAATTTCTATTCGGTTCGAAGCTACAATCCGGCTATGAACTATGCGCTCGCAATCTGCCATCTCGGCGACCGCATCCTCGGCGGCCCACCCTTTATCCAGCCATTCCCCGGATCCGAGCGCGCGCTGACGCTTGCTGAAATACAGGAAATGCAGGTTCGGCTGACCAGGGCAGGCTTTGATACCGGCGGTACCGACGGCCGTGTCGGCAATGACACCATGCAAGCCGTCCGGGACTATCAGGCCAGAATGGGTCTTGAGCCGGCCGACGGCTATGGCGGGTTGAAGGTACTGACTCGATTGCGGCAAGGGAGTTAGATCGCATCACGAGGGGCGGGGTGGCGCCATGCCTGCAAACATTCCCCCGTCGATGACGAGTTCGGTTCCGGTCACATAGCTCGAGGCGTCGGAGGCCAAATAGAGTACGCCCTGCGCGATCTCGCGCGCGCTGCCGGCGCGCCCCAAAGGTGTCGCTATCTTTGCCACTGCCTCGCAATCGATCGGCGCGTTCTGCCCGCCCGCTGTGCCACCGGCCGGAATCTTGCCCCAGATCGGAGTGTCGATGATGCCGGGATGCACGGAGTTGACGCGGATGCCGTCCCGCGCCGAGGCGCATTCCATTGCAACCGACTTCGCAAACAGCCGCACGCCGCCTTTGGTCGCGGAATAACCTGCGAGCGTCGGCGACCCACGCAGGCCCGCGAGCGAGGACATGATCACGATCGAGCCGCCGTGAGTTTTACGCATCAGGGGCAGGCAATACTTCACCGACAGGAACACGCCGTCGAGATTGATCGCGGTCTGCCGGCGCCAATCGGCCAGCGACATCTCCACAATCGACGGCGCGCCGATTCCGATTCCGGCATTGGAGACGAGCACGTCCAGCCTGCGGAAACGCTTTTCGATTGCGCCGACAACCTCGACCCAGCGAGGTTCGCTGGTGACGTCCTGATGCAGAAACACCGCTTCGCGACCGTTTTTTTCGATGCCCGCCACAACGTCGGGCCCATTGAGTTCGTCAACGTCAGTCACGACAACGGAAGCGCCCTCCTCCGCGAGCAACTCGGCAATCGCCCGGCCAATGCCCGACGCGCCTCCGGTCACCAACGCAACCTTGCCTGCGACTTGTCTTGCCATGTCCACCCTCGTTCCTGAGTTGCTTGCTTTACCTGATCAGCGCCGGCCCCTGATCCGGCACGGCGACATCGAGCACGCGCAACTGCACACGTTCGGCGCCTTGCCAGCGATCGACCGCGATCGATCCCGCCACATGCAAAACCTGCCCGCGGTGCGCGGCCAACGCATTGCCCAGTTTTTGGCCGATCGAACGAAACGCAATGCCGTTGACGATTGCGCCATCGCCCGACTTGAGCCGCAGCCGCAAATGCGCTTGGCCGACTTCATCGGCATATACCAGTTGATGCGACGGCAGCGCCAGTACCGGCTCGGGGTTGCCGCTGCCGAAGGGGCCTGCCCGGTTGAGCGTCGCGGCCAACTCCGTCGTCACGCCCCGCGCGCTGACCGCGCCGTCGACGAAGATTTCGTTGACATGACGCGACTGCGCCACGTCAGCGGCCAGCGCATTCTCCATATAGGCGCGAAATTCGGCCAACCTTTCCTTGCGCAAGGTCACGCCCGCGGCCATGGCGTGGCCGCCGCCCTTGAGCAGCAGGCCATCGTGGACGGCTTGCCGTACGGCCTTGCCGAGATCGACGCCGCCGATCGAGCGGCCCGAGCCCGTCCCGATGCCGCCGGGTTCGAGTGCGACGGCAAAAACCGGCCGCGAAAATTTATCTTTCAGCCGCGACGCGACCAGGCCGACAATGCCCGGATGCCAGCCTTCCGACGCCGTGACGATCACCGAACCCTTATCCTCGAGTCCAAGCGAGGCCAGCGCCTCGGCTTCGGCCTGCGCCTCGGCCTGCTGTTCGATTACCCGCCGTTCGTTATTCAGCCGGTCGAGTTCGCCGGCGATCCGTGCCGCTTCCGAAACATCACCTTCCAGCAATAGCCGTACGCCAAGGTCGGCACGCCCGATCCGCCCGCCGGCGTTGATCCGAGGTCCCAGCATGAAACCGAGATGCCAGGCTTCCGGGGGGCCGTTCAGCCGCGCCACGTCCATCAGCGCGGTGTGACCGATATGGTCGCGCCGGCGCATCGCAATCAAACCTTTAGCGACAAAAGCGCGATTGAGCCCAATCAGCGGCGCGACGTCGGCGACGGTGCCGAGCGCCACATGGTGCAGCATGCCAAGCAGATCCGGCTCCGGCATTTCAGGCGTCCAGAAACCCCGCGCGCGCAGCTCGCGATTGACCGCAACCAGCGTCACCAGAACGAGGCCTACGGCGGCGAGATGGCCGAGGCCCGAGAGGTCGTCGGGCCGGTTCGGATTGACCAGCGCGTCGACCTCGGGCAGTTCGTCGCCGCACTGATGGTGATCGATCACGACCACGGACATTCCGAGCTTGCGGGCTTCAACCAGCGCCTCCATGCTCGTGGTGCCGCAATCGACTGTCACCAGAAGCGTCGCGCCCTTCCCGGCCAATCCCCGCACCGCCTCGGTATTGGGTCCGTAGCCCTCAAAGATCCGGTCGGGGATATGAATGAGCGGATCGAGCCCGCAGTGGCGCAGATGCCAAGCGAGCAGCGCCGCAGACGTCGCGCCATCGACGTCGTAGTCGCCGAAGATCGCGACCTTTTCACCTCGCACGGCCGCATCCGCGATGCGTTTGGCGGCCGCTTCCATCTGCGTCACCGTATAGGGGTCGGGCATCAACTTGCGGATGGTCGGATCAAGAAAGTCCTCGACCGCATCGATGTCGACGTCGCGCCCCGCGAGCACGCGCGCCAGCATTTCCGGCAATTGATAGCGCTGCGCCATCGCGAGTGCCCGTGCCGCGTCGCGCGCGTCGAGCCGGTCACGCCACAACTTTCCGGTCAGGGATTGGGCGACGCCGAGAAAAGCCGGCGGGGCTTCGACAGGCAATGCGGATGCGGGAAGGGTCATCATGTCTGCCGAAGATAGGCCAGACACGCGTTTGTTCAATGATTCGCGCCTGTTCAGCCACGGTTTATTGCTCTCGCGGCGCGAGACGCCCGAGCGGTGCATCGAATTCTTTGTCCCTCGAAATGGAGGGCGCAGGGAAAGCCGGGCGCCGATTACGCCCGCAGCCTCGCGTGTAGTAAAAAAACACGCGAGTTAGTCACCACGGGTTCACCGGATTGATCCGGCCTTCCCTGCGCAATGGTTTTAACGGCTTCTTTCGCGCTCTCTCTGGTGATCGGGCTTTCTTGCCACCATCCCCGGCGTGAAGCGCCAGCTTCATCGCCGAGTTGATGCCAGCGTCGAGGCATCAAGACCACGCGACTTCGCCGTCCGCCTTGCCCGCGTTCGTCTCGCGCGCCAAAGCATCCATCGCATCCCGCCCAACGTTCGTGACGATGGCCAACGTCCCTCTCTCGGGCGAGACAGGCGAAGCTGTAGGAGTGATTTGCCCGACGTCACAAGCGAGTGGGCTGCGACACGTTGGCACGACGGGCAAATCACTTTGACGGCGAGAAAACCTGTCAAGTGACAAGCGATTGCGGTTGCC
>JBEKZZ010000075.1:0-19250 GCA_049509335.1 Bradyrhizobium sp. | reverse complement strand
TCCACAGGCCTGGCTCACACAGACCCTCGAGCGTATCGCTCAAGGCTGGCCCATCTCTCAGATCGACCAGCTCATGCCGTGGAACTTCAAAGCCTGAACGGCATCAGCTACACGCTTACAGCCGAACAGCATTTTGCATTTCTTGAAAATTGATGGACATCGAACTTGGAGGCGCCGTCCGGAATCCGGTTGGAATTCGATGTGGCGCATTCTGCGGTAACGTGAAGGTATTGCTTCGGTGGCAAGGTCAATCGGTGACCGACGGATTTTGTGGAAAGCGTGTGCCAACCAAACTGATCTCGTTTCGCTGCTGGCGAATGTGAGAGTGCCCAAGTGGCATCAGGCGCGATAGCGGGTCTTTGCATCGAGTATCTGCGCCAGGCACACATACATTGTGTACCCAATTCGTCACACCCCACATTATTGAGTTGTAAAAATATGGTCTTCACCCAACCGGGTGAAGGCAGCCAGTTCCCAAGCCGTTAGCGATGCGAACATCAACATCGGCGCAGGCTTGGGAAAATCAAGGCCATGAGAAGATTACTAGTAGGCATTGCTACCGTCGTTGCGGTCGGGGCCATTGGCGAAGTAGCAGGGGTTTCAAGTGCTTTCGCGGCAGATTTGCCAATGATGACGAAAGCCCCGGTTCTTGCTCCCTATTACGACTGGAGCGGTTTCTATGTCGGCGGCGAGGTCGGCGGGGGCTGGGCTAGAAGCCAGACGACGATCGTCCAAGGCAGCGCGTCCTTTCCAGCCGGGGTTGTTCTTAATCCTCTTAACGCCAACGGTATCCTTGGCGGTGGCTATGCGGGTTACAATTACCAGGTGAATAGGGGCGTGATCATCGGAATAGACGCAGATTATTCAGGAGCCAATCTGACCGGCTCAGAGGCAACAGTTGGTCCTACGCGCTTCACGAGTACCGACCAAGGTAAGGTGGGATGGATCGCAACCGTTACAGGCCGTATCGGCTTTGTCGTCGACAACAATTTTCTGATCTACGGCAAGGGCGGCTGGGCCTGGGCTGGCTTTTCATCGAACGGGGTGACGACCAATGCGGTGGGCATTCCTGCCAACACCAACGTGTCCAATGAAACGCGCCAGGGCGCGACCGTGGGCATCGGTGGCGAGTGGGGTTTTGCTCCTAACTGGTCAGCAAAGTTGGAATATGACTACGTCGCTCTGAATACGGCCAACTTTCCCGATACGGACACCGTGATTGCAACGGGAGTCACAACATTTCCGGCCCGCAGCGCCGGTTCCAGTCTTAACATAGTGAAGGTCGGGCTCTCATATCGTTTTAACCCTCACTTCTAGAGCTTGGCGTTTGAGGGAAGGCGAAAAGGGAGGATGACGGGTGCCTAAAGCAAGACTTCTATGCGCCATTCTAGCGTTGGGTTTGGTCTCATTCGCCGCGCCAACAGTAAATGCGGAAGCAAAGACCTGTTCACAGCTCTTGGCTGCATGCGAAACGAGAAGTTATTCCCATATTGGAGAAGCGAGATGTAAGGCGTATTTTTCAGCCTGCATGTCGTCGAGTGAATGGTATGACAATCGTGGTAAGGTCACCGACCTAGCCAGGAAGTAAACTCCCGGCGAAAGAGGCCGCCTCGGTTGGCGGCCTCTTTATGTCCCCGGAAAACTATATTCCTTGAACTGATCGCGCAGTGCGGTCTTCAGGATCTTGCCGGTATGGAATCGAGTAATTGCTCGATCTTGATACCCGGAGAGGAAGATCATTGTCCTTGCATCGTTCACCTTGTGCCAATCAGGCGCGGGACGAAGCGGAAATTATCTAGTTCAAGATCCGCTATTCATCCCGTTCACCCGAATGGGTGAAGTTGTTACTTGGCAACGGTGGTATGCGTGTAAAGCAATCTAAACAAAGGGGAGCGCAATGAGACTTGTATTATCTAACTTGTTTACCAACATTGGTTCGTGCTCATTTTGCATTCAAACAGCTTTTAGAGCAGCGCTTGCTGCGGCGAGCGCCTTCTGTATTTTATTATTTCTTGAGCTGGCCAATGTCGTTTCTCTGCCATTCTATCTGACATATTTCGCTCTAACCTTGTTTCTCTTGCTCACCTCGTTGTGGGTTTTGCATGTGGTTGTGTTTGGTGTAAGAGCCGCGGAGTTTTCGATAAAGAAAGCTTTGGTTACCAGCGCTCGGAAAGACGAAGGCGAAGTTGCGATCGTCAGTCGGAGAAATTATCTTAAAATTGCAACACAGTCTGCTCTGGGTATTGCTGCATTTACGGCAGCTAATTCGATGCTCATTTCGAGCGCTTCAGCAAGTTCCCAGTGCGGGAATCGAGGCCTTTATTGCGCCACTGGTAGAGAATGCTGCATATGGGGAGACGGCACGGCGACGTGTTGCTCCAACGGGGCATGCAGTTATCAGCCGGGTATGTGTCGCTAATTGAATATCCCCGCTAATCGAAGTTGCTCCCTTACGGAGGGGCGACTTTCAGGGTGTGCCGCTTGCTCGCAAGCAAAAGACCGCCCAGGCAGTGCCGAGGGCGGTCTATGCTCTCTCTGCGGGTTGAGCAAATTTAATATCTGCTATGCAAATTTAATATCTGCTATATCGCCGCGTTCGGGAAACGATAGGCCTTGAACTGCTCGCGCAGCGCGGTCTTCAGGATCTTGCCGGTCGCCGTGTGCGGAATGCCGTCGACGAAAACGATGTCGTCGGGCATCCACCATTTGGCGATCTTGCCGTCCATGAATTTCAGAATGTCCTCCCGCGACGCGCTCTGCCCCTGCTTGAGCTGGACGATGAGCAAAGGCCGTTCGTCCCATTTGGGGTGATGCACGCCGATCACGGCGGCCTCGGCTACCGCGGGGTGGCCAACGGCGAGATTTTCCAGGTCGATCGACGAAATCCACTCGCCGCCGGATTTGATCACGTCCTTGGAGCGGTCGGTGATCCGCATATAGGCCTGCGGATCGATGGTGGCGACGTCGCCGGTGTCGAAGAAGCCGTTCTCATCGAGAATATTGGAATCGACGCGGAAATAGGCTTTCGCAACCGCCGGCCCTGCGACCTTGAGGCGGCCGAAGGTCTTGCCGTCCCATGGCAGTTCCTTGCCGGCATCGTCAGTGATTTTCATCTCCACGCCGAACGGCGGGTAGCCCTGGGTCTGGAGGATGTCGAGTTCGGCCTCGCCTTCAAGTTCATCAAAGGGCGGCTTGAGCGCGGCCAGCGTGCCGATCGGGCTCATCTCGGTCATGCCCCAGGCGTGTCGCGCCGTCACGCCCATATCGGTGAATGCCTTGATCATCGAGCGCGGCATCGCCGATCCGCCGCACACCACGGTGCGCAAATGCGGCAACTTCAGTTTGTTGGCGGCCATGTGGTTGAGCAACATCAGCCACACCGTGGGAACACCGGCGGTGTGGGTGACCTTCTCGGTTTCCAGAAGCTCGAAGACGGAGGCGCCGTCGAGCTTGGCGCCGGGCAGCACCAGCTTGGTCCCCATCGAGGGCGCCGAAAACGCAATGCCCCAGCTATTGGCGTGGAACAGCGGGACTACCGGGAGCATGGTGTCGCCGGCATTGGCGCCGAGCGAATCGCCGGTATTGGCCATCAGCGCGTGCAGCACGTTGGAGCGGTGAGAATACAACACGCCCTTGGGATCGCCCGTGGTTCCCGATGTGTAGCACATCGCCGCCGCGGTATTCTCGTCGAACGTCTTC
This sequence comes from Bradyrhizobium sp., assembly GCA_049509335.1. Taxonomy (GTDB): domain Bacteria; phylum Pseudomonadota; class Alphaproteobacteria; order Rhizobiales; family Xanthobacteraceae; genus Bradyrhizobium. The sequence goes on along the minus strand of JBEKZZ010000075.1, from coordinate 15,551 downwards.
CATTGGAAATCGCCATCGGCTTCCGCAATCCAGTCCTCATAGGCGACCGCGTTTTTCAGCGTGGTCTGCGGCATGTGGGCCTTGTCGGTGAACACGATATAGCGCTCGACGCTTGGAAGCTTATCGGCGATTTTTTCCAGGATCGGGACGAAGGTGATATCGGTCATCACCACGCGGTCCTGGGCGTGATTGATGATCCAGGCGATCTGCTCGGGAAACAGCCGCGGGTTGACGGTATGGCAGATCGCGCCGATGCCCATGATGCCGTACCATGCCTCGAGATGGCGCCAGGTGTTCCAGGCAATGGTGGCTACACGCTCGCCGAGCTTGATGCCGTCGCGATCCAGCCGCTGCGAGATTTTCAGCGCGCGCTTGTGGATCTCAGCGTAATTGGTGCGATGAATAGGACCTTCGACCGACCGGGTGACGACTTCCTGCGAGCCGTGAATGCTTGCTGCGTGTTCGAGAATTCGGTGACACAGCAAGGGCCAGTCTTGCATCAAACCAAGCATACGGACGTTCCTCCTCGGAATAAGACCGCTTGTCGCGGTTCTTTTGCGCAAAATAATCCGAAGTCTAGCGCGAGGAATGGTTACCGCAAATGGGCTTCTCGTAGGGGAGGCGGCGGCCGGATGGCCATGGTTATCGTGGCTGCGCTGTTGGTGGCCTGCTGCGGCTTGGTGCATCCCGCCGCGGCAAAGGTGCCCCTGCCCAGGCCTCGTCCGCCCGAGGCTCCGGCCGTAGGGGTGGAGCCCTCCGCCGCCCCGGAGGAGAAGAATGCCGGGTCGCAGGCCCCTGCCGCGCCTCTACCTTCCGCTTGCCGGCTTGCCTTGACGGAAGCGATTGCGATGGCCCCGAGCATTCCCGACATCCATGGCCCCGGCGGCTGCGGCGGAGAGGATCTGGTGCGGCTGGAGGCCGTGGTGCTGCCCGACCATCGTCAGGTCGCGCTCAAGCCCGCGGCGATCCTGCGCTGCAAGATGGCGTCAGCGGTCGTCGACTGGGTTCGGACCGACGTTGCGGCGCTCGCCAAAAGCCTCGGCAGCGTCATTGCCGACCTCGACAATTTCGATTCCTTCGAGTGCCGCAGCCGCAATCGCATCGCTGGCGCCGGGCTGTCCGAACACGGCCGCGCCAATGCGCTCGATGTCCGCTCGTTCAGGTTTGCCGATGGCCGGACCATCTCGCTGACCGATCGCGCTGTCCCTCGCGACGTGCGTGAGACGGTGCTGCATTCGGTGTGCGCGCGGTTTACGACCGTGTTGGGGCCGGGCTCCGACGGCTACCATGAAGACCACATCCATCTCGATCTAATGGAGCGACGCAACGATTACCGGATTTGTCAGTGGTACGTCTGGGATCCGCTGCCGGCCGTTGCGCCGATGTCGCCCGCCTCGCGCCCGGTGGAGGCCCCGCCGCGCGCGGTTGTCGATGGACCGGAAGAGGGGAAGCCTGACACCGACCGGTGAGGCAACTTCACGCAGGACAGCCGGCGGAAAAGTCGCCCGGTCGGCAACCCGCCAACGAAAAAGCGCCGGTAAACCGGCGCTTTTTTAAATTCTCTCTATTGAGGTCGGCTGGTTACTGCAGCGATCCGATGCCGCTCGAGGCTACCTGCGACGAACCGAACGGCGCGTCGCCGTGATGCGGCGCGAGCACTACGACGATGGTGCCCATCTTGGCACGGTTATAGAGGTCGATCACGTCTTCGTTCGTCATCCGGATGCAACCGGAGGAGATCGACTGGCCGATATATTCCGGCTGGTTGGTGCCGTGAATGCGGAACAGCGTGTCCTTGCCGCCGGAGTAAAGATACATCGCGCGAGAACCCATCGGATTGTCCGGGCCTGGCGGCACGAAAGTGGGAACGCCAAGACGTTCGATCTCGCCCTTGGTCGGATGCCACGCCGGCCATTCGGCCATGCTACCGATCTTGGCGATACCCGACCAGGCCATGGCTTCTTCGCCGACGGTGATGCCGTAGCGGATCGCCTTGCCGTCGTTCTGCACGAAATAAAGATAGTGATTGTCGGAATCCACCACGATCGTACCGGGAGATTCCTTGCGCTGATACTCGACTATGGCACGACGGAAGCTCTCTGGCGGCTGCACGTTCTCGTAGCGAACCTTTGCCAGCAACTCCTTGTCGTGCGGTTTGAAGGCGTTGGTGTTGGTCGCCTCGTAGTTTGCCGTTTCCATGCAGCCCGAGAGCAGCAGTCCGGCGGCGGTCACAGCCATTGCCAGTTTCAGTGACGTGGCCAGTTTCAGCGACATGAGTTTTAACGGCATCTTGGATTTCCAATCGAGAATGCGTTCGAGGCACCGGCTTTTTGCCTTGCCACGACTCCACCTTCAGCTCCCACATTATCGCCGAAATTGACGATAATTCCAGCGCCCAGATGGCCTTTCGGCACTGCGGCAGCCCGCCTGTGTCTTTTTTGCCGCAAGTACTTGAGCAATACAGGATTCTCCGGCAATAGCGGGACTTGAGGAACGGATTCTGCCACCCTTCCGCCATCGGGTGGCCGCAAATGGCGGAGGCGCTGGCGGCATTCACGAAAGGGTTTGCCAAATCGCACCAAGTCTTCCTTGGTTAATTCGCCTTTTAGCAGTCTGGAGTCGTCAATGTTCGCGGTGTTTGTTCCTGCTGAATCCTCCCTAAAGAAGGCCACCGTCACCGATCTGGGCAACCTGCCGGAGAATTCCGTCTGGATCGACCTCGTCAAGCCGACCACCGCCGAGGACAAAGCCGTGGAACGGCTGGCCGGGATCGCGGTGCCGACCCGGGAGGATATGCAGGAAATTGAAATTTCCAGCCGCCTCTACATGGAGAACGGTGCGCGCTACATGACGGCGACATTGATGTGTCAGTCCGACACCGAGGCGCCCAAGACCACGGCGGTGACCTTCATCCTCGCAGGCCATCGCCTGGTGACGGTGCGCTACGACGATCCAAAGCCCTTCGTTCTGGTGGAAAACAAGCTCGCCCGCAATTGCGCCCACGGCATCACCGGCGAAATGGTGCTCATGGAGCTTTTGGATGCGGTGATCGACCGTTCCGCCGACATCCTGGAGCGGATTGGCGCCGACGTCGACCAGGTTTCCCATGACATTTTCGAGCCCGAGAGCCAGCGCCATGGCAATGCCAGACGCTATTCGCAGATCCTGACCGCCATCGGCCGCAAGGGCGACTTGACCTCCAAGGTCCGGGAAAGCCTCGTCTCAATCGGCCGTCTCGTCACGTTCCTCTCGGCCGTCATCGAGGGCGTGAAATGGACCAAGGATATGCGCGAGCAGCTCAAGACCATGCAGCGCGACGTCGCCTCTTTGACTGACCACGCCTCCTATCTTTCGAACAAGATCACCTTCGTGCTCGATGCGATGCTCGGTGTCGTCAATCTCGAGCAGAACAACATCATCAAGCTGTTTTCGGTGATGGCGGTGGTCTTGATGCCGCCGACCCTCATCGCCTCGATCTACGGCATGAATTTCAAGGTGATGCCGGAACTGGAATGGCAGCACGGCTATCCATTCGCGGTGGTGATGATGGTGCTCGCGGCGGTGGCCCCCTACATGTATTTCAGGTGGAAGAAGTGGCTATAAAGCTACCCTCGCGTGCCGCGATCTTGAGGTTAAAAAAGTGCGCGGCATTGCCGGACTCCTCCCTGAAACGCTCCGCTAAAATTTGAGTGGAGGACCGAACGTTTGCGCTACGGCTTTCTGTCATAACACTCGCGATTGATCGCGAGGACTCCCATGGTTGAGAAAGTCATAACGCAAGCGCCAAACGTCATCGACTTCGCGAGCTACCAGCAGGGCCGCACCATTGTCGGCAGGGCTCAGGCGATGTCGGCGCGCGCCTGCCGGCATTGCGGGGCTGCGCTCGCCGACGGCGAGTTCGAAGACGAGTGCTCCAGCATTGCCAATACCCAGGAATCACTACGCTGGCAGGCGGCCCAGATCCTGCGCGGGTTGATCTAGAACGAGGGCCTTATCCCGGCGCAGCCGGCGCACCGGCTCGCAGCAACGGGATTGGCCGTGCCTTCGAAGAATACCCTAGACGTGCTGGCCGCCGTTGATGTGGATCTCGGCTCCGTTCACGTAAGAGCTGGTCTCCGTGCACAGCACATAGATGATCTTGGCGACTTCGTCCGGCGTGCCCAGCCGATGCAACGGGATCTGCTGTTCGACAATTTTTTCGGTGCCCGGCGACAGGATCGAGGTGTCGATCTCGCCCGGCGCGATTGAATTCACCCGTACGCCAAGGCGACCGAAATCCGACGCCATTTCGCGCGTCAACGAAGCCAGCGCTGCCTTTGAGGTCGCATAGGCTGCGCCAGCAAACGGATGCACGCGCGAGCCTGCGATCGAGGTGACGTTGACGACCGAGCCCTTGGCGGCCTTCAATTCCTCGATCAGGCCGCGCGCCATCATGATCGGCGCAAAGAAATTGACCCGGAACACATGGCTCCATGTCTCGATATCCGTGTTGATCGAGCCGAGCCTTTGGCCGCCCTCGGCCTTCGGCGAAATCGCGGCATTGTTGACGAGCGCGTGCAGCATGCCGTCTTCCAGCCGCTCGCGAATTTCGGAAATGGCGCGCGCGGTGTCGTCGTGGTCGGCGAGGTCGACCTGGATGTGATCCTCAGGCCCGGCGTCCCACGGACAGTCTTCGGGAAACGGGTGCCGGGAACAGGTGATGACGCGCCAGCCGGCCGAGGAAAAGCGGATCACGGTCGCGTGCCCAATGCCGCGGCTGGCCCCGGTGAGAAGCAGCGTCCGCCGTGGTCCATTATGGGGTGAAGTGGCCATGAACTGGTTTCTCCGTCTGCGTCATTCCGGGAAGGTCCGAAGGACCAGACCCGGAATCTCGAGATTCCGGGTTCGACGCTTACGCGCCGCCCCGGGATGACGTTGGGTCAAGGATAAAGCCGCGTCTTCGACCAGGCCTGATCGGAGGTGTCGCGCTGAAATTCGATGCGGTCATGCAGGCGGAACGGGCGGTCATGCCAGAACTCGAACCGCAGCGGGGTAATGCGCCAGCCGCTCCAGCCCGGCGGGCGCGGCACCTCGCCGACGATATACTGCGCGGCAGTCCTGGCGATCGCCTGCTCGAATGCAAAACGGCTTTCCAGCGGCTCGGACTGCTTCGACGCCCAGCAGCCGATCTGGCTCTGCTTCGGGCGGGTGGCGAAATAGGCGTCGGCCTCTGCGTCGTCGACCTGCGATACGGGTCCACGGATGCGCACCTGGCGGCGCAGCGACTTCCAGTGAAATAGCAACGCGGCCTTGGGATTTGCGGCCAATTCGCGGCCTTTTTTGCTGGCGATGTGGCCGTAGAACACGAAGCCAGCCGCGTCATAGCCCTTCATCAGCACCATCCGCACGTCCGGCAGCCCTCCCGCATCGACGGTCGAAAGCGCCATGGCGTTGGGGTCGTTGGGCTCAGCTTTCGAAGCTTCCGCAAACCACGCGCCAAACAGGGCCAACGGCTCCTCGGCCGCGGTGAAATCACCGGATGTTAAGGGTGTCGGGTGTTTGATGGAGGTCGTGTCCGTCATTACCTGGAGTCCAAGATTGCGCCCGCCCGCGGCCAAACGCACGTTACTGCCCCGTATAAGGTCAGCCTTATATAGGGTATGGCGACGCTTTGGCCTATCGCCGATCAGGCCGGCCGGGGTGATGGCCATGGTTCTGGTTGGCGTTAGTGTTGGCGGTTGCAGCGTTTCCCGGCTGGATGGCGGGTTCGCCAAAACCGGCGATGACGTCACCGGCTCGATCGCGCCGGTGGCCAAGGCGAGGGAGGCCGTGCCGACCGAAACCGATCTTGCCTTTGCCCGCAGTGCCGCTTCCGACGTGCTGACGCGAGGCGAGAAGGATGCGAGCCAGCCTTGGGAAAACCCCGTGACCGGCGCGCGGGGTTCGGTGACGCCGCTGGCGCAAGCCTATTCCTCGGAGGGGCGGACCTGCCGGGATTTCCTGGCGAGTTACGTGAACGGCAGTTCGGAAAGCTGGTTGCAGGGAGCCGCATGTCAATCCGGCCGCGGAGAGTGGGAAATCCATACGCTCAAGCCGTGGCGGCAGAGCTAAAGTGGATCGAGAAGTCGGCTTTCAGAATCTGCTTTTGCTTCGGCTTGTCTCCGCAAAGGGTTGAAAATGCGTGCGATCCAGCTCTATCTCGACCGCGCGGCTGAAGGTGTGGGGAAAGCCCGTTGCAAAAATGCCACGAAATCCCCAAATGAAAACCCGAGCGGGTTTCTCACCCGTGTATTAAGTTTGACGACTTCCCTTGAAGGAGAACTGACGGATGCGCGACCCCTATGAGGTCTTGGGGGTGCCGCGGGGGGCCAACGCTGCGGCGATCAAGAGCGCCTATCGCAAGCTTGCCAAGAAACATCACCCCGACGCCAACAAGAACGATCCGAAGGCCGCGGCTCGGTTCGCCGAGCTGAATTCGGCCAACGAGATTATTGGAGATGAGGACAAGCGCCAGCAGTTCGATCGCGGCGAGATCGACGCCGAGGGCAAGCCGCGCTTCCAGGGTTTTCCCGGCGGCGGCGCGGGTGGGCGGCCGGGCGGTTTTGAGACTCACACCTTCCGTAGCGGCGGTGGTGCTGCAGGCGCCGGCGGCTTTGGCGGCGGCTTCGAGGACATCCTCAACAGCATGTTCGGTGCATCTGCCGCACGCGGAGGCCGTGCGGGCGGCGGTGGCGGCGGCGCGCGTTTCGAGTTTGACCCCGGCACCATGGCGGTCGATCTCGATCTCTCTGTTGCCATGACCGTGTCGCTGGAAGAGGCGGTGAAGGGGGCGGAGAAACGTGTGCGGCTGCCGACCGGCAAGGAGCTCAATGTCAAGATTCCGCCCGGTGTGGTGGCCGGTCAGCAGATCCGGCTCAAGGGGCAGGGCGAGACTGCGCCGGGCCATCCGCCCGGTGATCTCCTAATCACGGTGAGCATCGCACCGCATCCGTTCTTCAAGGTCGAAGGCAATGATCTGCGTCTCGATCTGCCCGTCACGCTCTATGAGGCGGTGCTGGGCGGAAAGGTTCGCGTGCCGACACTTGGCAGCGCGGTCGAGCTTTCGATCCCGAAAAATACGTCGAGCGGCCGGACGTTTCGCCTCAAAGGCAAGGGTTTGCCGAAAGCCGGCGGAAACGGCGATCTGTTCGTTACCACCCGTATTATGCTTCCAGACGGGAACGACACCGAATTGGAAGCGTTGATGCAAAAGTGGCGGGATACACACCCGTATAATCCGCGCAGCGATTTTTCATAGTCGCCGCGGAAACACAGGGGTGCGGCCTCGAACTGGGGGACCAGCGCGGTACAAACCCCAGCCGAGGCCGCTTGCGTCGATCGGCGGATCGAACGCGCCACAACTTTTCGTGAGTACATGGTGCGATATTGAGACGCGTCCATGTTCCAATTCCAGATTCTTAATGTCCGAATTTGGACGAGACGATTTCGTTAGCCAGAGCACGATCCGAAAAGCTCGGCCCCGCACTTTGTGCCGGGCAGGCAGCGGATTTAGCCGCCCTTCTCGTTCTGGTCGTAGACGATGCGCGCCACCTGATTAAGTCTTTCCCTGTCCATCGGGCCTGAGAGCACATAGCTGACATCGGCCTCCGACCAGTACATCGCGCCGGAGTTCTCGGCGGCGGTATAGCGCATCTGGGCTGATCCGGTCTTCGAACGCGAAGCGTAAAGCGTGTAGCGCTCGCCCGAAGCATTCTCGTACATGAAGAACGAAGCGGGCCCGGCCGGGCCCGGCAACAGCCGTCCGCCAACCAGCTTCAGTCCGCTCGAATCCAGCCGTGGCGCACGGACTTCCCAGCCGCAACGCTTGGTGAGCCAGGTCTGCAAGTGATCGCGCTCGCTGCCCGGCACCTCGACTGGATGGCGTACCTCGACGACATAAAGCCGATGCGCGTCCAGGGCGTCTGACGTCAGACTCTCGACCGCGGAAGGTGTCGCGGTGACACCACGCGCCACCCAGCCGATGCTGCCGCCGCAAATGAAAGCCGCCAGCGCCGCTGCAACAGCGCCGTACATCCATTTGCGCGGCCGGCTCACCAGCCGTTCGATTTCCAGCCGTTTCGGCACCGCCTCATCAGCAACATGATCGTAGCGGGCGTGCAATGCATCCGCCATGTCGCGCCACGCTCTTACGCGTTCGGCACAATCGGGATGGGTTGCAAGCCACGCTTCGACATCGCCACGACGTTCCGCCGGCAATTCGTTGTCGACGTAAGCGTGCAATTCGTCTTCGGTGACGGGAATCCTTGGGTCGGTCATGGTTTTTGTCTCTTCTCCGTCGAAATGCTTCCGGCCGGCTTCCGTCCTCCCCGACGGAAATACGACCTCGTCTGCAATGCGGTCTCCCCAAAAAAACCAGCCACACCACGCTCACTCATAAAACTCGTCATTATTTCACCCGTCGCAATGCCGGGCGCTCGCCCTCGAGAACGGCCTTCACATGGGCACGGGCACGCGCCAGCCGCGACATCACCGTACCGATCGGCACGCCCTGAATGTCGGCGACCTCGCGATAACTTAATCCTTCCAGCATCACGAGCAGCAGCACCGCGCGCTGATCCTCCACCAGGGTCGCAAGCGCCCTCGCGATATCGCGGCCTTCGGCCTCGGTGCCGCTGGCGTCGGGGTTGTTCTCCAAGAGAGGCATGAATTGCGGCCGCCGGGCCAGCGATCGCCGCCTGTTCTTGTTGAGGTTGGTCAGGATGGTGTAGAGCCAGCTCCGCACGTCACCACCGAGAAAAAGCCGTTCCGAGCGTAATGCTCGAACCAGCGTATCCTGCACCAAATCGTCCGCAATGTCGGCATCACGCGTTAGCGCACGCGCATAGCGGCGTAACGCAGGAATCATGGCTTCGACACTCTCGCGAAACTCTGTCATCGCGTGTGATCCCAATTGGCTCCGCGTCGGGTGCGGATATTCGGCACCGGCATCCCTCGAACCTCTGATAAGGCTAACACCAGAATGACACAGCTATTCCGCCCGCCGAAGTTGCGATGTCGGCGGCTTTTAACCACGACGCGGAATCTGGCCGGGGCAGGGTATCCGGCCACGCTTTGATTCTGCCTGTGCGAAAAGTACCCGATTGCGGCAGCATCGGGAACGCTGATGCTTCGCATCGGCTACGGATGCCAGTCATTGAGGGCTGGTGAGGGGTCAAAAGCCGGTCGGCTATTTGACCCCCTGCGCCCTGCGCGTTACGTAAACATGCACCCTTTCGTGGTGAATGTTAACGGCGTCGGGCGAAGCTAGGGCACCATGTCCCACAATACTTTCGGCCATCTGTTCCGGGTCACGACCTTCGGCGAGAGCCATGGGGTTGCGATCGGCTGTGTGGTCGATGGTTGCCCGCCGCAGATACCGCTGACCGTTGAAGAGATCCAGCGCGATCTCGACCGTCGTCGGCCCGGACAATCGCGCTTCACCACGCAGCGGCAGGAGCCGGACGCGGTGAAGATACTGTCCGGCGTACTGGCGCATCCGGAGACAGGCGTGCAGGTCACGACCGGCACGCCGATCGGACTTTTGATCGAGAACACCGATCAGCGCTCGAAGGATTATTCCGACATCAAGGACAAGTTTCGTCCCGGTCACGCCGACTTCACCTATGACGCCAAATACGGCCTGCGCGATTACCGGGGCGGCGGGCGCTCCTCCGCCCGCGAGACGGCGATGCGGGTGGCTGCCGGCGCGATCGCGCGCAAGATATTGTCCGGCGTTACCGTGCGCGGCGCGCTGGTGCAGATGGGGCCGCACAAGATCGACCGCGACAAGTGGGATTGGGGCGAGATCGCGAAAAATCCGTTCTTCTGTCCCGACAAGGACAAGGCGGCTTTCTTCGAAGATTATCTTGACGGCATCCGCAAGAGCGGCTCGTCGATCGGTGCGGTGATCGAAGTGATCGCCGAGGGCGTGCCGGCAGGATGGGGCGCTCCGATTTATGCCAAGCTCGATGCTGATTTGGCGGCAGCCATGATGAGCATCAACGCCGTGAAGGGTGTTGAGATCGGCGACGGCTTTGGTGCGGCCGAATTATCCGGTGAAGAAAACGCCGACGAAATGCGGATGGGCAACCAGGGTGTGAGCTTCCTGTCCAATCACGCCGGCGGTATTCTAGGCGGTATCTCCACAGGCCAGCCGGTGGTGGTGCGCTTTGCGGTGAAACCGACGTCCTCGATCCTGTCGCCGCGCCGTACCGTGGATCGCAACGGCGGCGACACGGAGATCATGACCAAAGGCCGCCATGATCCCTGCGTCGGCATTCGTGCCGTCCCGGTCGGCGAAGCCATGATGGCTTGCGTGCTCGCGGATCATCTCCTGCGTCACCGCGGTCAGACAGGCGGCTAAAATCAGCGGGTAGATTAGCGTCAGCGCAATCTGTCATTCTTAGAGCAATTGGCGCCCATGAATCCATTTTTATGGAACGCGGCTTTTATCGATGTTGTATTTTTGCATTGTCTGTACCTGCCGCGCCTTTTCGGCGGCATTTTCCCGCGCGGCGACGGCGGCGGCGTTAGCAGTTCCTGTCGAAGTTTGAACCTGAACGGGCGTCGGCGAGTTTACTTTGCCACCATCGACTACTTTCGCCGCTTGGCTCGGACCTTGAGCCGCGGTTTTGGCTTGGTCCATTGCCGACGGACGCGCCGGAACGAAGGTTTGCTGCTGCACGGGCTTCTGCTGCTGTTGTTGCACCGGTTGCTGCTTTTGCGGCGTCGTCTGCGCCACGGCGGAGGACATCAAGCCGGCTAGCAGTGCCGCGCTGCCCCACAGGATCGTCGTTGCCGCAAGCCTGTTCGTATTCATGTGGTTCCTCACCGCTTGAAAAATGTCCCTCACGCGCGCTCTCGGAAACCAAGAGCCCCCAGATCAATCACAGCATTGATGAGTACACATTCGGTGACCGTCCGCCGTCGTTGTCCATCCGCAGCAGCGGCAGGCGGCGATGTGTATTTTTGTCGATGCCGCTGCCTTTTGCTGAGTCTCGGGGCCGGGAGCTCTGGTGCAACTAGGTGCGGAGTCCAAGGCCGCCATCTTGAAGGAAAGCGCGGACTCAGCGGCATTGGCTGCTCCGGCGCCGAATGCAATAATCGCCGTGCAAGACATTAGAAGACGTAAAGAACGTTTCACCATGTTAGCCCCTTCTGCTCTGCATTGGACGCTCGACTTTGTCGCCGAGCGCCGGATAAAAATTTTGGTCGGAACTCTGTTGCCCTCAATGCCGCATGATCCAAGCGGATCGTGCAAAATACCACACGTCGCAGAGAGATGCCGCGAGAGGAGGAAGATGGACGGAATTGATACGTACTTGTCTACCCCGCCGGATAGAACGTTCTTGCTTTCGCTACTGGATTTTTATGATCTGCAGGGGTTACAAAGTTCGCCTCAGGTCGATAGAAATCGAGGTGTTTGGGGGGCAAATGCTACAACAAGCGCCCGCGCCGCGGATGGAGTTTCTGCGCTCTAAATACCTGGCGCGGACCGAGTTTCTTTTCAGTGATGTCGACGCGACCGCGTGGCACGTTTTCCACGAACGTTATGTCCTTTGCGTAGTCGACCGGGCGTCCGCCGAGGTTCGTTATCGCGGAAAAACCGAGCAACTTGTCGATGGCAGCGCGATGTTAATGGAGCCGGGTGAGGCACATCGTAATCTCGCCGTTCCGCGGCCGCAAAATTTCCGGGTACTGTTCATCGAGCCGGTGCTCTTCGAGAAAATGGCAAAGGAAAACGGGTTTCGTCGGACGCCGCATTTTCGCGATTTCGTCGTTTCTCATCCACAGCTCACGCGGATGGTCTATCGGCTTTGCACTTCGGTCGAAACGCAAGAGACGGCACTCGAGCAGCAATCGCGGCTATTGCAATGTATCCAGCTCGCGTTTGCTCACACCGAGGAAGCCCGGCCGGCAGCGGAATCCGGTTACAATCACGGTGCCATCCAACGCGCCCGGGCTTACTTGCAGGAGCGTTTCAGTGAGGCCGTCAGCCTGGATGAACTGTCCGCGATTGCCGGACTCAGCCCATCCCATCTTGTGCGCAGTTTCACCCAGCGCTTCGGTTTGCCGCCGCATGCCTATCAAATTCACGTTCGTATCGAGCGCGCGCGGGCTCCGCTGTTGGCCGGCGCGCCATTGGCGGAGATCGCGTCATCGGTTGGCTTTGCCGACCAGAGCCATTTCACGCGGCACTTCAGGCGCATCATGAATACCACACCATCGAACTATATGAGAACAATTCGATGACGGATCGCCCGGACGAACGCCCGATCGGGCCGCTCAAAGCTTCGTTGACGCGCGAGACAGAAGCTTCCAGTCGTTACCCTGTTTTTGCCAGTTCATCAGGATGTGCAGGTTGGTGGAGCTTTTCTTGCCGTCGGCGACTGACTCGCTTTCGCCGACCCAGTGAAACCGCACGATCGCCGCCGGACCGACCACCCGGATCTTGACGTCCTGGTAGGCCAGCGAAATGACTTTCGATTTTCCGTCGGTGGCGTTGGTGACAAAGGTTGCCTTGTCCTCGACCCGACCGTCGGAATGGCTATAGCTTAGTTCCGCGGCACAAAGTCCCTCCAATGTCTTGGCGTCTGCGGCCGCCTGGGCGGCGCGGAATGCCTCGACGTTCTTCGCAACCGCCTCTTCATCCGCGCCGGCAAAAGCGGGGACCGCTGCCGCTCCCAGGAGTGCGACGGCCACTACCGGCAAGGCCAACTGGCGACGATTCATATTCATTATTTCCTCCATTTTTCTATTATGTATGGGGATTAGCTTTGCAGCCGCACCCTGCCTTGTCGAGCCTTCGTCGGGCGGTTGGCGGCCTAAAATTCGAGCTGACGACCCGACCGGGGCGATGCGCCTTGACGTTATTGCCGTCCACGCTGCTAATGGTGCCCCATGGACCCGCTCGCTTTGCAAAAGCTGATCGAATGGCTCGTCGATGGCGCGAGGTCTGCGCCCAGCCCGCCTGCGATGATGACGGAGACCTGCGAGCGGATGGTGGCGGCCGGATTGCCGCTGTGGCGCGTAGGTGTTTTCGTTCGAACCTTGCATCCCGACGTCGTCGGCCGAAATTTTATCTGGCGGCCGGGAGTTGAGATTGTCGTCGGCACTGCCAACTACGACGCTCTCGATTCGGACGATTTCCGTCACAGTCCGCTTGCCGTTGTGTTCGAACAGGGATGCGAAATCAGGGCGCACATGGACGGTCCCGACGCCAGGCGCTTTCCGCTGTTCGACGATCTGCGCGAGGAGGGCGTCACCGAATATATCGCCTTGCCGCTGATGCAAGTCGACGGCACCGTTCATGTGTCAAGCTGGACCACGAAACAACCGGGCGGCTTTACCGACGCACATATCACGGCCATCCGCGCGTTGGTCCCGCCGCTTTCGCGGCTGATCGAAGTCACGCGGCTGCGCTTCATGTCGACGATCCTGCTCGACACCTATGTCGGCAACCGTGCCGGCGAGCGGATTATGCGCGGGCAGATCAGGCGCGGTCATGCTGAATCGATGCAGGCCGCGATCTGGCTGTCGGATTTGCGTGGCTTCACCGCGCTGTCGGACCGGCTTCCAGCCGAGACCGTGGTCGATATTCTCAACCAGTATTTCGATTGCCAGGTCTCTGCGATCGCAACCCATGGCGGCGAGGTTCTGAAATTCATGGGCGACGGTCTGCTCGCCGTATTTCCGATTGATGAATATATCGGCGATGCAGGCAAGGCCTGCGCGAAAGTCCTGGAAGCAGCCCGTGAGGCGCGGGCGAATGTCGAGGCCATGCGATTTCCGATCGGCGAGACGATCGAGCGCTTTCGCTTCGGCGTGGCGCTCCATGTGGGACGGATTCTTTACGGCAATATCGGCGGCGGCAACCGCCTCGATTTCACCTGCATCGGGCCGGCCGTCAATCTCGCCGCACGTCTGGAAAAAATGGCCAGCCGCTTGCATCGCACCGTGGTGGCGTCGAATGCCTTTGCCGAGGCCTGTCCCGGCGGCTGGGAAGATCTCGGGGAATTTCCGATCGCGGGATTTTCAAAGACCGAGCGGGTCTACGGATTGCAGGATGAGACGGCGGGAGCGCACGCGCCGCAGCCCGTCCTTTATTCCTCAGGCTCCGTGGTGAACAGCAGCGGATAGCCCTTGGCGCGGCCGGCGTCGGTCGCGCGGGTCGCCTTGGTTTCGGCGACGTCCTTGGTAAAGACCGCCACCACGCAAACGCCGCGCCGGTGCGCCGTGATCATGACCTTGTGCGCCTGGTCCTCGGTCATGCGGAATTCCGCTTTCAGGACCGTGACAACGAATTCGCGCGGCGTGTAGTCGTCATTGACGAGAATGACTTTGTGCAGGCGTGGCCGTTCGACCTTGGTTTTTACCTTGGTCTTCGGCTTGGTGACGATGTCGCTCATGACCCAAGAATACAGCGTTCCAGCTGGTCTTGGTACTAGGGTGGCGGTTCAAAAGTCCGCATCATTATTGCAGCGGTGGAACCGTTCGAAGGTAGGCAATGATGTCGGCGAGATCGTTTTCTTTCATTCCTGCATAGTAAGCATAGCCCATTGGCGGCTTGAGAATCCGCCCGTCGCGGGACAGGCCCCGCGTGATCGCACGGGCAATCTCCTGATCGGTCCACTCTCCGATGCCGGCCGTGTGATCCGAGGTGATGTTGGCGGCCGTTACTCCCCCGAGGCCTACTTCGGTAAAGACCCTGCCGCCACGGCCCAGCCCGCCTCCGAAGTCGGAGACGCCGCGCGACCAGGCCGAGTGGCATTCCATGCAATGGCCGATGGTGACGAGAGGCGCCGCGCCCAACCGGATCGCCGAACATGGATTTGTCAAATCCCTTGTCCGCGTCGGGATAGGGATCGCGGTGGATGGGGGTTTTGTAAACAGGATCGGATATCTCGTTGCGGACCGGCTTGACGGAGCGCAAATAGGCGATGATGGCATCGAGATCTTCCGGCAAGAGCGCCTTGTAGAAATTGGCCGGCATGATGGCCGCGAGAGGCACACCGGGCAGGCGGTGGTGATCGGGCCGGATGCCTTCGATCAGCGCGCGCTTGATCTCCGCGTCGGTCCAGTTCCCGATTCCGGTTTCAACGTCAGGGGTGATGTTCGACGTGGTGACGACAAACGCAGGCGTCGAGAATACCCGTCCGCCCGCTAACGCCTTGTCCTTGATGATCGCGCCATTGGCGTCGCGTGGCGTGTGGCAGTTGCCGCATGCCAGGATGGTATTGACGAGATAGTCGCCCCGCTCCAGGGCCGAATCCGCCATCGCCGCATCGATCGATCCAGATACCAGTAGACACAACAAGCCCAGCCGCAGCATCAGTTCGCCCCCAAATATTCGACGATCAAAGTCCGCTCTATGGCACGGCGACGCCGTTCCCGCAAAATCGGGGCAGGCGGCGAAAGTGAGCTAGTACCCACTATCGGTGAAGAATGAGTCGTGATTCAAGGGGGCATGAGCGGCATCCCGGAAGCGACATCGATTATCTTGACGAGTGCGGAGCGCAGCGAGCTTGAGGGCT
>JBEKZZ010000074.1:0-19352 GCA_049509335.1 Bradyrhizobium sp. | reverse complement strand
CTACGCCCGCTCGACTTGCATGTGTTAAGCCTGCCGCCAGCGTTCGCTCTGAGCCAGGATCAAACTCTCAAGTTGGACTTGAAACTTCAAACCGGCTGATCACAACGTTTGACGAGGTCCCACCATTTTTTTGTCAGCCGAAGCCAACAAGCCGCCTGCGATTCACATCGCGGGCAACGATGGTGTAACCTTTAAAACGTGTACCGCCGAAGTCTTTCGTCCGACCCCGAAAACCTGAAAGCCGAAGCCTTCAAATATTCCGAGATCCGCAAGGACTCCGCCGTCCACGTTTCTCTTTCTTCATCTTCACTTGTCAAACAGCCCGGGGTCCGAAAACCCCTCTCCCGCTTCAGGGAGCTATCCGTCCGAAACCTTCCAAGGAAGTCTTTTCGAACACCTCACTCGACGACAAATGACAACCGGCTTGTACCGGCTGTTGATTCACTCATCTCAGTGAGGAGCTTTACAGGCACGAACAAATGCCTTGGCCGAGGGCCAATGCAGCGCCGCGCTCAGTGGGCGGTTTATAGTCCCGCCCGATCGGCGTTGTCAACGCCTGATGTCAACAAATCGTCGCATCGGACAGAGAATCTTGAGTCGGCGGCAAACCCTGATTTTTAGGGGCTAAACGCCGTACTTGAGCCACAATCCTCCGCCGTTCTGGCATACATTAGGTATTGAATCGCTTGATGCCAGTGGGGGCGGCGGGTGGTGAGAACCTAGGAAAAGGCGAAGATCATCCTTTGAGCCTGTCGCCTCTTTCACGCGGACGCATACTTTCGAAGAGATTTGCACGCTATTCACATTCGCGATTTCGGCCGCGCTTTCGGCTTGTTTGTCGCGAATACCGGTGCGGTACGCCGCGCTCCCGTTCCTTCACCTGAGGGTACGGATTTTGGGGAACGGCGCGGGGTCTCGTCGAATGCAAATGGAACTTGGGGGGATGGCGGTTTGAGCCACAGAACGCCACGTGGGGGCGGATACGGGCGTGATGCGGGGGTCATCGACCTCGGTCACGAGCCGCCGCTTTCCGTTGACGGTACTGAGGCCGCGGTGATCGACCGCCGCCGTATCTCGGTCCAGTGGTTTAGCGGCACCATTCTGACGGGTCTGTGCGGCGCGGCCTTGATCGGCGGCGCCGTTTTTGCGTCGCTCGACGGCGAAATGACGTTCGCCAAGCTTCCGGAGCGGGTCGAAGGCGCATTGCGCGGCGCGTTCAATGCCAACGATCGTGGCACCTTGCACAAGAGCGATCGCTTGCCGCCGCCGGGCGAATCCAGCGCCGCGCGCAACGTGGTGAGGGTGTCGACGGTCACGCGGGTCGGCAACCGCGACGTCATGCGGGTGAGGCCGTTCATCCGGATCTCCGGCAACCTGTCGATGACCACCAGCGAGCTTTCCGCCAAGATCCCGCCGTTCAACGCCCAGCGCATGCTGGCCGATGTCGGCACCAGCGCGCCGGCGGCCTCCGATGATGCGAACAATGCCGACGCCGCCGAACCGGATGCCGAAGTTTCCTTTGTCACCAAGGATCTCGCGCCGATCCTGCCCAAGGCCAAGATCGCCGCGGTGGTCGCGCTGGATGAGATCATGCTGCGGGTGCGCGACGCTTCGAACTGGCATGGTAGCAGCGGCGGCGTGAAATACGCCTCGCTGGCCAATGCCACCGCCGATGTCAGCGGCGCGCAAGGCGGCCTCAAGATGGGCTACGCCAATGAAGGCACCGTGCCCGACCCCTATGCCGGCTTTGAGACCCGCGTCGTGCCGGAGAACGTCACCCTGCTCCCGAAGACCAAGGATCAGGTCACCGGCGGCAACCCGAGTGGCGAACGCATCCATGCCGTGAAGAAGGGTGACACCGTCACCGCGATCCTGCGCGAACAGGGCGCGACGCCCGAAGAGGCCAAGGCGATTGCCACCACGCTCGGCCCCCGCGGCCGCGACGGCGGCCTGAAGGACGGCGAGAAGGTGCGCATCCTGATGGCGCCGGCCGGCCCCGGCCAACGGCTACAGCCCTACCGCGTGATCGTCGCCAACGATTCCGCCGTCGAGGCCGTCGCCGCACTGTCCGATCTCGGCAAATATGTCGCCGTCGACGTGCAAAGCATGAACACCGCCACCGACACCGCTGATAACAGCAGCAATAGCGACGACGATGACGACGACGGGACCGGGGTTCGTCTCTATCAAAGCATTTACGAGACGGCGCTGCGCAACAAGGTGCCGGCGAATGTCATCGAGGACATGATCCGCATCTATTCCTACGACGTCGACTTCCAGCGCAAGGTACAGCCCGGAGATTCCTTCGACGTCTTCTTTGCCGGCGAAGACGAAAGCACCGCCAACAGCGAAAAACCGGAAGTGCTTTTCGCCTCGCTCACGGTCGCCGGCGAGACCAAGAAATATTATCGTTTCCAGACCCCGGACGATGCGGTGGTCGATTTCTACGACGAGACCGGCAAGAGCGCGAAGAAGTTCCTGGTCCGCAAGCCCGTCAACAACGCGATCATGCGATCCGGCTTCGGCAGCCGCCGCCATCCGATCCTCGGCTACGTCAAGATGCACACCGGCGTCGATTGGGCGACCGCCTACGGCACGCCGATCTTCGCTTCCGGCAATGGCGTGGTTGAAGTGGCGGACTGGGAAGGCGGCTATGGCAAATACGTCAAGCTGAAGCACAACAACGGCTATGAGACCGCCTACGGCCACATGTCGGCCTTCGCCAAGGGCCTGGAACCCGGCAAGCGGGTTCGGCAGGGCCAGGTGATCGGCTTTGTCGGTTCGACCGGACAATCGACCGGCGCCCACGTCCACTACGAAATCCTCGTCAATGGCCGCTTCGTCGACCCGATGCGCGTCAAGCTGCCGCGCGGCCGCTCGCTCGAAGGACCGATGATGACGAGTTTCGAGAAAGAACGCGACCGGCTTGACACCATGATGTCCGGCCGCGGCGCCCGTATGTCCGACGCCAGCGGCGGCCCGGTGCAGCTCAGCAACCGATAACGGTCACTTTTCTTCATCGGATGAAAAAACGGCCCCGCATCATGCGAGGCCGCTTTGTTTTGATTAGTTCAGCTTCCGCTTCGGCACCGGCGACTCAAACTGCGCGATTTCCGCGGTCTGGCGTGCCTCGCCATTGAACGTCAGCACATTGCCCTCGCTGGAGATGGCGACGTGATCGCCGTCGCGCACCTCGCCGGCGAGAATCATCTCTGCGAGCGGATCCTGCACGTTGCGCTGGATCACCCGCTTCAGGGGACGCGCGCCATAGGCCGGGTCCCAGCCTTTGGCGGCGAGCCAGTCGCGCGCGGCGCCATCTAGCGTCAGCGTGATCTTGCGCTCCTCCAGAAGCTTCGACAGCCGGGCGAACTGGATCTCGACGATCCGCCCCATCTCGCTCTTTTGCAGCCGGTGGAACAGGATGATCTCGTCGACGCGGTTGAGGAACTCGGGACGGAAATGCGCCCGCACCGTACCCATCACCAGTTCGCGGACGGCCGAAGTGTCCTCGCCTTCCGGCTGACTGACCAGGAATTCCGAACCGAGATTCGAGGTCATGATGATCAGCGTGTTGCGGAAATCGACGGTGCGGCCCTGGCCATCGGTCAGGCGGCCGTCATCGAGCACCTGCAACAGCACGTTGAACACATCCGGATGCGCCTTTTCGATCTCGTCGAACAGCACGACCTGGTAGGGCCGCCGCCGCACCGCCTCGGTGAGCGCGCCGCCCTCGTCATACCCGACATAGCCCGGAGGCGCACCGATCAGCCGCGATACCGAGTGCTTCTCCATGTATTCGGACATGTCGAGACGCACCATCGCGGTCTCGTCATTGAAGAGATATTCCGCCAGCGCCTTGGTCAGTTCGGTCTTGCCGACGCCGGTGGGGCCCAGGAACATGAACGAGCCCATCGGCCGGTTCGGGTCCTGCAAGCCCGCGCGCGACCGGCGCACGGCGGTTGCGACCGCATGCACCGCTTCGGCCTGGCCGACCACGCGCTGGCCAAGGCTCATCTCCATCTTCAGGAGCTTGTCCTTTTCGCCTTCCAGCATCTTGTCGACCGGCACGCCGGTCCAGCGCGAGACCACCTGTGCGATGTGGTTGGCGGTGACCGCCTCCTCCATCATCTCGCCGGCATTCTCCTTGGCCTCGATCTCGACAAGCCTCTTCTCCAGCTCGGGGATCCGGCCATAGGCCAGTTCGCCCGCGCGCTGGAATTCGCCGCGCCGCTGGGCGTCGGCGAGTTCGATCTTCCGCGCATCGAGTTCGCTCTTGAGCTTCTGCGCATTCGACAGCTTGTTCTTCTCCGCACTCCAGTGCGCGGCCAGGCTTGCGGATTTCTCCTCGAGCTCGGAAAGCTCCTTCTCCAGCGTCTTCAGGCGGCTCTTGGAGCCGGCATCGCTTTCCTTCTTCAGGGCTTCTCGCTCGATCTTGAGCCGGATGATTTCCCGGTCCATCGAATCCAGCTCTTCCGGCTTGGAATCGACCTGCATCTTCAGCCGCGCCGCCGCTTCGTCCATCAGGTCGATGGCCTTGTCGGGCAGGAAGCGGTCGGTGATGTAGCGGTTCGACAGTGTCGCCGCCGCCACCAGCGCCGAGTCCGTGATGCGCACGCCGTGATGCTGCTCGTACTTGTCCTTCAGACCGCGCAGGATCGAGATCGTGTCCTCGACCGTGGGTTCGGAGACGAAGATCGGCTGGAAACGCCGCGCCAGCGCCGCGTCTTTCTCGACATGCTTGCGATACTCATCGAGCGTGGTCGCGCCGATGCAATGCAGATCGCCCCGCGCCAGCGCTGGTTTCAGGAGATTGGACGCATCCATGGCGCCCTCGCCCTTGCCGGCGCCGATCAGCGTATGCATTTCGTCGATGAACAGGATGATCGAGCCCTCGGCCGAGGTGACTTCGGACAACACGGCCTTGAGCCGCTCTTCGAACTCGCCGCGATATTTGGCGCCCGCAATCAGCGAACCCATGTCGAGCGACAACAGCTTTTTGTCCTTCAAACTCTCCGGCACGTCGCCGTTGAGGATGCGCAGCGCCAGGCCCTCGACGATCGCGGTTTTGCCGACCCCAGGCTCGCCGATCAGGACCGGATTGTTCTTGGTACGGCGGGAAAGCACCTGGATGGTACGGCGGATTTCCTCATCGCGACCGATCACGGGGTCGAGCTTGCCCTCGCGCGCGGCTTGCGTGAGGTCACGCGCATATTTCTTCAACGCGTCATAGGCGTTCTCAGCGGTCGCACTGTCGGCGGTACGGCCCTTGCGCAAGGATTCGATCGCGGCATTGAGATTTTGCGGCGTGACATTGCCCTTGCGCAGGATGCCGCCCGCCTCGCCGTCCTTGGTGAGTGCAAGCCCCAGCAACAACCGCTCGACCGTGACAAAGCTGTCGCCGGCTTTCTCGGCGGCCTTCTCGGCCGCATCGAAAGCGCGAGCGAGATCGGGCGCAAGATAGACCTGGCCTGCGCCGCTGCCCGAAACCTTCGGCAGCTTCTCCAAGGCTTCTTCGGTCGCTTTCAGGATGGCGCGCGAGTTACCGCCGGCCCGGTCGATCAGGCCGCTGGCCAAACCCTCGTTGTCGTCCAGCAGCACCTTGAGCATATGCAGGGACGAAAACTGCTGATGCCCCTCGCGCATGGCGAGCGATTGCGCCGACTGGACAAAGCCCCGCGCGCGCTCGGTATATTTTTCGATATTCATACTTCACTTCCCTCGGCATACCGCGACCACCCCTAAGGCATGATTGCGGCATCTTCATTGGGTTCCGCGCCCCGCGTTGACGTTCCTCAACCGGCCACAGGTCGTCACCGGCGTTCACGCCGGCTTGAGGCAAATGTGGGAAGGGGTTCCGGAAACGGAAGGGGCATTCTCACAAATTCGTGTGCGATGGCGGCCTAGCCCGGAATCCCCTAAGAAACCCGGATGCTAGCGCAGATCACCAGCCTTTATCGCTACCCGGTGAAGGGCCTCTCGCCTGAACCTCTGCCGAATGTCACGCTCGATATCGGCCAGACCTTTCCGGCCGACCGCCGCTATGCGATCGAGAATGGTCCCTCCGGCTTCGATCCCAAGGCGCCGGTCTGGCTGCCCAAACCGCATTTCCTGATGCTGATGCGCAACGAGCGCCTGGCGAGATTGCAGACCCATTTTGAGGACCAAACCCACCTCCTGACCATCCGAAAGGACGGAGCCGTGGCGGTGCGGGGCGATCTGGAAACGGCAGAGGGCCGCCACACCATTGAGCAATTCTTCGTCGCGAATTTCGCTGACGACCTCAGGGGGCCGCCAAAGGTGCTGTCGTCCGAGGGGCACAGTTTTTCCGACGTTCCCCGCAAGGTCGTCTCGATCATCAATCTTGCAAGCGTCGCCGCCATCGCTGGCCTGGTCGATTGGGACGTCAATCCGTTGCGATTTCGCGGCAACATGCACGTTACGGGTTGGCCGGCCTGGCATGAGTTCGACTTGCTCGGCCAGACGCTCGCAATCGGCGATGTCCGCCTGAAGGTCGTCAAACGGATCCAGCGCTGCGCCGCCGTCAACGTCGATCCCGACACCGCCATCCGCGATCTCGAAATCCCGGCCACGCTGCAACGACGGCTCGGCCATCCCGATTGCGGCATCTATGCCGAGGTGATCGCCGGCGGCACGCTTCGTGTCGGCGACGAGGTCGCGGCGGGCGCGGCGGAGCCGGTGTAAGACTGCCCGGACTCCCTCCCCGTCATTGCGAGCGCAGCGAAGCAATCCAGTGTGCCGCGGCATGGATTGCTTCGTCGCTTACGCTCCCTTGCGCAAACGCTTTGCGTTTGTCGCAGGCAATGACGTGAAGGGTTTGATCCTCAGTTCGGCATCACATACGCATAGATCCGGCCGCGCGAGATCGGGGCTTCCTTGACCCGGTTGCCGTTATTGCCGGAGATCATGATCGGGTTGCCTGACGCGTCGATGCCGGTGATGATACCGACGTGCCCGCCGCCGCGCCGGCCCATCACCGCGATCGCGCCGATCTCCGGTCCCGACACGCGCTGACCGTAGCGGGCGAACGAACTCGCCATGTCCGATCCAGTCCCGCGATGACCGGTCCGCTCCAGCACCATGTTCATGAAACGCGCGCACCACAGGCTGCCGCGGCCGGTCGGATTGCCGCCGAGATAATGGCGCGCCTCGCTGACCAGGTCGGATGAACCGAGGCCGCCTGACATTGCAGCCGCATTTGCGAACTCGTCCGGCGACACGCTCGCATAGGCGTTTGCGACGCGGCTCGTCCGCAGGGCGGCGACATTCTCATCCCAACGCGACCGGCGCGCCAGGTGGTGAAAACGGCGAACGGCATAATGCCGTCTGGCATGATGACCCGCATCATGGGCATACCGCCGCGAGTTGTGGTGCGATCGTGCCGAAGCCGGCGCGACTGAACAAGCGAAAGCGGTCGAACACAATGCCAGCGCGACCAGCGACCGGCGGAAGTTGAGTGAGTGAAGCATACGCAACTGATCCTTCTTATTTTTGATAACCCCCATTTCCCCGCCGGCCATGACGGCCGACATCCGCGCGCGTTTAGAAATTCCGATGTGGCGACAGCAAGACGCCGTGTGGCGGTGCGCGATCTGTTCGAAGGTGATTCCGCGCGGATTCCGTGACGAAAAAGAAGCGCTCTTGCCTCATTGCGGCCGCGAGCATTAACTGGGATTCTCACATGGGCCCGCGCCGAGACGGCACGCAAGAAAACTGGAAGAACAGGGAGAACAAAGCAATGCCGCACGCCATCGCGAACGACAGGGTGAAGCTCTATTTCGAAGAAGCAGGCAGCGGCACGCCGATCCTTTTCCTGCACGAGTTCGCCGCCGACCACACCAATTGGGAGCCGCAGATGCGCTACTTCTCGCGCGGCCACCGCTGCATCGCCTATTCCGCGCGCGGCTATACGCCCTCCGACGTGCCGCCCTCAGCCGAGGACTACAGCTACAAGCATTTCTATACCGATGCGCTCGCGGTGCTTGATCATCTCAACATCGCGAAAGCGCATTTCATCGGCCTGTCGATGGGCTCCTATTCCTCGCTGCAAGTGGCCCTCGCCACGCCGGAGCGCATGCTGTCGATGACGCTCGCCGGCGTCGGCTCAGGCTCGATCCTTGAAAACCTCGACACGTTCCGGAAGACCTGCCGCGAGACCGCCGATCAGTTCGAGAAGATCGGCGCGGCTGAGGTCGCAAAAGTCACCCGCGAGGCGCCGGGCCGGATTCCCTTTCTGGTGAAGGACTCGCGCGGCCATGCGGACTTTTATGCCGCGCTCGCCCGGCACGACTCGAAAGGCTCGGCCAATACCATGCGCGGCTTTCAGGGCGGCCGGCCCTCGATCTACACCATGAAGGAAGAAATCAGAAAAGCGATGACGCCGGCGCTGATCATCTGCGGCGACGAGGACGATGCCTGCGTCGAACCAAGTCTGTTTTTGAAAAAACATCTTCCCGCATCGGGCCTGACGTTCTTTCCCAAATCGGGCCACGTGCTCAATCTGGAAGAGCCGGCGCTGTTCAACGAAATGGTCGAACGCTTCATCGCATTGGTGGAAGCCAATCGTTGGAACGCGCGCGATCCGAGGTCGGTGTTGGCGTGAACGTCATCGCGGGCGCATGTTGAAAACGTTGATCACTGGCCAGGCATCGAGCACTCCCGCCGGAGTCCGGCGCGCGCACTTCGATTCCTGGTGTAACTGCGGCAAACGACGCGAAGCGCCGCAAGCCGATATATAGTCCGAGAAGTTGTCGAGCGGCCGCGCGTCAATTACCGGTCTCATTTCTGCCGTCGTCGAAAGATTCGGAGGTAACGCTGGCGTGAGTGCTCTTCGCAAATGCGAATAACGTTTTTTCGTGACAAGCTTGTTGGTTTTTGCCTAGCATGAAATGCTTTCGTAGTTTGCGTACAAGAAATATTTTTGCAGAAAAATAATATGACGACGGGCATTTGGGCATCCGTCTACGCAGCTCCGGATCCCGTCTCGCATTCAGATGGGGGAGACACATGCCCAAGACAATCAGCCTGTTACGACGTTTCCTGCCGGCTATCGCGATCTTTGGTGCAGCGATCGGCTGGAATTCGCCGAGCGACGCTTACGTCCAGAAGATCGTCATCGATCAGCAAATCTCGCTCAACTTCACGCCGCTCGTCCTGGGGACCTCGACGCCGGGTGCGTCGACGCCCTACACGATCTACACGGGCCGGATCTTCGGCGAGCTGGATCCAAGCGATCCGCAACACGCCATCATTACCGACATCGAGCACGCACCCAAGACGCAAGGCAAAGTTGCCTACGTCGCCAACTTTCAGATTGTCACGCCCACCGATCCGCACCAGCGCAGCGGCTTGTTGATCCACGAGGTCCCGAACCGTGGCGGCAACGCCATCTCCACGGCCGCACTGGTACAGGGTGCAACTTATGTGCAGAGCGGTTGGCAGGGCGACCTTCTCACCCAATGCTCGCCCGCCACGGCGATACCGTATCCGTGCTTCGACCTGAACTCCGGACCTTATGGCAGCCTGAACACCACGACCGGGGCTCTCGTTCCTCCAGGCGTGCCCGATGTTGCAGCCGGGACGAAGGCTTTGGCGAGTTATGTCGTTCAGGTGCCGGTGGCAACTCACAGCAACTCGTCAAACAACGGCAATGGCCCGCGCGATCAGGGCGGCGACGATCGTGCCGTCGGGGGCAACATCATCACCGGCGAGGTCTATGGTCACGTCTGCTCCGGTACGAACGGATGCGGCTTGCCCGTTCCAACGGGTACACCGCCGAGCACCGCGCAGTTGGCGATTCAGGGCCCGGCGTTTGTCCCCTATCACCCGGCCAGCCTCGACACCAAGCAGGCGCAGTTCTGGAGTGTCACATCTCAAACCGCGGCTGGTGTGACCAGTGTGAAGACGCCGATCCCGAGCACTCAATGGGCCTGGGCGTATTGCCCCAATGGCTGGCCGGGCACGCCAAATCCGAACTGGATTTGCCTGAAGAGCGGCACCTTCAACCCGAAGCTCGAATATGAAATGGTCTATACGGCAGAGAACCCGTTGGTGCTTGGGGTCGGATTTGCCGCGTTCCGTGACCTTGCGGCTTTCCTTCGTTACGGCAGCGTTGCTCCGGGCGGCGGTTCGAACCCGATCGCCGGTTCAATCACCACGGCAATGACCGTCGGCGCATCGCAATCCGCCGCGTTCATCCACGGCTTCATCTTCTGGGGCTTCAACGAGGAAGGCCACGACCAATGGGGCCACGATCAAAGGGGCCGCATCGTGTTCGACGGCGCCTGGCCGCAGATCGACGGGCGGATGATGGTGATGAACATCCGCTTCGGACAGCCGAACAACCTCATGTACCTCTACATGGGTGGTGACGAAGCTCCGGTCTGGTGGGGAGACTATCCGAATCTGGCACGGCACCTTCCGCCGGATGGAATGCTTCACCGCTGCGCGCGGGACAATACGTGTCCGGCAATCCTGGAGACCTTCGCTTCGGCAGAGCTCTACTCTGAAAAGATGGCGGTCTCGCTTTGCGGCTTCACCTGCATACAGGACATACCGATACCGTCGAATGTCTATCGGTACTACACGCCCGGCGCCACCCACGGCGGCGGCGCGGTCAGCCCCACGGTCAACCTGTTCAATTGGGTTTCCCCGGCCGCGGTGAGCATACCGGTCGGTCAGTCGCTGGCGAACGATCCGATCCCGGAGGCGTATACGAACAATGCGCTGCAGTACAACTTCATTCGCTTGCTCATGGACGGCGTCGCGATGCCGCGCAGCGCCTATCCGACGGTGTCCAGCGGACAGCTGGTGCCCAACACCCAGCATGGCGTGGGATTCCCCGACATTCCCGGCATGCCTTACGGAGGGGAACAGGCCTGGCCGCCGTTTGTCTACAACTTCGGTCCCAGGGAGAATTACGATCAGGAGACCGGCGTTCCGACCATCCAGCCGCCGATCATCGAACGCGTGCTGCAGGTCTACGCCGCCAAGGTGAATGCCGATGGCAACGAGGCTGTCAACGGTTTGCCGACGATCCTGGGTCAGGCTCCGCTGGGTACGTATGTCGGCTGGAATCTGGCCACGACCGGTTGGTACGGCCCCAACGCAAGTAACGGTCCGGGAAGCGTCGGCCAGGTATTTGCAGGGGCGGGCAACAGCGGCGGCTACTTGCCCTTCTGGGACACCAAAGCCAACCGTCAGGCGAATGGTGATCCGCGCCTGTCGCTCGAGGAGCGGTATGGCACCCATGCCGGCTACGTCTGCGTTGTGACAAAGGCTGTGAACGCGGCTGAACAGCAACGCTTCCTTCTGCCGTCCGACGCACAAACGCTGCTCACGCAGGTGAGCGCGTCTAACGTGCTTGCGGCCGTTACGGCGACGCCAGCCGATATGGCCCTTGCCAATTCGCTGTGCGCGAACTGACGACAGAAGCAAGCCGGCCCAAGCTGGACGGTCGGCGCAGCGGCAGATAACTGAACGGCGGATCGGGGCAACCCGATCCGCCGTTTGGTTTGAGCCAACCGCTGGGGCCGGCGCGATCCGAGATCGGTGTTGCCGTATCAGGCAATGCGACACCGCATTTACATCAAAGGAGGAAGCGATGGACCTGAAGGGCGCGGTGGCACTGGTGACGGGCGGCAATGGCGGGCTGGGGCAGCGCATCTGTCACGCGCTCGCGCGGGAGGGCGCGCATGTCGCCATCATGTACGCGCGCAGCCGCGACCAGGCGGAAGGCGTCGCCAGCGAACTCTCGTCGCTTTATCACATCAAGGCTCAAGCGTTCGCCTGTGACATCACCGACGGCGCGGCCGTGGATCGGCTGGTCGGCGAGGTCACCCAGGCCTTCGGTCGCCTCGATGTTCTGGTCAATGACGCCGCTTACAACCTCGCGATCCCTTTCGCCAATCTTGACGATCTGACGCTGGAGGTCTGGGATAAAATCATGGCCACCAACCTGACGGGGCCGATGCTTCTGACCAAGGCGGTCGCCCCGATCATGAAGGCTCAGGGGCGAGGCCGTATCGTCAACGTCGCTTCGATAGCAGGGCTGAGCCCGACCGGCTCGTCCATCGCTTACGCCGTATCAAAGGCGGGGCTCATTCATCTGACGCGTTGCATGGCGGTGGCACTGGCACCCGAGACGCTGGTCAACTGCGTGGCACCGGGCCTGCTGGACGGCACGCGCGCGACCGCGAATCTCCGGTCGGAGCAGATCGAGCGTTCCGCCGCGAGTTCGCTCCTGAAGAAGGCCGCCGACAAGGACGACTGCGCCGACATGGTGGTCACCATGTGCCGCACCGAGACCATGACCGGCCAGACCGTCGTCATCGACTCCGGACGAATCTTCCATTGAGCAAGCGTAGCCCGGATGAGCAAAGCGACATCCGGGATTCTCAATTCCTGCAATCGCTGCGCTCATGCGGGCTACTTGCTGCTTGCTACGCCGCCAGCACGGCCTTTTTTACAGCGCGTAGGATGGGTGGAGCGAAGCGATACCCATCAATTCGTGTATGGAGGTGATGGGTTTCGCTTTGCTCAACCCATCCTACGCCTTATTCGGGCTACGCCGCCAGCACGGCCCGTTTGATGGCTAGCGGAAGCGCAATCGAACGGAAGAGCGCTTCGGACAAAGGTAATCCTCGCCGGATTCATCGACAACCCGCAGCATGTTGTGTTTTTCTGCAGCCGCATCGCGCAGCACGACATAGATTTTGCGTTTCTCCAGCGAGACCGCATAACCATCATTTTCTACGCAGACCACCAGTTGTTTTGCTTGGGTCTTTGTCATGGGCTCAAATGAGGTGCTTGATCTTGAATTCCTTGCGGCCGATCCCGGCGGCGAGAATCGGGACTCACGCTACGAATGATAGACTCAACCTCCAATATTACGGAGGAAGAAAATGGCAACCGTTTTTATTGAAGCACGTCCGAAAGGTAGACCTGAGGAAAGCCCTATCACCGACTATGTGGTCGAAGACCACGCGGATCATGTGCTTGGGACCTTCAAAACTCAGCACGAGGCGATCGAGTGGGCCAAAAAGAATGGCCACTCACCTCATGTGGCTAGGGTTCGGCATCTTAACGATAAGAAAAAGCCTGACCACTGGCGCGCCATGTAATGCTTAGTGGCGGCGAACTAAGCGCAGCCTCTAAAAACAGGACCCGGAAGCTCGAGATTCTAGGTTCGATGCTTCGCATCGCGCCGGAATGACTGCAAAGAGAAAAATCGCTACGTTAATTAGCGTAGCGTACCTTTGCGCCAAACGGCGAATTTTCCTAACCCGATCAGGCTGATGCTACCTGTCCAGTCCTTCGGTGAAAAATATTCAGCTTGTCCCGTCGGGCAAATCAAATCCACACACTCGCCCGTCCCGCGCTCCTCAAGAGGGGCGTTTCGCGATCGTCACGGACGTTGGGCGCGGGATGCGGTGGACGCTTGCGGTGCACGCGACGAATGCATCGACAGGCGGACGGCGAAGTCGTGGCGTCCTGATACCCCGATGCTGGTACCAAATTGCGCGAACACGTTTCGTGCGATGACGGAGACAAAAAGCCGGTCTCCGGGGAGACTACGAAGGAAACCGTTAAAACCATTCGCGTGCGGGAATGCCGGGTGAAACCGGCGTGTACCTGCGGTGACTACGCTCGTGTGGGAGGCTGCGGGTGCGCTTGTGCATCCGGCATTCCCCACGCCCTCTTTGGGCGAAGGAACCAGGGATAACTCGGGCGTGACGCGCCGCGGGGATGCGATTGTATGTCTGCATTCCGGCCGTCATTCCGGGGCGATGCGAAGCATCGACCCGGAATCCATTTCTCCAAGCGTTTCGCGGCCTGAGGGATTCCGGGCTCGCGCTAACGCGCCCCCCGGAATGACGGTGAAGTGGCTGTTTGACATGTGAATCAGAAGCAAGCTTGCACCGCCGCGTCTCGGCTCAAGAGCTGACACTCCCTGAATACCGGAGCGGTTCGCCGGGACGACTTAGTGAGCCAAACATCGTCACATCAAGGACTGCGGGTCCGGCGCAGTCGTGAGGCTCAACCGCTACTTACCCTTCCCCGCGCGGCTCAGCAGGAACACGCCCTGCTCGCCGAACATGTTCCAGAACCACCAGGGCAGGTTCACCCGCAACGGACGGCCGTAGAGATCGAGCGCGACCGCCCGCTCCATCTTGACGTTGATCTCGCCGCACAACTGCACGAAATCCTTGATGGTGCAGAAATGAATGTTAGGCGTGTCGTACCACGTGGCGGGAAGGTTCTCCGTGCGCGGCATGTGACCGCCGATCAGAAGCTGAAGCCGCATCCGCCAGAACCCGAAATTCGGGAACGACACGATGGCGCGGCGGCCGATCCGCAGCAGGTTTTCCAGCACCACCTTCGGCTGCCGCGTCGCCTGCAAGGTCTGCGACAGGATCACGTAGTCGAACGCATCGTCCGGGTAATTGACGAGGTCGGTATCGGCGTCGCCCTGCACCACCGCCAGCCCCTTGGCGACGCAACGGTTGACGCCCTCGCGCGACAGTTCGATGCCGCGGCCGTCGATCCCCCGGCTCTCGAGCAGTTGCAACAGATCGCCGTCGCCGCAGCCGACGTCGAGCACCTTCGAGCCGCGCTCGACCATTTCCGCCACCAGCAGATGATCGCCGCGATGGCGCACACCGTCGGGCCTGAGGGCGGGGTTCAGCGGGAGGGCCTGTTGTTGGAGGGTCATGCGTCACCTGCTCCGGAAAGCCCTCGTGCCTTGGCCGCCGATTGCAGGAACGCGCGCGAGATATCGAAGAACTCTGGCACGTCGAGCAGGAACGCGTCGTGCCCGCGGTCGGTCTCGATTTCGGCGAAACTCACCCGCGCGCTGGAGGCATTCAGCGCGTGTACCAGCGCGCGCGACTCCGAGGTCGGAAACAGCCAGTCGCTGGTAAACGACACCACGCAAAACCGCGTCTGGATGCCGCGGAAGGCCTGCGCGAGCACGCCATCATGATCGGCGGCGATATCGAAGTAATCCATCGCGCGCGTCAGATAGAGATAGCTGTTGGCGTCGAACCGCTCGACAAAGGACGAGCCCTGATAGCGCAGATAGCTTTCGACCTGAAAGTCGGCATCAAACGAGAACGTCGGCAACTCGCGATCCTGCATCCGCCGGCCGAACTTGCGATGCAGGGCGGCATCCGACAGATAGGTGATGTGCGCGGCCATCCGCGCCACGCCGAGACCGTGATGCGGGTGGGTGCCTTTCTCAAAGTAGCGGCCGTTGTGCCACTCGGGATCGGCCATCACGGCCTGGCGGCCGAGTTCGTGGAAGGCGATGTTCTGCGCCGAATGCCGTGTCGAACAGGCAATCGCCAGTGTCGAGAACACGCGTTTCGGAAACGCCGCCGTCCATTGCAGCGCCTGCATGCCGCCCATCGAACCGCCGACCACGCAGAACAATGTCTCGATCCCCAGGCTATCCAGCAACATCGCCTGGGCCCGCACCATGTCGGGGATGGTGACGACCGGAAAGTCGAGACCCCATGGCTTGCCGGTCGCCGGATTGGTCGACGCCGGACCGGTCGAACCCATGCAGGCGCCGATCACGTTCGAACAGATGATGAAGTATCGATCCGTATCCAGCGGACGGCCGGGGCCGACCATGGTTTCCCACCAGCCGGACTTGCCGGTGACGGGGTGCACATTGAAGACATGCTGATCGCCGGTCAGCGCATGACAGACCAGGATGGCATTCGAACGCGCGGCGTTGAGTTCGCCGTAGGTCTGGTAGGCGATCTGAAACGGCGCGAGATCGATCCCGCAATCAAGCCGCAACGGTTGATCGGCGCCGAACTGCGCGACCTTCGAGCTCGGATGATCCGCCTCCTGCGACCGCTCCTCGGCGTGGATCACTGGACTTGGTACGGACTGTACGACTTTCACCATCTTGATACCGATCCCTCAGGCAGGCTCTTGTCAGCGAGCCGTCCCGGAAATCAGGCCATAAAAAAACCGGCCTGAACGATAAGTTCGGCCGGGATCATCTCTGTCCCCGGCCTGTTTAGCGAATTTTTTAACGTGGCTGCAAGCCGGCCGGCTCAAATGACCACGGAACCATATAAAATTAGTCGCTTGCCCCCTCAACGTCAAGGCAAGGCCGTGGTTAATAAGGCCCGTAGGGAGATCCTCATGGTGAGGAGGCGCGCAGGCAAGTGTACGCAGCCTGCGTAAACTTGGCTGTTGCGCCGTCTCGAACCATGAGGGAGAAGAACGGGCATCCTTCGAGACGCGCTATTCGCGCTCCTCAGGATGAGGAACGAATTTTCGCCGGGTTTCCACGATGTCCAAGCCACCGCCCTCGCCACCATCGCTCGCCGAGCTGCGCCAGGAAATCGATTCAATCGATGCCCAGGTGCACAGCCTGTTGATGCAGCGCGGCGACATCATCGATCGCCTGATCCAGGTGAAGCAGACCCAGGAGGTGGGCTCCGCCTTTCGTCCGGCGCGCGAGGCCGACATGATGCGGCGTCTGGTGCAGCGTCATCGCGGTATCCTGCCGCTCGACACCGTCGAAAGCATCTGGCGCGTCATCATCTCGACCTTCACTTACGTGCAGGCGCCGTTCTCGGTACACGCCGACATTTCGGTCAGCGAACCCGCGATGCGGGATTCGGCGCGGTTTCATTTCGGCTTCACCGTTCCCTATGTCTCGCATTTCAACGCGCCTGCCGCGGTCGAGGCGGTGGCAAAATCCAAGGGCGATCTGGCGCTGGTGTCGGCGACGTCCAGCCGCACGCCGTGGTGGATCGCACTGGAAGCACGGGGCGCGCCCAAGATCATCGCACGGCTGCCGTTCGTCGAGCGCGCAGATCATCCGGCGGCGCTGCCGGTTTTTGTCGTGTCGCGCGTGGCCGACAGCGCCATGGTGACCGAAGTCGAGATGTGGAGCGTGCGCGTCTCCGGATGGAACGCCGAGACCGCCCGCGCGCTGTCGCCGCTGGCCGAGATCGTCGCCGTGCCCGATACGGCCTTTGATGGCGCGGCTCTTCTGGTGTCGGTCGCCGGCGGAAACTTTGAAAAGATCAAGGCCGCCCTGATCGAGGCCGGCGCATCCGTGCGCTCATCGGCCCTCGTCGGCAGCCACGCAACGCGCTATACGATCCCGAACGGGCTGCCCAAATAGCCGCCTCGTTTATCCGGAGCTGAAGATGTCCCGACCCGTGCCGAATCCCGGCATTCTCGATATTGCGCCCTATACGCCCGGCAAGAGCCCGAAGGCGGAACAGGGCCGCAAGGTGTTCAAGCTGTCGGCCAACGAAACGCCGTTCGGCCCCTCGCCGAAGGCGATCGAGGCCTACAGGAACGCCGCAGCGCATCTGGAGGATTATCCGGAAGGCACCTCGCGTGTCCTGCGTGAGGCGATCGGACGTTCGTTCGGGCTCGATCCCGACCGCATCATCTGCGGCGCGGGCTCCGATGAAATTCTCAACCTTTTGGCGCACACTTATCTGGGCCACGGCGACGAGGCGATTTCCACCACCCACGGCTTTCTGGTCTATCCGATCGCGACGATGGCGAACGGCGCCGTCAACGTGGTCGCACCCGAGACCGAGTTCACCGCCGACGTCGATGCGATCCTCAAGCTCGTCACGCCGCGGACCAAGCTCGTCTGGCTTGCCAATCCGAATAACCCAACCGGAACCTATCTGCCGTTCGACGAGGTGAAGCGGCTGCGCGCCGGTTTGCCGTCTCACGTGCTTCTGGTGCTGGACGCGGCATATGCGGATTACGTCTCGCGCAACGATTACGAGATGGGCATCGAGCTGGTCGCGACCAGCGAGAACACCGTGATGACCCACACGTTTTCGAAGATTCACGGGCTGGCGGCGCTGCGCATCGGCTGGATGTTCGGACCGGCCCACATTGTGGACGCGGTCAACCGTATTCGCGGACCGTTCAACGTTTCAACGCCGGCGATGCTCGCCGCAGTCGCCGCGATCGAAGACACCGCACATCAGCAGATGTCGAAGGCGCACACCGAGACATGGCGCAACCGGCTGACGGAAGAACTGACCAGGCTCGGCCTCAAGGTCACGCCAAGCGTTGCCAATTTCATGCTGATCCACTTCCCGCTGGATAAGGGCAAAACGGCCGAGGATGCGGACGCCTTCCTCACCCAGCGCGGGCTCGTGCTGCGAGGGCTGAAAAATTACAAGCTGCCGCATGCCCTGCGGCTGACGATCGGCACCGAAGAAGCCAATCGGCTGGTGATCGAAGGCTTGCGTGACTTCATGGGGTCGAAGTGAGCGGAGCAATACATTTTGATCGCATCGCACTGATCGGTTTCGGGCTGATCGGCGGTTCGATCGCGCGCGCCGCGAAAGCGCAGGGGTTGGCGAAAGAGATCGTCACCACGGACCGCTCGGCGAAAACCCGCGCACGTGTGATGGAGCTCGGCATCGTCGATCGTGTCGTCGAGACCAATGCGGAAGCAGCCAGCGGCGCCGACCTCGTGATCCTCTGCATCCCCGTCGGCGCCTGCGGCGAGGTCGCAGCCGAGATTGCAGGCCATCTCAAGCCGGGCGCGATCGTCTCGGATGTCGGCTCCGTCAAGGGCGCGGTGGTCAAGGAGATGGCGCCGCATCTGCCCGCGGGCGTACATTTCGTGCCGGCGCATCCGGTGACGGGCACCGAACATTCCGGCCCCGATTCAGGTTTCGCCGAACTCTTCATCAACCGCTGGTGCATTCTCACCCCGCCGGAGGGCACGGACCCCAACGCGGTGGAGAAGCTGCGCGCCTTTTGGACCGGCATCGGCGCCAAAGTCGAGATCATGACGCCTGACCATCATGACATGGTGCTCGCGATCACCAGCCATCTGCCGCATTTGATCGCCTACACCATCGTCGGCACGGCGGACGAACTGGCGCAGGTCACGTCCTCAGAGGTGATCAAGTTCTCCGCCGGCGGCTTTCGCGATTTCACCCGCATCGCAGCCTCCGATCCGACCATGTGGCGCGACGTGTTCCTGACCAACAAGGACGCGGTGCTGGAGATGCTCGGCACCTTCAACGAAGATTTGTCCAAACTCACGCGTGCCATCAGGCGCGGCGACGGGGAGGCGTTATTCGAACACTTCACGCGTACCCGCGCGATCCGCCGTGGCATTGTCGAGATCGGGCAAGACTCGGCCGCACCCGATTTCGGCCGGCCCCACGAGCAACTGGCGAAAAAGCCCTAGCAGGCTGTTGAAGAAGTCGGTAGCGAAGCGTTTCGTATCATGATTCTCTGGGACCCGGATTTGACTTGGGGGTCGCGATGCGGGGGAGTGACGAACGGTCCGGCTCGCTTTTCAGTTACGT
>JBEKZZ010000073.1:0-19380 GCA_049509335.1 Bradyrhizobium sp. | reverse complement strand
GCCCGTGAGGTCCGACACGCGGCCCGGCCAGACGCCTTGTTCTCCCAGGAAACGCACCGCCGGGCTTCGCGTTTCCGGGAAGATCGCCAGAAGCATATTCCGGCCGACGATGTCCGATCTTGGGGGGCGGAGCCGACATGGCATTCAAGCTGAGCCACTTCCGCTTTTGACCCTGGCTGTGTGAAAACTCCATTCCGCTGTTATGATTCTCCCGATGATTCTTGGGGAGAATTAATGAGGCGCTTCGTTGAAGAGGCGGATCGTGGGCAATGGACGCTGTTGCCCGAATGCCTCGATGATTTCATTGACGATAGCAATCCGGTTCGAGTGATCGACGTGTTTGTCGATTCGCTCGATTTAGCCGAGATGAGCTTCGATGGGGTTGCCGAACCGCGGTGTGATGCAGGAAGGCGCCGACCTGGTATTTTAGTCTGACAAGTCTGAGAGAATGGATCTAGCCAGCTGGTGAAGTGAGGCAGAGATAGCGAGTGCGCCAATGACCGCAGTGGCCACGTGTGCTAGTCGCGGCATGTCGTGCGATATCAATTCAAAAAGATTCTGATCACTCCACATGTAATTGAAATAGGGGATCGCCACGGCCGCCAGGGCAATTCCGATACCTATGTTGTTGAAGAACGTTGCCGTCAACTTTAGTCGTTCGCTTCTTGCTGCCTTACCCATCGCCGCGCCTTCCTCCATTGTCCCGCGGGGCAAGTATAGGCTAGCAATACCGACCCTGCGCAAGGTCTAGGGGCTTGGGCCCCGCGGCTATTCCGGATTGAGACCGAGCGTTTCGAACTGTCGGCTCCACTCGGCGGGCAGATCGCGGAGGCGTTCGATGCTGATGCCGCGGGGCAGGCGACCTTCAATGGCCGCTTTGACAAGATTAGGCGCAAGGAACGCGAGCGAGATGGTCATGTTGACCTGACGAACGCTGCAGTTCTCGCGGGCGCAAAGTTCTGCGACGGTGGTCATCCGACCTGAGACGACATCGTCCAGCCACTGACGACCTCGCGCGATCGCGCCGACTAATTGTGCGCGGCGCTCGAAGTGTTGGGGTCGGACTTCGCTGCGAGACTTGTTGCTGGGAAGCAGGATTTGGCGACGCCTTTTCGATGGTGGCTTCTGCCAGGGGATTGTCAGTGATTGATCGTCCGGGTTGTCCGATGCTTCGTCCGGGGCATCCGATTTGAGGCGAACGACGAGCTTGTCCTTGTGCACGACAATCGCAGCGACCAGCTGTTCGATTGTTCCGCGATCGTCAATGCGTGGGGCGTTGATCGCCGATCCATTTTGTTGTTCCGCCAGATGATCTTTCAGCGATTTTACGACGGCTTCTT
Source organism: Bradyrhizobium sp. (assembly GCA_049509335.1). Taxonomy (GTDB): domain Bacteria; phylum Pseudomonadota; class Alphaproteobacteria; order Rhizobiales; family Xanthobacteraceae; genus Bradyrhizobium. The sequence continues at coordinate 18,040 of JBEKZZ010000073.1, read as the reverse complement.
CAACCTCGGCAGCCGGAACGCGGGAGGCGGATCCAGCCGACGCAGCTTTGGTCTCGCCATGCAGGACCGGTGTCGACGCATAGTAACGATAGCGAACGCCCGCTTTGGTAGCGTGGGTTGGGACCATGCGATGGCCGGCATCGTCGAATAGTAATCCCGTCAATAGATGATCGGACTTGCTGCGAGCGAGCGTGCGGTGGGACCATTGGGTCAGCGCCTTTTTCCGGACAGCTTCAAACAGCGCGCGATCTAGAATTGGCGGCTGCTCACCTGGCAGGATTTCGTTCTTGTATTTGACCTCGCCGATATAGAAGTGGTTGCTAAGGAGATAGTAGAGCGCGCCACGGCCGAACGGGATGCCGCCTCGGGTTGTGCCCGTAGAGAGCTTCTTGAATTTGGTCTTTATGTTGCATTCCCCGAGATCTCGAACCAGCTCGTTGACGCTGCCGAGTTCAAGGTAACGCCGAAAGATAAATCTGACCTGTTCAGCTTCCTTCTCAACTACGGCAACTTTGCCGTCCTTCATCTCATACCCGAGAGGGAGGTTGCCTCCGACCCAGATTCCCTTCCGCTTTGATGCTGCGATCTTGTCGCGGATCCGCTCTGAGGTCACCTCACGCTCGAATTGGGCAAAGGACAGGAGGACATTGAGGGTCAGACGTCCCATTGAGGTGGTGGTGTTGAACTGCTGGGTAACCGAGACGAACGAGACACCATGGGAATCAAACAGTTCGACCAGTTTTGCAAAGTCGGCAAGCGACCTCGTCAGGCGATCGACCTTATAGACCACGATCACGTCGATCTTCCGCGCGCGGATGTCCTCTAGTAGCCTCTGTAGGTCGGGACGGTCGGTTGATCCTCCTGAATAACCGCCGTCGTCGTAGCGTGACCGGATCAGGGACCAGCCGGCATGGGCCTGGCTTTTGATATAGGCCGAGGCTGCTTCATACTGAGCATCCAGCGAGTTGAAGTCCTGGTCCAACCCTTGCTCGGTGGAGACCCTGGTGTAGATCGCGCAACGGACTGATTTGCCCGAAGAGGTCCTCATGACTGGGCCTCCGTCCTCGATCGATCTTCCTTGTCCCGGAGACCAAAGAAGCGCGGACCGTTCCATCTGGTGCCTGTGATGGCGAAGGCGACCTTGGAGAGGCTATCAAAGGTTCGACCGTTCCAGGCAAAGCCGTCGGCCAGTACCATCACCCGCTGCGACCGCCGGTCCCAGTCCCGGACTAGAACCGTGCCGGGAGCAAGTTTGGTTCTCTTTTGGTCGAAGCTGGCCAAGCGGGCGGACAGGGCCGGTCCAGCTTCCTTCGCAACCAACCCATTCAGCATTTGCTTGGTCGCGAGGTCGAGATCGCCGAAACGATCAGCTTGGAGCCGGTAGGCGATGACAGCGAACAATAGATGCTGGGTCAGATGAGCAGGGGCGGGCTTTTGGAAGACGCCCTGCCATCGTGATCGAAGGCCCTTCATATTGAGACCGCGCAGATGCGCGATCTCATCTTCAATCGAGGTTTGGATCGAGGTACGACCGTTACGGCTTTGCTTCTGCATCGCTTTAGGCCGCATTCTTAGCTCGGCTCGCGCCAATAGACGTGGCACCATCCTTGATGCGATAGACCCGGCCTTTATCGGTCGACTCCGACACAAGGTTGAGCCCGAGTTTTTTGCGAACGATGCCGGCAAGAAAACCGCGTACCGAATGCTGCTGCCAATCGGTAGCGCTCATCATCCGCGCGACGGTTGCGCCCGCGGGCGCCCGAAGCATCGCGATAATGCGCTCTCGCTTGGTGTCGGGATTTGCTCTTGGTTTGGCCCATGCAGCCGCCGGACGCTTGCGCGAGGCGGGGCGGGCAGTCTTTCTGGCGACCGAGCGGGCTTCCGCCTTCGGCCTAGATTTGGGTTTGGTCATGGGATCCTCTGAGGTTTGCGCGACGCCATCCGCCGCACCACCTCAGCCCCGCCTGGGTAAAACACCCGGCAGGGCAAGATCCTGAGCCCCTGGTGGGTCCCCAAGTCACCCACAGCAACGCTCCATTCCTTCTCGAAAGCCAGTCGTTTCCGAGCAAGATTATTGCTCGTAAATGCTCGCAACTGCAGCATCACTTTCGAAAAACCCCGCAAATATACCCAATAAGGCTCCGCTAGAGAGATGGACTCTCTACGCTCGTAAGTTGTAGGCTGCCATGCTAATCAATGGGGGACTACATGGCTGAGAAATCCAAAATCTTGCTTTCGCTCGGTGCCGCGCTGGCGTCGCTCACCGGAATATCCGTTCAGGGTGCGGAGGCCAGGCCGGTCGCTGGTAACGACGTTGGAGCGTCTACTGCAGAAAACACAGCGATTAAGCTTGAGCCGAACGCTCACTATCAGGTTGGTGAAGACCTTCTTGGATTTGTCATGACGAAGCAAGCCGACGGAACTGTCGTTGCTCAGCATGCATCCCATGCATCGCACGCCTCACACGCATCTCATGCCTCAAGCCGCTAACGGTTCTGCGCCGTCTTCGGTTGGAATAGTTGTCGATTTCGATTCCAGCATCCAAAGCCTTGGGGCTTTGGATGCGGCTGTTTATCGGCTGATCGGAACGGCAACCTGCCAGATCGACCGGGTCGGAGACCGCTACGTTTGCCGCGTCACGCCATCCGCAAGTTTGCAAAAGCGGGAATCGCTAAGCGGTGACGATTTAAGAGAGCGGTTCCTGAACCTTGTCTCCGACGAGAACTTGCGAATCCGTGTCGCGGAGAAAACCGAAGGCGTCCGCAACGTCATTCTTGCTCTTGCCTTTGGTTCCCTTGCCGCCGATCAAAAAAATACGGGATAACGTCTGGCCGGAGTAACATGGCGCGTTTTTTAGCTCCCGAAGCTTTTAGGACAGCAACCGAAACTCTCTCGTTGTTGCCGTTCAATTTTGAGCGGATCGGTACGGATCAATACCTCGTTGCAAATCTCGTTGGCGATTTCATTCGCTTGACGGAAAATGAGCTGAACAAGCTAATCGATCTTCAGATACAGCCCGGCGACGGTCTTTACGAAAAGGCCTACTCGGTCCATCTGATTACCGGTACCGATCAGAACGCTCAGCGGCAGCTTTTGGCACTACGGCTGCGAAGCCGGATGTCGTTCCTGCGACAGATAACGCCACTCCACATTTTTGTTGTAACGCTCCGGTGCGAGCATTCGTGCCCTTATTGCCAGGTCTCCCGTCAAAGCACCGACCGCTCCCGTTTCGATATGAGCGAGGAAACCGCGCGTCGCTCTCTCGACATTGCGTTCGCGAGTCCCTCGTCCCGCATCAAGATCGAATTCCAGGGTGGGGAGCCGCTTCTTAATTTTCCCCTTATAAGGAGCATCGTCTCAAACGCGAAAACGCGCGCCATTTCGCTTGAGAAAAAGATCGACTTCGTCATCGCGTCAAACTTGGCGTTGCTGGACGATGCCGTCCTGGAATTCTGTAAGTCGAACGATGTGCTTCTCTCGACGTCGCTAGACGGTCCGGCCGATTTGCATAACAAGAACCGTCCTCGGCCGGGGTAGGCGAGGTTCACCTGCACTTCACGACAGAGCAATCGCTCCGAGCGGATCGCAAAGACATACCCTACGACTAGCATCCGGATCATCAACTCCGGATCGATCGACGGGCGACCCATGGAAGAATAGTGAGGTTCAAGTTCGCGGCGAAGCCACGACAGATCGAGAGCAGTGTCGATCTTCCGCACTAGATGATCTTCAGGAACCGCGTCGCCAAGACGAAACTCGTAGAACAGTTGACCTTGGTCACTCTTCAGACGGCCCATCATGGATCGACCTCGCCGCGATTCGCGTCAACACAACGGAATCACTGTTCGCGGCCTCTCTCAACTGACTTTTGCAACAAAATCCGCCAGAAGCGGTCACTCGCAAGGTGACAAGTATTCGCCGAACCTGGAAACTCAGGAGCGTTCAGCCGTTCAGAGTCCACTTAGCAAAACAAGGTTCGAACTATGCCGGTGTCCCGCTATTAAGAAGCTGGGAAACGGCCGTAACGAGTTGAGCGGGTGCGAAAGGCTTTGACAACATGATGCTGTTTGGAACTCCCTTAGAGGCCCAATCCTCGGCGCTGTCGCCGCTCATATAGACCACGGGAAATCCCGGATCGATTTCTCTGGCGTGGCGGGCAACGTCCCAGCCGTTCAGCTTGTCGCGGCCAAGATTGATATCGGTTACGAGCGCACGGTATTTCCCATCTGCTCCGTCAAGCAATGCGACGGCCTGCTCGCCTGATGGGGCGATAGCTATGTCGAAACCACCTTCTCTTAGGGCTTCTTCAGCGAACGCCTGGAGCAGGTCGTCGTCTTCCACGACCATGACAATTTGTAAATTCTGCATAACTCCCTCCTGCCATCGGTAGAAATTGCTTGAGGGCAATTATGGTTCCAGTCGGAGTGTGCAAAAGTGAACTTCAGGAACTTTCAGGAAATTGGCGGCCTGGGGTTGGAGGCTATTTTTTAGCTATTCTGCCGCTTGTCGACGTTCGCTCGGCCGAGGCGTCGGTTGTATTGAAGTCTCCAATACCAAATCATCCAACCATGTCTCGATTCCACCGATATGGCGGGCAATGGCCTCTTCGATGTCGGGACCATCGCCTGGGCCGGCCTCCCCATTAATTGTTGCTTCAATGTCCACCCACATCGATGCCAGCGTTCCTTCCGAAAGTTCGTCGACCGCCGCCCGCCGCTGCTGCCGTCGATCGAGTTCTGCGGGATCGAGCTTCTCCAATATGTCGACCATCCTCTGATACAACTTGCCGTATCGCTCGCTCATCTCGAAGAAGGGCGCGAGTTGCTGGTGATCGAGATAGTCCTGCACCGTTCCTGACTTTCCGTAGCTGCCTTCGGTCCAGGGATGCGGCGATAGGTGACCGAATGACTCCGTGCCGTCGGGCGTGACCCACCGTGCGAGCGGATAAAGCCGGCAGGCCAGAGGGCGATCCGAATGCACACCACAACCGCGCTCGCCGAGAAATCCGCAATTCCCGTTTTCCTTCGTCCGCAGCACAGTGCCACCGGATTCCGTATGACGCTCGATAAACTGCGTCGTCGAGATTCCGAGATACCGCGCGAGACGCAAGATCTCGTAGGGGTTCACGCGGATCGCCTTGTTGTGGCAGCAACGATTGCAGGCGTGACAGGTGTACGAAAACGCACTGTCACGATGCATGTCAAAATCGACACGGGAAACCAGATCACCGTAGGCCATGCTATCACCTCCCTGACGCGATACGGGATACGAAGCCGCGCAATACCCGTTACTGCTTCACGGGTAGTGTCCTGATCTTGTCGACAATCTCCTTGGTCAGATCGGCGCAGGCACGCATCGGCTCATCTTCCGCGCAGTTGACGTTCACGGACGTCGTACCTTCGCTGTCGATGTCGACCGTGATGCGACCGGCCTTGCCTTCCCGACGGCTTTCCTTGCCCTCGCCTTTCCCTTCGCCTTTGCCTTCACCTTTACCTTCCCATTTACCTTCTCCCTTTGCGTCCATCTTTTCTTCGCCCTTGCCTTGGGCGAAGACATGGGAGCGCATGCCGAGCGCAACGCCAAGGGCGGCAACGGCCGCGGCAAGCGCAAGGGTGGTGCGGCGGGATACGCTAGTGTGGATCGGGTTGTCATCGGGATTGGTCATGGTTGACTCCTCAGGTTGATCGCCCGGCAAGGGCGCGAACGGTTAGATGCCCGGCGACGCGGGGACTCATGGCGACCCCGCGGAAAACGCGCAGAGCGAAAGGAGCAATGCGGGCGGCATGACCAGCAGGCCGACCTTAAGAAAACGCAATGCGTCAACATGCTCACCCTCGCGCCGCAGCGCGATCAACCAAAGGATCGTGGCGAGCGAACCCGTCACCGAAAGATTGGGTCCAAGATCAACACCGATCAGGATCGCGCCGGTGACATGGGCAGGCACTTGCGCCGCGTGGCCGGTGGTCGCTGCAATCAGGCCCATCGGAAGATTGTTCAACAGGTTCGAGGCCAGGGCAACGGCGATGCCGGCGATCCAGGAAGTCGCCTGTGGCGATGCCGTCGCAGCATCTTTCAGAACGCGCCCAAGCGCGGGCAGCGCACCAGTCCGGTTCAAACCCTCGACAAGAACGAAGAGACCCGCAACCAGTGGAAGCACCGACCACGAAATATCCTTGAGAACCGGCAACGGCGAGCGCCGTCCTATCACGAGCACAAGTGCCGCGACGGCTGCTCCGGCGATGAAGGTCGGCAGCCCGAGATCACGGCCAAGCGCTGATGCTGCGAGCAGCACGATCGCGGTCAAACCGATGCCGATCAGTGCGAGCGTACCGCCGATTGTCAGCGTCGAGATATCCTCCGCCTTGGCCACCGGCGCATCGAGCTCGCTTCGCTGCGTCCACCTCAGCGCGAGATAGGTTGCGACGATCGCGGCGATGGATGGCAAGATAAACGTGCGCAGCCAATCCACTAGTGGCGGCATCTGCTTGCCAAATACGACGAGATTTGCGGGGTTGGAAATCGGCAGCACGAAGCTCGCCGCGTTGGCGATGAAGGCGCAGATGAACAAAAATGGCAGCGGCTCGATCTTGGCCGCGCGTGTCGCCGCATAAACCGCCGGGGTCAGCACCACCGCGGTGGCGTCGTTCGACAGCAGGACCGTCACAGCGGTGCCGACGATATAGACGATCAGGAAAAGGCGTTTGGCCGAACCGCGCGAATGCCGAATGGCCTGTGCCGCCAGCCAGTCGAATAAACCTTCCTTACGTGCTACTTCGGCCAGCAGCATCATACCGATCAGAAAGAGGTAGACGTCCGTACCCTCCGCGGCCGCTACTAACGCTTCAGTCAACGGCAACAGGTTCAGCAATACCAGAAGCACCGCGCCCGCGACGGCCCAGATGAATTCCGGTAGGTTCCACGGCCGCGCAATCACGCCGAAGGCTGCGATGCTGGCGATGCCCCAGGTGGCTGCGTTGACGCCGTCCATCAAGGTGTCCCCGCGGCCAGTGCGCCAGCAGGCGCCGTGGTCTCCGAACCATTCGGCCTCATGCAAGCGGGGCGAAGCGTCGACGCGAAACCAAGCCACAGCGCGATGGACACAAGCGCAAAGCTGCCGAGGATCAGGAACATAGGGCCGTAGCCGATACCTTGCGCGATCCACCCGCCGATCGCCGGGCTCAGCGACGCGCCGATGCCCTGAACGGTCATGACTGCGCCCTGCCCGACATTGACGCGCCCGGTGCCGCTCAGAATTCGCGCGACGAGCCCCGGTACCGCCACACTCTGAAGTCCGGCGCCGATGCCGTCGAGGATCTGCACGGGGTATACGCCCCATTCGTTCATGACGTGGGCGGCGATAACCCCACGGATCGGCAGCGCGATGAACGCAATCAGCAGCACCAGCCAGGACCCTTCTTTCTCCGCGAGCCGCATGGCGATCAGGGAAGCGACGATCATCGTGCCCTGCGCCACGACGATGGTCGTGGCGACGAAACTGGCGGGGTCGCTCTGCTTGTTCGCAACGACGGCAAGCCCGTACAACGGCAGCATCGCGCCGTTGCCAAGATGGAAGCAGGCCAGTGCCGCGGCGAGGATCAACAGCGGCTTGCACTCCAGGAGCACAGCTATGCCGCCGACCTTGCCGGTCTTGTCACCGGTCTTCTTTAGCCCGCGGGCTTCATCGTCATCGATCGCTGCTCCTGGAATCATCAGAACGGATGCAATGGAGAGGACGCCGAACAGAGCGGCGAGACAGAGTACGGCGGTAAAGCCGAACTGCCATCCGAGCAGACCCGACAAACCCGCACCTACCATGTTGCCCGCATGATTAAGCGCCTGATTGTGTCCGACCTGGCGGTTGAAGCCGGCCTGACGCACCATCCCGAGCGTGATGCCCGACACGGCCGGACCGATCGCTGCCCCGGCGATCGCCGTCGCGACCTGCGACATCGTCACCAGCCAGAAGTTCTGCGAAATCAGGATCAGACCCGACGCGGTCACTGTGCAGACACCGGGGATGATCACGCAGAGCTTCTTACGTCTGGTCGCATCTACCAAAGCGCCCGCAGGCGTGGTCATTAGCATGCCGGCCACGCCGCCGATCGTCATCACCGTTCCGATCAGCCCGCTCTGCCAACCATACGCCAGCAGAAAGACGCCAAGAAAAGGACCGATGCCCGCCTGCATGTCGGCCATGAAAAAGTTCAGCGACAGAAGCGGCCAAAGGCGTTTCGGTGCCGGCTCGTTTGAGGCTTGTGTCACGTTGCGCTCCGGTCGTTTCTTAGGGCGGCAATCGTCCGCCGACGTCTTGCTCGCGAAGCCTAGAATTTCGATATCAGGGTGATGCCGGCGACCATGAGAGCCGCCCCAGCGATACGGCCGGTGGTGAGTTCATGGACTTGCATGCCGAACATTCCGAACCGATCGATCGCCAGCGACATCAGTATGTTCGCCGTGATGGTCAGTCCTGCGAACGCACCGGCTCCGACTTCGCCAACGAATAGCAACCCGGCGATGACCGCGAAGGCACCGATGACGCCGCCTAGCGGCGCCCACCACGGCATCTCGGCAAGGCCTTTCTCGCTAGGCAACGGATGCGGAATGCACATCAAGATACAAGCCAGAAGAGCAACGATTGGCAGAAACGAGACGAGGCTCGCGAGCCAGGGATTTTGCAGCGAGACGCGCAACGTGTGGTTCATTGGCGGCCCCCACGCCTGAAGCGCACCTGCAATCAGGACAATTGGATAGAGCCACGCCGGACTGATATTCTGCATCTCGCTATTCCCTCGTCCAAAAAGTCCAAGGCTGCCGCACGAGTTGGGTCACCATTTCTTTCCATTTCGGTTTGGCCCGAGCTGGGTTGCCAGCAGATGCCTTTCCGGCCACGCGCCGATGCTGCCGGCGTCACTGCCCGTCGGTTTGTTTTCTCGCGCGCGATAGGGCGCGACTTCGATGGTGTCGGTGTCCTGATTTCGCTGCTGATCGGTCACGCGAACGCTCAGCCGGGACGGTCCTTCCGGGGTCGTGAGCTCGCCACCAAACACGCCGCCGTCGCCGCCATACATCGGCTGCCACGGCTGATCGTCGAACCTAAATTCGGCTTGGGCGATCGGAACGGCGCCCCAGGCCGAAGCTCTCACCTGCCGGCTGCTGCCCAAACCCATATCCGGGCCTATCGCGAGCCGTCGGTCGGCTGGCGACGTGATCATGACAAACGGCCACGGGGAATCGAGTGTCTTGAACCGCCAGCTTACGGCGCCCCGGTCAATAGCCGCGAAAGCAAAGCCGACATCGCCTTCCTCGATCTGACCCGTCGAACGCGTGGCGGCATAGACGGTGCGGCCGTCGTTGCTGATTTCGTTGTAGTGGGTGTGGCCCATGCTCACCAGCGCGGTAGGGCTTTCGTCGAGCATGACCGCGATTTCGGCAGCGTCCTCGGCGAGGTCGGCGGGATAGGCATGCATGAACACCACGGCCGCCTTTCCGTCGCGCTGCGCATCATCAAGCTGAGCGCGCAGCCAAACCAAGTGCGCGGCGCCGAGCCGGAAATCCGGACCACCGGTGCCGCGCGACACGACATCGAGGAAGATGCAGCGACAACCGGATACCTCGGCGACGTAAGGCAGACTCCGCATCTGAAGACCGTGATAAAAATTGTCGAGCGATCGTGGCTTGAAATCATGGTCTCCCGGAATCGCGTGCCACGGCGCGATCAGGCGCGACAACTCGTCGTGGACGATGCGGTATTGCTCCAGCGTGCCGTCGTCGGCGTTATCCCCGGGCAGATAGACAAAGTCGATCCTTCCGCCGGTGTTGCCGTTCACCTCTTCGACGATGCGAGACAAATCGACATGGTTCTGCAAACCCGCATCAGTGATATGCAGGTCTCCGATCTGGACGAAACGTAACGGTTTCTCGGTCGTGTCACTCATCGTATCAATCTCAGGTCTGCTCGGTCACAAATCGCCTGGCGGCGACGGAACTCCGTCGCCGCACGACGATCGTCAGTCGGCACGGGCGTGTTTCTCGCTGGGCTTCTTCGGGCCGACCGCCTTCATCGCGTCGGTTGAAGCGCCAATCTTGCGGGCTTCGACGACCGTTCCGAAGGAGGTCGTCGCACCGTCGCCCGCCACGACAATCTTTGCGCCCCGCACCAGCAGCTCGGAAAATCGCTCGGCCTCATGCGGCGGCAGACGGATAATACGGCCGTCCTCGAGCACGGCTCCCCTCGTCTCGCCCTTCGGTCCGTGGATCGACCGCTTGACGACACCTTGCGCGGTCATCGGGCCGTGTTTGCCCTTCTCGAGCAATGCATCTTCCTCGCGCGCGTCGGGACCATCGTCGAGAATGCGGCCCTTTAGCGTGTCGATCGCAACGGCGGCGACCATCTGGACACCGCGCGGCCTGACTCCACGCACCCTAACCTCACTGCCGGGACGCAAGTCGCGCAGCAGGCGCGCCGACAGGTGCGGCCCCACATGCACCTCCTCGCCGTCGGTCAGCAGAAATCCGTCGGCCTCGCCATGCTTGTTGACGAGAAACTGGTCCACAGTGCCGGTGATTTCGGGCAGATAGTCGGGATCGATCCAATGCATTGCAAGACTCCTTGCGCGCTCGACTGTCAGAGCGTCCTGACAGCCGCATCGCAAGGCGCATGCCAACAGCTAAATAGTTGACATAAATTACGTTACTGAAATGACGTCGTTCGAATCCGTCGTCTTTCAAGACGCAGGGTGTCGTGAAAGCGGACGGGTGGTTGGATCAAGACGGACCGTTGCGTTTTCCCAACCCATACTTCTCCGCCTTGGTATGCAGAAGTTGCCTGTGGATACCGAGCCGGCGCGCTGCTTCGGCGCGGTTGCCCTTCGATTCCGTCAGCGCCTCCGCGATCAACCGGCGTTCCAGCCTTTCGAGCGCGGACGAAAGATGACCATCCTCGCGGTTCTCCCCTTCTGCATTCGACGGGGGCGAAGACGATAGGAAATCGAGATCGCTCGCTACCACGATATCGCTGCGGCACAACACGACGACACGTTCCATTGCGTTTCTGAGCTCACGTACATTGCCCGGCCACGCATGAGCGACGAGTCGCTGGATGGCCTCCTCAGCTAGTTGTTTCTTCGGCGACGATGCGAGAGCCAGAAAGTGCTCGGCGAGCGGTGGGATGTCGGAAGTGCGCCTGCGAAGCGGCTGCAGTTCGATCGGCACTACATTGAGGCGATAGTACAGATCTTCCCTGAAGCGGCCCCGTTTTACCCACTGCTCCAGATCGCGATGGGTGGCCGCTACGATCCGGACGTCGACCTTCTGCGGTTTACCACCGACAGGGGTAACCACGCGCTCTTGGATGGCGCGCAGGATTTTGGCCTGCATCGCCATATCCATGTCGCCGATCTCGTCGAGAAAGAGCGTTCCGCCATTGGCTTCGCGGAAGGCCCCCTGGCGCTCCAGAAACGCGCCGGTGAAGGCGCCCTTGACGTGACCGAAGAGCTCGCTTTCGAGCAATTCCGGCGGTATCGCGGCACAATTGAGCGCCATCAACGGACCTTTGCTACGCGCTCCAACACGATGGATAGTTCGCGCAACGACTTCCTTACCTGTGCCGGTTTCGCCGGTAATCAGTATCGTGGCGTCGCTGTCGGCGACCAGACCGATTGTCTTCTGCACCTCGCGCATGCCCGGACTAGAACCGATCAGGTTGTCTTCCGTATCGGGCGGATCCGCAGCCGGGGCTTTGACACCGGATGATCTGACCATTCGCGTTAGCAACGACGCCAGATCTTCCCGGCCAATGGGCTTTGTCAGGTGGTCGAAGGCGCCGAGTCGCATCGCTTCGATGGTATTCGCCGCCGTTGCATAGGCGGTGACAATGGCAACGGGGAGGTTGGCCCCATTGGCGACAGCGCGCAACCGAGTCAAGACCTGCAGACCGTCCATATCCGGCATTCGTAAATCCAGCAGCACGGCGTCGGGCTTGTTCGTCGCCGCAGCGGTCAGCGCTTCACGTCCGGACGCAGCCACTAGCGCCTGATACCCAAGATCACGAATAGCCTCGGAAAGTCCGTCACGCAGGCTCTTTTCGTCGTCGACGATCAATATGACGGTCATGGGGACGGCCCGATCGGAATCTCCAGGGTAAATGTGGTGCCATCTTCGCGGTGCTCAATGCGTGCACTTCCGCCGTGCGCGTCCACAACCTCACGAACGATTGCTAGCCCCAGTCCAGTTCCGTCGGGGCGGCCGGTTGCGAAAGGTTCGAACAAATGCTCTCGAATACTCTCAGGGACGCCGTAACCGGCATCTGACACCGACAATCGAAGACGGTTCTCTTTGGTTTCCGCACGCAGCACGATCGGTGCGCCGTCCGGCGAATTTTGGATCGCATTGAGGATCAGATTGTCGAGCGCGCCCCCGACCGCCGCTATGTCAAATTCGGCCGGCGGAACAAGGTTTGGCACATCCACGGCAATCGGCCGTCGCCCAGCCTGCTCCCGAAACAGGGAGGCGTGGGCGGCAAGAAACTGGCGAATGTCCATAACGGGTTGACGCCTGATTTCGGAGCGCTGCACCGAGCGAAGCAGGTTTTGTAACAACTGATCCATTCGACCTACCTGCTCGACCACGACCTGCAGGGCGTCAGTAGATCTGCCTCGATCAGCCTCGTTGGCGAGGGCGTTCTCAGCCTTTAACCGCATCGCGGCGATCGGGTTCCGTATCTCGTGCGCAACGCCGGCAGCCACCCGTCCCAAGGCTGCCAGGCGCTCGCCTTCCGCGACACGCTTCTGAAGGTTCTCCGTTTTACGTCGGGACTCCAGCGCCTTGGCCCCGGCGCCATTGATGGCCTTGACGATACGATCCAGATCGCGTTGCCCTGTCAGGGATAGCACCGGCAGGTCTTCCGCGCCGGTCGCCAGCGCCAATTCCACGGCACGAAGCCGCAGCGACCAGCGCCAAAGAACCCGAGCCAACAGTGCCGCGGAGGACAGCAGCACGACCAGGAGAAACGCGAGTCCAGTCGTTGCCAGCAGGAAGGGGCGACCGCCGACGGTTACCACACGGGTCATGGCCCAGGCTGCAACTCCCGCATTCGGCTCTCCAAGCGGGCAAGCCTGGATTAGCAGTATCTGCGAACGTGCATCGCGTCTCCACTCGACCGGCCGGTGAGCGTCAATGGCGGTCTCTATGACCTGGCGTATGGTAGGTTCTTCCGCCTGCGGGAGGTCGGTCTTCTGGCCACTACCCTCGTACGTTGGATACGCATAAGCAAGCGAACCCGTGGACGCATTCCAGACACCACCCTCCACGCCCGGAAACGATTCAAGCGCCCGCGCCACGTAAGTGAAGTAGTCCGGTACAGCCGCTACGGTACTTCCTTCAACTGGAGGCGCTCGTATTTCTCGCAAGATCGCTTCGCAGGCACGCGCAATACTTGCAGTGGCTCGTTCAGTTCTTTGGCTAGTGGTCTCCTTGTAAAGCGCGATCAGCATCGCGCCTACGACCAAGGCGGCCACCAAGAATAGGCCCCAACAGACAGCAAACCATGCGACGATCGAGCGTGGCAGAGGAGAACTCCAAGAAAGGAAAGCTTAGTATTAGCACGCGCGCGGGGTTGAGGGAAAAGCACTCCCGGCCCTTGGGCTCGATCCGAACGGGTCTCCTATCCCTTCGGGGCGGTCTATGTCTTGACCGGCAGGTCCATAGTCGCGTTGGTCTGACGGCCCCGTCTGACCTCCGCCGACTTCGTGCAGCGCTTGAAGATGGCAAATAGCACCTTCGTCCTAAAATTCTTTGGTTGGTCCTTCCGCACGCGGACATTACATGGCCTTCATTTCGGGAACGGCCGCTTTGCGCCATTGGAACTATCGGCGATGCGATCGGGAGCGCATTCGACACCTGCCTGCGAGGCGCGCACCGTGGCCTCGACCCGCGCCAGTCGGGAAACCGCTTCCTTGGAGCTGTGGGCCACCGAGGTGGCTCCTAGCGCATAAGCTTGGGCGATCAGATGATGCAAGTGCCGGTGAACGACGAACAGCTTTTCGTTGACCGTATCCAGTCCATGCAATACGCGCTTGATCTCCTCCACGCGAGCAGCCTGACGCAGATCAGCGTCAACCATCAGTACGCCGCTCGGCGCGAAGACGGGCTCCTGGCCCAGGACGCGGGCGACAACCTGGTAACGCGGCTCCAGCGCCGCGCGGATGGCGGGAATCTTCCCAGGCTCATCGGTTAAGTAACAAACGAGCATCTTTGATGGCCAATCGGAAAAAATTGTAGCCGGTCAATTTCAAACTTCCAATGATCTATCTCAAAGGTCACCGATCCTGTGCTGGCTCTGTTAAGAAAGAGCTAATTAGTTGTATTTGTTATACGATGCACGTTCGGCGCCTCCGAAAGGTTCAACTGAAAATTCGGTGGAAATTAGGATAGCGCATCGAATACCTGCGTTCGCATTGCCCGATAGCGGCGGGATCGTGCCTAGCTTCGCAGCATAGGAGTGCAAGCGTACGAAGGGCCGGTGCGTCGCCATATGGTCAGTCAAGTGTCCACCGCGCCGAGCGGAGAAGGTGAGTGGACAAGGCAGTGCGGCTGGTCGGCGGCGCGACCTTTGAAGGCGAGTTTTCCGGTGTCACTAACTCCTACGCCGGCAAGGGCGTGCCCCGGTATCAGTGGTGAGTACACACGTCGTTGCCGGGAAGGATGTCCACGATGAAAAGGCGCGAACGAAGCGCCGTCTCGACGGATGTGCTGCGATGGGACCCCGAATTGTGGCCCGCTGACCACATGTTGTAAAAAAACGAGATACACGCAAATTGTTCCAGCCGTTAGCTGCCACGCGAAGCCTAGGGAGTGAAGTGTGGAAGGCGTGGAGCGCGAGCGTGGGGGATATGAACAAACAGGTCGATAGGTGCGGTTGCGAGTCATTGGGGCGTTGCGCCTCCTTTACCAAAAACACGTTCCTGACTTTCAATGGCGCCGGCATCATAATTAACGGCGGCGGCGTCACCAGCACGAATAACGGCGGCGTTAGTGCTCATGGCAATGCCTGATAAATTTCCAATTTTTGAAGTAGTACTGGAGAAACGTGGCCGAGCGTGGAAATGGCACGTGCGCACGACCGCCGGAGACATTGTCATGCGGGGCTCGGAAATTAGCCGACCCGCAGCTACATATAATGCTTACAGGGCATTCTTTCTGCTTCTACAGTCAGCGCCAAATCGATCGATCCGGCTGAGCAGTTCTGCTCGCAAGGTTCGCAATCCCTCGGGCCTCATCCGCTCTCGAACTCAGCCTCGCTCGGGTCCAGATCACGACACGCCGGCAGGGTCATCTACCTGATTTGGCGGAAGTGGCGGCGTCTCATGCCAAGGAGCGTTGATCGTCTGCAGGATCACCTGGTGAAGGAACTGAGGCTTGCCGGCATCAGCACGATCGAGGCGGCAAACGCGTTCCTGCCCAGCTTCGTCGCTAACTACAACGGTCGCTTTGCCAAGCCCGCAGCCCGCGATCAGGACTTTCATCGTTCGGTCGATCCCCGGCAGGATCTTGATCAGATTCTGTGTTGGCGTGAGCAGCGTCAGGTGTCGAACCAACTGGTGGTAAACTACAGTCGCATGAAGCTGACGCTTAAGCCGGAAGGCTTGGCAGTTCGCCTTCGCGGCAAAATGGTCGAGATCTACGACTTTCCGGATGGACGGACTGGAGGTTCGCTGGAAAGGCAGGTCGTTGCCTTACTCGGCCTTCGACAAGCTGCAGCGCGTCAGTCATGCCGCCATTGTCGAGAACAAGCGCTTGGGCGAGATCCTGGCCTGGATCAAGGAACAGCAAGACCGCCAGCCCCGTTTCAACCGAGTTCCGGATGGACCGCGACGATCGAGCCAGCAGCCGGGCATTCTAAAGAACCGTGCCGTGCAAATCACTTAAGCCGCCAAATCCCGTCCAAAAGCCTACCGCCGAGGCCGGCGCCGCTGCGATATGGTGGTCTCCGCGGCGCCGGCTCACACTCCCAGCGAAGCCGTCGACTGACATTTTAACTTTGCGGAGCCAGCGACATCTCAACTTGGTTGCAACACCGACTGGCTGCGACTGGCCGGGCCGCCTAGGGACTTGCCGGCCTCATGAAACCAGTCTTAGGTAGATGGAGTTTGACACCCTCACCGTCTTCGATATTATCGGCATGCTGGTATTTCTGTCCTCCTGCAACTGGGAGGAAACTTCTCGTTAAACCATTTATCGGATCATCCGCCCTCAATCGAGGGGCGAGTGATGAAAGAGCTTCCGCGGCTTTGGCGCTTCATGGGATCGCGATCCGGTCGCGGCTTTCTCCTGCATTTAGGTCTCTGCGCAGCACTGTCTGTGACGGTTGGCTACGGCTTCTATTTTTTCAGCCTGAACTGGTTCAAGGAGCATAAGAGCAACGAAAAGATCATCGCGCTGCAATTGGTGGACGCGTTTGTTACCAACTATTCGGCAATCCGATCGCAGTTCGGAAAGGATGCGCCGGTTCCAGCCTCGTTCCGGGCCCACGCGATTGAAGCTTTCAATAAGCAGAACGGCGACAATTCCGAGTTTCGCCTGGCCTCGGTCGGTCGCCCTGGGCGAGAGATCTTGACGCCTCCGACAGATGCAAAAATGGCCGAAACCGTTGAGGCCTTTGCGGCGATGCCAAACCCAAAGCCCATATCAGAGCTGCTGAATGTCAATGGCGAGTTGATGTTCCGCACCGTCTATCCAACTGTAGCGCAAGAACAGAGTTGCGTTAGCTGTCACAACACTCTCCAGCCCGATAAACCGCAGTGGCATCTCAACGACGTTATCGGTGCCTTCGTGATTGACGTCCCAATGTCGCTTTTTCTGCGCACCATAACGTGGCAAAGCACTGGTATCGGACTGGGTCTCTTCCTCGCTCTAGCACTTGCAGGCCTGACGATCTCTATGGTTCATTTTCGGCAGCTGGAAGCTCTCGATGTGTCCGCTGCAAAGCTCGGCCGCACCCAGAAATTTCTCGATACCATCATCGAGAACATGCCCCTCTCGGTTGCGGTCAGGGATGCGCGAGATCGGTGCTATGTCCTCATTAACCGGACCGCCGAAGCTATTTTCGGGATAGCGCGTGGCGACTTGATCGGCAGACGCGCGCAGGATCCATCCGAAAAGGAAACCGCTAAAAACTTGTTTCCGCTCGCTGACGAGGCCTTACTTACACAAGACCTGCAAACCATCGCCGAGCATACGGTTTGGACCCCCCACAACGGCCCCCGTATCCTGACAACCAAGAATCTCTCGATACCGGACGAGACGGGCGAACAGCGTTACCTTCTTAGCCTGTCGGAGGATATTACCGAGCGGAAGCAGGCAGAGGCCCGTATCGAGCATATGGCCCATCATGATGCCTTGACGGACTTGCCCAATCGCGTCGCCTTCGTCGAGCATCTCACCCGCTCAATCGATGCCGCCGCCGCGAGTAACGTGTCGTTCGCCGTCCTGAGCATCGACCTCGACCGCTTCAAGGAGGTCAACGATACATTTGGCCATGCGGTCGGCGACGATTTGCTTCGGGAGCTTGCGCAGCAACTACGTGCTCTAGCCGGCGATGCCTACTTCGCACGGCTTGGGGGCGACGAATTTACCCTCATTACGCCGATCGGTGATCAACCAGCGCTCGCCGAAATGCTCGCCGGGCGTCTTCACGCAGCCGTCGCAACTGATTTGGATCTAAATGGCCAGCATCTGCGCGTCGGTCTTAGCATTGGCGTCGCAATCTTTCCAGCCGACGGAACCGACGCAACCACGCTACTCAACAATGCCGATGCCGCACTCTACCGCGCCAAAGCCGCTGGCCGCGGTAAGACGCGATTCTTCGAAATCGAAATGGACAACAGGCTGCGCGAGCGGCGCGCTATTCAGCAAGATCTCAGCTCCGCCGTGGAGCAAAGCGAGCTCCGTCTTCACTATCAGCCGCTGGCGAAGATCGATGGCGAAGTGATTGGGTTCGAGGCATTGGTCCGTTGGCAAAATCCTAAGCGCGGCCTGGTTTCAC